>JAKCDU010000009.1 GCA_021838445.1 Actinomycetes bacterium | reverse complement strand
TTCTGTTGTATCTTGATCTCGATATCCACACCGGCCGGGAGCTCGATGCGCTGGAGGGAGTCCACCGTCTTGGGCGTGTGCTCGACGATGTCGAGCAACCTCTTGTGGACCCGCATCTCGAAGTGCTCGCGGCTGTCCTTGTACTTGTGGGGCGAGCGGATCACGGTGTAGCGGTTGCGCTCCGTAGGGAGCGGCACCGGACCCCGCACCTTGGCCTGCGTGCGCAGCACCGTCTCGACGATCTTCTTGGTCGACTGGTCGAGGATCTCGTGGTCGTAGGCCTTGAGCCGTATGCGAATGCGCTGCTTGGTTCCTTCAGCCATCGGCTGATACTCCGTTTCAGGTGCGTGCGGGATGTCAAATAACAGGGTGTGGCGAGCCCCGGAATCAGGGAGGCGGCCGACGCTGAGCCGGCCCCCTCCCCCGAAGCGATTACTACTTGAGGATCTTGGTGACCCGGCCCGAGGCCACGGTCCGGCCACCCTCACGGATGGCGAAGCGCAGACCCTCCTCCATGGCGATGGGCTTCTGCAGCTCGACCTTGATCTCGGTGTTGTCACCGGGCATGACCATCTCGGTTCCCTCGGCCAGGGAGATGCTCCCGGTCACGTCGGTGGTCCGGAAGTAGAACTGCGGCCGGTAGTTGTTGAAGAACGGCTTGTGGCGGCCACCCTCCTCCTTCGACAGCACGTAGATGGCGCCCTCGAACTCGGTGTGGGGGGTGATGGAACCGGGCTTGCAGAGCACCTGGCCCCGCTCCACGTCCTCCTTCTTGGTGCCGCGCAGGAGAGCGCCGATATTGTCACCGGCCTCGCCCTCGTCGAGCAGCTTGCGGAACATCTCGACCCCGGTGCAAGTGGTCTTCTGCGTGGGACGGAGACCGACGATCTCGACTTCCTCGCCCACCTTGATCCGGCCCTGCTCCACCTTGCCGGTCACCACCGTGCCGCGTCCCTGGATGGTGAAGACGTCCTCGATGGGCATCTGGAACGGCTTGTCGAGCTCACGCACCGGCTCGGGAACGAACTCGTCGACGGCTTCCATGAGCTCGATGATCTTGTCCTCCCACTCCTTGTCGCCCTCGAGGGCCTTCAGAGCGGATACCCGGACTACCGGGGTGTCGTCGCCGGGGAACTCGTACTCGTTGAGCAGTTCGCGCACCTCGAGCTCCACCAGGTCGAGCAACTCCTCGTCGTCGACGGCGTCGGACTTGTTGAGGGCGACCACGATGGAGGGCACGCCAACCTGGCGGGCCAGCAGCACGTGCTCACGGGTCTGGGCCATGGGGCCGTCCGTGGCGGCGACCACCAGGATGGCGCCATCGACCTGGGCGGCACCGGTGATCATGTTCTTGATGTAGTCGGCGTGACCGGGCATGTCCACGTGGGCGTAGTGCCGGTTGGGAGTCTGGTACTCCACGTGGGCGATGTTGATGGTGATGCCGCGCTGGCGTTCTTCGGGGGCCTTGTCGATCTGGTCGAACGCGATAGGAGCGTTCCCCTCGGGGTAGCGCCCTGCGAGCACTTTGGTGATGGCTGCGGTAAGGGTCGTCTTACCGTGGTCGATGTGCCCCATCGTCCCGATGTTCAGGTGGGGCTTTGTGCGCTCGAACTTCTGCTTCGCCATTGAAAGGCACGCTCCTCATGCGGGTTCCGGCCGCCCGGCCGGGTGATAGACGCGGTGTCAAACGATAGTGGTTTTGCCGACCGGGTTCAGCCGGTACGGCGGGTACTCGGCACGAGGCCGCTTACTCTCCCCGGATCCGCTTAACGATCTCCTGGGCGATCGAGTCGGGGACTTCCTGGTACGAGTTGAACTGCATGCTGTAAGTCGCTCGCCCCTGGCTGCGCGACCGCAGGTCAGTAGCGTACCCGAACATTTCGGCCAGGGGGACCTGAGCCCGGACTACCTGGGAATTGCCCCGCTGCTCCATGCCCTCGACCTTGCCTCGGCGGGAGCTCAGGTTGCCGATGACGTCGCCCATGTAGTCCTCGGGGGTGACCACCTCGACTGACATGATCGGCTCGAGCAGGACCGGATGGGCCTTGCGGCAGGCTTCCTTGAAGCACATCGACCCGGCGATCTTGAACGCCATTTCCGAGGAGTCGACGTCGTGGTAGGAGCCGAACACCAAGGTGGCGCGGATGTCCACCACGGGGTAGCCGGCCAGGACACCCGAGGACATGGCGTCCTGGATGCCGGCGTCGACGGAGGGGATGTATTCCTTAGGGATGATGCCGCCGCTGATCTTGTCCACGAACTCGTAGCCGCCGCCCGGGCCCGTCGGCTCCAGGTCCAGTACGACGTGGCCGTACTGGCCTCGACCGCCGGTCTGACGGACGTAGCGGGTCTCGACTTTGTGCACGCCGTTCTTGATGGTCTCGCGGTAGGCGACCTGGGGCTTGCCGACGTTGGCGTCGACCTTGAACTCCCGCAGCATACGGTCGACGAGCACCTCGAGGTGCAGTTCGCCCATGCCGCCGATGACCGTCTGGCCGGTCTCCTCGTCGGAGTGGACCTGGAAGGTGGGGTCCTCCTCGGACAGCGCCTGCAGGGCCCGCGACAGCTTGTCCTGGTCGTTCTTGGTCTTGGGCTCCACTGCCACGTGGATGACCGGCTCGGGGAAGTCCAGGGACTCGAGCACGATCGGCGAGCTCGGGTCGCAGAGGGTGTCGCCGGTGGTGGTCTGCTTCAGGCCGACCAGCGCCACGATGTCACCGGCGAAGGCGGCGTCGCGGTCCTCGCGGTGATTGGCATGCATCTGCAGGATGCGCCCGACCCGTTCCTTGCGATCCTTGGAGGAGTTGATGATGCCGCTGCCGGTGGTCAGCTTCCCGGAGTAGACCCGGGCGTAGGTGAGCTTCCCCAGGTGGGGATCGGTCATGATCTTGAAGGCCAAAGCGGCGAACGGCTCGTCGTCGCTGGCCCGCCGCTCCAGCTCCTCGATGCCTTTGACGTCGGTCCCCCTGGTGGGTGGGATGTCTATCGGGCTGGGCAGGTACGACACCACCGCGTCGAGCATGGGCTGGACGCCTTTGTTCTTGAAGGCGCTCCCACACAGTACCGGCACGACCTGGCCGGCGATGGTGGCGGCCCGCAGGGCCCGCTCGAGGTCCGACGAGGTGATCTCCTCCTCGCCGAGGAACTTCTCAGTGATCTCGTCGTCGAAGTTGGACAGGGTGTCGATCAGCTCGTGGCGGTAGGTCTCGGCTTCGGCGCGCAGGTTCTCGGGGATATCGACCTGGTCGAACTTCTCCCCCTTGGCGGCATCGTCGTTCCAGACCATGGCTCTCATACCGAGCAGGTCGATGCAGCCGCGGAACTCGCTCTCGGCGCCGATGGGCAGCTGGACCACGGCGACGGTGGCGCCGAGGCGGTCCTTGATCATGTCCACGCAGCGGTAGAAGTCGGCCCCGATGCGGTCCATCTTGTTGACGAAGCACATGCGGGGCACCCCGTACTTGTCAGCCTGGCGCCACACCGTCTCGGTCTGGGGCTCCACCCCGGCGACGGCGTCGAAGACGGCGACGGCACCGTCGAGCACCCGCAGGCTGCGCTCCACCTCGACGGTGAAGTCCACGTGGCCGGGGGTGTCGATGATGTTGATCCGGGTGCCGTCCCACTCGCAGGTGGTGGCCGCGCTGGTGATGGTGATGCCCCGCTCCTGCTCCTGGGGCATCCAGTCCATGGTCGCCGCGCCCTCGTGGACCTCACCGATCTTGTAGTTGATCCCGGTGTAGAAGAGGATGCGCTCGGTGGTGGTCGTCTTACCCGCGTCAATGTGGGCCATGATCCCGATGTTGCGTACCTGGCCCAGGGGCTTGGCGCGGGTTGCGGTGGCTTCAGCCATAATTCCTCTTTACTTCGATGCTGCTATTCGGGGGGAGCGGTTAGCTGCCGCGGCGGCGAGCCGGGTTACCAGCGATAGTGGGCGAAAGCCTTGTTGGACTCGGCCATCTTGTGCATGTCCTCACGGCGCTTGACGGCTGCGCCGACACCGTTGGAGGCGTCGAGCAGCTCAGCGGCCAGCTTCTGGGCCATGGTCTTCTCACGACGCTGGCGGGAGTAGCCCACGAGCCATCGGATGGAGAGGGTGGCGGCCCGCTTCGAGCGGACCTCGACGGGAACCTGGTAGGTGGCGCCGCCGACACGTCGGCTCTTGACCTCGAGCTGGGGCTTGGTGTTCTCCACCGCCCGCTTGACCACGGCCACCGGGTCGCCTTCGCTGCGCTCCTTGATGATGTCGAGAGCTTCGTAGACGATGCGCTCGGCCAGGCTCCTCTTGCCCCTTTCGAGCACCTTGTTGACTATCTGGGTGATCAGCACCGACCGGTAGATGGGGTCGGGCAGGAGGTCGCGCCGGGGAGCCGGTCCTTTACGGGGCATGTCGTAATCCCTTCTAGCCCCGCTTGGCGCCGTAACGGCTGCGGGCCTGCTTGCGGTCGCGGACGCCGGAGGTGTCCAGCGTGCCGCGGATGATCTTGTAACGGACGCCGGGGAGATCCTTCACCCGGCCGCCGCGGACCAGCACGATGGAGTGCTCCTGGAGGTTGTGGCCCTCCCCGGGGATGTAGGCGGTCACCTCGACCCCGCTGGTGAGCCGGACACGGGCCACCTTGCGCAGCGCGGAGTTCGGCTTCTTGGGAGTGGTGGTGTAGACCCGGGTGCACACGCCCCGCCTCTGCGGGGCGCCGCGCAGTGCGGGCGTCTTGGTCTTGACCGTCTTTTGCTCCCGGCCCTTCCGGACCAACTGCGCGATGGTGGGCAACCTGAACCTCTCGTGAAACGTGCTTGTTGGGGCGCTCTACCGGGGCAGCCCCGGACGATGCTTCGGCCGTCAGCCGGTACCGAGGCAACTCGTTGGAGTAGCGCGCCACGACCGGCCGGATGGCCGAGGACCATGGTAGCGCTTCGGAGCGGGTGTTGGAACCTCGCTTCCTCGATCCGGGATCCCCGCCCCCTGGGCGGCGCTACACCGGGGCTTCGAGACTCTCCTGTGAAGCCTCCCGGCGGGCCAGCTGAGCGGCCGCCAGGGCCATGACCACGAAGCCGACCACCTGCAAGGTCACCGACCAGGCGTCGCCGGCCAGGCGCTCCTTGAAGGCCAGCACCCCCAGCACGACCGAGGCCGCCGGGTCGCTGACGGTGAGGGCCGGCATGGACTTGGCCAGCGGCCCGGCCCGATAGGCCATCTGGTTGAGCCCTAGAGAGACGGCGCCGACCCCGATCAGGGCGTAGAGCGGCCAGTCGGCGAGGAGGTGCAGGAGACCCCCGGACTGGAAAATGGCGGTGGCCTGTTTGATCAGGGCTGCCACCAGGCCGAAGCCGATACCCGCGGCGGTGCCGAGCAGGGCCGGCCGGTGGCCCGCCGGCCACCACACCCCGAAGAGGGTGAAGGCGCCCACGACGGCGGTGGCGGTCAGGCTGGACCAGGCCAGCACGTCGGCGTCGATCTTCACGACCCCCTTGCTGGGCCGGGCCGCCAGCAGGAAGGTAGTCAGACCGACCACCACCAGCAGGGCCAGCAACCACTCCCGACCCGACGGGCGCCGGCCCTCCAGCAGGGCGCTGATGGGCAGGGCGAACAGCACCCCCGAGATCAGCAGGGGCTGCACCACGGCCAGTTGGCCGTGGTCGAGAGCCACCACGTGCAGGATCAGACCCACCACCCCGGCGACCAGGCCGGCGATCCACAGCGGGCGGGTGACGAGGTGTCCGAGGAAGCGGTGGGTGCGACCGTCGGGGGCCTGGCGGGCGCTGTGGTGCTGGAGGATGGTCGACGACGCGGCCGCCACCGCCGAGCCGAGGGCCACGCCCACTACACCCAGCTCGCTCATCGCCGGGGTGCGTGCTCAGAGCCGCCGCTCCGGGCGCCGGCGTCGACTCCTTGGAGGTGGCCCTCCGGGATTCGCTCAGGTTGACTGCCGGCCCGCTGCCAGCGACGACCGTGGCCCACCGCCGCCTGCTCGTAGAGTTCCTCGCACTCGTCGAGGACCACCTTCCAGCTGATGCGGGCCGGCACCGTCCGGTTGTGGTCGGCCACCAGATCGAGACGTTCGCTGCCCACGGCCAGGGCCACGATGGCTTCGATCATGGCCCGGTCGGAGTCGACCAGCCATCCTTCGACCCCGTGGGCCACGAAATCCTGGACTCCGGTCCCCGAGCGGGCCAGCACCGGAAGCCCGGCGCAGCGCGCCTCGAGAGCGGCGATGCCGAACGACTCGAGCGAGGCCGGCGCCACGAACAGGTCGCTGTGGGAGAACACCTCGCGGATTTCGCCGCGGCTACGGCGACCTACGAGGTGGACCCAGCTGTCCATGTCGTGGCGCTTCAGGTATCGCTCCAACTCCCCCCGCTTGGGTCCCTCGCCGAGCACCCTGACGTCGAGGATCACCCCGGTCGGGAGTCGGTCGTGGGCGGCGCGCAGGATCTCGACCAGCGGAACGACCCGTTTGCGACGGGCCAGACGGGACACCACGGCCACCCTCAGCACCCGCGGTTCGCCGGTTGCGGCCGGACCGGCACCGTCGTGGGCCACCCGCCAATCGTCAGGGTCTACCCCGTTGGGCAGTATGGCAACCGGTACCCGACCTCCCAGGATGGACCGGAGGGGCGCAGCCGCGGCATTGCTCACCGCCGACCACACCACCGGCCAACCGCCCCAGCCGGCCAGCAGGTCGGCGCCCCGGAACAGGGGGGTGGCCTTGGCCCACAACGAGTGCACGGTCGCCACCGTGGGCACTCCTCGCCGCGAAGCGTGGTGGGCGGAGAGGAAGACCAGGGGCGAAAAGCTCGAGGCGTGAACGTGGACCAGATCGAAATCGTCGAGCTGGTCCAGCAGACGCCGCACCCCCCGACGGGTGGAGCGATACATGATCTTCTCGCGCGGGTGGCGGTCCCGGGCCACGCTCACGACACGGATGCGGCTCCCGCCGGCGCCCCCAGCCTGACCGGGCGGGAGACCGTCGCCCCCCGGGTCATCCCCGAGGCGAGGGATCGACAGGGCCACCCCGGCCGTGGTGGTGAGCACGGTGACATCGTGACCGGCATCGGCTTGGCGCGACGCCAGGTCGTCGACCTGCAGCTCGATGCCGCCCAGGCGGGGCAGGTAGCAGTCGGTGACGTGGAGGATCCTCACGGCTGACGACTCCCCCTCCGCTCGAGTCGGCGCGCCGGCCGCGAGGTCGGCAACATGGGGAGGTGACCTACACGGTCGTGTCGTTCCACGCCCACCCCGACGACGAGGCCCTGCTCACCGCGGGGACCCTGGCCCGGGCCGCGGCCGACGGCCACCGAGTGGTGATCGTCACGGCCACCGACGGTGCCGCCGGGCTGGCCCGCGCCGCAGCCACCGCCGACGGTCGCCTGGGCGAGCGCCGCCTGGACGAGTTGCGCCGGGCCGCCGCCGCGCTCGGCTGCGGGGACGTGCGCCACCTGGGCTACGCCGACTCGGGGCTGAACGCCGACTCCTCCGACGAGGCGGCCTTCAGCCAGGCCGACCCGCAGGAGGCGGCGGCCCGCCTGGCGGCCATCCTGGACGAGACGGCCGCCGATGTGCTGACCGTCTACGACCCGGCGGGAGGCTACGGCCACCCCGACCACATCCAGGTACACCGCGTCGGCCTCCTCGCCGCCGAACGGGCGGGGACGAGGGTCGTGCTCGAGGCGACCGTGGACCGCCGGCCCCTCGTGCGGGTCCTGACCGTCCTGGATCGCACCGGGATTCTCGGGCGGCTCGGGGTGGACCGCGCCGAGTGGTCCCCCGAGCGCTTCGCGCGGGCGTTCAGCGCGCCGGAGCGCATCACCCATCGGATCCCCACCGCCCGCTTCGCGACGGCCAAGCGGGCCGCCATGTCGGCCCACGCCACTCAGGCCGGAGCCGACCACGGAGTGCGCACGTTGGCGGTCCTGGTGCGTCTGCCGCACTTCGTCTTCGCCCGGGTGTTCGCTCATGAGTGGTTCGTGGAAAAAGGGAGGCAGCCCCATGGGCCCGCGCTGGACGACATCTTCGCCACATTGCGGGTGGCCGCTCGAGACGACGGCTCCCGTGGAACGGACCCCGAGCGGAGCCGGTGGAAGCTTGTGGGGTCCGCACCATTTATAAAGCGCAGATTGTAGCGAGGGTCACCGTCCAAAGGTGGTTAGCCGCCCGCGGGGTAGGTTGCGACCATGAGCGAAGAGGACCTCTGGAGCACCGTCGACGGCTACATAGCCGAACGTCTGATCGGCACGGACCCCGACCTCGAGGCGGCACTCGAGGACTCGACCAGGGCCGGTCTGCCGGCCATCGCGGTGTCGGCACCTCAGGGAAAGCTGCTGCATCTGATAGCGCGCTCCATCTCGGCTCGGCGTGTCCTCGAGGTGGGGACACTGGGGGGCTACAGCACCATATGGCTGGCTCGGGCACTCCCCGACGACGGCACTTTGGTGACCCTGGAGATCGAACCGAGGCACGCCGAGGTGGCCCGGGCCAATCTCGACCGGGCCGGGGTGGGTCGGCTCGTCGAGATCCGGGTCGGGCCGGCCACGGAGTCCCTGACGGCTCTCGCCCAGCAGCCGGCCGACCCGTTCGACCTGGTCTTCATCGACGCCGACAAGGACAACATTCCCATCTACTTCGACCTGGCGGTCGGGATCACCCGGCCGGGCGGGGTGATCATCACCGACAACGTGGTCCGGGGGGGCGCCCTGGCCGACGCCACGGTCGCCGACGGCCGGGTACGGGGGGTGCGCGCCCTCCACGACCTTCTGGCGGCCAGGAGCGACGTGGAGGCCACCACCATCCAGACCGTCGGATCCAAAGGCTACGACGGGTTCACCTTGGCGGTGCTGAACGGGGCTAGCCGGCGGAGGTGAGGGCGTGGCGCAGGGCTGACACCAGTGCCGCCGGCCGGGGGTCGGCGGCCAGACCCTGCTGCATCTGGTTCATGACGTAGGCGAAGCCGACACCGGTCTCGGGATCGGCGAAGGCGAGGGACCCGCCGGCGCCCGAATGACCGAAAGAACCGTGTCCCATCATGGGCGAGAACGCGGAGGAGAGGAAGAACCCCGAGCCGAAGCGGGTCTCCACGCCGAGCACCCGGTCGAGGCCGGCCGAGCACTCCGAGGTGGCTCCGGCCACGGCCTGGGCGTCGAGCACCCGGAATCCGTCGACCTCGCCGAGGGTTGCGGCGTACAGACGGGCCAGTGAGCGGGCCGTGCCGATGCCGTTGGCCGCCGGGAGCTGGGCGGCGTGCAGGTCGGGACGGTTGAAGGAGAAAGGGGGATCGGTCGGGTTGAGGGCCCGCTGCAGGAGGGAGTCGGGATCGGCCAGTGCCCGTAGCCGGGCCCGTTCGGCGTCGGTCAAGGCCTCGAGGTCGCCACGGCTGACAGAAAGTGGGGCCGGTGCGACCAGGCGGGCCACGCGGGACTCCTCACTGGCCGGCAGGCCGATCCAGAGGTCCAGGCCGAGAGGACCGGCCACCTCCTCGGCCAGGTAGGCGCCCACGCTGCGCCCCGAGGCCCGGCGGATCACCTCACCGACCAGCCAACCGAAGGTGACGGCGTGGTACCCGTGGGCCGTCCCGGGCTCCCACAGCGGGGACTGGGCGGCCAGAGCGGCGACCGGCGGGTCCCACTCGAGGGCCTGCTGACGGCCCATCCGCGGCTCGAGGGTAGGCACACCGGCCCGGTGGGCGAGAAGGTCCCGAACGGTCGTGGTGTCCTTGCCGCCCACCCCGAATTCGGGCCAGTAGCGCACCACCGGGGCATCGAGGTCGAGGCCTCCCCGTTGGGCCAGGTGGTGGGCGCAGATGGCCGTGACGCCCTTGGTCGTCGAATAGACCAGAGCGAGGGTGTCCCGATCCCACGGTCGCCCGTCCTTCGGGTCGGCCACACCACCCCAGACATCGACCACCAGCTGGCCACCCCGGTAGACGGCGCAGGCCGCACCGACCTCGCTGCGGGTCGCGAAGTTCTGCGCGAACGCCTCCCTCACGGCCTCGAAGCCGACTGCCACATAGCCACCCACGTCCATGGGGACCGAAGATTAGGTGGTGACGATCTGCTCCAGGGTGAAATCCGGGTGGTCGGCGGCCACCCGGGCCAACCAGTAGGGGCTCTGGAACACGGCCAGGAGGGCGCCATCGCGGCGGCGCAGGACGTCGACGCCGCCTAGGGCCAGGAGCTGGTCGGCGGTGGCGGCGTCGGTCCGGCGGACCGTCCGCTCGTGGGGTCCCGACAGCGAGATGGCCGCCCCGAACTCGTGCTCCATACGGTGGGCGAGCACGTCGAACTGCATGACGCCCACCGCCGCCAGGATGGGAGTCGGATCGTCGCCACGCTGGAGGATCTGCACCACCCCCTCCTGCTCGAGCTGGGCCAGACCCCGTTTGAACTGCTTGGAACGCGACAGATCACGGGGGTGGGCAGTGGCGATCAGCTCCGGCGGGAAAGCCGGGACGGCAGGAAAAGTCACCGGGTCGGAGCCGGCGTAGAGGCTGTCGCCGACGCGCAGTCCGCTGGCGTTGACCAGACCGATCACGTCGCCCGGCCACGCCTCATCGATGGTGTCGCGCTCGGAGCCGAACACCGAGGCGGCGTACTTGGTGGCAAAGGGCTTGCCGGTGACGCCGTGGGTCAAGACCATGCCCCGCTCGAAGTGGCCCGAGCACACCCGCACGAAGGCGACGTGGTCGCGGTGGGCCGGGTTCATGTTGGCTTGGACCTTGAAGACGAAGCCGGAGAAGGGCAGGTCCAGGGGACGGGGCCGACCTTCGTGGTCGGCCACCGGTGACGGCCCCGGAGCCAGGTCGATCACCGCGTCGAGGAGGTGCCTGACCCCGAAGTTGGTCAGCGCCGACCCTACGAACAGCGGACTGGAGATGCCGGCCAGGAAGGTCTCGGGGGACAAAGTCGCGCCGACCTCGTCGAGGAGCGCGGCCTCCTCCACCGCATGATGCCAGTCATCGCCGTAGCGGGCCGCCGCCTCGTCCCCCTCGAGACGGAACTCCTCGGCCTCGGAAGCTCCTCCCCGGCCGGTCCGGGTGAAGCCCACGAAGCCGCCGTCGCGGCGGTCGACGACACCGTGGAACACCCCCGGCTCCCCCACCGGCCAGGTAACTGGCGTGGGCACCAGGCCGATCTGCTCCTCTATTTCGTCGAGCAACTCGAGGGGGTTGCGCCCCGGCCGGTCGCACTTGTTGAGGAAGGTGAGCACTGGCAGCCGCCGGGCGTGGCACACCTCGAACAGCTTCAGGGTCTGCGGCTCGATGCCCTTGGCCACATCGAGGACCATGATGGCGGCGTCGGCGGCGGTGAGGACCCGGTAGGTGTCCTCCGAGAAGTCGCGGTGGCCGGGGGTGTCGAGGAGGTTGACGGTGCAGCCCCGGTAGGGGAACTGCAGGACCGTCGAGCTGATCGATATGCCCCGCTCCTGCTCCAGGGCCATCCAGTCCGAGGTGGCCCGCCGACGGCCGGCCCGGGCTTTGACCGCCCCGGCTTCTTGGACCGCCCCGGCGTAGAGCAGGAACTTCTCGGTGAGCGTGGTCTTGCCGGCGTCGGGATGGCTGATGATGGCGAAAGTGCGCCGGCGGGCGGCCTCCTCGAAGGCGTCGGTGACAGCCGCTGCGGTGACGGTCACGGCAGGAGCCTCAACCCGGTCAGGCGCTCGGATTCCTGCCAGAGGCGCGCGGCGTCAGCCACGTTGCGGGCGCGACGGCTCGGTGTCTCGAGTACCGGGTAGCCGGCGAGCCGGTACTGCGGGCCGTAGAACTCCCCGCCCCGGGCGCCCGGATCGGTCGCCGCCCGGACGATGGGCAGCGCCCCTATCCGCACCGGTTGGGCCAGCCGGCCGCCCGGGCGCAGCAGTGCGTTGGTGATACCGGTCCCCTCGTGGCCGAGGTCGGTGGCGGTCGCTCCAGGGTGGGCGGCGAGGGACTGGGCGGCGAGGCCCGCTCGGCGCAACCGCCGCTCGAGTTCGGCGGCGAAGAGCAGGTTGGCCAGCTTGCTGGCGAAGTACGGTCGCCAACGGTCGTAGCGGCGGAGCTCGAACATCAGATCCCCGAAGTCCAAGCGCCCGGGCCGGTGGCCCATGCTGCTGACCGACACGACCCGCGCCGCCGGTGCCGCGGTGACCAGCGGCGCAAGGCCGGCGGTCAGGGCGAAGTGGCCGAGATGGTTGACCCCGAACTGCATCTCGAAGCCGTCCTTGGTGCGCGCCCGGTCGACGGCCATCAGACCGGCGTTGAGCACCAGGATGTCCAGTCGGTCGACTCTGGACGCGACGGCCCGGGCCGACTCAGCCACCGACTTCAGGGAGGCCAGGTCGACCTCCACAATCTCGGCTCCCGGACCCACCCGGGCGGCGGCCGCCTCGGCGCGGGACCGGTTGCGGCAGGCCAGGATGACCCGGGCGCCGGCACCGGCGAGCAGCACCGAGGTCTCCAGTCCGAGCCCCGAGTTGGCCCCCGTCACCAGGGCCACTTTGCCGTCGAGCTCGGGAATTTTGGAAGCGTCCCAGCGACTCACCAGGCCAAGGTACCGCCGGCAGGCATCGCCGGTACCCTGTTCGGTGGTATGCGATTCGGTACCTCGGTGGTCTGCGCCCTGCTGGCGGCCGTGATGTTCGCCTTCGCGGCAGTGATGCAGCAGGAGTCGACTCAGACGGTGTCGGCCGACCGTTCGCTCAGCCCCGGCCTGCTGCTGGACCTGCTGAAACGGCCGCAGTGGGTGCTGGGCGGCCTGTCCATGCTGGCCGGTTTCGGGCTCCAGGCGGCGGGGCTCGCTTTCGGCCCGGTGGCCCTCGTTCAACCCATCGTGGTCCTCGAGCTGGCCTTCGCCATCCCGTTCGGGATTCTCCGCCGGCACCGCCGGGCCGGACTGCGCGAATGGGCCGGGATCCTGGCGGTCATGTCGGGGGTCGCCATCTTCCTCCTCTCGGCCGACCCGGCCAAAGGCGTCCAGAACCCGCCCACCGTCCAGTGGATCGAGAGCCTGGTGCCCGTCGGAATCGTCGCCACCGCCTGCGTGGCCATCGGCTCGACCCGCCACGGTCCGACCCGGGCCATGTTCCTCGGTTCGGCCGCGGGGCTGGCCTTCGGGGTGCTCTCGGTGCTCACCAAGGCCGTCACCCACCTGCTCAGCACCGACGTGCTGAGGGCCTTCTACACCTGGCAGGTGTACGTGGCCGTGGGGGTGGGCATCGTCGCCCTGACCGTGTCTCAGAGCGCCTACCAGGCCGGTCCACTGGCCTACTCGATGCCCTTCGTGGGAGTCCTCGAACCGCTGGTCGCGGTGGTCATCGGCGATGTCGTGCTCGGCGAAGCGGTCCGGCTCAACGAAACGCAGTTCGCTCTCGAGATCGCCGCCGCTGCGGTCGCCTGCCTGGGAATCCTGCTGCTGACCACCTCCCAGACGGTCCTCAGCATCTACGAGGATCGTGACCGGCGCAACCCCTCACCGACCCCGATGCTGCCCTAGGACCTCCCCGGTCTGCCCGATCGGGCCTCCCCGCGAACTGGGCCTCCCCGCGAACTGGGCCCGGCCGCCTGCTTGACGCTGACGGCCGGGCCCGGTCTTCCACCTGTTCGTGACTTCGGCTAAGAAGCCGAGGCGTCCCCGCTCTCGCCGAACGACGACTCGAAAGACGCGTCGTCGAAGTTGAGCCCGCTGCTGGTGTCGAAGCCGCCGAGCGCCACTCCGTCGACGGCCTCCTCCCCGTCGGTCGAGCCGATGGAGGCCAGCCAGGCGGCCAGGTCCTCGGTGCCGGCCTCGTCATCCCCGGAGCTCCAGAAGGTCATCCTCTCGGCCTCGGGGGCGTCGAGGGTGATGTCCCGGTAGCGGCTCATACCGGTACCGGCCGGGATGAGCTTGCCGATGATGATGTTCTCCTTCAAGCCGAACAGATGATCCGACTTGCCCTCGATGGCGGCCTCGGTGAGGACCCGGGTGGTCTCCTGGAAGGAGGCGGCCGACAGCCAGCTGTCGGTGGCCAGCGACGCCTTGGTGATGCCCATCAGCTCGGGGCGCCCTTCGGCGGGCCGCTTACCCTCGGTGACGAGGAGGCGGTTGACCTCGGCGTAGGTACGCGAGTCGACGCGCTCACCGGGCAGGAACGGGCTCTCGCCCTGGTCGGCGACCAGCACCCGCCGCAGCATCTGACGGACGATCAGCTCGATGTGCTTGTCGTGGATCGACACGCCCTGGTCGCGGTACACCTGCTGCACCTCGTTGACCAGGTACTGCTGCGTCTCGCGGATGCCCTTGATCTCGAGTAGCTGCTTGGGGTCCTTCGGACCGTCCACGATGGGATCGCCGGCGGTCACCTCGGCTCCGTCGACGATGCCGTCGGCCAGCTTGGCCCGGACGCTGACGTTGTAGACGTCCTCGGTCCCGTCGTCGGCGACGATCACGATGCGATGGCCGGTGTCCTCTTCCTCTATACGGATCACCCCCGAGATGCGAGCCAGGATCGCCGCCCCCTTCGGGGTTCGGGCCTCGAACAGCTCCACCACGCGGGGCAGACCGTGGGTGATGTCCTCACCCGCGATACCACCCTGGTGGAAGGTCCGCATGGTCAGCTGGGTGCCCGGCTCACCGATCGACTGGGCGGCGATGACACCGACCGCTTCGCCGAGCTCGATGGGTCGGTTGGTGGCCAGCGACCGTCCGTAGCAGAACCCGCAGACCCCGTGCTCGGCCTCGCAGGTGAGGACCGAACGGCAGTTGATGCGGTCCACGGCGGGGTCGTCACGGAGGGTCTCCATGACCTGCGGGGAGATCATGGTGCCGGCTTCGATCACCGATCCGTCGGAGAGGGTGACGTCCCGGGCCAGCACCCGTCCGTCGATGCGGGTCTCGAGATACGAGCGGACCCGTTCGTCGTCACGCTGGATGGCATCGATCCAGATGCCACGCGTCGTGCCGCAGTCCTCCTGACGGACGATCAGCTCCTGGGCCACGTCGACGAGACGGCGGGTCAGGTACCCGGAGTCGGCGGTCCGCAGCGCCGTGTCGGCCAGGCCCTTGCGGGCGCCGTGGGTCGAGATGAAGTACTCGAGCACCGACAGACCTTCACGGAACGAGGACCGGATGGGGCGTGGGATCATCTCGCCCCGCGGGTTGGACACCAGGCCCTTCATGCCGGCGATCTGGCGCACCTGCTGCGGGTTACCGCGGGCGCCCGAGTCGACCATCATGTCGAGCGGATTGAACTTGGTCTCGGCCAAGGTCTGCTCCATGGCTCGCCCGATCTCCGAGTTGGCCGCCGTCCAGATCTCGATCTCCTTCTGGCGCCGCTCGTCGTCGGTGATGATGCCCCGCTTGAATTGACTCTCGGCCTTTTGGGCCTCGGTCTCGTAGCGAGCGATGATCTCGCCCTTCGACGGCGGTGTCTTGACGTCGTCGATGGAGATGGTGAGACCGGAGCGGGCGGCGTAGCGGAAGCACAGATCCTTGATGGCGTCCAAGCTGGTGGCGACCGTGACCCGGGGGTAACGCTCGGCCAGAACCTCGACGATGGAGCCGATGGAACGGTTGCGCTTGCCGACGATGTCGTTGACGAACTGGAAATCGTCGGGCAGGGCGGTGTTGAAGATGATCCGACCGGGGGTGGTCTCGATCTCGTCGTAGGCCGGCTCGTCGCTCTGCGGATCGACATCGGGGAGCGGTCGGCGGTAGGTGATCTTGGCGTGCAGATCCACCTCGCCGGCGTCGTAGGCCCGCTCGACCTCGTAGAGATGGCGGAAGACCCGCCCCTCCCCCACGGCCCCCTCCTTGACCAGGGTCAGGTAGTAGGCACCGAAGACCATGTCCTGGGTGGGCACGGTTATGGGCCGGCCGGTGGCCGGTGAGAGGATGTTGTTGGCCGACAGCATCAAGATGCGGGCCTCGGCCTGGGCCTCAGCCGACAGCGGCAGGTGCACGGCCATCTGGTCCCCGTCGAAGTCGGCGTTGAACGCCGTGCAGACGAGAGGGTGGATCTGGATGGCCTTGCCCTCGACCAGCACCGGCTCGAAGGCCTGGATGCCCAGCCGGTGCAGGGTGGGGGCACGGTTGAGGAACACCGGGTGCTCCTTGATCACTTCCTCGAGCACATCCCACACCTGGGAGCGGCGACGCTCGACCATGCGCTTGGCCGACTTGATGTTCTGGGCCAGCTCCAAGTCGACGAGCCGCTTCATCACGAAAGGCTTGAACAGCTCCAGGGCCATCTGCTTGGGCAGACCGCACTGGTGCAACTTCAAGGTGGGGCCCACCACGATGACCGAACGGCCCGAGTAGTCGACGCGCTTGCCCAGCAGGTTCTGGCGGAACCGGCCCTGCTTGCCCTTCAGCATGTCCGAGAGCGACTTGAGCGGCCGGTTACCGGGCCCGGTAACCGGCCGGCCCCGGCGACCGTTGTCGAACAGGGCGTCGACGGCCTCCTGGAGCATCCGCTTCTCGTTGTTGACGATGATCTCGGGGGCGCCCAGATCGAGCAGCCTCTTCAGCCGGTTGTTGCGGTTGATCACCCGGCGGTAGAGGTCGTTGAGATCGGACGTGGCGAAACGACCGCCGTCGAGCTGCACCATGGGGCGCAGTTCGGGCGGGATCACCGGTACGGCGTCGAGGATCATGGCCCTCGGGTCGTTGGCCCGCCGGCCGTTCTCGTCGCGGCGGTTGAACGCCGAGACGATCTTCAGTCTCTTGATGGCCTTCTGGCGGCGCTGCACCGACAAGGGCCGGCGACCGTCGCTCGGGTCGATGGCCTCGCGGAGCTTGACCTCCTCCTCGTCGAAGTCGATCTCGTTGATGAGCGAGGCAATGGCCTCGGCCCCCATGCCACCCCGGAAGTAGTCCGAGTAACGGTCCTTCATCTCCCGCCAGAGGGTCTCGTCCTCGAGGATCTTGCGGGCGTGCAGGTTCCGGAACTCGTCGAAGGTGCGCTTGGTCAGGTCCAGCTCGGCCTCGGCCCGCTCCCGTATCGACGCGAGCTCCTTGTCAACCTGACGCTGACGGGCCTTCAGCTCCGAGTCCTTGGCGCCATCGGCCTCCATCTTGGCCAACTCTTCTTCGAGGGCCTTGAAACGTCGGTCCAGGTCCAGATCCCGGGCCCGCTCGATCTCGCCCAGCTCCTCCTGGAGCTCGGCCTCGAGGCTGGCCAGGTCGGTGTGACGCTTCTCCTCGTCGACCCAGGTGACCAGGTTGGCGGCGAAGTAGATGACCTTCTCCAGCTGCTTGGCCTTCAGCTCCTCCCGGGCCTCGGTGCCCATGAGCAGGTAGGCCAGCCAGCTGCGGGTGCCGCGCAGGTACCAGATGTGCACGACCGGGGCGGCCAGCTCGATGTGGCCCATCCGCTCCCGCCGCACCTTGGAGCGGGTGACCTCCACGCCGCAGCGCTCACAGACGATGCCCCGGAACCGGACCCGCTTGTACTTGCCGCAGTAGCACTCCCAGTCCTTGGTGGGACCGAAAATCTTCTCGCAGAACAAGCCGTCCTTCTCAGGACGCAGGGTGCGGTAGTTGATGGTCTCGGGCTTCTTGACCTCGCCGTTGGACCACGTGCGGATCGAGTCGGCAGTGGCCAGACCGATGCGAAGCTGCTCGAAGTTGTTGACATCCAGCACTTAAAAGACACCTCCAGCGCCGGCCCCGCCGGCACGATCGAATTCGGGCGGCAAGCTCTGCTTGCGGGCCGACATCAAAAACCCCTCTCGTTGGCCCGGCGGGCATCCTCCTCGTCGGATCCCCGCTCCGGCCGGCTGATGTCGATGCCAAGCTCCTCGGCCGTGCGGAACACGTCCTCGTCGAGCTCACGCATCTCGATCTCCTCGCCGGTGTAGGACAGAACCTCGACATTGAGACAGAGGCTCTGCATCTCCTTGATGAGCACCTTGAAGCTCTCGGGGATGCCCGGCTCGGGGATGTTCTCACCCTTGACGATGGCCTCGTAGACCTTGACCCGGCCGAGGACGTCGTCGGACTTGATGGTGAGCAGCTCCTGGAGGGCGAACGCCGCGCCGTAGGCCTCGAGAGCCCACACCTCCATCTCCCCGAACCGCTGGCCGCCGAACTGGGCTTTGCCGCCGAGGGGCTGCTGGGTGATCATGGAGTACGGGCCGGTGGAACGGGCGTGGATCTTGTCGTCGACGAGGTGGGCCAGCTTCAGGATGTAGACGTAGCCGACACTGATGGAATTGTCGTAGGGCTCACCGGTCCGACCGTTGAACAGGGTCGCCTTGCCGTCCCGACCGATGAGTCGTCCGGTGGTCCCGTGGGGGATGGGCGTCCCGTCGTCGTCGGTGACGTCCGGGTTGATGGTCTCGAAGATCCGCTGGATGGTCGGGTGGCGCCCGGCCTCCTCCTCCTCGTCCCAGTGGGCGCCGTCGAAGACCGGCGTGGCGATACGCACGCTGGGCGTGGTCACCGGGCGGGTCTTGCGCTCGGCACCGGTAAGGGGAGGCGCGGCTAGCTCGTTGCCCTCCCAACCCCAGCGGGCGGCCCAGCCCAGGTGGCTTTCCAGCACCTGCCCCACGTTCATACGGCTGGGTACGCCGAGCGGGTTCAAGATGATGTCCACCGGGGTGCCGTCGGCCAGGAACGGCATGTCCTCGACGGGCAGGATCTTGGAGATGACGCCCTTGTTGCCGTGACGGCCGGCGAGCTTGTCCCCCTCGGAGATCTTGCGTCGCTGGGCCACGTAGACCCGCACCAGCTGGTTGACGCCGGGGGGTAGTTCGTGGGCGTCTTCCCTCGAGAACACCCTGACGTCGATGACCTTGCCCGACTCGCCGTGGGGCACCTTGAGGCTGGTATCTCGCACCTCGCGGGCCTTCTCACCGAAGATGGCCCGCAGTAGGCGCTCCTCGGGGGTGAGCTCAGTCTCGCCCTTGGGGGTGACCTTCCCCACCAGGACATCGCCCGCGCCCACCTCGGCGCCGATGCGGATGATGCCCCGCTCGTCGAGGTCCTTCAGGATCTCTTCGGAGAGGTTGGGGATGTCCCGGGTGATCTCCTCGGCACCAAGCTTGGTGTCGCGGGCGTCGACCTCGTGCTCCTCGATGTGGATGCTGGTGAGCACGTCGTCGCGCACCAGGCGCTCGGAGAGGATGATGGCGTCCTCGTAGTTGTAGCCCTCCCATGGCATGAAGGCCACCAGCAGGTTCTTGCCGAGCCCGAGCTCGCCTTCCTGGGTGGAGGGACCGTCGGCCAGGACTTCGCCCTTGCGTACCCTGGCGCCTTCCTCGATCACGATGCGCTGGTTGAGGCAGGTGTTCTGGTTGGACCGGCGGAACTTGGCCAGCCGGTAGACCTTCCGGCCGAGCGGGGTGCCCGCCCAGTCGGTCTGCCCCGGCTCGTACTCCACCGTGACCAGCTCGCCGGCCGACTCGGTCACCATCCCGTCACCCTCGGCGACGAGCACGTCGCCGGCGTCGCGGGCGGCGCGGGCCTCCACGCCGGTACCCACGAAGGGAGCCTCGGGCTTGACCAGCGGCACGGCCTGCTTCTGCATGTTGGCGCCCATCAGCGCCCGGTTGGCGTCGTCGTGCTCCACGAAAGGGATCAAGGCCGTGGAGATGGACACGATCTGCTTGGGTGAGACGTCCATCAGATCCACTTCGGCGGGCGGAACGAAGTCCACCTCCGAGGTGGTGCCGTAACTCGTACCCGTCGCTCCGACCCGCACTCCCGGACCGACCGGGGCCCGGCGGACGAGGACCCGGTCCTCGGTGAGGGTGCCGTCATCAGCCAACTTGGCGTTGGCCTGGGCGATGACGTACTCCTCCTCCTCGTCGGCGGCCAGGTAGACGATCTCGTCGGTCACCCGACCGTCGGTCACCCTCCGGTAGGGGGTCTCGATGAAGCCGTAGCTGTTGATACGGCCGTACGAGGCGAGGTGCCCGATGAGGCCGATATTCGGTCCCTCGGGGGTCTCGATGGGGCACATGCGGCCGTAGTGGGAGGTGTGGACGTCCCGCACCTCGAACCCGGCGCGCTCTCTCGACAGACCGCCCGGGCCCATGGCCGACAACCGCCGCTTGTGGGTCAGACCCGACAAGGGATTGGTCTGGTCCATGAACTGCGACAGCTGTGAGGTCCCGAAGAACTCCTTGATGGCGGCCACGACCGGGCGGATGTTGATCAGGGTCTGAGGGGTGATGGCCTCGACGTCCTGGGTGGTCATACGCTCGCGCACCACCCTCTCCATGCGTGACAGACCCACCCGGACCTGGTTCTGGATGAGCTCGCCGACCGAGCGGATGCGCCGGTTGGCGAAGTGGTCCTGGTCGTCCAGGCGGTAGCCCGACTCGCCCTTGGCCAGGTGCAGCAGGTAGCTGCAGGCAGCGAGAATCTCGGCCCGCGAGAGCACACCCTGGCCGTCCACGGGTCGATCCAGCTGAACGCCGAACAGCTCCTCGAGCCGGTCGATCTCGGGGCCCAGCTTGCGGTCGAGCTTGTAGCGGCCGACCCGGGTCAGGTCATAGCGCTTCGGGTTGAAGAAGGCGTTCTCGAAGTAGACGCGGGCGGACTCGGCGCTCGGAGGCTCGCCGGGGCGGGCCCGCTTGTAGATCTCGAGCAGCGCCTCCTCCTGGGTGGCCGCCAGCTCCCGCTCCTTCTCCCACTGAGCCTCGAGGAAGTCGAAGTGGCGGACGAAACGGTCGATGAACCCGTCATCGTTGGTGTAGCCGAGAGCGCGCAGGAGCACGAAGAGACTGAGGCGGCGCTTGCGGGCCACACGCGATCCGGCGGTGATCTCCTTGCCGGGCTTGGCCTCCACGTCGAACTCGATCCACTCACCGCGGTAGGGGTGAATGGTCCCGGTGACGACGGTCTTGAGATCCCGGCCGGGCTGGAAGATCACCCCTGGGCTGCGGACCAGCTGCGAGACCACGACCCGCTCGGTGCCGTTGATGATGAAGGTCCCCTTGTCCGTCATCATCGGGAAGTCCCCCATGAACACGGTCTGTTCCTTGATCTCGCCGGTGTTGGCGTTCTGGAACTGGGCCCGCACGAAGATGGGGGCGGCGTAGGTCATGTCCTTCTCTTTGCACTCCTCCACGGTGAACTTCGGAGGTGGGCGCAAATCCTGATCGGTCGGATCGAATTCGAGAATCAGCTTCAGCGATCCCGAGAAATCCTCGATAGGAGAAATATCGCGGAACGTGTCGGCGAGTCCCTCCTCGAGGAACCACCGGAACGAGTCGCGTTGGATGGAGATGAGATCCGGCAAAGGCAGGACCTCATCGAGGTTGGCGAAGGAAAAACGCTCCCGGGACGTGGAACGAGTCGGCAAGACCTACTCCTGGGGCAGTGCGGTATGGATGATTGCCGCGAAGTCGCGCCTAACCCGCGTCGAAGAAGCTGAAGACGCAGAGCGGGGGACCACGGCGACGCCAGTCTAGGACTGCCGGGAGGGCTAACGCAAGAAATAGCCGAGCCCTCGTCCAGAGGCACACGTGGTTTTGCGAGTTAGGGTACGGGACGGGACCGAGTTGGTCAAGAACTTCCGGCTGAGAAACGCGCCGCGACGGCCGGCGGCCGGCCGCTCGGACCCGGTCGGGGTCCCCTACCGCTGATCGGGGACGTCGCCCATCGCGTCTTGGGGGTCGTCGGGATGGCGCAGGTTCACCGTCTGATGGTCCTGTCCGATCCGGCGCTCCAGGTAGGTGCCGAGGCCGACATCGGCGATGAGGGGGACGACGGTGGCCCTCTCGGCGGCCACGTGGGCGGCGAGCTCCTTCGACAGGCGTTCGAGGGCTACGGGTCGGTCCTCGCCGAGCGCGCTGACCCTCTCGAACAACTCGGCTACCCGCTGGTGCTGCTGCTCGAGCACCTCCACCACGGAATCGGTCACGGGGATCCAGCTACCCACCCGGACCGGTCGCTCTCCCTCCTCGCTCTCCCTTCTCGCTTTTCCGAATTGGGCGGCTCGAGCCGGTGGAGGTGACCGGCCGCTCCATTGACCCGGGCAGGGGGCCGACGTCATCAGGGTGTCGGACCCCCTGAGGATGCTGATGGCCGAGGCCCGCTATCCGTCCGGGAACCCCGACCGCTCGAGGGTCGTGTCGGCGGCCTGCGCAGTCGGGTCGGTGAGCGACCTCGCCAGCCTGAGGTCCTTCCTGCACGGCCGCCTTTGGACCTTGGGGGCCGTCTCCGCAGCCGGGGCCGCGGCGGTGTGCGCCCGCGCCGGCGAGACTGCTTCGCCGGCCGCCCTGTTCCGGACCGTGGAAGCCGAGCTCGACGCCCGGCTCGCCGCGCCGGCCGTCCGGCGCGAGTCGCGCGACCGAGGCGGACACGTTCTGGGCCTGGCCGCGAGCTGTTCCCGGCACCCGCACCTGACCACCCTGGCCCGCGCCAGCGCGGGCCACTCCGGGAGGCCCCACTACCCCGTGGTCATCGGAGTGATCGCGGCGCTGGCGGGATGCGTGCCCTACGACGCCGCCGAGGCGGCCGCCTACGAGTCGATCACCGGTCCGGCGTTCGCGGCCGGCAGCCTGCTCGGTCTGGCCGGCAGCGCGATCAGCGAGCTCGGAATCGACCTGGCCCCCGAGGTGACCCGCCTGGCCCGCGCCGCCGCCGACTGGAGCGATCGGCCGTTCAGTGATCTCCCGGCTCCGGGCGCCCCGGCACTGTTCTATCTCTCCGAGGAGCAACCCCTTCGACCGGACCTGGCCCGCCGATGAGCCCGTCGGCCTCGGCTCCGCACGCCTCCATCAGCTTCCGCGCCGGCATAGGCGGTGAGCCGATAGTCACCGACGTGCAGCCGTCCGCAGCCCACACCTTCGCCCCGGACCGTTGGGGAGTCACGGTCGTCGGGTCCGCCGCTCACCCCGAGGGTGGCGACCATCTGCGGCTCTCGGTCCAAGTCGGGGTGGGTTGCGCCGCCGAGGTTCGCTCGGCCGCGGCCACGCTCGCCCGGGTCGGTAGCCGTCGCCCCCACTGGGCCGGTCCGGCCGGATCCTCCATGGATGTGACCGCCACCGTCGCCAGCGACGCCCTGCTCACCTGGCGGCCCGAACCGGGGGTCGCCACCGAGGGGTGCTCACACCAGCAGAACGCCACCATCGAGATGGCCGGCAGCGCCCGTCTGGTGTGGCGCGACGAGTTCCTGATCGACCAGCGGGGCGTGCCCCGCCCCGGAACCTGGGCGTCGCGTATCCGGATCGACCGCGGCGGCTGGCCGACTTTCTGCAGCGAGCTGGCCGTAGGGCCGGAATCGCCGCTGTGGGAGTCACCCGCCGTGCTGGAGGGGGCCAGGGTGGTCTCGCAGATCGTGATCGTCGATCCCCACCACGAGCGGGGCTGGCAGGCCGCCCGGGCCACCGAGGGCTCGGCCTCCGGAGCCGCCCTTCCCCTGGCCGGGCCCGGGGTGCACCTGGTGGCGTGGGGCGACGACCTGCTGGAGTGCCGCGCCACCCTGAGGCTTCTCGTGAGCGCCTGCGGCGTGCCGGCGTGGGCCGCCGAGCGCTGGCACAGCTCGCCGGTGGTCCACACACCGGGGTGACACATCACGACCCCGTCGGCGGCAACCCCCGGGGCGGGCCACCGAGGGCCGGTCCTTGCGCGCCGGGCCCGCATCTAGGAGTATGGAGGCGAGGGGATCGGGTCCCGACAGGAGCCGGCGGGTTCAGCCACGCCCGCCGCCTGTCGCGAGGAGCCGTAGATGGAATCCAAAACCAATGTCCCGTCCTTCACCGTCAGCTTGCGTGGCTATGACCGGATGGAGGTCGACGAGTACCTAGATTCTCTCGCCGAGGCTCTTGGCCAGGTCGAGGAGGCCGAGGACCGCAACCGGGCCATGCAGGCCCACATAGAGCGCCTGAACACCCGCATCGCCGATCTGGAGGAGCGGATCAGCAAGGACGTCCCGCGCACCGGGGCGGTGCTCGGGGAGAGGATCGCCATACTGTTGCGCGGCGCCGAGGAGACCGCGGCCGACACCATCGGCCGGGCCGAGGCCACCGCCGCGGGCATGATCGAGAAGGCCCGCGAGGAGGTGGCCTCGGCCGAGGATCAGGCCAGAGGGGCCATCGCCCGAGGCGAGGAACAGGCTCGACGGATCGAAGCTGCGGCCCGGGCCGAGGCGGCGGAGATCGTGGCCGAGGCGGAGGCCCGGGCGACGGCCCGCACCCGCCAGATCGAGCAGTGGGCCGAGCAGGTGATCTCCCACACCCGCGCCGAGGAGGCCAGGATGCTGGCCGAGCAGAAGGAGAAGCGGGAGAGAGGCGAGGCCGAGCTGCGCGCCCTCGCCGAGCAGCGCGACGCGGTCGCCGCCACCATCGCCGGCCTGCGGGAGTCCCTCGGTCAGGCCCTCGGCCTGGTCGGCCCCGCCGGGCGCGACCAGGCGTCCGGTCAGGAAGGCCCGGGTGGCGCCACCGATCCCGCCGCGGCGACTGGCCCGGCCGCGGGAGACCCCGCTGTGGTGGAGGCTGTCAGCGCTTCCGAGGAGACCCCGGCGGTGACGAGCGACGGCGAGGTGGCCCTGGCGAGCGACGACGAGCCGGCCGAAGCGACCGAGGCGACCGAAGCGACCGAAGCGACCGACGAGCGTCCCACCCCGACCGTCGACGGTGAGGCCCACCAAGATCACGATCCCCGCACGGCCGAGACCGGGTCGGCTGAGTCGGCCCCGCCGACCGCCGCCGAGGTCGCGACCGGCTCCGACCTTCCCCGAACCGCTCCCCCGGTGTCGTCGGAGCCGCTCGGCCCCGGCGCCTCACAGGCCAGCGGCCCCCGCCCCGATGGCGCGGCGTCGTCGGTAGCGTCCGCGGCGAGCCCCGGCGCGGTCGACCAGGAGATGCCCTGGCCGACGGCGTTCTCGCCCATCGCCCCCATCTACCGCACCGACGACACCACCGGTGAGATCGCCGTCGTGTCCGGCCAGGGGGGAGTCGAATCCAAGGAGTTCAGCTCCAAGCTCGACGCCTGGGTCAGCGGCAACGGTGGTCTCGGCCCCAGACATTTCCGTCGCAATTGAGAGGTCGCCTCTGGCTGCTAGCCGGGGTGGCGGCGGGGGTGGCGGTGGCCGTCGGCCGTCTCCCCTACCTGGCCGGGGCGGGCAAGTCCCTGGCCGCAACCGCCGAGCGCCTGGTTCTGTCGCTGGCCGACAGGCTCATCTCGGGGGCGGCCCATCACGGCGCCCCTCAGCGGGTGGTGCTCGGCGTGGCGGGGGTCCTGGCCGTCCTGGTGCCTGGTTTCACGGCGTTGTTGATGATCGTGGCCGCCCGGACGTCGCTGCGCATCCGCACCCTGATCTCCCTCCTGATCGTGGCCGTAGGGGCGGCCAGCTACGTCTACCAGCCCCACGGTGCGGCCACCGGCGTGCTGCTCCTGGCCCTGGCCCTGGCCGGGCTGGCCGTGGCCCTGACCGGACCGGTGGTCGCCTTCCCGCTGGCCCTGGGAGCTGGTCTGATCGGCGCCACCTTCCTGCCGACCCTGTTCGCCAAGCACTTCGCGGCGACCCAGAAGGGGGTCAACGCCCTGCACCAGGCCATCTACGGACGGCCCGGTCAACCTCTGGCGCTGCAAATCGGGTTGCTGCTGGTCGCCCTGCTCCCCCTGGCGTGGGCCGCCCGGCTGGTGGCCGTCGAATAGCTGCACCGCCGCCGTCGCGGACGACGCGAAAGAGCCCCACCTCCCGTTCGGGGGTGGGGCTCTTCCCATTTCGGCTTCCTCACCGGGGTGTCACGTGGCCGCCCCCGACGGGTGGTGACCACCGGCCACCCACCCGTCCCGTCCGGTCTACTTCAGTTCGACGGTGGCGCCGGCGCCTTCGAGCTGCGCCTTGGCCTTCTCGGCGTCCTCCTTGGACACCTTCTCGAGGACGGCCTTGGGCGCGGCATCGACCAGATCCTTGGCCTCCTTCAGGCCCAGGCTGGTGAGCGCCCGGACCTCCTTGATGACCTGGATCTTCTTGTCACCGGCGGAGGTCAGGACCACATCGAACTCGTCCTGCTCTTCCTCGGCGGCGGCTTCGGCCCCGCCGCCGCCCGCCGGGGCGGCCACGGCCACGGCGGCCGGGGCAGCGGCGGTGACGCCGAAGCGTTCCTCGAAGTCCTTCAGGAGCTCGGAGAGCTCGAGGACGGTGAGGTTGGCGATGCTGTCGAGAATCTCTTCCTTGGTTGCCATCGGGCGTTTCTCCTGAGTGTTATTCGGTCTCGGTTGATTCTTGGTCAGTGGATTCGGCGGCCTCGTCGGCGGCCGCGGCAGCTGCGGTATCGGTGGCCGCGGCATCGGGCTCGGTGGCGGGCGCCGCTTCCTCGTCGGTCGGTGCGCCACCGGTATCGCCGTCGGTCTCGGCGGTGGCCGTATCCGCATCGGTGGCCGCAGTTGCGTCGGGCGCCGCGGCCGACGACGGCCCCTCGGACTCGAGCTTGTCGCGTAGGGCAGCCAGGCCGTAGGCCAGGTTGCGGGGCAGGGCCTGGAGCAGCCCGGCCATCTGCTGCATCGGGGCCGCGATAGCACCGGCCAGCTGGGCGAGGAGCACCTCACGAGACGGCAGATCGGCGAGGGCGGCGGTCTCGGGAGACCCGATGACCTTGTCGCCGAGGACGCCTCCCTTGATCACGAGCAGGGGGTTGGTCCTCGAGTAGTCCCGCAGGGTCTTGGCCACAGCCGCGGCGTCACCGGTGACGAAGGCGATGGCGGTCGGCCCTTCGAGCAGCGGCTCGAGGTCGGCCAGGCCCGACTGGCGGGCGGCCAGGGCCACCAGCGTGTTCTTGTAGATCTTGTACTCGCCGCCGTTGCTGCGCAGCAGACGGCGCAGGCCGGCGAGATCCTTGACCGTGAGCCCGCGGTACTCGGTGAGTATGGCCGCGTTGGCTTCGCTGAAGTGCTCCCGCACCTCCTCGACGACGGCTACTTTCTCCGGTCTCGGGTTATCCAAAGGTCACCTCCTTGATGTCCACACCGGCGCGCCGGGCGGTACCCACCAAAGGGAAGCACCACTCGCCTCGTCGGGCTGGGCCGGCGGCCCACTTAGACGCCTGTCAGGGCGTACCGGATGTCTACGGCTCGAGATCAGATTCGAATGTAGGACCACGAGTATAGCCGGCCGGGGAGCCGCCCAGCCGTCGGGTCACCAGTCGCTCCACCACGAACGACACGAAGGGGCACCAGCCCGCCACCACCATGCCGACGAAGTACCAGAAGCCCAGGCGGTAGACCAGCAGCATCTGGACCACGGTCGCCAGATAGGCGATGTAGAGGACGCCGTGGAGGGGGCCGATGACCTTCTCCACCGACTGAAAGGGGATGGCCACGAACACTGCGATGAGCATCGTTCCCACCACCCACGCCATGAGGCGGTAGCGCCCGAGGGGCGTCGCCAGGCTGGTCACAGACCGTGAGGGTTGCGCCACGTCTTCGCCTTCCCTTTGAGGGCCAGTGTGGCCAGGTAACGGTTGTACTCGGATATCTCGTCTTCGGGCAGATCGGAGTCCTCAGGCCCGAGCAGAACGGCTCCGCCGTCGGGACGGTCGGTCCGGGCGGCCACCACTTGACCGGTGGCCACGAGGGCCGATCCGCTCGAGGCGTCGAGCCTGCCACCCCCCGCCGGCGACCGCCCGGCGGAGGATTCCACGGCCAGGGCCGGCGTCGACCCTCCTCCGAGGGCCCCGCCGCCGACCTCCGAGGAATCCACAGTGAGGGCCCGGGCCGATCGGGGGAGGGTACGGGCCACCACCTCGGCGCTGGCTGCCCTCATGCGGCGGTGGTACTCCGAGCGTCGGGCGATGTCCTCGGGGGTGTCATGGAACATCTGCCACCACCCGATGCCCGCCACCACCGCGATGGCCGGCCACTCCACCGAGTACAGGTAGCTGAGGACGTTGCCCTGCATGGCCCGGTGCACCTGCCACCACATGGCGGCCAGGCACCCGCCGGCGACGATGAGGAAGAGCGCGTGCAGCCCGAGGGACCTGGGTTTGGTCCACTGGTACAGCCTCTGGGGCATCCATTCGGGCTTGGCCATCTTTCCGGCAATGCTACGGAAGGCGGGGCCGCTAGCGCACGGCGCGCGGCGCCCCCTGGGGGCCGCCCGTCCAACCGGTCAGAGAGCGGCTAGCTCCTCGTCGGTGACCCGAAGCGAGTTGGCGTCGATGTCCACCCCTGGACCCATGGTGGAACTGACCGCAACCGACTTGATGTACTTGCCCTTGGCCGCCGCCGGCTTGGCCCGCTGCACCTCGTCGACCACGGCCCGGAAGTTCTTCAGCAGGTCGGCTTGATCGAAGCTCACCTTGCCGATCGGTACCTGCACGACGCCGCGCGAGCGGGTGTCAGCCCGGTACTCGACCCGTCCTCCCTTGAAGTCGGTCACCGCCTTGCCGACCTCGGTCGTGACCGTTCCGGTCTTGGGGTTGGGCATCAGCCCCCGAGGACCGAGCTTGCGCCCCAGGCGCCCGACCTGTCCCATGAGATCCGGGGTGGCTATAGCCACGTCGAAATCCATCATCCCCCCGTCGACCTGGACCACCAGATCGTCGGCGCCCACGAAGTCGGCGCCCGCGGCACGGGCCTCCTCGGCGGCCGCACCGGCGGCGAACACCGCCACCCGCACCGTCTTGCCGGTGCCGGCCGGTAGGGCCACCGTCCCGCGGATCACCTGATCGGCCTTTCGGGGGTCCACACCGAGACGGATGGACATCTCCACCGTCTCGTCGAACTTGGCGCTGGCCAGGCTCTTCACCAGCCCCAACGCCTCCGCCGGGGCGTAGCTGCGGGTCCGGTCGAAACGCTTGGTGGCGTCTGTGTACTTCTTACCTTTGCTCGACATGATCTTCCTGTCTCCCTCGTTCGGATGGTGTCGGCCCGGGCGAGGTCCTCCCGGGCGCCAGCAGAATCAGCGCGGTACTAACCGACCTTGATGCCCATGGACCGGGCCGTGCCCGCTACCTGGGCCTTGGCGGCCTCGAGGTCGTTGGCGTTGAGATCGGGCATCTTGAGCTGGGCGATCTCGACCAGCTGCTCCTCGGTGATGGTCCCAGCCGTCTCCCGGCCGGTGATCTTCGAGCCCTTCTCCAGGCCGGCGGCCTGGCGGATGAGCACCGGGGTGGGAGGTGTCTTCAGCACGAAAGTGAAGCTGCGATCCTCGAAGATGGTGATCTCCACGGGGATCACCTGGCCGACCTTGTCCTCGGTGGCCGCGTTGTACTGCTTCACGAACTCCATGGTCTGAACGCCGTGGGGTCCGAGGGCGGTACCCACCGGGGGGGCGGGTGTGGCCTTGCCGGCCGGGAGCTGGATCTTGACGATGGCGGTGACGCGGCGCTTGGCCACTATGACCCCCAACCCGACCCGTGGCGGACGCCCAGGAGGGACACCGGGCCTCGGGGACCGCCACAGGGACGTCTCAGTAGCCGCGTCTGGGCGCGGCGGGCGCTATGGATCATTTGGCTGCTCCTGCTCCTCAAAGCTTCGCCACCTGGGCGAAATCCAACTCGACCGGTGTCTCCCGGCCGAAGATGTTGACAAGGACCTTCAGCTTGAGTTGGTCCTCGTTGATCTCAGCGATGGTGCCGGTGAAGTCGGCGAAGGGGCCTTCCTTGACCCGCACCGACTCACCCACCTCGTACTCCATCCCCCGCGCCGGGCGCTTACGGCCGCCGGCACCGTCGGTCTCGGCGGCCACCTCCACTTGGAGGATGCCCTCGACCTCCTTGCGTGACAGCGGCGTCGGGCGCGCCCCGAGACCCACGAAGCCGGTCACGCCGGGGGTGTTACGCACCACGTACCAGGAGTCGTCGTCAAGATCGAGACGGACCAGCAGATACCCGGGGAAGACCTTCTTCGACACGACCTGCTTCTTGCCGTTCTTGAACTCGATGACGTCTTCCATGGGGATGACGACCTCGAAGATCCGCTCCTCCATGTTCATGGAGGCGATGCGGCTCTCGAGGTTGGACTTCACCTTGTTCTCGTAACCGGCGTAGCTGTGGATCACATACCACTGGCCCGGTCGGTCGTAGGGGCTCTCGGGGGCGGCCGGTGCTTCGTCGTCGATGTCCCCGTCACCGGGGTCGAGTTGGGCGCCGGGGCTGACCGTCGAGTCGGGATTTGCCTCCGCATCGATGGCGTCGTCGGCCGATGACTCATCGAGTCGATCGGAAGCCGCGTCGTGTTCAGGAGGATCGTTGAAGTCGTCTTCAGGCATGACCGCTAGGAGAATAGGGAGTTGGCCAAGTTCGAGAACAGGAGGTCCAGGCCGAAAATGAGGGCCATCAGGACGGCCAACGCCACGAAGACAACCGTGGCGTAGTTGGTCGTCTCGGCCCGGGTCGGCCATGCTACCTTACGCAGCTCGACGTTGACCTCATGGAGGAACTGACGCGGCGATGTCCGCTTGGGCGCCCCCGGGGCGGGACGGGTGGCCCGCCGCTCGGATGGCTCGGCCCGGCGGGCCACGGGCTGACCGTCCTCGGTCATCTGGCCCTGGCGCTGCATCAGCCGCCTCTGTTGTCGGTTCATGCTTTCCACGGTCGTGGCCTTCTCGCTGTCGGGGAGCAGGGCAGGAGGGACTCGAACCCCCAACCGCCGGTTTTGGAGACCGGTGCTCTGCCAAATTGAGCTACTGCCCTCTGCAGGCGTCCTGCGGTGGGGTTCACCCGAGGATAGCACCGGGGGCGGGGCCACGAGCCGGCGCCCCTGACGGGGGACCGCAACAGGATCGGCGGCCCGGTCGGACCGCTAGACGGCCAGGCCGGTGCGGGGCCCGCGGGCCGACGGGACGGGCTCCCGACCGCCGGGGCCGCCCCACTCGGGCAGCAGGGTCAGCTGCTCGGCCAGCACCACGAGCTGCTCGGTGGCCAGCCGGAAGGTCAGCACCCAGTACGTGCCGTAACGGCCGACCGCGGTGAGAGGCACGGCCGCGATCGACGACATCGCCTCACCCAGTTCGGCCAGAGTGCGCCGGTGGACCCGGGCGGCCCGGACCCGCCGTCCATCGATGATCAGCTCCACAGGGGTGGCGCCGAGGTCGGCCCCGTCACTGTTGGGCGTGGAGATACCGGTGACGCCTCCCCCGGCGACGGCCAGGCCGACCAGCTCCGCCAGTTGATCGCCGTCATGCTCCCGGTGGAGCCTCCGGTCGGTCGCGCGCCAGGCCCGCCGTTCGGCCCAGCTCAGTCTGCTGATCGGGTCACTGGTGGGCGCTCGGGTCATTACGCTGGGTCCTTCTGCTCGGCATGTGGGGGGTTCTTCTACTAATCGTCCCCGCATCCTGGGTTGTGAAGGGACAAACGTCCCGAGTTGGTCCATCGGGCGCTCGTTTCCAGTATCCCCGTCCACGTCGCTGCTTCCTACGTGCCCCTGGTCACTCCCCCCTGGATTCGGCCGTGTCATCGGTCACACCAACGGAAGCCGTCGCCTGTTACTCAGACGACCTGGGCCAGGCCGGGTCGGCGCCGGGCGATCCACACCATCAGGCCGGCCGCGCCGGCGGCGGTGAGACCACCTACGCACGCCGCCCACAATGCCCTTATGGCACCCTCGCCGCCCGGGCCGGAGCGGCCGCCGGGGCCGACGACGACCTGCAGGCCACGAACCGCCTCGTCGGTCGAGCCGGGCCCGAAGGGCAGCCGGTCGTCGCGCATGGACCGCATGACCACCATCACCCGCCGGTAGGCCACGACCTCGGCCTGGCAGCGCAGGCAGGTCGCCACGTGACCGCCGGCGGCGCGGCTCGCGGCGAAGTCACCGGCCGCCAGAGCCACCACCGCCCCCTCGGCACCTCGACAGGCGGCCGACCGCAGCAGGACCAGCTCAGCCAGCGTGCGCATCGGCGACCGTGATCTCCGCCCCGGGAGCGGAACCGCTGGTCGATCCACCGAGGCCGTCGGAGGAACCGCCGAGGCCGTCGGAGGAACCGCCGAGCGCGGCGTAGCTGGCCCCGGCTTCGGTGCTCTCGGCCGCCAGGAGGTCTCGCAGGCGCCGTCGGGCCCGGTGGAGTCGTACCTTGGCGGCCGCTTCGGTGATGCCGAGCTCCTTGGCTATTGCTCCGTGAGCCAGGTCGTAGATGTCCCTCAGGACGATCACCTGTCGGAGTCTCCACGGCAGCTGGGCCAGGGCCGCAGCGATTCGGGCCCTTTCGTCGGAACCGGTGACCTGTCGCTCCGGGTCGTGCTCGGTCCGATGGTCCACCACGGGCTCGTCGTCGGAGAGCGGCTCGGTCCGGTGACGAGCCCGTTTGGCCAGAAGGTTGGCCGAGCAGTTGGCCGTGATCCGGTACAGCCAGGTCGTGAACTGGGCGTCGCCGCGGAAGCGGCGCAGCCCCCGCCAGGCCCTCAGGTAGGCATCCTGCACCACGTCACGGGCATCGTCCTCGTTGCCGGTCAAGCGGTAGGCGAGGGTGTAGGTGCCGCCGTAGGTGACCCGGACCAGGTCGTCGAGGGCCGCCTCGTCGCCCGCCCGCGCCGCCTCCACCAGCGTCTGCATCTCATCCGGGGTCAGGACCGAGCCGGCGTCGTGACGCCGGTGGGGCGGACGGCCGGCGGGTGCGTCGGCGTCGGGGAGGGCGCCGTCGTTGGACCAGGCCGCCTCGCGCCAGTGGCGGAGCTGGTGCAGCCGGTCGAAGCGACGGGGTGCGCCCGCCTCCGAGGTCGTGTCGACCCCTACCGGGTTTCCTTGTGCACGGTGTGCTGGCGATCCCAGCGGCAGTACTTCTTCATCTCGATCCGCTCGCGGTCGTTCTGCTTGTTCTTCATGGTGATGTAGTTGCGCCGCTTGCACACGTCGCAAGCGAGCGTCACCTTCACCCTCTTCTCGTTCTTGGCCACGGCCTGGACTCTCCTGATCTGGTGCTTCTGGTAGCGGCGGTCGGACTTGAACCGACGACAACTCGATTATGAGCCGAGTGCTCTGACCAACTGAGCTACGCCGCCGAGCCCCCTGTCGGAATCGAACCGACGACACCAGCCTTACCATGGCTGTGCTCTACCGACTGAGCTAAGGGGGCGGATTTGGAACTGCGGCGACCTCGACAGGCGAGGTGGTCGGGGTAACCCGAACATGCTACCCGAGAGCCCATGAGCGGGCCAGCGGTAGGCTAGCGGGGTGAAAATGCGCCTGGCCACCCTCGACGACGCCGAGGCCATCCGGACCATATACAACCGCGAGGTGCTCGGCTCCACCGTCACCTTCGACCTCGTGCCACGCTCGCTGGATGACCAGCTGGCCTGGCTCGACGACCACAGCGGGGCTCACCCGGCTGTGGTGGCGGTCGACGACGGCGGCGGGGTGCGCGGGTTCGGGTCACTCTCCCCATACCGGCCCCGACCGGCCTACCGAACGACGGTGGAGGATTCGGTGTACGTCGACCCGACGGCTCAGGGCCAAGGGGTGGGGCGGGCCGTCCTGTCGGAGTTGGTCCACCTGGCCGGCGCCCACGGCTTCCACGCGGTCATCGGCCGGATAGTCGGAGGGCACGCCGCGTCCATCGGGCTGCACCGGGCGTGCGGCTTCGAGGAGATCGGGGTCGAACGCGAAGTGGGGCGCAAATTCGGCAAGTGGCTCGACGTGGTGCTCATGCAGAGACTTCTCTGATGCCCCCACCGGGTCGATCACCCCACCCCGGGAGCTGCGCCACCCGGCTGGGCTAGATTCCAGGGTGGAAGGGGGTGGGCAAGTGGCCATCAACGAGGGCGATCAGGTTCCTGACTTCGAGCTGGCGGATCAGACCGGGACCACACGCCGGCTGTCGGAGATGCTCGAGTCGGGACCGGTGGTGCTGTTCTTCTACCCTGCGGCCATGACCGCCGGCTGCACCCGGGAGAGCTGCCACTTCCGCGACCTCGCATCTGAGTTCGCCGCGGTGGGAGCCCAACCGGTTGGCATCTCTCGTGACGGCGTCACCAAGCAGAAGCAGTTCGACGAAAAGCATTCCCTGGGCTTCCCGCTGCTCTCCGACCAGGACCGCCAAGTGGCGGAGACGTTCGGGGTCAAAGGCGGCCTGCTCGGCCTGTCCCCGGTCAAGCGGGCCACGTTCGTGATCGACCGCGACCGCACCGTACGGGCGGTGATCCGCTCCGAGGTCAACATGAGCACCCACGCCGACCGGGCCCTCGAGGTGCTCAGCAACCTGTAGCCGGGGCCGGTCGGCTCAGAGCCGCGCCCGGACCCCCACGGGGCAGGGGCGGGGAGGCCGACCGGCGAGTTGGCGGAGGACCTCCTCGCCGTACCAGAGGCGGTAGGCGGTGACCTCGGCGCTGGCGGGCAGGGTGAGCAGCTGGCGGTGCATCAGCCCCGAGGCGGCGCGGCGCAGCCAGCCGGCGATGCCCTCGATCCGCGTGGCGATGTCGTCGGGGACGACGACATCGAAGTCGACGGTGGAGTCCCCGCGGGCCGCCGCCGATTCCCCCAGCCGACGCTCGCTGTCGGTCCACAGATCGATGTCGGTGATCCACGGTCGGCCGGTCGTGACGATCTGCTCCAGCTCGGGCGGTGCACTGCAGCCCATGGCCATGACCTGCACCTCGCGCTGCAGGTCGGACAGCTGGCGGGTCGACTCGAGGAGCAGCGCCACCGGGACCCCGATCAGGTGGACCCGACGGCCCGACCCGGCCACCGCTGTCCGGCGGACCACACCGCGCTCGAGGGCCGCTTCGGGGATCGAAGGCTCGGCGCGCATCGGAGGAAAGCACGGCTCGGGCACCGGTACGACCATCCTCTGCCCGGTCCCGACCTCGGCCCAGGCCACCTTGCCGGCGGGCCTCGGGTCGCAGCCCCACCGGTCCGCGGTGGCGGCGATCAGGGCCAGTCCCCGGCCGGTCATGGAGCGGTTGGCCAGGAGATCCTCGGGGCGGACGGCACCCACCAGGGGCAGATACGGATTGCCGTCCTCCACCTCGATGCGCATACCGGCGCCGAGACGGACGATACGCACCCGAAACGAGGTTCCCGCATGCAGCACGGCGTTGGTCACCAACTCCGAAACGGCCAGCGCCCCGTCCTGGCGGACCTGATCGGTGAGGCCCCAGACCCCCGCCGCCTCGGACAGCAGTCGTCGCGCCGCGACCGCGCTCTCCAGCTCGGCCGGCAGCTGCGCCTCATAGGCGTTGTGGGGGCGGACGGAATCCGACAAGGCGTCACACCTGCTTGGTCTTTGGTTCACCTTCAGGATACTTCGTTGCCATCGGCCGTGCGCTGGGACGACTGAAGCCCGACTCGTCAGTTGATGCGTTGATCATAGGTATTCCTACCTTTTGCAGGGCACCGCCGGGCCGATCCGTTCTCCGAGCTTCGATAGCGGAAGGGGCGGACCAAGCTGGTGGTGTGCCCGAGGGCCACACCATCCACCGTCAGGTCGTCGATCTGACCACCCCACGGACCTGTGCGGTGATCGACGCCCTCACCCAGGGTCGCCTGATCGCCCGGCTGGGCCCCGACCCGATCGCCGCCGACGACGGCGGGCGCATCATAACCGTCGACCGTAGGGAGGCTGCGGCGACCGACCGGCGTCGCACCTACGTCTACGGTCAGCGGCGCTGCGCCCGCTGCGGGTCGGTCATCCGACGGTGGGATCTGGGCGGCCGGACGGCGTGGGCGTGCGAAACCTGCCAGCCGGCTGGGACCGGCCCGTGCCTGCCGGGTCGGCCGAGCTCAGCCCCTGAAGTCAGCGAGTAGGGCGGCCAACTCGAGGGGGGTGTCGCCCTGGACCGAGTGACCGGCCTCGGCGATGCGCTCCACCCGGGCGTGCGGGCAGCGGCGCAGCAGCTCGGCTTCGTCGTCGTCGTCGACCACCGATTGCGACCGCATACCCCGGACCAGCATCACCGGCACCTCCAGGCCCGAAAGGGCGTCCCACAGGCGGTTGAACCGGTCGTGGGGGTCGCCGCTGGCGACCGTCTCACCATCGACCGGCGGCCGGTGGCGGGCGTAGCGCCACACCCACGTGCCGTCGGGTCGCTGCAGCGCGTTGTGCAGAATCCCCCGCCGGAGCGAGGCCACCGAGCGGGTGGGGTTGAACTCGACGGTACGGGCCAGTATGGCGTCGAAATCGGGGAAGCTCTCCGGCCCGTTGACGAACGCGCTGATAGCCGCCGACTTGTCTCGGTTGACCCCGGGAGTGATGTCGACCAGCACCAACCGGCGGACCAGACGGGGATGGCGGGCGGCCAGCGCGATGGCGGTGATCCCACCGAGGGACATCCCTACGACCACCTCGGCCGTGGGGGCCAGCGCCGAGATGGCGGCGGCCACATCGTCGGCGTTGTCATCGGGGTCGAGGTAACCGGCTCGGCCACCGTCGGAGTGCCCGTGACCGGGAAGGTCGACGGCGACGGCCGGGCGATCGAGGGCCAGCAGCACGGTGTCCCATGTGTGGGCGTTCTGGGCCCCGCCGTGGAGGAACACGTACTCGGGCTCCCCGTGGCCCCACACCAGGGCGCTCAGCTGTCGCCCCCCACCGACATCCACCGACTCACGCCGGACAGCCGGCGGCTCGAAGGGTATTCCGAACTCCTCGGCGTTCTCGTGGAACATCGAGAACTCGTCGTACGCCACCATCTCGCCCATACGTGGACCTTATATCCCGCACCGGGGGTTCCCCGAGGGGGATAATGGGTGATGGTGGAAGGTTTGGACGCGGACGCCAGGCTGGGCGGCAACCCGCTGGTGTCGGTCGTCCGGCAACTGGCTCTGGCCCGCAGCGCGACGGAGGTCCATCGCGTGGTCGGTCGTGCCGCCCGGCGCATGGTCCGGTCCGACGGCTCGGCGTTGACCATCGTCGACGGCCGCTTCGCCCGTCACTGCGCCGAGGAGGGCACCTCGCCGGGATGGACGGGACGGAGCATCCCGCTGAGCGGCGACGTCACGGGGTGGTGCGTATCCAACGGGCGGCCCGTGGTCGTAGCCGACGTCCGGGCCGACATCCGCCTCCCCGTGGCCCCCTTCTGGTCCACCCCGGTCACCAGCCTGACCGCCGTTCCCATCAGGTCGCGCCAGCCCATCGGCGCGCTGATCGTGTACTGGGCCTACGAGCGGGTCCCCGACGAGTCCGACATCGACATCCTGCAGGCGCTGGCCGATTCAGCCGCGCTGGCCGTCGAGAACATCGCCGTGCGGGCGTCGATGGAGCAGCGGGTCAAGGATCGGACCAACGAGCTCGAGGAGCTCAACGCCCGCCTGCAGCGCGAGATAGACGAGCGCCGGCGGGCCGAGGAGGAGGTCCGTCAGATGTCGCTCGTCGACGAGCTGACCGGCCTGTACAACCGCCGGGGCTTCAACCTCCTGGCGGGGCGGGAGCTGCGTTCCCTCCAGCGGACCGGGCGGCGGGGCCTGGTGCTCTACATCGACCTCGACGGGCTCAAACAGGCCAACGACACCAAGGGCCACGAGGCCGGAGACCGTCTGTTGCAGCGGGCCGCCGGAGTGCTGCGGGCCGTGGCGCGCGAGACCGACGTGGCGGCCCGCCTCGGCGGCGACGAGTTCGCCGTGTTCATGACCGTGGGCTACGACCACCCGCCGCTGCACCTGATAGTGGAGCGGTTCCTCGATGGGGCCCGACACGCCGGGATCAAATGGAGCATCGGCGCCGCCCCGACACCGCTGGAGCGGGTCGTGACCCTCGATGACCTCCTCACCGGCGCCGACGAGGCCATGTACCGGGGGCGCCGGGCCCGCCGGGGGCCCAAGCCAGTGGCCGTCAGCCGCTAGCCGGCGGCCCCGTAGCTCCGGGGCGGCCGCCGAGGTGGTCGTCGGCGTAAATGGCCCGACTCCAAATGGCCAGGACCACCTCCAGCGGATCGACCGTACCGAGGGTCGGCTCCTCGCCGGCCAGCACGGAATGGACGAGCCTTTCGGTCATGGCGATCAACGCCACCGCCAGGTGGCGCGCATCGATACCGCCGGGGGCGGCGCCCCGCTGCTGTTCCGATCGGATGCCGAGCTCCACGTCGTCGACGAAGCCCGCCAGGATGAGGGACCACAGCTGCCGGAGCTCCGCACTGTCGGGCATCATCTGCGACACCGCCAGGACCAGGGCGCGGTGCCCGACGAATGTCTCGACGATGGTCTCCAGACCTCGGCGCCAAAGAGCCGCCACGTCGTCTCCTGCCTCGGCCAGGGCGGCGCCGCGTACCTGCCCAGCCTCCTCGGCCACCCGGTCGAGCAGGGTCAGGATGACGGCCTCCTTGGAGGAGAAGTAGAAGTAGAACGTCGGCCGGGAGATGCCCGCGCCGCGCGCCAGGTCGTCGATGGAGACGTCCCGGATGGTCCGCGTCTCGAGCAACTGCTCGGCGGTGGCCAGGATGGCCTTCTCGCGGTCGTCTCCGCTCGGACGTCGGGATCGGCGGCGGCGCTCCACCGGATCCGCCTTCGCTAGGCCCTGGTCCGCCAACGGGTGATCCGTCCCAGCACGTCGATGTACCCGGCCCCAACGAGGCGTGACAGAGCCGCGATGGCGTAGGCGTCGGCGCCGACCAGGATTCGGGCCTGGCCGGAGTCGACCCCGGCCAGGATGCGCTCGGCCGCCCCCTCGGGCGAGGTCCGGGCGACCCGGTCGAAAGCCGCGGCGGGATCCCGGTCTCCCACCAGGAGGCGAGCTCCGGGTGCCACCCGGGCGTTGCGGGCGATGTTGGTGCGCACCCCACCCGGGTGGACGCAGTGGACCTGCACCGGGTGGCCGGCGATGAGCATCTCCTGACGGAGCGCCTCGCTCAGTCCCCTGACCGCGAATTTGGCAGTCGAGTAAGCGCCGTTGAAAGCCGGGGCGACCAGGCCGAAGACACTCGAGATGTTCACCAGATGCCCGTCCGCCGAATCGATCAGGTGGGGCAGGAAGGCCTTGGTGCCGTTGATCACCCCCATGAGGTTGATCCCGAGGAGCCAGTCGAAATCCTCGAAGGAGGTCTCCTCCACGGTTCCCGCCACCGCCACCCCGGCATTGTTGACGAGCAGGTGCACCGGCCCCATGGCGGCCCGAACGGCGGCTGCGTGGGAGATCACCGCCGTCCGGTCGGCGACGTCGAGGTGGTGGCCCTCGACGGCGGCCGCTCCACGCCTGGCCGCCCGGCACCGGCGAACCGTCTCCTCCAGCCCGTCACCGTCCACATCGGACAGGGCCAGGTCCGCTCCTCTCTGGGCCAGCGCCACCGACAGGGCCCGCCCGATACCCGACGCCGCACCCGTCACCACCGCCGTTCTGCCCTCGTAGTCGATGGGTCCTGCCATCGGCGATCACCTCCGAATGGACGGTACCGCCCCGACCCCGGCCTGATCAACAGGGTGTTGATACGCTCAACATAGCGTTGATAGCCTGGGCGGGTGGAATCCGAACACTTCGACGTGCTGATCGTCGGTGCCGGGCTGTCGGGCGTGGACGCCGCCTACCGGGTACGGACGTCCTGCCCGGGCCGGAGCTGGGCCATCGTCGAGGCCCGCGCCTGCATGGGGGGCACCTGGGACCTGTTCCGCTACCCGGGGATCCGGTCGGATTCCGACATGTTCACCCTGGGTTTCCCGTTCCGCCCGTGGAACGAGGACCGGTCGATCGCCGATGGGCCGTCGATCCGGCGTTACATCGAGGAATCGGCGGCCGAGCTCGGCATAGACCGGGCCGTCCGCTACGGCCAGAGGGTGACCGCCGCCCGGTGGGTTTCCCGCACCGCCCGCTGGACCGTGGAGATCAACGACGGCGAGCGGGCCTACACCTGCGGCTTCCTCTACATGTGCAGCGGTTACTACCGCTACGACCAGGCCCACACGCCGGAGTTCCCGGGGCAGGACTCCTTCGCCGGCCCGGTCGTCCACCCGCAGTTCTGGCCCGAAGAACTCGACTACGCGGGCAAGCGGGTCGTGGTCATCGGCAGCGGGGCCACCGCCGTGACGCTGGTCCCCGCCCTGGCCGGGACGGCCGCTCACGTCACCATGCTGCAGCGGTCGCCCAGCTACATGACCTCGCTTCCCGGAACTGATCCGCTGGCCTCCTGGGCCAACCGCCGCCTACCGGCCCCCCTGGCCCACCGCCTCAACCGGGCCCGCAGCATCGTCTTCACCCAGGCCTTCTACCAGTTCTGCCGCCGCTTCCCCGGCGCCGCCCGGCGGGCCCTTCGTCGCATGACCGAGGCGCAGCTCCCCGACGGCTACCCGGTGGACCCCCACTTCACCCCCAGCTACGACCCCTGGGACCAGCGGATGTGCCTGGTGCCCGACGGCGACCTCTTCAAGGCCGTGGCCAGCGGACGGGCGTCGGTCTGCACCGCGACCATCGACCGCATCGTCCCCACCGGCGTGCGCCTCCGCGGCGGGCGGGAAGTGGAGGCCGACATCCTCGTGTCCGCCACCGGCCTGCAACTACAGATGGTGGGCGGCGCCACTCTCACCGTGGACGATCGGGAAGTCACACCTGCCGACACGTTCGTCTACAGGGGGTGCATGTTGAGCGGGGTGCCCAACTTGGCGCTCTCCATCGGCTACGCCAACGCTTCCTGGACGCTGCGGGCCGACCTCAGCGCCCGGTACGTGTGCCGCCTGCTCAACCACATGGTCGCTCACGGGTACAGCACCGCCACGCCGGTCAAACGGGGGGGCGGCACGTCGCGACCGCTCCTCGATCTCTCGTCGGGTTACATCCGCCGGGCGGAGGCGGCCCTGCCCAGACAGGGCGAAGCGTCACCTTGGAGGGTCCGGCAGAACTACATCCTGGACTACCTGAGCGAGCGGTTCTCGGCCGTGGGAGCCGACATGCACTTCGCCTCCGCTCCGGCCGGAAATCCCGACCCGTAGGACCGGTGGCAGCCGGTCCGTCGGACGCTCTCCCGGCCGGCCCCTCGAGTGCTCTCACACCCGGATGATGGAGTCCTCCCCACCGAAGGGGTTGGGGGCGTAGTCCTCGGCTTCCCAGTCGTTCTCCCAGGTCGTGCCGTCGAGAAGGAAGCGGTATCGATACTCACCCTCGGACAGGTTTATCGACACGGCGAAGTGGCCGTCCTTGTACTTCTTGAGAGGGTTGGCCCCGGGATCCCAGCCGTTGAAGTCCCCGCACACGGCGACCTCCTCTGCTCGGACCTCCCTGGGGAGACTGAACGTGACCTTCGTCGTTCCTTTGGCGCCCGGCTTGCGCTGCGGCGGCATCGAACCTCCTGGGTTGGCGTGAACACGTCTTGGGGGTGATCACATACTGCCGTACCCACAGGAGGTCCCGAACCAGCGGAGGTTTCAGGTCCACCGCCCGCCACCGGGCCCCCGGCGGGCGGTCAGCGCTCAGGAGGGGATGCGCCGCCACACCGGCCGGGGCAGGTGGCGGAACACCGCGAACACCACCCGCAGCAGGCCCGGCACCCAGACCACCTCCCGGCCGGCCCTCAGTCCCCGCACCGTCGCCTCGGCCACGGCTGCGGCGGTCGTGGCGAACGGAGCCGCGGACATGCCCTCGGTCATGCGGGTACGGACGAAGCCGGGGCGGACGATCAGCACCGACACCCCCGATCCGACCAGCGAATCGCCGAGCCCCTGGAAGAAGCCGTCCATGCCCGCTTTGGAGGAGCCGTAGATGAAGTTGGCCCGGCGCACCCGCTCCCCGGCCACCGAGGAGAGCGCGACGATGGCCCCGTGACCCTGCCGGCGCAGGTGATCGGCGGCCGCCAATCCCGCCGATACAGCCCCCACGTAGTTCGTGGTGGCCACCCGGACCGCGCCGTCGCCGCCGGACTCGTCGACGGTCTGGTCGCCGAGCAGCCCGAAGGCGACGACGACCACGTCGAGGTCGCCGCCGGCCACCCGGGCGGCTTCGGTCAGGGTGTCGCGGTGGCGGGCCGGGTCCTGGGCGTCGAAGTCGATGACCTCCACCCTCCCGGCCCCTGCGGCGCGCAACTCCTCCGCGCTGGCCCGCAGAGATTCCGGGTCGCGCCCGGCGAGCACCACCGTGGCGGCGCGCCGCCCCGCCAGCCGCTCGGCGATGGCCAGCCCGATCTCCGATGTCCCTCCGAGAACCAGCACGGACTGCACCGCGCCCAGGGCGTCTCTCACGGCGTTCCTCTCCTCCGGGGGGTCGATGCCCCCGCTCCTGCGAGCGGTCCGCTCAGCGCCGGCAGGCGGCGCATCAGGTCGGAGCTCATCACATGTTGGGGGTCCATCCGGTCCCGCACCTCCCGCCAGCGTCCGAGCTGCGGGTACATCGCTTCCAGCAGATCGGGTCGCAGACGCGAGTCCTTGGCCAGGTATATCCGCCCTCCGGCCTCCACCACCTGTTCGTCGGTGCGATCGAGCAGGTCGGCCAGCGATCCGAACGAGACCGGCAGGTCGAGAGCCAGGGTCCACCCCGGGCTGGGGAACGACAGTGGACCGGGGTTAGAGGGGCCGAAGCGCTTGAGCACGGCCAGGAACGAGGCCGCTCTCTGCTCCACCAGCTCCTCGATGATCCTCCTCAGCACCGCCTCCTCTCCGTCGGGAAGAACGAACTGGTACTGGAGGAACCCCCGGGCGCCGTAGATGCGGTTCCAGCCGTCGACCATGTCGAGGGGATGGAAGTAGGCGGGGGCGGCCACCAGATGCCCTTCGCGGCGGCGCCGGGCCTTGCGGTACCAGAGCTCGTTGAAGGCGGCCACGGTGAAGCGGTTGAGCAGGCCCGACGGTACCCACGGCGGAGCCGGCATGTGATCCCGGGGGTTGAAGCGCAGGGCCCGGCTGGCGCTGCGCTTCCCCGGCGGCAGTTCGTCGCGCCGGGCGTGCTCACCGAACTCGACGATGGACCGGCCGAGCGAAGCGCCGCGGGCCAGGCAGTCGATCCACGCCACTGAGTAGCGGTACTCGTGGTCGCGCTCGGCCATCAGGCTCATGGTCTGATCGAGGTCGTCGGTACGCCAGCCGTCGACCCGGATGGCCGACGTCTCGATCGGCATCAGCTCGATGGTGGCTCGGTGCACGATCCCGGTCAGGCCCATACCTCCGGTGGTGGCCCAGAACTCATCGGGGTGCGACTCGGGGGTCAGGACCAGCCGGCCCAGGGCCGGCGTAACCATCTCGATGGAGCGGACGTGAGCGCCGAAGGTGCCGTCGCGGTGGTGGTTCTTGCCGTGCACGTCGGACCCTATGGCCCCGCCCACGGTCACGTACCGGGTGCCGGGGGTGACCATCGGCCACAGGCCGAGCGGGACTACCGCCCGCATTATACGGTCCAGGTCGACGCCGGCTTCGACGACCGCTTCGTGGCGCTGCAGGTCGATGTCGACGATCCGGTCCAGGGTGGTCATGTCCAGCACGTCGCCGCCCGAGTTCTGGGCGGCGTCGCCGTAGCTGCGCCCCAACCCGCGGGCCAGCACCCCCCGCTCCCCAGCCGCGGCGACGAACGCCTCGACGGCCGCCGCGGCGTCGCCGGTGGCCGGGGCGTCGGCCACGCGGGCGGCGGTGGGCGACGTCCGCCCCCACCCCGTCAGGGTGCGCGGCTCAGGCATACACGCCGAGCGTGAACAGCAGCAGCCACACCGCGCCGAGCAGCTGCAGCTGGCGATCCCCGAGCACCAGTTCCTCGGGACGGGCCCCCCGCCCCTGCTCGATGAGGAGCGTGAAATGCAGTAGCGCCAGCAGCACCGGAACGATCGACAGCTGGAAGAAGATGCCGTCGTGGTGCTGGATGGTCACCGCCGCGGCCAGGCCGAAGGCCCAGAGGGCGTAGCCCACCACCGCTCCGGTGGCCGACAGAGCCACCACGATGCGTAGGAAACTGATGCTGTAGGCGTCCAGCGTGGCCCGGTGGCCGCCGCGCCCCTCACCCAGCTCGGCGTGCTCGGCCAGCCGCTTCCCGGTGACCATGAGCAGGCTCCCGAAGGTGGTGACTATGAGGAACCACTCGGAGACCGACACCGGTATGGCGACCGCGCCGGCGATGGCGCGCAACAGGAATCCCCCGGCCACGCTGGTGAGATCGTAGATGGGGAGGTGCTTCAAGTAGCTGCTGTAGGCGATCTGGAGCACGGCGTAGACGCCGAGGACCAGGGTCAGCTGGGCCCGCAGCAGGGTGCCCAGGGCTGCCCCTCCGACCATGAGAACAGCGGCCAGCACCAGCGCCGTCCTCACGCTGATCAGACCGGCCGCCACCGGACGGTGCTTCTTCACCGGATGTTGGCGGTCGGCTGGAGCGTCGAGAGCGTCGTTCAGCAGGTAGGTCCCCGACGACACCACGCAGAACAGGACGAAGGTAACGGCGGCGTGCCAGAACGGCTGGGCGTGGAACAGCACCCCGGCGGCGCCCGGAGCGGCGAACACCAGCACGTTCTTGGTCCACTGCTTGGGGCGCATGGCCCGCAGCAGGGAACGAGCCAGGTGGGGATCGCTTCCCCTCTCCCCCGGTGCCCGGCCCGGCGCCGGTGACAGGCCGACGGCGACCGCTTCTGCGAGGGGCGGACCCCCAGGCGGTCCGGCATCCGAGCGGTGACCGCCGGTCACATCCGCACTCTCCGGGCCCCCGGAGGCTGGATGCAGGTCACTCGGGGACGGCCGACCGGGACCCTCCGCAGGCGGGGGGTGGGCGGAGGCGTCATGGGGAGGCGGAGGGGGTGGCGGAGGTACGACCAGACCCCCCGCTCCCGGCGCGGCGACGAGCGAGTCGCGTGGATCGGGAGGCAAGGAAGGTTCCATCTGGGCAAAAGCGACGGGCACGGGTCGCCCACCGGCCTCCGAGATTACCCCCTCCGCTGCGACGAGCCGGGGACGGCCCGGTTTGCCGGGGCCGTCGACGGGGTACTCGGGGCCCGTCGCCACCAGGAGGTCTGGACCGATCAGGGCGCCAACCGCTGCACCCTCCGCCGGCGGGGCCGGCTCGATGCCCGAACGGCGGTCGTACCCCTACCTGTCAGGATTGAGGGAGCCGCCACGTGGACTTCCTCGGCTACCAGTACCCGGAGCTCAACCTATTCGGGACCGAGCTCGTCGATTGCGGCGCGGATACGCCCAATGCGGCGGTCGAGGTCGGTGAGAAAGGCGTCGAGTGCGGCCCGCTTGGCTTCCACGGTGGTCCTCAGCTCCGTGGCCAGACCCAGCGACTCGCGCAGCAGGCGGCGGCGCTCGGCGGGGTCCTCCGTGGCTTCGAAGTAAGCCGCCCGGATAGCCGCCGAGCGGTCCTCGTTGCGCAGCACGTCAGCGATCTCGTCGAGGTTGTAGCCGAGCAGCTGCTGCAGCTCGCGGATGCGGGCGACGCGTTCGAGGTCGGCCTCCGAGTAACGGCGCATGCCGCCCTTGGTGTGGGAGCTCGGGCTCAGGATGCCGATCTCCTGGTAATACCTGAGAGCCCGCTCGGTCACTCCGGCGCGCGCCGCCGCCGCGCCGATACTGAGCAGCCGCTCACCCGGGGAAGCGGCGGCGTCCTCCCCTGCCTCGGCGCCCGGCGGCCCTTCCCCCGGCGGCCCCTCCCCCGTCAGCTCCGCCGCGGTCGGCTCTGCTCCCATCGGCTGCGTCCCTGAGGGGGACAGGTCACGACCGCGGGCCCGGGTCACCGTTGGACCGGTCATCCCCCGGCGCCGGCGGGAGAGTCGGCACCGAGCTCGTCAAGACCGCCGGCCTGGGCCGACGAGGCCGCCCCGGCGGCCAGTTCGTCGAGCAGCGAGCCGTGTTCGGTGGCCACGGCCGCCGCCGAGTGCACGTACCGGCGACCCCGGAGAAGCGAGGCGAGCATGGCCACGAAGGTAGCGGCCGCAGCGAAGTAGAACGCCATGTGCAGGCCGTTGGCGAACGCCTGCTCGATCAGCTTGGGAAAGAACGACCGGCCCGTGACGTAGGTCTGCTGGCTGGCACTGAGGTGCGCCAACCCGGTCGGTCCCAGCAACTGCTGGATCGGGTTGAAGCCGAGGAAGGCGGAAAAGAGACTGCCGATGGGGGGCTCGCTGGCCACCCGGTGGGCGGATATCGGGTCTACCCCCGCGGCCGTCAGACCCCGGTAGAGGTGGCCGGGCAGTGAGGCGGCCAGACCCAGGGTGACGATGGTGAAGAAGATGCCCATCGACAGAACCTGGGCCGAGTTCTGGAAGGTGTTCAGCATGCCCGCTCCGGCGCCGCGCTGGTTGGGCGGAAGGCTGTTCATGACCGACGCCGCGTTGGGAGTGAAGAACAGGCCCATCCCGATCGCGAACAGGACGAGCAGCAGCGCGAACGGCAGATAGGTGAAGTTCATGGGCAACAGGTTCAACAGCAGGAAGGTGACCATCGACACCCCGAGGCCGACCGACGCCAGAGCCCGGGCTCCCCACCGGTCGGACAGGATGCCCGACAGTGGTCCGACGACGAGGAAGCCGGCACTGAGGGGAAGCATGTAGATCCCGGCCCACAGAGGCGTCTGGCTGAAGCTGTAGCCGTGCTGGGGCAGCCAGATGCCCTGGAGCCAGATGATCAGCATGAACTGCAGTCCGCCCCGTCCCAGTCCGGCCAGGAGACCGGATACCGCGCCGGCGGTGAAGGGTCGGATACTGAACAGGTCGAGGCGGAACATCGGGTCGGGAACGCGCCGTTCGATCCAGCCGAACAGTACGAGCACGGCGAGACCGCCGAATATGGCCGCCAGGACCCACGGGTTGGTCCAGCCCATGCTGTGACCGCCGTAGGGGAGCAGGGAGTACACGATCCCGGTGAGCACCGAGATCAGGCCGACGGCGAACGTGGCATTGCCCAGCCAGTCGATTCTCGACTGGATACGTGCCCCGGTGTCGCGCAGCTTGAGGTAGGCCCACACCGTCCCGAACAGCCCGAAGGGGACCGATACAAGGAACACCAGCCTCCATTCGACGGGGGCGAGGACGCCACCAAGGATCAGGCCGATGAAAGAACCTCCCACCAGGGCCACCCCGTTGATGCCCATGGCCTTGCCCCGTTCGTCCTCGGGGAAGGCGTCGGTGATGATGGCCTGCGAGTTGGCGAAGAGAAAGGCCCCGCCGACCCCCTGGAAGACCCGCATGATGACGATCCAAAGCGCTCCGGCCGGCCCGGTCATCCAGGTGACCGACAGGAGTATGGAGAAGACGGTGAAGACCGCGAAGCCCAGGTTGTACATCTTCACCCGCCCGTACATGTCCCCCACCCGCCCCAGGCTCACCACCAGCACCGCGGTGACGATCATGAAGCCCATGAAGGTCCACAGGAAGTAGGACGTGTTGGATGGGGTGAGCGGGTTGAGCTTGATGCCGCGGAAGATGTCGGGCAGGGCGATGAGCAGGATGGACTGGTTGATGGAGACCATCAGGATGCCGAGAGTGGTGTTCGACACAGCGATCCACTTGTAGGCGACGCGGCCCTCACCGGATTCGGTGGGGGTGGCCTGACGTACGGGGGTGGTGGTCAAGAACGGCTCCTTCGCCTGCCGGTCCGGTTCGCCCCCAAGATACCAGACCCTGACGTCAACGGAAGATTTGTCAGCGGCAGACGCCGGCCCCTCCCCGATCCGTCCCCGGTCGCTCAGCCCTCCAGGTCGGCCAAGGCCTCCTCGATCGAGGGGTAGAGGTTGATGCTCAGGTTGAGCGCGGTGATCTCGAACAGCTTGGTGATGCGCTCCTGCGGGGACACCACAGCCAGGGTCGAACCCTGGGCCTGGAGCACTTTCCAGCCGTGCAGGATCACCCCGAGGGCGCTCGAATCGATGAAGTCGATGGGGCCCAGGTCGACGATCACGTGGGCCGGTCCGGCTTCCACCACCTCGAGGAGCTTCTCCCGCAATCGCGGCGCGGTGGAGACGTCGAGGTAACCCGACGCCGAGATCACCGTGTGAGTCGGGCCCTCGGCCACCTCCAGCACCACCTCGTCAGCCATGGCCAAACCCTATACCTGCCCGGCCGGGCCGAGCTCAGCGCAGCCAGTCCGCCGAGCGGTGCCGGGCCAGGCGGTCGGCGTTGCGCTTCGCCCTCCGGCCGAGGTCGATCGACTCGGCTTCCAGCCGCCCGGTCACGCGGCCGGCCACGAACGCCACGCCCGGGGTCATCGACGGATGGCTCGCCAACTGGTGCAGCTCGTCGATGGCGGAACGGGTGTCGTCCAGATCGGTGAGGGTGGCGGCCGCGGCCTGGGCCACCACCGCCAAGCGGTCAGCCCTTCGGCCGAGGACCGGCGAGCAGGCCTCGGCGGTGTAGGCCACCCGGAGAGCTCGGGCGGCAGCCTGGCCTGGGGCGACCGGGCCGAGACGGCGGATCGCCCGCCGACTCCGCCGCCAGGACCTCCTGAGCGCCGATCTCAGCAAGCGCCGGGCCGGGTCGTCGGCTCCGGTCCCCGTCGCCAGCGCGTCCCCCGGGCGGTCCATGCGCTCGAGCATGGCCAGATAGGCGTCCGACGCGAGCGTCTCCATCAGGTCGAGGGCACTCATGTGCCGTTCGGCGGTGAGCAGGGCGAGCAGCTCGGCCGACTCCTCGGCGCCCCGGGCGTCCGGGCGGGCCTCGACCCGAACGACGACGGCGTCCTCGGCGCGCAGCCGACCCAGGATGCCGGCCAGATGGCGGAGATCGGCTCGCATGGGTTCGACCCAGCGCCGGTCCAGAGCCGGCCGGAACGCCGCCAGGTGGGCCCGCCATCGGGCGACCGCTTCGAAGGCCAGCCCGACCACCTCGGGTGGGGGCCGCCCCGGGTCGCCGTCGGCCCCGGGGACCCGCAGACGGAAGTCGGCTTCGAACCACCGTTCGGCGTCGGCCGCCAAGATGTGGCCCAGCGTCGCGCCCAGGGTCCCAGCGGGCGCCGATCGGGTCGGAGCTCGCCCGTCGAGCCCGGCGGCCAGCGCGAACTTGGAGCCACCCCCCTCCCGGGCGCCGGCCCGGCGCAACCGCTCCAGCACGGCTTCCACCCGCGGCGGCGGCGGGTCGGACCCCGCCGCCAGCAGCTCGACCTCCAGCTGCCGGAAGGTCAGGCCCCGCCTCTTGCCCGACGTGACCTCGACGAGGTCGTCGTCGATCTCGGCCCAGGGTGGCTGGTCGGCTTCCTGCAACAGCCAGCGCCTCCGGGCCGCGGCCAGGACCGCCACGGGGGCCAGAATCTCCTCCCGGGTGATCCCTCGGATCACCGCCGTGGCACCGTCGGGGACCCGCCCCCCGTCGGCCTTCCACGTCAGCTCCCAGCGATCCGCCGAGCCGGCGTCGGAGGTCGGCGCGGTGGTCGTGAGGGTGGGGAGCTTGAGAGTCCATTTACCGGCGGCCGCTCCCCTGCGGCGCGCCGACCCCCGGGCACCGCCCGCCGGTATCGGGGAGCCTTCCTCCCTGAAGCGCAGGGTGATGCCGAGCGCCCACAGCCGCAACGTGGGGGTGTCGTAGTAGGTCGTCACCAACCGCTGCTCGGGCAGGGCGTGCACGCCGCCGGCGACCTTCTCCAGGTCGGGGGAGCGGAACTGTGGGTCCACGTCGAACTTGAACTCGCGTTCGAGGTTGCTCTCCACGACCATCGTCCATGTCTACCCCACCCCGGGGGCGGGGCGCGCTCCGCTCGACTGGCGCTGGCGGCACCCGACCGCCGAGAGTGGAAGGGTGCAAACCAGCCCCGCCTCCGCCGGCCGCTCCTCCCCCGATGGAGTCCGCCGCCTCTGGAACCGCCAGCTCGACCGTTACCCCGAGACCGGGGCCCGCTTCACCTATCTGGCCATAACCGTCCTGGTGACCATCTCGCTCTACTACGAGTTGTACGTCAACGCTTCGGTGGCCCCGAGGCAGCTGCCGGCCCTGCACATGTCGTTCGCCTTCTTGGTGAATCTGCTGGCCGTGGCCAACCTGGTGGGGGCCTTCGGCTCTCTGTTCGCCGGGCTCACCGACCGCATCGGGCGCTGCAACCTCGTGGTCGGGGGCCTCCTCGTCACCGGCCTGCTCGTGGCGCTGGTCATCCCCCATCTGACCACCAAGTGGCCTTTCGCCATCGCCACCGCCGCAGTGGGACTGGTCGAGGGCATCTGCCTGGTGGCGACCCCGGCTTTGATCAGGGACTTCTCGCCTCAGGTGGGGCGGGCCACGGCCATGGGCTTTTGGACCATGGGACCGGTTCTCGGGAGCCTGGTGGTGGCCGTGGTGGCCAGCAACACCCTCCACACATCCACCACCTGGGGCCACGAGTACGTGATCGCCGGGGTCGCCGGCCTGGTGGTCTTCGGCGTCGCCCTGGTCGGGCTGCGGGAGCTGTCGCCGGCGCTTCGCGATCAGCTGATGGTGTCGTTGAGAGACCGAGCCCTGATCGAGGCCCGGGCCAAAGGCCTCGACATCGAGGCGTCCCTGCGCAACCCTTTCGGTCAGCTGCTCCGCCTCGACGTGCTCGCCTCGGCGACCGGAGTGGGGCTACTGCTGCTCATCTACTACGTCGCCGTCGGGTTCGGACAGACCTACCTGGCCACCGTCTTCGGCTTCTCGCTGCGTGACGCCAACGGCCTGGGAAACTGGAACTGGGCGGTCAACGCCGTCATGGTCATAGTCGCGGGGGTGGCGTCGGACCGGCTCCGGGTGCGCAAACCGTTCATGATCGTGGGTGGGGTCGGGACGGCCGCCATGATCGTGGTGTACCTCGAGCAGGCCGGGCACCACCCCAGCTATTACACGCTGGCCGCCATCATCTCGCTGCTCTCGGCCTTCCTGGCCGTCGCCTACTGCCCGTGGATGGCCAGCTTCACCGAGACCGTGGAGGGCCACAACCCGGCGCTCACCGCGACCGGCCTGGCCATCTGGGGATGGATCATCCGGGTGATCGTCTTCGTCGCCTACCTGATACTGCCCCACATCGTCACCACGGTTAACCCCCTGGTCGACTACGGCGGCCAGGTCCAGGCCTACGCCGCCCAGTACCCGGGCTTCCAGGTGCCGGCTTCGGCCCTCGCCGCGCTGCAGAAGAACCCAACCGACGCGGCCGCCCTGGCCCAGGCCCGCAGCGTGCTCGGAGCCAACTACCTGAAGGACCTGATCGCCCTGGAGAAGGCCCCGGCCGATGTGAAGACCTACATGGCCGCACACGGACCGGCCGTGCTCCAAGCCCAAGCCGAATCGCCAGGTCAGTGGCGCGACTACTACTGGATCTGCTTCGGTGGCGCCGTCGTGTTCCTACCTGCGGTGCTGTTGATGAAGGGCCGGTGGAGCCCCCGGCGGGCCAAGCAGGACGAGGAAGCCCACGAGGAGCTCGTGGCCGCCGAACTGGCCCGACTCGGAGGCCGGGCCTGAAGGGCCCGAAAAGCCTGAAAGGCCTGTGGGAGCGGTGTCCCCCGCCCGCCGAGAGGCGGGCGGGGGGCACCTCACTCCCAACCGAGCGGGGGCATGAACGGGGGTATCCCGGTGTCGAAGCGCCCCCCGCCGAGCAACTGTTCCTTGAGATCCTCGATGCGGTCAGGCGACCAGGCCTGCTCGGCCGAGTCGATCTGCGTGACCGGGTGATAGCCGCGCACCAGCTGGATACGTGCCCCGCTGACGGCGAACACCTGGGCGTTGACGTCGCGGGCCAGGTCCGAGCACAGCCACACCACGAGAGGGGCGATGGCCGAGGGCGCCAGCGGGTCGTAGGCGCCTTCGGCGGGCTCCTCCCGGCCTGACAGCACGGTGCCGAGAAGGCGGGTCGCGGCCGTCGGGGCGATGGTGTTGACCCGCACCCCGATGCGGTCGAGGTCCCGGGCGAGGACAGTCGACAATGCGGCTATGCCCGCCTTGGCCGCCCCGTAGTTGGCCTGGCCGGAGTTGCCGTAGAGGCCCGACTCCGAGGCGGTGTTGACGATGGCCCCATCCACCCGCTCCTCGGTCTTCTTGAACTGCTCACGCCAGTAGGCGGCGGCGAAGCGGGAGGGCGCGAAGCAGCCTTTCAGCACCACGTTGACGACGACGTCCCACTCCTCTTCGGACATGTTGAACGCCATCCGGTCACGCAGGATCCCGGCGTTGTTCACCAGGATATCCAGTCGCCCGAAGATCTCCACGGTCTGCTTGACCAGTCCCTCGGCCGCCGACCAGTCCGCCACGTCCGCTCCGTTGACCTCGGCTCGGCCACCGGCCTGTCTGATCTCCTCGGCCACCTGCTGGGCCGGGGTCAGATCGGCCCCCTCACCCCGGCCGTCACCTCCGAGGTCATTGACCATCACCGCGGCACCTTCCCGGGCCAGGAGCAGGGCGTGCTCCCGGCCGATGCCCCGGCCTGCCCCGGTGACGATGGCTACTTTCCCTTCGAGCAGACCCACGGCCCCTCCTCACATGAACAAGACGGGGGCGGATCCTCATCGAGGCGGCCGACAACTGTCAAACCGCGCGACGCGTCATCTCGGATGGGAGGGGCGAGGGCGCGGCCGGGATCAGTGCACGGTGAGGCGGCGCCGGGGTGGTTCAGCCTCCGGTGAGGCGCTCGGCGTCGTGCAGTTCCGGTGATGGAGGCGGGGGAAGCACAGATCCCACCAACTCAGCCGTCGCCGCCAGCTCGTACTGGAGCTGCTCGATCTCGGTCTGCAGCTGTTCGGCGTCGTGCCCGCGCCCTTGGATCAGGGCCCGCTGCTGCTGCTCCAAGAGCTCCTCGAGCTGCAACTCGAGGCCCATGGCGTGATCGGCCGGGCAGAAGTTGGTCATGCTCGATCGAATACCCCGACAGTGCCCGTTCCTACCCGGGCCGGTGCCGCTGCGCCCCCGATTTCGTCGTCCACGTAGCGCGAGCCCCTCGACCACGACGCCACCGCGGCCACGAGCGACGCGACGATGGCGAACAGAAAGGCTTCGTGCAGACCGGAGCGAAACGGCCCGGAGATCAGCTGCGAGAAGAACGAACGCCCGGTGAGCACCGTGTAGTCCGGCCGGGGCAGAGCGTTCAGCGCGGCGGCCGGTACGAGGTGCTGGATGGGGTTGTAGCCGAGAAACGCAGCGAAGAGCACCGACACCGGGGGGAGGTGGGATACCCGGGTGGCGGTCGCCCCACCCACCCCGTGAGAGGTGAGACCGTGCTGCAGGGCGGCGGGAAGCGATGCCGACAGGCCGAGGATCATCAACGTGAAGAAGATGCCGATGGACAGAACCTGAGCCGAGTTCTGAAACGTCGAGTTCATCCCTCCCCCTGCGCCCCGGTCGCCGGCCGGGAGGCTGTTCATCACCCCGGCCCGGTTGGGCGACGCGAAGGCCCCCATGCCCAGCCCGCTCAGCAGCAGGAGGAGGGCGAAGGGAACGTAGGAGAAGTCGATGGGGAGGAATTCGAGCAGCACGAAACTGGCGGCGGTGGCCACCATCCCACCGGTCGCGAACGGTCGGGCCCCGTAGCGGTCTGACAGGAAGCCCGACAGCGGCCCGGCGATCAGGAACCCGGCGGTGAGGGGAAGCATGTAAATCCCCGCCCAAAGAGGCGTCGAGGTGAAGCTGTAGCCGTGCTGGGGCAGCCAGATGCCCTGGAGCCAGATGATCAGCATGAACATCAGCCCGCCGCGCGCCACCGCGGAGAGGAACGTCGAGAGCGTCCCGAACGTGAATGCCTTGATCTTGAACAGCGGCAGCTTGAACATCGGGTTCTCGACGTGGGTCTCGATCACCGCGAACACGGTGAGCAGCGCCACGCCCGAGCCGAGCTCGGCGAGCACCACCGGGCTGGTCCAGCCCATCGTCTGCCTCCCGTGCGGCTCGATGCCGTAGGTGATACCGATCATGACCAGGATGAGGCCGACCGCAAAGGTGAAATTCCCCCACCAGTCGATGGGCGAGGGGTGGCGCAGCCCGTTGTCCCGGAGCTTGCGGTAGGCCCAGATGGTACCCAGAGCCCCGATGGGAACCGAGATGAGGAACACCAGGCGCCAGTCGATCGGACCGAGGATGCCGCCCAGCACGAGGCCGATGAACGAGCCGCTGATGCCGGCCACGTTGTTGATCCCGAGGGCCAGGCCTCTCTGGTGGGAGGGAAAGGCGTCGGTCAGGATGGCGGCCGAGTTGGCGATGATGAAAGCGGCGCCGACCCCTTGGACGATGCGCATCACGATCAGCCACAGGGCGCCCGAGGAGCCCCGCATCCAGTCGATGGTCAGTAGCAGGGAGGCGACGGTGTAGACGAGGAAGCCCAGGTTGTACATCCGGACCCGCCCGTAGATGTCCCCGAGGCGCCCCAGACTGACCACCAGGACGCTGCTCACGATCAGGAAGCCGAGGATCATCCACAGCAGGTAGAAGCTGTTGCCCGGTACCAGCGGGTCGAGGCCGATGCCTCGGAAGATGTCGGGCATGGCGATGAGCATGATCGACGAGTCGATCGTGGCCATGAGCACGCCCAGTGTCACGTTGAACAGCGCCACCCACTTGTAACGATCGGAGGGGTCGCCCTCGCCGCGGGCAGGGGAACGAAGGGGATGCTGGTCGACTGCTATGGGACCCTCCTCCTGTGGCCGACGCCGGCACCGCCGGAGCGCGGTGGTTTGTCTCGCTAAATATTCTAGCGGGTGACCCGGAAAGTTCGGCAAAGACCGAAGGGTCCGTTGTGCGCACCGCTTCGGGCCGCTCGAGGAAGGGCCGAGGACGCGCCCAACCGGGAAATGCCCTCAACCGGACGTCCACGACGCCGATGTCGTTGGCGAGACCCCGCCGCCCCGCCCGGCCCGACGACTGACGAACCCCATGAAAGCCCTCGTTGTAGACGACTCCGGATCAGCGCGCACCATCGTGGCGCGGATCCTCGACTCCCTCGGGATGGATGAGATCGCCGAGGCCGACAATGCCCGTTCCGCTCTGGAACTGCTCGAGGAGGGCGAGCTGCCCGATGTCGCCCTCGTCGACTGGCACATGCCGGTCATGAACGGCTTCCAGTTCGTCTGCACGGTCCGCGAACGGGTGTCGTGGCGGCGTATGACGATCATGATGATGACCACCGAGAACGAACACGACGAGATCGTCCACGCCCTCGCTGCGGGGGCCACCGAGTACCTGATCAAGCCCTTCACCGCCGAGACGCTCACCCACAAGCTGTCGCTGCTCGGCCTCAACCCGGCGATGGGGTTTACGGCCGCCTGACGGGCCGGACCCGGGACTACCGGCGCCGGGCCGGACCCGGCGCCGGTGCCGGGGCGAGGAGCGACTCGGCTTCAGCGGCGCTCAGGGACTCGGCCGGAGCGAAGGGATGGGCCCGAGCCGCCCGGATCATCTCCTGGGGGTGGCAATCGACCACCGGGGCGTCCGACCCGGCCCGCAGACCGATGCCCGCCCGGCGCAGCGAGCCCATGCGGATCAGCCAGGCGCGCTCGACCTCGGTCAGCTCGGCCCGGTACTTGGCCTGGCGGTGCACCAGGAACGAGGGGTTCACCACTACCAGGGCACCGGACGCGGCGATGCGCTCGACCTGCTCGGGGAGGCACAGCGAGTTGTGCTCGATACGGTCGGTGCTGCCCGGCGGAGCGGGCGACGCCTCGAGGGCCCCGAGCAGCGAATCAAGGACGTCGATGTCGACCACGTGGACGGCGACGGGGAAGCCGAGGCGGTGGGCTTGGCCCACCTGACGGGCCACCCGGTCGGGGTCGTCGGGGGCCGGCATGATCTTGGCGTGGCCCACGCCGACCCGCCCGACCGAAGCGCCGTGACCGGGTAGGTCGGCGATGTGGGCGGCGCCGACCATGGCCGTCACGACCTGGCGGATCACCCCCGAAGCCACCCATTCGGCGAGCAACTCGATCTCTGGCCGACCGTTGGTGTGGGTGGCGTCGACGAATGCCGACACTCCGGCCGACTCCCAGCGGGCCGATGTGGCCGCCGCGGCCTGGCGCAGAGCTCGCGCCGGTAGCCTCGGTACCCGTTCGAGCAGGTCGTGGCGATCGACGAGCAGGCCGTCGGGATGATGGGGGATCCCCGCCTCGGCCAGCGCCGGGGTGTTCAGCACGGCGGCGTGGCCGCTGCGGTGGTGCAGGACCACAGGCCGCCCGGGCACGGCCCGGTCCAGATCATCGCGGTGGGGATGGCGCTTCTCGGCCAGCCGCCACTCCTCGTAGCCCCAGGCCCGGACCCAACCCTGCGGCGGGGCTCCGCCGGCGATGGTCGCGACGAGAGAGGCCAGGTCGGCCGCCGCGCTCACGTCAACCGAGAGCAGGGTGGCGGCAGCCGCCATGAAGTGCACGTGGTGGTCGGTCAGGCCGCCGGACACGTCCGACGTGCTACTGGCCGAGGGGAAGCCCGCCGTCGACGCGGACCAGCGTCCCGGTGACGAAGCTCGAGGCGGGACTGGCGAGGAAGACCGCGGCGCTGACGATCTCGGGCGGCTGGCCGGGACGGCCGAGGGCACTGGGTGTGGACGCCCGGGCCTCTTCGGTCCACCCCTTGGCGATATCTGTGAGGAACGGCCCCGGCGACAGGGTGTTGACCCGGACTTTCGGGCCGTACTCAGCGGCGAGGGACCGGGTCATGGCGTTCAGCGCCGCTTTGGCGCTGCCGTAGGGCACGACCCCGGGCAGCGGCATGAGGGCGCCCGACGACGAGACGTTGATTATGGAGCCGCCGTCCCCCTGGCTCATGCGGTGGGCCACCTGACTGGCCAGTCGGAACGGCCCCTTGAAGTTCAACCCCACGACACTGTCGAAGAGCTGCTCGGTGACTTGATGGCTGGGCATCGGGGGGCTCATCCCGGCGTTGTTGACCAGGATGTCCACCCGGCCGAACTCCCCGTAGGCCGCCTCTACCAGGTCGTCGAGGGAGTCCCAACGGGCGGCGTGCACCGCCACCGCCAGCCCTCGCCGGCCCATGGCCTCGACCTGGTCGACGACGGCCCGGCATCTGTCGATCTTGCGGGACGCCACCACCACGTCGGCGCCCCGATCGGCGAACGCCAGCACCATTTCGCGGCCGAGACCCCGACTCCCGCCGGTTACGAGGGCGATCTTTCCGGTCAGGTCGAACAGGGGGTCGGTGGGAGCCACGCCGTCCAAGCGTAGGGCGAGCACTGGTGGGCCGACCAGCCCTCAGCGGGACTCGGGCTCGGGTACCTCGGTGACGAAGTCGATGAGCGATTCCACGGCACCGACCAGCGGTGGCTCCAGGTCGGCGTAGGAGCGAACGGACCCGAGCAGCCGCTTCCACAGCCGACCCGGGTCGGGTTCGCCGAGGTGCTCGCAGATGCCCTCCTTCCAGGGTCGCCCCCGGGGTATCACCGGCCACCCCCCGATCCCGATCACCCCCGGTCTTATGGCCTGCCACACGTCCACGTAGGGCGTTCCCTCGATGCGTACGTGGGGGCCCCCCAGCCGGCCGGCCACCCGGGACTCTTTGCTCCCCGGCACGAGATGGTCCACCAGGACGCCGAGCCGGGCGTCGGCGCCGGGAGCGAACTCGGCGATGGCCGACTCGAGGTGGTCGATGCCGTCGAGGCGCTCGACTACCACTCCCTCCACCCGCAGGTCGTCCCCCCAGACCTTCTCCACCAGTTCGGCGTCATGCACCCCCTCGACGAGGATCCGACCGGCCCGGGCCACCCGGGCCCGGGCCGCACCCGGGGCGACCGATCCCGACGCCGTGCGGGCCGGGGCTGAGGCCGGGGTGGGGGCGGGCCGGACCAGGGTCACCGTCTCCCGGCCCACGGCGAACGCCCCCCGGTGCAGCGAGAACAGGCGCTCCAATCCGGTGTTGGGGGACCGCAGTACCACCGCCGCCTGGTCGAATCCAACCACGCGACCGGTGAAGCGCGACCCCAGATGGGTCACCAGCAACCCGGTCTCAGCGGCCACCTTCCGGTACTCGCGACCCCGGCGCCACTCCCCGTCGACGGGGCCCGACAGGATGCCCCGACCCGGCCCTGACGTCATCCCGGTGTCCCTTTCGTGCGACCCTTCGGCATCCGTCGAGGGTATATCCGCCTGGCCGGCCGCGGCGGGCCAACCCGGGTCGCGCTCGCCACCCACGACGTTCAGTTGGTAAGCACTGACCATGCCAGAGACCATCACCGTCCCCACCGCCGACGGCCCCATGGGCCTCTACGACGTCCAGCCCGAAGGTTCGCCCGAGGCGGCCGTGCTGGTCATCCAAGAGGCGTTCGGCGTAAACGACCATATCGAGGACGTGACCCGGCGCTTCGCCGCGGCCGGTTACCGGGCGGTAGCGCCCCACCTCTTCCACCGCAGCGGCGACCCCCATCTCGGCTACGACGACATCGGTCTGGTCCGGCCCCACATGGAGGCACTGAGTGCCACCGGGATCTACGCCGACCTCGATGCCAGCCTCGACTACCTGGCCGCCACCGGCTTCCCCCCCGGGCGGGTCGCAGCCGTCGGTTTCTGCATGGGCGGAACGGTCGTGTTCCACGCCGCCGTGCGCTACCACCTCGGCGCGGCCGTCACCTTCTACGGAGGCGGGGTCGCCGAAGGCCGGTTCGGTTTCGAACCCCAGACGGCCGTGGCCGCCGGCCTGGTGACCCCGTGGCTCGGCCTCTACGGCGACCTCGACCGGGGTATCCCCACCGACGACGTGGAACGGCTGCGGGCCGCGGTGGCCGACGCCTCGGTGGCCACCGAGATCGTCCGCTACGACGACGCCGAGCACGGCTTCCACTGTGACGCCCGCAGCTCCTACAACGCCGGCGCCGCCGCCGACTCCTGGCAGAGGACCCTCACCTGGCTGGCCCGGCACCTGTCATGACCGCGTGGTCTACCGCCGCCTCGTTTGGTTAACCTGACCGCCGATGGCGCGGGTGGACGCAGTATCTGTCTGGTTCGACGCGCCCGGTCAGCGGCTCAGCCGCCGCGACCGGGCGGCTGTGGAGCGCGCCTGCGGCGCCACCGCAGGCCGAGAAACCCGCTCGGATCAGCGCAGCGCGGCGGCAGAAGGCTAGAGCCACTATCTACTCTGCATCTGTGATCCTCACTGCGGGAGCGACCCGGGTCACACCCACCCAGCCTCCCAAGCTCCGGAAGCTACCGGGGCTCGACGGCCTGCGGGCCATAGCCGTGGTGGCCGTCATCATCTACCACCTCGACCCCCACTGGCTCCCCGGGGGCTACCTGGGGGTGGACCTCTTCTTCGTCATATCCGGCTACCTGATCACCGCCCTGGTCCTGGGCGAGTACCAGCGGACCGCGACCGTTTCGCTGCGGCGTTTCTGGGCCCGCCGGGCCCGGCGACTGCTCCCGGCCCTCGGTCTGGCCCTCGTCCTGGTCACCATCGCCGCCGCCCTGCTGGCCCGCGACGCCCTACCACCCATGCGCTACGACGTGCCGGCCGCAGTGTTCTACGTGCTCAACTGGCGGCTCCTGTTTGCTCACGACAGTTACGCTGCCTCGTTCGGCCGGCCGCCACTGCTCCTGCACCTGTGGTCACTGTCGGTGGAGGAGCAGTTCTATCTGATCTGGCCGCCCGTTCTCCTGGTGCTGCTGAGGCGCCGGGTGAGCCGCTCCCGTATCGCCGGGATCGCCCTGGGCGGCGCCCTGGTGTCCTCATTGCTGATGGCCCTGCTGTACCAGCCGGGCCATCCCTCGGGGGTCTACTTCGGCACCGACACCCATGCCCAGGGCCTGCTCATCGGCTGCACCCTGGCTGCCGCCGTTCCACCGTGGAGGATGCACGCCGCCGTCGCCCCGGCCGCCCGCAAGGTGCTGGAGTGCTCCGGCGTGGTGGCCCTGGTGGCGGTCGCCGCCGGGTTGGCGGTGCTCGGCTTCGACTCGTCGGTCACATATAGGGGTGGCATGATCGCCGTCGACCTGGCCACTGCGGTGGTGGTGGCCACCGTGGCCCACCCCGCCAGCCGCCTCGGGGAGCTCCTGTCGCGCCAACCTCTTCGATGGCTCGGGCTTCGCTCCTACTCGCTGTACCTCTGGCACTGGCCCATATTCCAGATGACCCGGCCCGGGCCCGATCTGGCCTGGCCGACCTTCCCCGCCACCGTCCTGCGCCTGACCCTGACCGTGGCCGCCGCTGAGCTCACCTACAGGTACGTGGAACAGCCGTGGCGCAACGGGCGGGCGGAGTTCGTGCTGAGGATGAGAGCGGCGAGCTCGTCGCGTCTACGGGTGGGGGTCGCTGCCGGCGCGCTCCCACTGGCGGTCATCCTCCTCCTCGCCACTGGGCCGGGTTCCACCGAACCGGCCATCCTGGCCCGTGGATCCACCGCTGCCGCCCGGACGGCGATACCTCGTCCAGCGCCGCAGCCGGTCTCGACCGTGGCCGTAGGCCCGTTCGGGCCCTTGGATTACGCCGGGGGTGGGCACTCCCCGCACCACGCCGCCCCGGCCACCACACTGGTGGCCCCCACCACGACCGTCGCCCCCACCACCGTTGCTCCCACGACCACCGTCCCGCCGGTCGACACCCTGCCCCCGCTGGGCCCCCTGCCGGCCGCTGACGCGCCGGCTCTCGCCATCGGCGACTCGGTGCTGCTGGCGGCCAGCCCCACCCTGAGCTCGACGTTCGGGTCGGCGGTCACCGTGGACGCCCAGGTCGGGCGCCAAGTTGAGACAGGGATAGCCCGCCTGGCCTCGTACCGCCAGAGCGGCGCGCTGGCCCAGTACCGCACCGTCGTCATCGACCTCGGGACCAACGGCCTGTTCACCCCGTCGGAGTTCTCGCAGCTGGCCGGACTAGTGGCCGGGATCCCCCACGTGGTGGTGGTCGACGTGCACGCCGACCGGTCGTGGATCCCGCCCAGCAACGCCACCATCCAGCAGGGGGTGGCCGCCCACCCCGGCCAGATGACCCTGGCCGACTGGAACGCCGTGGCCGCCCCTCCCCTGCTGTATGCCGACGGTGTCCACCCCGACCCGGCCGGAGCGGCGGTCTACACCCGCGTGATCGAGAAGGCCCTGATAGGTCCCCCCGCCGGGGCCTGACCGGACCGGAGGACCGGGCCGGTTCAGTCGGAAGCGAGCTCCTGGCGGATCACCCGGCGGAGCAGCTTGCCGGTCTCGTTGTAGGGCATCTCCTCGCGGAACTGGACCAGCTTGGGAGCCTTGGTGGAGCGCAGATGGTCCCGGACCCACTGCTGGAGCTCCTCGGCGCTGCACGACGCCCCCGACTCGAGCACGACCGCAGCCGCGACCGCCTCTCCCCACTCGGAGTCGGGGACCCCCACCACGGCCGCCTCGGCCACCGCCGGATGGCGCATCAACGTGTCCTCGATCTCACCGGGAGACAGGTTCTCTCCTCCCCGGACGATGACGTCGTCGAGTCGCCCGTCGAGGTACAAGAACCCGGCCTCGTCGAGATAGCCGGCGTCGCGGGTACGGAACCAGCCGTCCTCGGTCAAGGCGCTGCGCCCGAGGTACTCACCGGCGACCTGCTCGCCCCTGACCCAGACCTCGCCGCGCTCGCCCTGCGGGAGGGCCACACCGTCGGGGTCGTGGATGCCCACCTCCACCGTCGGGAGCGGACGGCCCACCGAGCCCAGACGCGAACGCACCGCCGGGTCGGCACTGGCCATGGCCTGGCGATGGTCGTCGGGGGTCAGAACCGACACCGTGGAGCTGGTCTCGGTGAGGCCGTAGGCGTTGACGAAGTTGACGTCGGGCAGGACCTTCATGGCCCGCTCGATGGTCTCGACGGGCATCCTCCCGCCTCCGTAGGAGAGATGGCGTAGGGAGGACATGTCGCAGCCGGTGTCCTCCACCCGGTCGAGGATACGGCCGAGCATCGTGGGGACCACCATGGCCTGGGTGACCCGCTCGCTCCTGACGGTGCCCACCCAACCCTCGGGGTCGAACCCGGGCATGTAGAGCATGCGTCGGCCGCTGTAGAGCGAGGACAGGATGGATGAGATTCCCGCGATGTGATACGGCGGAACGCTGATCAGCTGGGCCTCGTCCTCGCCTGCCGCGAGGAACTCCACACTCCCGATGATGTACGACACCAGGTGGCGGTGGCGCAGAACGGCGGCCTTGGGTTCCCCGGTGGTCCCCGAGGTGAAGAGCAGCACGGCGATCTCGTCGGGCTCCACCCAGGGCAGATCGGCGTCGCCAGCCCCTCTGCCAGCAGGATCGAGGACCTCGGCGCGGGGGATGACGGTGAGTCCCGCCGCCGACACCCGGGAGGCGGTGTCCTCGCCGGCCACCACCACACCGGGCTCCACCCGGGCCAGGATCGACGCCAACTGGTCGTCGGTGAGCCGGTAGTTGACCGGTACGAACGGCAGGCCGGCCAGCGCTGCGGCGAACAGTGAGATGGGCACGGCCTCGGAGTTGAGGTCGAGTAACACGACGTACTGGGCGTTCGACTGGCTGAACCGTTCGGCCACCACTCGGGCCCGCTGCAGCAGCCCGGCCCCGGTGAAACCGCCCGCCTGTGAGCCGAGAACAATGCGGTCGCCGGCGCCGTCAGCGACCATTTCCAGGAGCATGGCTAAGTTCATGACGCCCCGAGGTTAGTGGTGCCGGCCTCAGGGGTGGCGAGGCAGGCGGGCCGAATAGATGGAATATCCGTCCACGTGGCGGGCGACGGCGGTCGCCAGGAAGGTGGCGATCACGACCGGGACCATCAAAGACAGCCCACTGCTGGTCAACTCGACCACCAGCACCAGACCGGCGAGAGGTGCCTGCAGGGCGGCGCCGAGCATGGCGGCCGACCCGACGAGGGCGAACGCCCCGATCGGCGACCCCGGCCACATCCAGGTCCAGCCCAGCCCGGCGAGGGCACCGAACACCGCGCCGGTGCTCATGAACGGTGTGAACAGCCCGCCCTGGGCTCCGCTGCCCAGGCACAGTGCCGTGACGAGAGGCTTGAGGGCCCACAGCCCGAGCAGCACCCCGGCCGAGCCGATACCGAGGAAGGCCCGGTCGGCCATGTCCTTGCCGTTCCCGAACAGCCCGGGGAGAGCCAGACCGGCGACGCCGAGCAGACCGAAGGCCACCATCGGGGCGACGATGGTCGCCCGACCCTCCACCCGATGGTGCGAGACCCAACCGATGAAGCGGATGTAGAAGCTGGCCAGAACCCCGATCACGGGTCCGGCGACCAACGAGAAGCCCAGCATCGTGGCGCTGAAGCGGAAGTCGGGGATGTTCACGTAGGCCGGATGATGAGGAAGATAGAGCCACGACACTGCGGTAGCCACTGCGCTGCAGGCCAGGGCCGGGAGGACGACGGGTAGGGCGACGGTGCCGAGCATGACCTCCGAAGCGAACAGCGCGCCTCCGAGCGGGACGTTGTAGACGCACGCCAGCCCGGCGCCGGCCCCGCACGCCACCAGGAGCCGCCGGTGGGCCGGGCTCATCCGGAACAGGCCGCTGGCCAGCTCGCCCGACACCCCGCCCATGGCCTTGGGGGCGGCTTCGCGGCCGATGGAGGCACCCATCCCGATCACCACCTCGGAGATGGCACCCGACAGAAGGGTCCGCCGGAACGAGAGCCGTCCCCGACCGGTCCATACGATCTCGTCGACGTCGGAGCGTTCGCCGGCCGTCCAGCGCCGCAGCAGGTACCAGGCGGGTCCGCCGAAGGCGCCGGCGACGAGCAGGGACACCACCCTGCGCAGTCCGCTCGCCGCCGTGACCCGGGTCTCGAAGTCTCCCGGCCCGGTTCCGAAGGCCAGGTGCTGGAAGCTGAACAGTATGAGCATCATCAGGTCCCCGAACAGACCGGTGGCCACCCCGGTCAGGATCAGCGCCACCCAGAAGCGGGCGCTGTAGGGGGTGTCGCCGTCGCCGGTCACGTTGGGTTGCTCGGTGGCCCCCCGTCCGGAGGGGAGGCGCCGGCTGATGAGGGGCGGAGGGACCCGAACCCGTCGCAGCAACTCGTCGTCGCCGGGAACGGAACGGCGGGTGAACCTCAAGGTCGTGGTCCGGGCGGGCACCGGGTCATGGCACCCGGCGACGGTACCACCGGAGGCCTCACCTACCCGAACACCGGGCCGACCCGAACACCGGACCGACCCGAACAGCGGACCGGCGGGAACACCCGATGACCGGGTGGTGTTCGACCAGGGGATATGACGGAAATGCCGCAGAAGCCGCGCGTCCCCGATTGGATCGTGCTGGCCATCGCTTGTGTCGCCCAGTTCATGGTCGTGCTCGATGTGTCCATCGTCAACGTGGCCCTGCCTTCGATCGGCCGGGACCTGCACTACAGCGCCACTGGCCTGCAGTGGGTGGTCAACGCCTACGTCCTCACCTTCGCCGGCTTCTTGCTCCTCGGGGGCCGAGCCGCCGACATCTTCGGGCGGCGGCGGGTCTACCTGCTCGGTCTCGCCGTCTTCACCCTCGCCAGTCTGGCCGGGGGACTGGCCCAGAACTCCGGCTGGCTGACGGCCGCCCGCACCGTGCAGGGCGTCGGCGGAGCCATCCTCTCCCCCGCCACCCTGACCATCATCGTCACCACCTTCTCGGGTCCTCGCCTGGCCCGTGCCCTCGGGGTGTGGAGTGCCGTGGCGGGGGCCGGGGGAGCCGCGGGGTCGCTGCTCGGGGGGGTTCTCACGGCGGAGATCTCGTGGCGTTGGGTGCTCTTCGTCAACATCCCCATCGGCGCGGCCGGCATGGTGGCGGCCGCCGCCTACCTGACCGAGAGCCGCCGGGCGGGCGGCGACCGGCCCCGCCTCGACGTCGCCGGCGCCTTCGCCGTGACCGGTGGCCTCGGCGCCTTGATCTACGCCATCGTGGGGACCAATACTCACTCGTGGGGGTCCACCCAGACCATTGCGTTCCTGTTGGTGGCGGCCGCCCTGCTGGGAGCCTTCGTCCTCATCGAGGCCCGCCTGGCCAAGGCTCCCCTGGTCCCCTTCCGGCTGTTCGCCAACCGGTCGGTCACGAGCGCCAACCTGGTCATGTTCCTCGTCGGGGTGGCCTTCTTCTCGTTCTGGTACTTCCTCTCGCTCTATCTGCAGAACGTGCTCGGCTACAGCGCGCTGCGAGCCGGGTTCGCCTTCTTCCCCCTTGCGGTCTTCATCATCGTCGGGGCGCAGGCCAGCTCACGGCTCATCGTGCGGGTCGGCGCCCGCCCTCTGCTGCAGGCGGGGACGCTGGTCGCGGTCGCCGGTTTCGCCTGGCTGTCGGCTCTGGGGCCCCACAGCTCGTACTGGGTCCACGTCGTCGGTCCAGCCTGCCTGGTGGCGCTGGCCCTCGGGCTGCTGTTCACGCCGCTGGCGTCAGCCGCCACCCACGGCGTGCACTACAGCGAGGCGGGCCTGGCCTCCGGGGTGCTCAACACCTCCCGCCAGATGGGCGGTTCGCTGGGTCTGGCCGTGCTGGCCACCATCGCCACCTCGGCCACGCACTCCTCGGCGGGCAGCCCGGCGACGGCTCTCACCCACGGTTACAGCCGGGCGTTCATCATCGCCAGTGTGATAGCCGCGGCAGCGTTCGTGTTCTCCTTCGCCGTGCCGAGCGCTCCCCGCGCCCACCCGGAGACCGAAGACACTGCTGAGGCCCACGCCGGCGGGGGCGACGCGCTGGCCCGCTTCGATCCCGTCTGAGCCCGGCGGGGCCGGGCCCCGTCTGGGAGGCGGGGCTGTCGGTGTCAGGCCAGCGGTCGGGCCAACTCCAGCGCGTTGTCGTGGAGGACCAGACGGCGGTCCCGGTCGGACAGCACCTTGGTCTCGGGCAGATAGTCGAGCGGCTCGGGCAGTGACTCGATGTGAGGCCAGTCGGATCCGAACATGACCCGGTCGGAGCCCATCCACTCCACCACCGATTGCAGGTCGTCCTCCCAGAACGGGTTTATCCAGATGTGCCGGCGGAAGATCTCCACCGGGTCGTCGGCGAAGTAGCCCTTCATCTTGCGCTCCTGGGAGCGCAGCTTGCGGAACAGGTCGGGGAGGAACTCGGCGCCGTTCTCCACCGAGGCCACCCGCAGTCGGGGGAAGCGGGTGAAGTGATTGGCCAGCACCATCGACAGCAGGTAGTCGTGGACGGCCTTCTCGATGGCGAAGCTCTTGACGGACGGCACCGAGCCACCCTTGAAGGTGGCGGCGAAACCGTCCACTGCGTAGCCGTCGGAGCTGGGTCCGCTGTCGCCGGCGTGCACGACCAGGGTGACTCCGGCTTCGTTGAGGCGGGCCCAGAACGGGTCGAACATCGGGTCGAAGGGGCTACGCCGCCCGATCTCGGTCGTGGGCGCCGCGGTGCGCATCACGATGAGACGGGCACCCTGGTCGAGCACCCACTCCAACTCCTCGACAGCCCAGTCGACGTCGGCCAGCGTCAGGTAGGGCGCCGAGATGATCCTCCCCTGGTAGTCGAAGGGCCAGTCCTCGGCCAGCCACCGGTTGAAGGCCCGGAAGGTCTTGCAGACCGCCACCGGGTCGTGCTTGAGCAGCTCCTCGTAGATCATCCCGAGGGTGGGGAACATGAAGCAGCCCTCCACGCCCTGACGGTCGAGCGTCTCGACCCGGGCGTCGGGGCGGTGGTACTCGGGGCGGACCGGCTCGTGGTCTTTCAGTATCTCCAGCGGGTTGAGGCCGTTGGGGTTGCCGCGGAAGTACTCGCTCAGGCAGCCCGGCTTGGCCACCGGGTCGAACGTGGCGTTGGCCACGGCCCGGCTGACCCGTCCGCCGATGACGTGGTACTGACGGCCGTCGATGGTCGCCCACTGCACACAGCGGGGCCCGTCCTGCTTGGCCAGGTGCCTGGTGAAGGCGTCGGTCGCCTCGTAGTAGTGGTTGTCGCCATCCCACACCGGTCCCGTCGTGTCCATGCCACAACTGTAGAACACGTTCTGCTTTTGGGGAAGAGGCGGGCCTGTCTGGCCGAAGCGGGTGGGCCTACGTAGCATCGAGGGGGTCGTGGCCTCCTCGTCGCTGCTCTACCCCTACACGCTGGGGATGATGGCCGCCGTCAACCCGTGCGGTTTCCCTCTGCTGCCCGCCTACTCGGAGCTGTTCGTCGGCGCCGCCGGCGAGCACGACGGGCTGGCGGCGCGCTCGTTGAGGGCCGTAGTGGGGGCGGTCTACACCACCGTCGGCTTCCTGGTGCTCTTCGGCGTCCTCGGGCTGCTCACCGAGGCAGGCTGGTCAGCGGCCGTCGGAAGGTCGGCGACGGTCGCCAGCTACGTGATGGTCGCCTTCGGCGTCGCCATGGTCGCCATCGGGGTGCTCACTCTGACGCGCCGGTCATTCAAGCTTCCCCTCCCCGAGCTCGGCACCGGCGCCGGGCTGAGGCGGCCCGCCGGCCTGGCGGTGTTCGGCTTCTCCTACGGCGTGGCCTCGATCGGCTGCGCCCTGCCCCTCTTCGTCGGCGGGGTGGCCGCCAGCTTCAGCCAGAACGGCTCCTTCCGGGGGGTGACCGGCCTGCTCGCCTACGGACTGGGGATGGGCACCATCCTGGCCGCCCTGGCCGTGGGGATGGCCGTCGCGGGACGCGGCGCGGGGCGCCCGCTCAGAAGGCTGTCGCGCTGGGTGCCGCAGGCCGGCGGGGTGCTGATGATCCTCATCGGTTCGTACCTGGCCTGGTACTGGGTGGCCGACATCGCCGCTCCGGGCCGGACCTTCGCCCCCCAGAGGCTGGTGGAGCGGCTCCAGCTGGACGTCGCCAACCCCATCGACGCCCACGCCCAGCTAATCGGGGCGCTCCTCGGGGCGGCGGTGCTCGTGGCTGTGCTCGCCGGTGGAGTGGCCCGACCGGCGCCGGCCCGGAGGGGGGAAGTAAGAGACCGCCTCGGCGAGGGCCCGCTCGGCTTCGACGCTGCTGTCCCCGAGAGCCACGGCGTAGCCGCCGGGACCCTCGAGCGGGCTGACGCTCCAACGCTCACCGGCGGCGGCCGGGGGGCGGCCGTCGCCGGCGGTCAGGGCGAACGCCACGACCCGGTGGGAGCCGACCAACGCCGGCCCCTCCCAGCCGGGGTCCCGGGTGTCCAGCGAGTGGCAGAACAGCGGCCGTCCGCCCGCTGAGACCGACAGCTCACTGTGGAAGCGGCCCGGCCGTTCCCCTGACCGCCCGAGCACCACTACCTCCCGCCAGAACAGCGACGCCGTGGCGGCGAGGTCGACCCGGGCCGTCTGACGATGGTCGCTGCGCCCGGTCACCACTACCGGCTCGGGGCGCCATTCCAAGCGGGCGTCGGCACCGACCCCGACGTCGATGACCTGCTGGCTGCCCCGGCCGGCCCACAGCACCGAGGCGGCGGTAGTACGGATAGTGGCCACGGCCCCAGGCCGGACGGTGACCGAGAGCAGCAGCCCGTCGTCACCGACCGGCGAAGCCGAGGTGCCCACCAGCCACACTGCTCCGGCCGCCGCTCGGAACGCCACCGGAGCCGCCTCCCTCATGTGCTCCATCCGCCCGCCGGGGCCGATGGTGACCGAGGCCTCGGATCTCAGAGCAGGCCCTCGACCCAGCCGCGGACGGGAGCGGCGAGGGGGTCTTCGGCCAGGCTGATCATGACGAAGGGGCGGTCCCCGCGCTTGGCCGCGCTGTCACGTCGCATGACCTCCAGGTCGGCACCGACCATGGGGGCGAGGTCGGTCTTGTTGATGACGAGAAGGTCCGACGAGGTGATGCCGGGGCCGCCCTTGCGGGGGACCTTGTCACCGCCGGCCACGTCGATGACGAATATCTGGTGGTCGATCAGTCCGTAGCTGAAGGTGGCCGTCAAATTGTCCCCGCCCGACTCCACGAGGACGACCTCGAGGTCGGGGAATCGCCCCTCCAGTCCCTCGACGGCCTCCAGATTGGCGCTTATGTCGTCGCGTATGGCGGTGTGGGGACAGCAGCCGGTTTCGACGGCCACGATCCGCTCGTCGGGCAGGACCGCCGCCCGGCGCAGGATGGCGGCGTCCTCGGCGGTGTAGATGTCGTTGGTGACGGCGGCCACCGATCGTCCGGCCAGCCCCCGGCACAGGGCCGCCACGAGAGCCGTCTTACCGCTGCCCACCGGTCCTCCGATCCCTATCCGTAGCGTTTCACGAGGCAAAGAGACGAACCTCCCATAGTGCGTGGGACTCGGCGCCGATCTCGAGGAGCGGGGCGGTGGCGGATGGGCAGCCCCTGCTGGCGGCGACGGCCTCTATCTGATCGGCCAGGCGGCCCAGCACCGACGCCACCGCGAAGGGGTCCAGGCCGAGCAGGCGGGTGGCCGCCCATGCCGGTCCGGTCACCGACGCCGAGGCCGCCAGTAGGGCGGCGTCACCGGCGCCCAGCCCGGCGGCGAGAGCCACCGCCCCCAGCGCCACCGGCCACATCGGCGCGTCGGGTAGGTCGGCGAGGACACCGGCGCCCTGAGGCCAGACCGAGCGGGCGGCGCGCGCTACGCCACGACCCTGGGCCCGGCTGGCCCGGCGCTGGGCTTGCGAAGGCGTCCGGGCCGCCACCTCGGCGTCCAGCCGGGCCCGGTCGGCACCCTCCTCGGCGGATGCTGCGGCGAAGGCCGCGTCCACCCGCCCAGTGGTGTGCAGGCGGCCTACCAGCCACCCCTCCAGGGTGCCGACGTCCCCCACGGCGCGGCGCGCCACGGCCTCCTCCAGGCCACCGGAGTGGGCGTAGCCGCCGGTCGGCAGCCGGCTGTCAGCCAACAGAAGGAAAGCGGCGTCCATGGTGTCAGAAGAGGAAGTAGCGCTGGGCCATGGGCAGCACGGGAGCGGGGTCCTCGCTGACCAGTACGCCGTCGACGCGCACCTCGAAGCTGTCGGGGTCCACGTCGATGCGGGGGCGGGCGGTGTTGTTGGGCAGGTCGTCCTTGGTGAGGCGTCGGGTGTCGGTCACCGCCACGAGAGGCTTGTCGGCGCGCAACCTGCCGGCCAGACCATCCTCGAGGGCGGCCGGGGCCACGAAGGTGAGCGACGTCCGGGGTCCACCCGCGAACATGGGCCGAGCCCACACCGGTTGAGGCGTCGGGATGGACGCGTTGGCGTCTCCCATCTGGGCCCAGGCGATCACGCCGCCTTTGATGACGAGGGCCGGCCGTACTCCGAAAAAGGCCGGTTCGTAGAGCACCAGGTCGGCCAGTTTGCCCGGCTCCACCGAGCCGATCTCGTGGTCGAGTCCGTGGGCGACAGCCGGGCAGATGGTGTACTTGGCGACGTACCGGCAGGCCCGCTCATTATCCGACAGACCTCCGAAACGGCGTTTGCCCACGTGGGCGGTCTGCCAGGTGCGTAGGGCGACCTCGCCGATGCGCCCCATGGCCTGGGAGTCCGAGCCGATCATGGAGATGGCCCCGAGGTCGTGGAGCAGGTCCTCGGCGGCGATGGTCGAGGGGCGGATCCGGGACTCGGCGAACGCCAGGTCCTCGGGCACCGAGGAGCTGAGATGGTGGCACACCATGAGCATGTCGAGGTGCTCTTCGATGGTGTTCACCGTGTGGGGCCGCGTCGGGTTGGTCGACGACGGCAACACGTTGGCCTCGGCCGCCACCTTGATGATGTCGGGGGCGTGGCCGCCCCCGGCCCCTTCGGTGTGGTAGGTGTGGATGGTCCGCCCGGCGATGGCGGCGAGCGTCGTCTCGACGAACCCCGCCTCGTTGAGCGTGTCGGTGTGAATGGCCGCTTGGACCCCGGCCGCGTCACACACCCGGAGGCACGCGTCGATGGCCGCCGGGGTGGTGCCCCAGTCCTCGTGCAGCTTGAAACCGCCCGCCCCTCCCCTCAACTGCTCCCAGAGGCCCTCCTCCGAGCGGGTGTTGCCCTTGCCCAACAGCACGACGTTCACCGGCCAGTCGTCGAGGGCCTCGATCATGGCTCCCAGCCACCAGTCTCCCGGCGAGACCGTGGTCGCCCGGGTGCCCTCCGCTGGTCCGGTGCCGCCACCGATGACGGTGGTGACCCCCGCGGCCAGGCCCTCCTCGACGATCTGCGGGCAGATCAGATGGACGTGGCAGTCGATGACCCCGGCGGTCAGGATCTTTCCGTTGCCGGCGACGATCTCGGTGGACGGCCCGATGTGCAACCCGGGGGTCACGCCGTCCATGGTCGCCGGGTTGCCGGCCTTGCCGATGGCCACGATCCGCCCGTCCCGCACGCCGACGTCGCCTTTCACCACGCCCCAGTGGTCGAGGACCACCGCTCCGGTGATCACCAGGTCGGCGGCCCCGTCAGCGCGGGTGGTGACACCCTGGCCCATCGACTCGCGTATTACCTTCCCGCCCCCGAAGACCACCTCGTCGCCGGCCCGACCCGGGCCCCCGCAGCGGTCCTCGGTGACCTCGATCCACAGGTCGGTGTCGGCCAGACGGACGCGGTCACCGACGGTGGGTCCGTAAAGCGCGGCGTAGCGGCGACGGTCGATCTCAGACAGGGGTGCCTCCATAGGCGACGAGGGCGACCTCGCGGTGCACCCCGGGCTCGAAGCGGACGCTCGTCCCGGCCGGCACCGCCAGGTGGCACCCGGCGGCCGCGTCCCGGTCGAACTCGAGCGCGGCGTTGGCCTCGGCGAAGGGGAAATGGGAGCCGACCTGCACGGGGCGGTCCCCGGTGTTGACGACGGTCAGCACCACCCCCTCGGCGATCACCACGGGTTCGGAGCCGACCCGGATCTCACCGGGTATCACGGTATGGGCTGGTGGACCGTCACCAGCTTGGTCCCGTCGGGGAAGGTAGCCTCGACCTGCACCTGTTCGAGCATCTCGGGTACCCCCTCCATCACTTCGTCCCGGGTGAGTACGTGGCGGGCGCTGGACATGAGCTCGGCCACCGAACGGCCGTCCCGGGCGCCTTCGAGCACGTAGCTCGAGATGATGGCTACCGCTTCAGGGTGGTTGAGCACCACCCCTCGGGCCCGCCGATCGCGCGCCACCATGGCGGCGACGCTCAGCAGAAGCTTGTCCCTCTCATGAGGCGAGAGTTGCACGGTTTGGACTCTAGGCCCCGGCGCCGTGGACCCCCGCCCCCAGCGTTTCAGCCGGTGGTCAGGGCGGTTTCATCCTCGTGAACAGCACCGACCGGCCAGACCACGATCGGCCCCACGTCGAAGCGGACGCGGTCGCCGACCGGCTCGGTGGTGCGGGCCCGCAGTTCCCCCCCGGGCAACCCGAGGGTCAGGACGCTGACCCGGCCCAGGCTGGCCCGGTCCACGACCTCGGCCTGGTGGCGGCCCTGCTCGCCGACGATGACGGTCTCGGGCCCGGCCCCCCAGAGCACCGCCCGGCCGGGCGCCACCGATGCGCCGTCGGCCTCGAAGAGCTGGTCGCCGCACATCACCCCGCCCTCGACCGCGGTCCCCTCCAGGAGGTCGAATCCGAGCAGCCGGGCCACCTCGGGGCGCGACGGCCGGGTGAAGACCTCGGCCGTCGGGCCGGCTTGGAGGAGACACCCCTCGGCGAGGACGACGACCTCGTCGGAGAGCATGGCCGCCTCCTCGGCGTCGTGGGTGACCAGCACCGTGGACAGACCGGCCATCTGGAGCCGGCGGACCTCCCTTCGCATCTCGGCTCGCACCGGTGCGTCGAGAGCCGAGAACGGCTCGTCGAGCAGGAGCAGCCGGGGCCGGCGGGCCAGCGCCGAGGCCAGGCTGACCCGCTGGCGTTGACCTCCCGACAGCTGGTGCGGGCGGCGTCCCTCGAGGCCGCCCAGGCCGAGGGCGTCCACCCAGTAGGCGGCCAGCGCGGCGTCGGCGTCGACTCCGAACAGCACCTGGCGACCGACTTCGAGATGAGGAAAAAGGGACTGCCCCTGAGGCACATAGCCCACCCGGCGGTCCTCCACCCGGAGCTGAGGGAGCCCTCCGTAGGTGACCTCTCCGGCGCCCGGGACGAGCCCGGCGATGGACCGCAGTGTCAGGGACTTGCCTGAACCGGAAGGGCCGAGAATGGCCAGGCGGTGGGCCCGGGCCTGGTGGGCGACCCTCAGGTGGAAGGTGCCGGCCCGGACGTCGAGGTCGAATCCGACCGGGACGGCGGCACCCGGCTCGGGCGGCCGGGGCCGACCGAGGCGGGGCTTGGGCCGTCTCAGGCGGACCTGGGATACGGCCACGGCGACCGCCGCCGCCCCGAGCACCAGGATCGTAGGGGCCTGGGTGGTGGGAATGCCCGACGCCGAGAACTGGACGTAGGTGTAGACCGGCAAGGAGAAAGGGTGGTAGGCCACGACCACGTTGGCGCCGTACTCGCCGATGGCCCGGAGCCAGGTGAGCAGCAACCCGACCCGGATACCGGACGAGGCGACCGCCAGGTCGACGGCGAAGAACCGGGCCAGGGGCCGGTGCCCGAGGGAGGCGGCCAGGTCGTCGAGGGAGCGGTCCACGGCGGCGAAAGACGCCCGCGCCGAGAGAATGAGGAACGGCGCCGCCACGAAGATCTGCGACAGGACCACACCGGCCACCGAGGAGGTCAACCGCCCGTGGAACCATCCGCCCACGGTGGTGTAGGGCCCGACGAGGTAGACGATCAGGATCCCGCTCATCACCGGCGGCAGCCCCAGGGGTAGGGCGATGAGCCCCTGGACGAGCGTCGAGCCACGGCCAGGACGGCGGGCCAGGGCGAAAGCCAGGGGAAGGCCGAGCACGGCGATCACCGCGGTGGCGATGGTGGCGCTCTCCACCGATGTCCGCAACGCCGGCCACAGGCCGGGCTCGGCGAAGCCCCGCTCCGACGACGTGGACACCCGCACCGCGAAGGCCACCAGGGGTACGGCCAGGTAGACGACCAAGAGCCCGCCCAGCCAGGCGAACGGGCCTCGGCGCATCGGGCCTATCCTAGTGCGGTAGTCAGAAGACGACTACGGCGCCGAGGGGTTCAGCGGTAACGGCGGAGGAAGTCCACCGTCGCCGCCGAGCTGGCAATACGCCAGTCGAGGACCACCCGGTCGAAACCCGCCGCCTGGTTGCGTTCCTCTCGCAGGGAACCCAGCTGGGCGTTGACCCGTTCCCGCTGGGCCGCCACGAGCGGGCCCGGGTCGACCCCGGCCCGGTCCAGGAGGGCCAGCTTGAGCAACAGCAACGAGCGCACATCGCGGACGTGGTCCACGGGTTCGGCGAGCCAGCGGTCCAGCGCCCGGCGCCCCGCCGGGGTCGCGGAGAACACCGTCCGCACCGGTCCGCGGGCCCCCGACTCGGTGCCCTGCTCGGCGATCAGCTCCAGTTGGGCCAGCTTCTTCACCACCTGGTAGACGACCGGCCGCGGCAGGGTCCAGATCCGCCCGAGCTGGCCTTCCGGGCCGAGCCGCTGAGCGACCGCGAAGCCGTGCGTTGGTTCCTCGGCCACGACCCCCAGCACCGCCCAGTCCCCGGGGGTGAGGCCTTGGAGGCGGTCGGTGGTCACATCGAGAGTCTGGCGCGCCGACCGCCGCGGAGGCGACAGCAACCGCCCGATCTGGTAGTAACGCACGCCATGCAGGCTCGAGCTTCCGAGGCGGGCGGAGCCGGGTACGACCCGGCCCCGGCTGGCCCGTCGTGACCGCCGGCGCGTGGTTCGGTGGCCGGGACGGGAACCGCCTGGCCGCCGACGCGGCCGGCCCCGCGGACGGGCCGCCAGTGGTCCTGCTCCACGGGGGTGGGCAGACCCGCCACTCCTGGGGCACGACCCTCACGGCCCTGGCCGACGCCGGGTGGCGGGCCTACTCGCTGGACCTGCGCGGCCACGGGGAGAGCGAGTGGGCGCCCGACGGCGACTACACCCTCGACGCCTTCGCCGGCGATGTGGCCGCCGTCGCCGAGGCCCTGGACCGGCCCCCGGCGCTGGTAGGCGCCTCTCTCGGTGGCCTGGCGGCGCTGGCCGCCGCCGGGGGCGCCACCGAACGCCTGGCCACCTCGCTCGTCCTCGTCGACGTGGCCCCCCGCATCGAGGCGGCGGGACGCGACCGTATCGCCACCTTCATGACCGAGCACATGGACCACGGTTTCGCGTCCCTGGAGGAGGTGGCCGACGCCATAGCCCGCTACAACCCCCACCGGCCCCGCCCACGGGATCTGTCGGGTCTACAGAAGAACCTGCGCCGGCGCGACGGTCGCTGGTACTGGCACTGGGACCCACAGTTCGTGCGGGGCGGCCTCGGCGCCCCCGACGAGACTCGCACCTCGATGATCGACACCCGCCAGCTCGAAGCCGCGGCCCGGCGGGTCGACGTCCCGGTCCTGGTGGTGCGGGGCCGTATGAGCGACCTGCTGAGCGAGGAGGGAGCCAGGGAGCTGCTCGAGCTGGTCCCCCACGGAGAGATGGTGAGCGTGGCCGGCGCCGGGCACATGGTGGCCGGCGACCGCAACGACCTCTTCAACGATGCCGTGGTGGGTTTCCTCGACCGTCACCGACGTCCGCCGGGGTCGCCCTCCTGAGAAGCGGCCGTGGAAAGTGGCGCTCGGGGCGGCGTTGCCCGCCCGCTCGTGAGCGCGGGGCTGCTTTCCCGTAGGTTCTGGGGTCATGGAGATAGACGGCAAGAAAGCAGTGATCGTCGGGGGCGCTTCGGGCATGGCCCGGGCCTCGGCGGAGATCCTGAAGCGCAGAGGCGCCTCCGTGGCCATCCTCGACCTGCCGACCTCGGCCGGCGCCGAAGTGGCCGAGAGCCTCGGTGGGAGCTTCCACCCCCTCGACGTGACCGACGAGGAGCAGGTCACGGCGGCGCTGGCCGACGCCGTGGGCGCTCTCGGCGGACTTCACGTCGCGGTCAACACCGCCGGCGGAGGGATCGCCAAGCGGACCCTCACCAAGGAGGGACCCCACCCCCTGGCCGACTTCCGGCGGGTGGTCGAACTGAACCTGATCGCCACCTTCAACCTCAACCGCCTGCAGGCCGAGTACATGTCGGCCAACGAGCCCGAGGACGGGGAGCGGGGCGTGATCGTCGACACTGCCTCGATCGCCGCCTTCGAGGGCCAGATCGGCCAGGTCGCTTACTCGGCGGCCAAGGCCGGTATCGCCGGGATGGTCTTCACCATGGCCCGCGACCTCGGCAACCTGGGGATCCGGGTGCTGGCCATCGCCCCCAGCCTGTTCAGCACCGGTATCACCGCCGGGATACCCGATGAGTTCGCTGACGCGCTGACCAAGGATGCAGCCTTCCCCAAGCGCATGGGCCGGCCCGAAGAGTACGGCCGCCTGGTCGCCGCCATAGTGGAGAACCCGATGCTCAACGCCTCCACCATCCGCCTCGACGCCGGCCAGCGTTTCGCCCCCCGCTGAGCGACCTGTCGCCGACCGTCGGGTCGGGCTGGACCGGCCGGGCGCCTCTGTCCGGCCGGCTCAGCGACCCTTCCAGACGGGGTCGCGCTTTTCGACGAAGGCGGTGGCTCCCTCCTTGGCATCCTCGCTACCGAAGATGGTCGGCGTCCACTCCCCGAGAAGGCGCTGGGCGTCGGCCATGTCCTCGGCCGACGTCCGCACGATCTTCTTGCTCGCGGCGACCGCCAACGGACCGTTGCGGGCTATGGCCTCGCCCAGAGCCACCGCCTCGTCCACCACCCTCTCGGCGGGCACCACCCGGTTCACCAGCCCCAACTCGTAGGCCCGGGCGGCGTCGATCGGCTCGCCCGTCAGCGCCAGCTCCATGGCCACCGCCACCGGGATCCGCGAGGCCAGCAGCACCCCGCCGCCGGCGGCCATGAGTCCCCGCTTCACCTCCGGGATCCCGAACCGGGCGGTGTCGGCGGCCACGACGAGATCACACGACAGGAGCAGCTCGAAGCCGCCGGCCACGGCCGTGGCCTGAGCCGCCCCGATGACGGGGACCGTCGCCCCCCCGTCGCGCAGCAGGCGGTAGAACGTCCGGCGGTCGGCTTCCTCCTCCGGCGCCCCGCCACGACCCTCGGAGAACGCTCTCAGGTCCATACCGGCGCAGAACGCCCGGTCCCCGGTGCCGGTGAGCACTATGGCGCGGATGTCGGCGTCGGCCTCGGCTCTTTCGAACGCCCGTCCCAGCGCCGCACTCAACTCCGGCGAGAGGGCGTTGCGGGCCTCCGGGCGGTTGAGTCGGAGCACCTCCACCGCGCCGCGCCGCTCGGTTACCAGAACCGTCTCGTCCACTGACCCCTCCTGTCCCCCGTCGTCCCCGTCAACGCTACCCCCACCCGCCCGACCACCCGGGGAGCTGCCGTTGGGCCTGTGGCGCTGGCCGGCCCGGCCACATAGGTTGATCGTATGCCCATCGCCATTTCCGATGACCACCAGGCTCTAGCCGAAACGGCCCGGGACTTCCTGGCCAAGAGCGGTGCTCGAAGCGCCAACCGGGCCCTCCTCGAAGCCGACTCGGAAGGCCTACCGGCCTTCTGGGCCGAGATGGCATCCCTCGGCTGGTTGGGCCTGCACCTGCCCGAGGATCTGGGCGGCTCGGGCTTCGGCCTGCCCGAGCTCGTCGTCGTGGTGGAACAGCTCGGCCGGGCCATCTGCCCCGGGCCGTTCGTGCCCACCGTCATCGCCAGTGCCACCATCGCCGAAGCCGGGAGTGACCGGTTGCGGAGTGCTCTGCTTCCCGGGCTGGCCGACGGGTCCCGAACCGCGGCGATCGGCCTGCGGGGCGACCTGAGCGTGTCGGGCGGCGCCGTGTCGGGGCGGGCTCCCGGCGTGCTTGGAGCCCCGACAGCCGACCTGCTCGTCGTGGTGGCCGGCGACGACGTGGCGGTGGTGGAGCGCGCCGCGAACGGCGTGAAGCTCGAGGAGCTGTCCAACCTCGACCCCGCCCGACGCTCGGCGCATGTCACCTTCAGCGGCGCGCCGGCGCAGATCATCACCGGCGGTCGGCAGATACTGATCGACACGGCCCGGGTCCTCCTGGCCGCCGAAGCCACCGGGGTGGCCTCCGCCACCACCGAGATGGCCGCCCAGTACGCCCGTGACCGGATCCAGTTCGGGCGGCCGATCGGCACTTACCAGGCCGTCAAGCACCACTGCGCCAACATGGCCGTCGCCGCCGAGCTGGCCACCTCGTCCACCTGGGACGCGTCGCGCGCCGGGCGCAGCGGGCCCGCCGAGCGGGCCTACAGCGCGGCTATCGCCGCCACTCTGGCCGTCCCGGCGGCGCTGGAGAACGCCCAGACCAACATCCAGGTGCACGGAGGCATCGGGTTCACCTGGGAGCACGACGCCCATCTCTACCTCCGCCGGGCGGCGGCCATCGCCGCCCTGCTCGACACCGACCAGACGGCCCGTGACGTCACCGACCAGGCCCGCGCCGGTGTGGTCCGCAGCCGAGCCGTGGACCTGCCCCCGGAGGCCGAGACCATACGCCAGGAGGTGGTGCGCTTCGTCGAGCAGGTCAAGGACATGAGCCACGAGGACCGGCGGACGGCCATGCTCGACAGCGGCTACGCCGTCCCCCACTGGCCCAGGCCCTGGGGCCGCAACGCCGGGGCGGTCGAGCAGCTGGTGATCGAGCAGGAGTTCGCCGCGGCGGGGATACACAAGCCGCAGTACGGGATCACCGGCTGGGTGATCCTGACTCTGGTGCAGCACGCCACCGAGGACCAGATCGCCCGCTGGGTGGCCCCCGCCCTGGCCCAGGAGGTCATCTGGTGTCAGCTCTTCAGCGAGCCCGACGCCGGCTCCGACGCGGCGGGCATCAAGACCCGCGGTAAGCGGGTAGAGGGCGGCTGGCTGGTCAACGGCCAGAAGGTGTGGACGAGCGGAGCCCATCTGGCCTCCTACGGGCTGGCGACCATCCGCACCGACCCCGACGTGCCCAAGCACAAGGGCATCACCATGATGGTGATCGACATGCACGGTCCGGGGGTCACGGTGCGTCCGCTCCGCCAAGCCACCGGCGACTCGGACTTCAACGAGGTCTTCTTCAACGACGTGTTCGTCCCCGACGACGACGTGGTCGGCCCGGTGGACGGCGGTTGGACCGTGGCCCGGGCCACTCTCGGCAACGAGAGCGTGAGCATCGGTGGCGGAGGGGGGGGTCTGAGCATCCCCCACGGGGCCCTACTCCAGCCCTACGACGCCGCCCCCGAACGCCTGGCCGGGGGAGCCGAGCGCCTCGGCCGGTACATCGCCCAGCAGCAGGCCACCGAACTGCTCAACATGCGCAGCGCTCACCGGGCCGTGGCCGGAGGCGAACCGGGACCGGAGGGAGCCATCACCAAGCTGGTGCTGTCCGAACTGGTACAGGAGGCAGCCCGGATCCTCTTCGCCGTCGGCGGCGCCGACTCCGCCTTCCTCGACGGCCCGGGGATGCCCGGTGCGCGGGCCACCCTGGGCAGTCGGGCCCTGTCTATCGCCGGCGGGACGTCGGAGATCAAGCGCAACCAGATCGGTGAGCGCATTCTGGGACTGCCCCGCGACCCTCTGATCAACTGAAACCGGCGACGGGCGCGACGGGCGCGATCCTTAGGATGCCGCCCATGACCGAAGTGGAACCCGTAGCGGCCCGTAACCTCCCGCCCGTCACCGACGAGAACCGGGCCTTCCTCGAAGGGGGACGGGAGGGGCGTCTGATGGTGGGGCGTTGTCCAGGGTGTGGGCGGTGGGCGCTGCCCCCTCAGACCCTGTGCCCCGGCTGCCGGCAGGGGCTCCTGGCGGTCGCGGCGAGCGGCCGGGCCCACCTACTCACCTGGACGACCAACAGTCACCCCTACCACCCTGACCTCCCCGTCCCCTACCTGATAGCCATCGTCGTCCTGGTCGAGCAGGACGACCTGCGCCTGGCCACCAACCTGATCGACTGCACGGAGGCCGATTTGGGCCCGGGCATGGAGCTGGCCGTCGCCTTCGAGAACCACGGCGAGCTCTTCTACCCGGTCTTCCGACCGGTCGATGGCGCTGACGGGGGCACGGGGTCGGCGAGGAATCCCGGGCCGCCGGAGGCCGTCGAAGCAACCCCGACGGCGGGGACCGACCGGGCGGCGGTCGGAGCCGGCCGAAATGCCGCCGGGACGGCGCGGCCGGCGACGGCACCGGAACGGGGAGCGGTCATCTCCGGTATCGGGATGTCCCGCATCGGTCGGCGCACCGGCCAGGCCCACGCCGAGATGACGATGGCGGCGGTGAGGGAGGCCATCGCCGACGCCGGGCTGGAACCCGGCGACATCGACGGGTTGGCCTCCCTCGGCGACACCCCGCCAGCCGAGGTGGCCCGGGCTCTCGGTATCGAGCCCCGCTTCAGCGGGGGCAGCGTCGAGGAGGGAGGCCTGCTGGCCCCGGTCATGGCGGCGGGCGCAGCCATCGGCGAGCAACGGGCCCGCCACGTGGTGGTCTACCGGACGGTGCAGATGCTCGGCGGTGGCATGGCCCCGACCGACGGAGCACAACGGCCGGCCGGCGACGCCCTGGCCGCGCTCGGTCGGGTGATGGTCGACGCCGGGGAGCTGCTGGCGGCCAACGCCTTCTCGGCAGCCAACTGGCTGGCCTTGACCGCCCGCCGGCACATGGACCTCTACGGCACCACCAAAGAGCAGCTCGGGTGGCTGGCCGTCAACTCCCGGCGAAACGCCGGACTGAACCCCGCCGCCGTCTACCGGGACCCCATGACGATGGACGACTACATGGCCGCACGCCCGGTGTCGAGCCCGTTCGGGCTGCTCGACTGCGATGTGCCGGTCGACGGTTCCATCGCCTTCGTGCTGTCCAGCGCCGCCTACGGGCCCGACGCCCCCCACCGCACCCCGCGCCTCGAAGCCATCGGCGTCTCGCCCGGCACGGGCGGGTGGTTCCACCGTCCCGACTACCCGAGGATGGCGTCCTGGGACGCCGCCGCGGACATGTGGAACCGCACGGAGTTGAGGCCCGGGGATGTGCAGATGGCCCAGCTCTACGACGGGTTCACGTTCTTGACCCTGGCCTGGCTGGAAGCCCTAGGGCTGTGCGGAGAGGGCGAATCGGGTCCTTTCGTCGAAGGGGCCAGCCGTATATGCCTCACCGGCGAGCTCCCCCTCAACACCTACGGGGGTCAGCTGTCCGCCGGTCGTATGCACGGCTACTGGGTGCTGCACGAAGCCTGCCTGCAGATGCGCGGCCAAGCCGGCGACAGGCAGGTTCCCCGAGCTCCCGAGGTCGCGGTGGTCGGGGTGGGCGGCGGCCCCATCGCCGGGTGTCTGCTGCTCACCGTCCCCCGCTAGCACCGGGGCTCCTTCTCAGAGGCCATCCCGCCGGCGGTCGGGCCGGGCTACGAGAAGCCGACGACGGCGTGGGGGACGTAGGGCTCCTCGAGGCGGGCCACCTCCTCCGGCGAGAGCTCGAGGTCGACCGCCGCTACGGCGTCGTCCAGGTGGTGGGGCTTGGTGGCACCGATGATCGGCGCCGTCACGAACGACTTGGAGAGCATCCAGGCCAGGGCCACCTGGGCCCGCGACACGCCCCGCGCCGCGGCTACTTCGGTCACCCGCTCCACCACCGTGCGGTCGGAGGAGTCGGGGTCGTAGAGGTTGGATCCGAAGACGTCGGTCTGTGAGCGGGTGGTGGTGTCGTCCCAGTCCCTCGTGAGGCGACCCCGGGCCAGCGGGCTCCAAGGGATGACCCCGATCCCCTGGTCGGCGCAGAGGGGCATCATCTCCCGCTCCTCCTCCCGGTACAGGAGGTTGTAGTGGTTCTGCATGGTCACGAAGCGGGTCCACCCGTGGGCGTCGGCCAGGTACAGGGCCTTGGCGAACTGCCAGGCGTACATCGACGACGCCCCGATGTAGCGGATCTTTCCGGCTTTGACCACGTCGTGGAGAGCCTCGAGGGTCTCCTCGATGGGGGTGCGGTGGTCCATGCGGTGGATCTGGTACAGGTCGATGTAGTCGGTGCCGAGGCGGCGCAGGCTGTGGTCCACCTCGGTCATGACGGCCTTACGGGACAGACCCCCGCCGTTGGGCCCCTTCCGCATCTGCCCGTGAACCTTGGTGGCGATGACCACCTCGTCACGGTTGGCGAGCTGCGTCAGCGCCCGCCCGAGGAGCTCCTCGCTGGACCCCACCGAGTACACGTTGGCCGTGTCGAAGAAGTTGATGCCGGCGTCGAGCGCGGCGGCGAAGAAGGGGCGGGCCTCGTCCTCGCCGAGGACCCACTGGTGACCGCCGCGTGACGCGTCCCCATAGCTCATGCAGCCCAGACAGATCCTCGACACGTCGAGGCCGGTACGGCCCAGCTTCACGTATTTCACCCGACCACTCTAAGCAGCGGCACCGGCCCCAGCGGAAGCAGCCGGGGCGCCGGACTGGGCGCCGACGGAAAGGCCCGGGCCCAGGCCGCAGTCCTGCCCAGCGGCACGGCGGGTCCCGGGGCGTGGAGCGACCGGCCCGGGAGCCTTTAGCATCGGGCCGACAGATGAGACAGGGGGATCGGATGCACGATCTGGTGATTCGAGGCGGCACCGTGGTCGACGGGACCGGGGCCCCGGCGCGCGCCGCGGATGTGGCGGTGACCGACGGTCTGATCCGCGAGGTGGGCCGGGTGGACGGTCCGGCCCGTCGGGAGATCGACGCCGACGGGGCTCTGGTCACGCCCGGCTTCGTCGACGTGCACACCCACTTCGACGGCCAGGTCACCTGGGACCCGAGCCTCAGCCCGACTGGCTGGCACGGCGTGACCACGGTCGTCATGGGCAACTGCGGGGTCGGCTTCGCGCCCTGCGAACCCTCCCGCAGGGAGTGGCTGATCGGCTTGATGGAAGGGGTGGAGGACATCCCCGGAGCGGCCCTGGCCAGCGGCATCAAGTGGGCGTGGGAGAGCTTCCCGGAGTACCTCGACGCCGTCGAGCGGGCCCCCAAAGCGCTCGACGTAGGCACCCAGGTGCCCCACGGCGCCATCCGGGCCTTCATCATGGGCGAGCGGGGCGCCCGCAACGAGCCGGCCACCGCCCAGGACATCGAAGCGATGGCCGCCCTCGTGCGGGAAGGCATCGCCGCCGGCGCCCTCGGCTTCTCGACCAGCCGGACCCTGGCCCACCGAGCCATCGACGGCGAGCCGGTGCCCGGCACCTTCGCCGCCGAGGACGAGCTGTTCGGTATCGGCCGGGTCCTCGGTGAGCTCGGGACCGGCGTGTTCGAGTTGGCCGCGGCGGGCGCGCTGGGCGAGGACCTGGCCGCTCCCGAGAAGGAGATCGCCTGGATGCGCCGCCTCGCCGCCGAGTCCCACCGGCCGGTGTCGTTCGTGCTCAACCAGAACAACGCCGATCCCGACCAGTGGCGCAAGCTCTTGGACCTGGTCTCCGAGGCCAACGCGGCGGGCGCTCCACTGCGACCGCAGGTCACGGCCCGCACCGTATCGGTGCTGCTCGGCTTCCAGACCTTCCACCCGTTCTCCTTCACACCGGTATGGACCGAAGCCATGCTCGGGCTGCTCCCCTGGGAAGAGCAGGTGGCGAGGATCCAGGCCGACGACGACCTGCGCCGCCGTCTGATCGAGGGGGCGCGCGCGGTGGAAACCGACGCCATGATCCAGGGGTTCATGTCGCCGGGCCGCACCTATTTGCTCGGCGACCCCCCCAACTACGAGCCGGCCCCCTCCGACAGCGTGGCCGGGATCGCCTCGTCGCGCCGGGCCGACGTGTGGACGACCTTCCTCGACGCCCTCCTCGAGGACGGCGGCCGCCAACTGTTGAACGCGCCGGTGCTGAACTACAGCAGCGGGGACCTCGAGGCCACCAGGGCCATGCTGGTCCACCCGGACACGGTGTTCGGCCTCGGCGACGGCGGCGCCCACGCCGGTCAGACGTGTGACGCGTCGACCACGACGTTCATGCTCAGCTACTGGGCCCGCGACCGCCGGAGCGGCCGCATACCGATCGAGGAGGCGGTACGCCAGATCACATCGGTCACCGCCGACCTCTACGGGCTCGGCGACCGGGGCCGGCTGGTGCCCGGCCTGACCGGTGACATCAACGTCATAGACGCCGAGCGCATCGGGCTGCACCGCCCCGAACTGGTCCACGACCTGCCGGGAGGCGCCCGCCGCCTGATTCAGCGGGCCGAGGGTTACGAGTACACCGTCAAGTCCGGCCAGGTCACCTTCGACCACGGAGAGAGCACCGGCGCCGTTCCCGGCGCCCTGATCAGAGGAGCCAGAGCCAAATGAGCATCGCCACCGGCGTCCCCACCGCCGTCCACCTCGGAGTGGACGAGATCCCCTTCGCCGACCTGGGGGGCGGCAACCTCATCCGGGTCCTGCAGGTCCGGGAGAAGGAGAGCCTCTGGATCATCGAGAACGTGTTCCAAGCCGGCTTCGAGGTGCAGACCCACCGCCACACCGGTCCGGTCTGGGGTTACACGAGCTCAGGTGGCTGGAAGTACAAGGAATACGACTACGTCAACCGGGCCGGATCATTCCTCTACGAACCGGCCAACTCGGTCCACACGCTCCAGTGCATCGAGGACGACACCCGGGTCTGGTTCCACATGCTCGGCATGAACCTCAACCTCGACTCCGACGGCAATATCGAGTCGGTCAGCGACGGCGCCGGGACACTGGCCCACTACCTGGCTCTCTGCGAGCAGCAGGGACTGGGTCGCCCATCCGTGCTCACCGACTGATCCCGCCCGGACCGAGTTGCGTAACCCACACGCCGGGGAGCCCTTCGACACCCCGGACGACGAGATCGCGGCCGCGCTTGGGGATGTGAGCATCCCAACTCTGATGCTCTCGCTCGTGCACATGTCCGGCGACCCCGAACTGATCCGAGGTCCCCTGCGGCCGGCCGGCCTGTTCCTCAACGAGGTTCAGGGCTTCATGTCCGAGGAGGACAAGGAGCGGGTGAGGCAGCTGGCCCTGCCCATCATCTCCGACTACCGCGACCGCGGCTGCCCCGAGCCCGAGCCGGTGTCGGCGGAGCTGCTCCGGGAGATGATGTCCTGGCTGGCGTGCGCCGACGTACCCCTCGAATACGTGCCGATGCTCATGGAGGAGATGGAGCTCGACGGCACCGACGCCCGGCGGGCGCCGCCCGCGGCCGGCGATGACCGCGAGCAGTTCCCGGTGGTCGTCGTCGGCTGCGGAGAGTCGGGGCTGCTGGCCGGTATCCGACTCAAAGAGGCCGGCATCCCCTTCACCATCGTCGAGAAGAACGCCGGTCCGGGGGGAACGTGGTGGGAGAACACCTACCCCGGCGCCCGTGTCGACGTCGGTAACCACTTCTACTGCTACAGCTTCGAACCGAGCGACCACTGGAGCGAGTACTTCGCCCGCCAGCCCGAGCTGCAGGCCTACTTCACCTCGGTCATGACCAAGCACCGCATCGAGCCCCACGTGCGCTGGCAGACCGAAGTGGTGGCGATGGCCTGGGACGACGCCACCGGCGTGTGGACCGTAACCGTGCGCAACTCGCTCGGCGAGCTGTCCGAGATGAAAGCCCGGGCCGTGATCAGCGCCGTGGGGCAACTCAACCGGCCGCACATCCCCGACTTCCCCGGCCGGGACACTTTCGCGGGCCCGTCGTTCCACTCGGCCCGGTGGGATCACAGCGTCGAGCTTTCCGGCAAGCGCGTCGCCATGGTCGGCGCCGGCGCCACCGGGTTCCAGATCGCTCCAGCCATTGCCGCAGAGGTCGGTCACCTGTCGATCTTCCAGCGCACTGCGCAGTGGATGTTCCCCAACCCCAACTACCACGCCCTGGTCGGTCCCGGGGTGCGCTGGGCGCTGCGCCACCTTCCGTTCTACGGACGCTGGTACCGCTTCTTGATCTTCTGGCCGGCCTGCGACAGCGGCCTGCAGGGAGCCCGCGTCGACCCCGACTACCCCGACCAGCAGCGCGCCGTCTCCGAGCTCAATGAGCTCACCCGCCAACACTTCACCCAGTGGATAGAGAGCCAGGTGGGCGACGATCCCGAGTTGCTGGCCAAGGTCGTGCCCGATTACCCGGCCACCGGCAAACGCACGCTCCAGGACAACGGGAGCTGGCTGCAGACCCTGCGCCGGGACGACGTGGACCTGATCCGCACCGCGGTCGAGCGCATCGAAGCGGACGCCATCGTCACCGTCGACGGTGAGCGTCACCCCGCCGATGTCATCGTCTACGCCACCGGCTTCCATTCGAACCGCTTCCTCTACCCGATGAACATCGTCGGACGAGACGGGGTCGATCTGCGGGAGATGTGGGGTGAGCGGCCGGCCGCCCACCTCGGGATCACCGTACCCGGATTCCCCAACCTGTTCATGATGTACGGGCCGGCGACCAACCTGGCGCATGGGGGCAGCCTGATATTCCACTCTGAGTGCCAGATGCGCTACATCAGCGCCTGCCTGGAGGTGCTCATCTCCGGGGGTTTCAAGGCCATGGAGCCGCGCCGGGAGGTCTACGAGGATTGGCACCGCCGCACCCAGGAGGAGATCCGGACGCTCGTCTGGGCCCAGCCTTCGATCCACCACTCGCACTTCAAGAACGCCCACGGCGAGATCCACACGCTCAGCCCGTGGCGCCTCGTCGACTACTGGTCCTGGACCAAAGCGCCCGACCTGGGCGACTTCGATTTCACGCCGATGGCCTGACTCGGCGATACTGCTCGACTTCACGACAAGGGGTTTGATTTGTCATCTCAGCAAGATCGATCCGGCGGAAGTCTCGCCGGTCGCGGCATCCTGGTGACCGGCGGAGGAACCGGTATCGGTAAAGCGTGCGCGGCGGCGGCCGCCCGGGAGGGAGCGCAGGTGGTGATCTGTGGGCGGACCAGGAGCCGTCTCGAGGAAGTCGCCTCGGCTCTGCGGGCCGAGGGGCTGCACGTGGAGCTGGTCGTCGCTGACGTTACCGTGGAGGACGACGTGGCGGGGGCCGTCGAGGCCACCGTCGCCTTCGCCGGCAACCTCCGGGGGGTGGTGGCCAACGCCGGTGGGGGCGGCGGCCTGATGCCCTACCACCTCCAGGACGTGGCCGAGTACCGGAGGGTGCTCGACCTCAACGTGGTCGGGACGATGCTCTGCGTCAAGCACGCCGTGCCCAGGCTGGTCGCCGCCGGAGGGGGGAGCTTCGTCGGGATGTCCTCCATCGCAGCCACCGCGACCCACCCGGTGTTCGGTGCCTACCCGGTGGCCAAGGCCGCCGTCGACGCCATGATGCGCAACGCGGCCGACGAGTACGGGCCCGCCGGGGTGCGCTTCAACTCGGTTCAGCCGGGTTTCGTCACCACTGAGATCATGGAGGGGATACCCCGCGACAGCGCGGTCTACGAGAGCTATCTGGTCAACACTCCGCTCGGGGGGGTGTCCGCCCCTGAGGACATCGCCTCGGCGGTGACCTTCCTGCTCGGGCCCGCCGCGGCCCGCATCACCGGCCAGCACCTCGCCGTCGACGGCGGCCACAACCTGCGTTCGGGGCCCGATTTCAGGCCGTTCACCGGCCTCGGCCCCGATCAGCTCCTCGCTCGGGAGTAACCGGCGGCGGCGCCACGGCCGCCGCCGGAGCGGTCAGGCGCGGCGGCGCCGAGCGAGAGCCAGACCGTTCTCCCGCATCACGAGACGGCAGTCCTCGTCGCTGTAGGCGAAGTTCTTCAGGTCTTTGACATAGCTCGCCGGCTCGGCCAGTCCCTCGGCGTGAGGGAAATCCGATCCCATCAGGATGCGCTCGGCGCCCATCACGTCCCGCAGGCGGTCCAGCTCGTCCTCGTAGAAGGGGGAAACCCAGACGTGGCGGCGGAACGTCTCGCGGGGGTCCTCGGGGTAGGCCCGGGGCGTCTGGCCGAAGGACTTCTTCAGCTTCTCGAACAGGTGGAACACCCAGGCCGACCCGGTCTCGATGGACGCCACGCGCAGATTGGGGAAGCGATGGAACAGGCCATGGGCCAAGAAGCTGGCGAAGGTGTCCTGGTGGTGATCGGACGACACGATGGAACGGAACGGATTCTGGCGGAAAGCCTGCGACTCGCTGGCCTCGCCCCAGTCGGCCAGGTAGGTGGAGTAGTAGCTGTCCCCCCCGTGCAAGCAGACCGTGACCCCTGAATCGTTCACCACCGACCAGAACCGGTCGTAGGTCGGATCGGCCGGCGAGCGTCCCATCCCGTTGGCCACGACGGGGCCCCCGACCATGACCAGGAACCGGGCGTCGTGCTCGACCGCCCAGCGCACCTCCTCCTCGGCCGCCACCGGGTCGATGAGCGTGAGGTACGGCGCGGCGAAGATGCGCTCCCGGTAGGCGAACCCCCAGTCCTCCTCCATCCACCGGTTGAACGCCCGGAACGCGGCCACCGCAGCCGGGGGGTCGTGACGCAGTGACTGCTCCATCCCGACCCCGAGGGTGGGAAGGAAGATAGCCCCCTCCATGCCCTGACGGTCCATGAGGGCCAGACGGGCATCGCGATCCTGGTACTCGGGATGGTCGGCCAGGGCGTCGAGCTCGCCGAACAGCTCCGGTGAGTCGGCGCCTTTGGGGTTCCGGCCCCTGAAGTACTCGTCCAGAGCACCCGGCTTGGACACCGGATCCCAGGTGGGATTGGGGATGAACCGATTGATCCGGCCTCCGACCAGCAGCCTGGTCTTCCCGTCCACCTCGGCCCACTGCATGGCCCGCTTGCGAAACTCGGGGTCCAGGTGGCGGGTGAAGGCGTCGCGCGCCTCGTAGTAATGGTTGTCGCAGTCGAAGAACTCGAACCCGATGTCTGCCATGTGCGGCTCCCTCCCAGTGGTTCCGGCTCCACCGTAGATTAGAGTCCGGTTCCAATGCCGATCACTACCGGTACAGGGCCGCTTCGCGGCGTGAAGGTCGTCGAGCTGGGGGTCTGGGTGGCGGGCCCCGCGGCGGGCGGGGTCATGGCCGACTGGGGAGCCGACGTGATCAAGATCGAGCCTCCGACGGGTGACCCGGCCCGTACCTTCCGCCGCATGCTGGGCGGGGATCTACCGTCGAACCCGGTGTTCGAGCTGGACAACCGCTCCAAGCGCAGCGTCTCGGTCGACCTTTCCAGCGAGGTGGGGCGCCAGGTCGCCTACGACCTGATCGACGGGGCCGACGTCTTCCTGACCAATATCCGCATGGCCGCGCTGGAACGGGCCGGGCTCGGCCCGGAGGTCCTGCGGGCCCGCAACCCGCGCCTCGTCTACGCCATCCTCACCGGGTACGGGCTGACGGGGCCCGACGCCGGTCGGCCGGCCTACGACATCGCCGCGTTCTGGGCCCGCAGCGGCGTCGCCGCGTCGCTCACCCCACCGGGCGGCAACCTGCCGTTCCAGAGGGGGGGCATGGGCGACCACTCCGCCGGGGTGACCATGGCCGGGGCGGTCAGCGCCGCGCTCTTCGCCCGGGAGCGCACCGGCCAGGGCGAGCTGGTCACCTCGTCACTGCTGCGCCAGGGCGCCTACACCATCGGTTTCGATGTGAACATCGCCCTGATGTGGGGGCTGCCGGTGCGGGTGGGGACGCGGACCACCATGGGGAACCCGGCCATCAACAACTACACCGCCGGCGACGGGCGGCAGTTCTGGATAGTGGGCCTCGAAGGAGCCCGACACTGGCCTCCCCTGGCCCGGGCGGTCGGGCATCCGGAGTGGATCGACGACGAGCGCTTTGCCGGGCCGGCCGAGCGGGCCGCCCACGCGGCCGAGCTCATCGCCGAGCTGGACCGCATCTTCGCCACCCGCCCTCTGTCGGAGTGGGCGGATATTTTCGCCACCGAGCCCGACTTCTTCTGGGCCCCGGTCCAGACCGTGGACGAGCTCATCGCCGACCCGCAGTTCGTCGGGGCCGGCGGTCTGGTGGACGTCCCCGACGAATCTGGGACCATGACGATGGTGGCTTCGCCGGCGGACTTCACGGAGCACCCGGCCGGGCCCCGCTACCGGGCCCCCAACCTCGGCGAGCACACCGTCGAGGTGCTGGGCGATCTCGGCTACGACCGCTCCCGCATCGACGACCTGGTCGCCGACGGCGTCGTCTTCACAGAGCAGACGGCGCGCGGGCCGGACTGATCGGGCATGGAGCGGCTGGACGGTCTTGGAGCGATACTGGCCGGACCGGCCAACGTGGTCATGCAGCTCAGCTGGCCTCCCGTCGCCTACGGCGTGCTCGAAAGCACCGTGGAGTCGGGACGGCTCGGCGACCATCCGCTCAAACGCTTCCGCACCACCTTCACCTATCTCGCCGTCGCCACCCTCGGCGGTGACGACGAGCGCCGACACATGAGGTCGGAGGTGGGCCGGGCCCACCAGTCGGTCCGTTCCGGGCCGGGCCACCCGGTGGGTTACGATGCGTCCGACCCGCAACTGCAGCTGTGGGTCGCGGCCTGCCTCTACCGGGGCGCTGAGGACGTGGCCAGGCGCTTCTTCGGGCCCATGGCCGGCGCCGACGCTGACGCCTTCTACCGGGACGCGGCGGCTCTCGGCACCACCTTGCAAGTGCGACCCGGGATGTGGCCGCCGGACCGGGCCGCTTTCGAGGACTACTGGTCAGGCGGTCTGCAGCGAATATCTATCGACCCGAAGGTCCACCGCTACCTGTGGGATGTGATCACCTCGGGCTTCCTGCCATCCCCCGCCGGCGCCGTCCACGGGCCGTGGAACCTCTGGCTGACGACCGGGTTCCTGGCGCCGGAGTTCCGCCTCGCCATGGGCCTCGAATGGTCAGCTGGCGACCAGGCTCGCTTCGACTCCGCCATCGCCGCGGTGGCCCTGACCCGCCGCCTACTCCCCGGACCGGCTCGGCGGTTCCCCCTCAACTGGTTCCTCTGGGACTTCCGGGTGCGTTCCCTCCTGGCCCGACCGATAGTCTGAGCGGTAGGGGAGGTGCTCATGGAAGGCGTGTGGGATCCCGACCAGGTCGGGCCCGAATGGATGACCGCGGTGCTCGACGCGGGTGGCGGCCTCGGGGGAGGTCGCGTCACCGAGATCGAGGGCACACCCATCGGGACCGGCCAGGTCGGCTGCAACATCCGCTACCGGCTCACCTACGACCGGCCCGGCGGCGGCCCCCCATCGGTGGTCGTCAAGTTCGCGTCGCGTTCGCAGACCAGCCGGGCGGCCGGGGTGCAGACCCTGACCTACGAGACGGAGGTCGCCTTCTACCGCGATCTGGCCACCACCGTCGAGGTGTGCCGCCCGCGCTGCTACTTCGCTGATGTCCAGCCCGGCACGGCCAACGTGGTCCTCGTGCTCGAGGACGTCGACGCGGTCCCCGGCGACCAGCTCGCCGGCTGCGCACCCGACGCGGTGGTGCCGGTGATGGAGCAGGCGGCCCGGCTCCACGGACCGCGTTGGGCCGATCCCACGTTGCTGGACCTGCCGTGGCTGGCCGCCAGAGCCGCCGACCCGCCGGACGTCGGAGCCATCGTGGCGCTCCTCTGGCCGGAGTTCTGTCAGCGCTACCGGGCACAGTTGACCGAGGAGTCGGTCGAGGTCGGCGAGCGACTGGCCCGGCCCTCGACGTGGCTGTCCGACGACCCCGGGCCGCTCACGTTGTGCCACAGCGATTTCCGCCTGGACAACCTCCTCTTCGGCGACCCGGCCGGAAGCCGTCCCGTCATCGTCGTCGATTGGCAGACGGTGCGCCTCGGCTCGGGGGTCTCCGACGTGTCGTACTTCCTGTCGGGCGCGCTGAACCCCCTCGATCGTCGTCGCGTCGAACAGGACATGGTGCGGACCTACCACGAGCGGCTGTGCGCCTACGCCATCGGCGACTACCCCCTGGAACGCTGCTGGCAGGACTACCGCCGGCACAGCTTCTCCGGCTTCTTCATGGCGGTGGCGGCCTCCATGATGGTGGAGCGCACCGAGCGGGGGGACCAGATGTTCGTGACCATGGCCAACGGCGCGGCCGCTCAGGCCGTGGACCTCGGCGCCACCGAGCTCCTGCGCTGAAGGAAGAGGTGCGGCCCCGGGCCGGCCTTCAGCCAAGGGGTGGGTCGACCAGACCGGTGAGGCCGGTCGGGGCGTGGGCCCCGAAGTGCAGCTGTTCCAGCACGCCGATGCCCTCGTGGTCGCCGAGGCGGGCCCGGCACAGCGACTGCACGTGGATCGAGGAGGGTTCGAGCGGGTCGAAGTCCTCCAGCGCGGTGGTCTCCCCGCCGACCTCCAACTCGCCGTGCAGCGAGCCGTGGCCCCACTGCGGGTGGGTGTAGCCGATACCTCTCATCCGGAAGGTGTAGAGCGGTTCCAGTTCCAACCGTTGGCGTGCTCCCCCCGCCGGGCTGAAGGTGAAGGCGGAGCGTCGGGCGACCCGGGTTCGGGGCTGCCAGTCGATCTCGTAGGCGATGTCGGACAGGTGTTCCACGTCGGGCGCCCCTCCCCATGTCGGGGCGCCGTCCGAGAGGACCGGGACCTTGAGGCCCTGCTCCAGCCAACGGCGGCCGTCGGCGTACTCGAACATGGCCATGTGGGTGCAGAAGTGCTCGAAGTGGATGGGAGCCCAGAGCCAGAAGACCTGCGGGACCTGCGGCTCGAAGTTGGTGGCCAGCTGGGCGCCCACGCCGCGCTGGCCCCACGACCGGTCCCTCACGCCATAGGCCTGATCCACCGCGATGGTCTGCCCGGCCACCCCGATGGACCCCGACCAGTGCCCCCACTGGGTGAGTCGGGTGGAGTCCATGACCCGGCGGGTCCCCGAGGTGATGGTGTTGCGCGGCTCCTCCACAGCCACCGTGCGGGCCTCGAAGACCAGGTCGGCAGTCAGGTCGAAATCGTTTGGTTCCACCGTCAGCCGGACCGTGCGCAGCGGTTCGACGACCTCCACCACGAGCGGCCCGACGCGAGTGGCCCGGTCGAGCGGCATGCGCCCGGACGCGAACACCGAACGCTGCACCCCGCCGGAGATGACACTGAAGGCGGCGTCTACGACGGCCCGGTTGGGGTAGTGGCCCATGGCGGCCGCGAAGAAGGTCGAGCCGTCTCTGCTGAAGCCGTTGAAGAAGTAGCGGTCGTAGTGGTTGGGGTCGCCGCTCGACGGGTGGGCGATGGGGTCAGCCGTCTGATGGATCGGGTAGTCGTCGTAGGGCGTGAGCACCCGAGAAGTTAAGCAGAGGAGGGGATCATTCCCGGGTCTCGGCGCACCCCACGGCGTTCCCGCCTCCGTTCTTGATGGCGTAGAGCGCCACGTCGGCGGCCCGCAGCAATTGGTCCGGCTCCACCCCGCTATGGGGATGCACGGCCAGGCCGACCGAGGTCGTCTGATCCCAGTCGGCGATGAGATCGTTGCGGCACGCCTCGGTGGTGGAGTCGACGATGCCCTGGACGAGCTCCTCGCCGGCTTGGTGGTCGAGGCCCGGGCAGATGAGGAGGAACTCCTCCCCTCCGATCCTGGCCACCGTGTCGGACCTACGGACCGACGCCCGCAGGTGGGCGGCGAACTGGACCAGGACCCGGTCCCCGGCGGCATGGCCGAATTGGTCGTTGACCTGCTTGAACCGGTCCAGGTCGAACCAGGCGATGGTCAGCACGTCCTGGTTGATCTTGGCCAGGGCCACCGCCATGTCGAGCGCCTGCATGGCCTGGCGGCGATTGGCGATCCCGGTCAGCGGATCGGTGTGCGCCTCCTCGAGCAGACGGCGGCGGTCCTCGGCCTTGCCGAGCGCCTTGCCGATCTGCTCGACCACATCGGTCACGACCCCCCGATCCGATGCCGGCGCGGTGACCGACCACCTGGCGGCGATCCGGATCACTCCCCCCTCGACGATCGTCGTCGCCCATTCGACCTCAGGGCGTAGTCCGGCGGCGAGGGAGAATGGGCTCTCGAGGGCGGTGTGGACGATCTCCAGGGCGACGCCGACCACGTTGGGCAGATAGGCCAGCGCCTCGACCAGCGCCTGCAGGGTGTCGGGGCTGGGGTCGTCGGCCAGGGCGGTGGTCAGGCGGGCGGTGTCGGCCAGGGCCGCCTGACGGCGGAGCCGCTCGCTCTCCACTACGGCTAGCAGGCCGGTCGAGACCTGCTCGGCGACGGCCTCGACGAACTCGGGAGGGCCGAGCTCGGGTGAGTCCAGGGTCAGCACCACCTCACCGGACCCGTGGTCGGCGAGCGCCAGCGGGGCGGCGACGGCTGAACCTTCGCCCGGCCCGACCCGCACGGCCTCCACCGCCGGCAACCCCTCCACTTCGAACCACACGCGGCACGAGCTGACCGGGAGGAACTGCTCCAGGACCTCGACGACCGTACCGGCGTAGCTGGCCATGTCCATTCCGGTGCCCGACAGGCGGGCCAGCTCGAGGAGGCACTCGGTGTGGACCAGGCGGATCATCAAGGCGGCCTGGTCGGATTCCCGGAAGGCTTTGAGCTGGTTGGCTTCGCGCTGGGCCAGCTCCCGCAGCGCGCTCATCACGCCGTCTCAGCCAGGGCCGCCAGCCTCTCGTAGCGGCGCTCGGTGTCTCTGATCAGCTTGTCCGGCCGCAGCGGAACCTTCAGCTCGGCGATCAGGGCGTCGAGCGGCGGGATGGGCTCGGTCGGTGCGACGTCGTCGAGACGCGCCGCCACCGCCTCGCCGATCATCACCACTCGAGTCAACCGTCCCACCGTGCGCGGCGGGGAATGATGGTCCCGGATGGCCTCGACGAGGCTCTCGGGGAAGCCCCAGCGGGCTGCCGCATCGGCGCCGATGTGGGCGTGATCGGAGCCGAAGGCCGCTCTCTCCCGCTGGAGCAGCGACGACGGCTCCCAACGCCGGCCGAGCGCGTCGAAGGCCTCCCGGTCACCGAAGTGCTGGACGGCGCGGCCGATGTCGTGGAGGATGCCCACGGTGAACGCCTCGTCGGGCGAGACGCCGAGGGCGGGCGCGGCGGCCGACGCAGCGGCCGCCACCGACAGGGCGTGACCCCAGAAGTCGTGGGGGCCGAGGTCGACGTCGTCACGGAACAAAGGGAAGGCTCCGGCCGCCACGATGGCTCGTACGGTGTGGATGCCGAGCAGCATGACGGCTCGCTCGACCGACACCGCGGGCTCCCGCCCGGCGTGGGCCGCCGAGTTGGCCAGGCGCAGGATGCGGGTGGACAGGCCGGGGTCGAGCGATACCACCGTGGCGATGGCGGCCACCGAGGCCTCGGGGTCCTCGACGCTCTCCAGGACGCGCTGAGCCACCAGCGGGCGTACCGGCATCTGACGCAGCAGATCGTCTATGCGATCCAGAATCATGTCCGCCTGATTATCGGTGACCTGGCTGCCCGACTACAGGCATTGCCCGGCGCACCGACCCGGGAAATCCCCGGAACCGTCGCTTTCCGGACAAAAAAATGTCCGGTCACAGCCCAAGAGACGGGACACAAAATGCCTCCCCTGCCTGGAAGCGACCGCAAGTCGCCAACCGCCCATGCCGCCCATCCGTCCCTTTCTCGGATTTCGCCGTCCGCCCCGACCGCCGCGGCGGCGCGGGCCGGTCAGTCCAGGCGGCGTAGCCCGGAGCGGTAACGCCCGCAGTTGTCCAGGTAGACCTGAGCCATCAGACCGATGGTCTCTGAGCTCGACCGGTCGGGCTTGATGACGGCGGGCACACCCACGGCCAGGGCCGAAGCCGGTACGACCATGTCGTTGGTCACTACGGCCCCGGCGCCGACCGTGGCGCCGCGGCCGATGACCGCCCGGTGCAGGACCGCTGCTCCCACCCCGATGAGGGCCAGGTCCTCGACGGTGCAGCCCTCGAGGTGGGCCAGATGCCCGATCACGACCCGCTCCCCGACGACGGTGTCGAGCTGGGCGGTGGCGTGCAGAACGGCGCCGTCCTGCACGTTGCTACCCGCTCCGACGGTGATCGACCCGTAGTCACCCCGGATGACAGCCTGGGGCCAGACGCTGGCCCCCGCCCCGAGCACCACCCGCCCGATCACCGTGGCATCGGGGTGGACGTAGGCCGTCCCGTCGATTTCGGGCACCAGCTCTCCGATTGCGTAGACGGCCATCCCGGCAACGCTAATCGTCCCGACGACGGGATCACGGCGCTCACCTCTAATCTGAGCCCATGGTCGCCACCGCACCCGCCGCCGATCTGGTTCCCCAGGAGAGGCGCCTGATCACCGCCCTACCCGGCCCCCGCTCGCAGGCTCTGGCCGCCCGCCGGGTCGCGGCGGTGGCACCGGGGGTTTCTTCCACTCTGCCGGTCTATGTGGAACGAGCCGGCGGAGCCGTCCTGGTGGACGTCGACGGCAACCACCTGATCGATCTCGGCTCGGGGATCGCGGTCACCAGCGTGGGCCACGCCGTACCGGAGGTGGTGGCCGCCGTTTCCGGACAGGCCTCCCGTTTCACCCACACCTGCTTCATGGTCGGACCCTACGAAGGCTATGTGGAGGTCTGCGAGGCCCTGAACCGGCTCACCCCCGGGACCCACGACAAGCTCTCGGCGCTGTTCAACTCCGGAGCCGAGGCGGTCGAGAACGCGGTGAAGATCGCCCGACACGCCACTGGACGCCAGGCCGTGGTCGTCTTCGACCACGCCTACCACGGGCGGACCAACCTGACGATGGCCCTGACCGCCAAGTCGCACCCCTACAAGCAGGGATTCGGACCTTTCGCCCCGGAGATTTACCGGGTCCCGATGTCCTATCCGCTGCGCGATCCGGCCGGCATGAGCGGCACCGAGGCCGCCGCCAGGGCCCTCGGGATGGCCGAGAAGCAGGTCGGGGCGGCCACCATTGCGGCTGTGCTCATCGAGCCCATACAGGGCGAAGGGGGCTTCGTCGTGCCCGCCCCGGGCTTCCTTGCCGCCATCTCGGAGTGGTGCCGGGCCAACGACGTACTGCTCATCGCCGACGAGGTCCAGACCGGCTTCTGCCGGACGGGGGCGTGGTTCGCCTGCGAGGACGAGGGCGTGGTTCCCGACCTGATCACCACGGCCAAGGGCATCGCCGCCGGTCTGCCCCTGGCCGGGGTCACGGGCCGGGCCGAGATCATGTCCCATGTGCACGTAGGAGGCCTGGGCGGGACCTACGGCGGCAATCCCGTGGCCTGCGCCGCCGCCCTGGCGGGTATCTCGGTGATGGAGGACGGCGACCTCGTCGCCCGGGCCCGGCGGGTGGGCGAATCTCTCCGGTCGGCGCTCGGCGGTGCGACCGACCGCCATAGCGGCGTCGCCGAGGTTCGGGGCCGGGGGGCCATGCAGGCCATCGAGTTGGTCCGGCCCGGCTCGATCGAGCCCGATCCGCAGGCCGCGGCGGCCGTCGCCGCGGCCTGCCACCGCCAAGGCGTGATCGTCCTGACCTGCGGGACGTGGGGCAACGTGATCAGGCTCCTGCCACCGCTGACCATCGGCGACGACCTGCTCGAAGAGGGCCTGTCGGTGCTGGTGGAAGCGCTCGACGAGGTCCTCGGCTGATCTACTCCTCGTCGAGACCGAAGCGCTGCGAGTAGAACGCCAGGGCCCGGCGGAGCCCGTCGCGGTCGAGACCGAGCCGGTCCATCTCGTAGACGACCGAGCCGTGCCGGCCCCTCGGGTGCTCGGCCATGAACGCGGCCATCGCCTCCCGGGCCTCGTCGGTCACAGGCTGGTCGGCCAGGGCGTAGATGCGGTCCACCATGGCCATGTCGTCAGCCATGAACTCCGGGAAACGGACGTCGATGGAAGCCGCCGCGGGCAGGACGTCACGGTCGGTCACGCACGACCTCAGCATGCGCTCCAGCCGGTCGGCCCAGTAACGACCGATGGCCAAGGCGTCGACGCGGTCCCGGCTCAGGCGAGCCGAGTAGGCGAGCATGGTGACCATGGACGTGGTGACCGACACCGGGTCACGGTGGGTCACCACGAAGGTGGCGTCGGGGAAGGTGGCCGCCAGCGCCGGGAACTGCTCCAGGTGCTGCGGTGACTTGAGGACCCAGCGGCGGCCGCCCCGCTCGGCCTGCAGCACCTTCAGGATCCGCAGCAGGTAGGCGTAGCTGGACCGCTGGTCGTGGGAGAGGTAGTAGTCCCGCCAAGTGGGCATAGGAGCGACGGTCTCGAAGAGCATGGTCGAAAAGTCGATGGCGAGGAGCTGGATCTCCTCGTGGGAGTGGTCCACGGTCATCTCGTGCATGCGCTTGAAGTACGGCATGGCGTGGTCCACCATCCACAGGGCCTGCTCGGTGCGGGCCCGGCGCGGGTCGGGCTGGCCGGGGCCGGGGCGCTCGGACTCGGCCAGGAGAGGCTCGAGGCTCTCCCAGTAGGGCAGGCACCGAAGCGCGGGGTCGGCGGACATCAGGTTGTGAAGATGGGTGGTGCCGGTGCGGGGTAGGCCGCAGATGATGATCGGCGCCTCGATCTTCTCGTCGAGGATCGACGGGTCCCGCTTGATCCGGTCCTCGATCAGGAGGCGGTTGCGCAGCAGACCGGTGAGGAGGGCGTGTTGGGCCATGACCCCAGCCGGGCTGAGGCCCGCCTCGGTGGTGAGCGCCCGGCAGAGGACCTCCAGGCGCGCCACGAAGTCGGTGGCCCCGAAATCGTCCAGACCGGTCTGGGCCCGGGCCGCCTCCATGAGCGGTTCGGGCGCCAGCTCGAGCCCGGCCCCGGCGTCGGCCATCATGGCCAGAACGGCACGGACGTCGTCGCTGAAGCGGGGCTCCTCGAGGTCGTCGATGACCACGGGCGCGGGGCGGTCGCTCACCTGAGGGAATCCAGGGTCACGACCTGCACCTCGGGCCGCGGCGGGGTTTGGTCGGGGAGGAACCAGCGGAACCATATGCGACCCTTGCGGTGGCCGGCCGTCGAAACCCAGTTGGGGTGGGCGGGGTCACCGGGTGAGATCACTATCACCCATGAGCCGTCGGGCTCGTAGGTGACCTGAGCACCGTTGATGGTGACCCGCTCGTAGTCGTAGTTGTAGGTGTGCAGGAACGGGTTCCACAGGCACATGTTCCAGAACACGCATTCCGGCGAGCGGCCCCGCAGCACCAGTGCCTGGTCCTCGGCGAGATCGAAACTGCCCATGGCGTAGGCCGCGTCGCCGGCGGCCCACCCGTAGGTCGTGGTCGGCACCGGGTAGGGGGGATCGATGGTGTTCGGCTCTCCAAGAGCCAGGGGCACGATCTTGGACTGCTCGCGAACCCAGGTGAGGGCGGCCCGGAACCGCCGCGCCAGGTCGGCGTCGCTGTCGCGGCGGATATCGGGCCCACCCTCGGCGACGATCTCCCACCGGGCCCGCCGGCCCTGGGCGGGGTCGTCGAGGTAGTCCCTCGTCAGGGCGCACACGGCGTCGGGCTCGAGCTTGATCCACGGCCGCCCGTCACCGGGGTCCTCGCCGGAAAGCACCATCTCGATGACCCCGTCGGCGTCGGGGGGAGCCTCCCGGCTGTTGAGGCTGCCGACGATGCGCTCCGAGTAACGCCCGTCGTCGGGTCCCCCGTAGACGGTGAGCGACAGGTACACGGCGTCACCGATACGGCAGCGGACCCGGTACGAACGGGTCGGATCGATCGGGGCGAAGCAGTAGAAGGCGTCGGAGTTGTCTCCGCCCCACTTCTTGTAGGGCCCGACGATGTCCACGAAGCGGGGGCGGTCGGCGTCGGACCAGACGTAGACGTCGGTGGCCACCTGGAGGATGGAGAGGATCCACCGGTGGGCCTCGAGCAGCGTCACCTCGTCGTCGGGCCCGCTCAGCGCCCCGACCAACCGGGCCTGCAGCGACTTCAACTCGTCGACCAACTCGGCGAACGCCGCCTCGGTCTCTTTGGCCACTGCTGATCCCCCGATCGAAGCGCTCGGCTGGTGCCGGCGCCACGCAGTGTATTCACCGCCAACCGGCCCCGCCCACCGCAGCCTCGCCGGACGGCTCCAGGGGCGGGCACGACCAGGCGAGCACCGCCCCGGCGGCCACGGGGACCTCAGATCGGCGGTAACTCCTCGATCTCCAGCTCGGCGAGGCGGGCCATGAGCCCGTCCAGGGCGTCGTCGGCGAGGGACAGGCGCGGCGGCCGGGTCGCCGGGCCGCCGCGACCGAGCCGTCCCAGGACGGCCTTGGTGGCCCGGATCCCGCCGTGCCCATAGAGCAGATGCGACAGCCTCAGCACCCGCGCCGCAGCATCGAGGAGCCGGCCCCCGTCGCCGGCGTCATGGGCGGCGCCCACCGAGGCGCACAGTCGGGGGGCCAGGTTGGCCTCGGAGGACAGAAACCCTCGCCCGCCGAGGGCCAGAGCCACGAGGGCCTGGCCGGGGCCGCCCACGTGCACCTCGCAGCGTCCGGCCAGCGCGCCGATCACGTCATCGAGATACGCCGGGTCGGGTTGGGTGCAGTTGACGCCGACCATGTGCGGGAAGCGCTGCGCGCAGGAGACCAGCAGGTCCACCGGCAGGCGGTAGCCGACCGACTGGTGGGTGGACACCACGCAGTCGATCTCGGCGGCGTCGAGCACCTCGTTCAGGTAGCGCTCCAACTCCGCCGGCGTCGGCCGGTGACCGTGGCCCACGTCCAGCGAGTACACCTGCGCGGCGCCGAGACCGGCCGAGCGGGCCCCGGCCAGGAACCGCGACATCTCCGAGGCGGTGCGCGGTTCGACGCCCATGGCCCGCACCGGGGCTCCGGGAGGGAACTCCGCGGCGGCGATCTCCTGGATCCGGCGCACCTCCGCTTCGCTCAGCGTGTAGCCCTCCCCGCTGCCGCCGCCCCCGACGTAGACGCCGACTCCGGCGTCGACCAGCCGCTGCAGGTGGCTGCGCAAGGAAGTCTCGTCGAGCGCCCCCGACTCGTCGAAAGGCGTGATGCTGATGGCGAAGCAGCGGGGGGAGTCAGCCACCGAAGCCGTAGAGGCGTTGGGCGTTGCCGTGCAGGATGGCCGCCCGGTCGGCGGCGGACAAGCCGGCCATCGACGCCTGGATGGTGCGCCACGAGTAGGGGTAGTCGGCGCTGATGTGGGGATAGTCGCTCGACCACAGCACCCGCTCCGCACCCACGAAACCGAGGTTGCGCAACCCGAACGTGTCGGTCATGTAGCCGAAGTGGAAGTGCCGCTCGATGTACTCGCCCGGGGTCTGCGACAGCCCGAACCGGCTCACCGGCTCGAGGCGGTGGTAGTTGTTGTCCATCTGCTCACGGACGTAGGGCACCCACCCGAAGTCCACTTCGGCGAAGACCACGTCGAGATCGGGGAAACGGTCGAACATGCCCGAGAAGACCATCTCGATCATCCGGTTGGGGGCGTCGAAGAACCGTCCGTAGCCGGGCAGCTTGGCCCGGTGGGCGGCGGGCATGGACTGGGTGAGGCTGACATGGATACCGAGGGGGATACGCCGTTCGGCCAGCACCCCCCAGACCTTGTCGTCGTCGGGCTCGAGGGTCAGGGTGCCGTGCGGGTAACAGCCCATCACCACGCCCCGCATCCCCGGCCGGTCCATGACCCGTTCGATCTCGGCTACGGCGTGTTCCACCCCCCGGTTGGGCAGCATGGCCAGGCCCCCGAAGCGCTCGGGGGCGTGACCGACGAACTCGGAGATCCAGTCGTTGTAGGCCCGCACCATGGCCAGGTGGTACTCGGAGTCGCGGTGGGCCACGAGCGCCCCCGACAACCGCGGCGTGGGGTACATCACCTCGGCGTCGACACCGTCGCGATCCATCTCCTCGAGTCGGGCCGCCGGATCCCAGCCCCCGCGGCGCATGTCCTCGAAGCGCATCCAGCCTTTCATCTGCTCGGGCTCGAGCCCGGCGCAGGCGTTCATGCCGAAGTTGATCGGGTCATCGACGCCTTCGATCACCCAGGCGTCGCCCTCCTCGAAGCGCTCGATGCGCGGCGCCCGGTCGCGCATGGCCGATGGGACCCTGTCGGCCCACAGGTCACCCGGCTCGTTGACGTGGCTGTCCGCCGATATGAGTCGGTAATCGCGCATGTATCCCCCTACCGGTGAAGTGACTACGATCGCCCACGTTAGGCCGGTATCCGGGGGCCCGTCGAAGCCTTACCGTAACATCGCGCGGTGACCAGCCAAGTGACGTACGGGAGCGGGGAGGACGAGTACTCGGCCTTCAAGGTCGAGCAGCGGGGGATATCACTGGTCCCCGAGGACGAGCGCCCGATGCGGCCGGCCAACCTGTTCTGGCTGTGGGCCGGGGCGATCTGGAACGTCGAATTCCTCGTCTACGGGGCATTGATCATGAGCTTCGGGCTCTCCTTCGGCGAGGCCGTGATCGCCATCGTGGCGGGCAACCTGTCGTACACGCTGCTCGGCCTGGCCAGCCTGCAGGGTCCCCGCACCGGCACGACGGCCTTCATGGTGAGCCGGGCCCCGTTCGGTCCGAACGGCAACCGCCTGCCGTCGCTGTTCAACTGGCTCACCCAGGTCGGCTTCGAGGTGGAGGGCCTGGTGCTCATAGTGTTCGTGCTGGAGGCCATGTTCGCCCGGGGCGGCATCCAGTCCGGCACCGGGCTGAAGATCGTCTTCATCGCCGCCACCGTGGCCCTGCAGTTCGTGGTGCCCTTCCTCGGGCACCCGACGATCACCCGGCTGCTCAACTACCTGTCGGTCGTCTTCATCGCCGTGTTCGTGGTGATGGCCATCTTGGTGATACCCCACGTCGACCTGCACCATCTGGCGGCCGCCCGGCGGGCGCAGCACAGTCCCGCCTCCGCCACGTGGCAGGTGGTGACGACGGCGGCGGTGCTGGTGATCGCCGCCGGAGGCCTCGGTTGGACCGAGAACGCCAACGACTACAGCCGTTACCTCCCCCGCTCGACGCGCTCCACCAGCACCTTCTGGGCGGCCACCTTGGGCGCCGCCATCCCGTCGATCCTCCTCGAGCTGCTGGGGGCCGCGGCCTACGCCGTGAGCCCCGACGCCACGCAGGTCACCGGCGTCCCTTCCTCGTTCGCCGGCTGGTTCTTCTGGCCGTTCCTGATCCTCACCCTCCCCCAGCTGTTCGCCATCAACTCGCTCGACCTCTACTCGTCGGGGGTCACCCTGCAAGCCATGGGGGTACCGGTCAACCGTCTGGGCGCAGTGGTAGTCGACACCGTCGTGGCCGCCGGCGTGACCGCCCTGGTCATCTTCAAGGGCAGTTTCCTCAACGACCTGTCGGGGTTCCTCGGCTACATCGTCGTCTGGCTGGCGCCGTGGTTCGGCGTGGTCATCACCGACTGGGCCCTGAGGAAGGGGCGCTACCACCCCCCGTCGCTCGTAATCGAACGCGGCGGCGCCTACTGGCGCCAGGGCGGGGTCCACTGGAAGGCCGTCATCGCTCTGGTCGCGGGCGGGGTGGCGGCCACCTTGTGGATCAACGGCACCGGATATCAGCCGGCCTACCTGAGCCCCCTCTCGTCGGCGACCGGGGGGGCCGACTTCTCGTGGGCGGTCGGTATCGTCGTGGCGTCAGTCGTCTACTGGGTCATGTGCCGCCGGACGGTTCCGGCCGAGGTCGCCGCCGGTCCGCAGGGATGAGCCACCGCGGTCCGCTCAGCTCGTGAGCAAGCCACCGTCCACGGGGATGGACACTCCGGTGACATACGACGAGGCGTCCGAGGCGAGGAAGACCACCGCCGCGGCCAACTCGGCGGGGTCGCCGGCGCGCCCGACGAGGACCCGTCCCATCTGCGACTCGAGGTAACCCTCGGGATACTGCTCGGTCATCTCTGTGACGAAGAACCCGGGAGCTACCAGGTTGACCCGGATCCCCTTGCGTCCGGTCCACTGCTGGGCCAGGTCCCGCGTCAGGCCGACCAGGCCGGCTTTGGTGGCCGAGTAGGCGGCCTGGGGCAACCCGGCAGTGGTGAAGCCGAGGACGCTCCCGATGTTGATGATGCTCGAGCCCGGTCGCATCACCCGACCGCAGGCCTGGGCCATCCAGTACGCGCCGTTGAGGTTGACGTCGACGACTTGGCGGAACTCCTCGGGCGTCTCGCGCGTGGCCGGACGGGCGGTGCCCACGCCGGCATTGTTGACCAGGACGTCGACCCGGCCGAACGCGGCCATGGTCGCGTCCACCAGGCCTTGGCAGTCCTGCGGGGATGAGACGTCGGTGGCCACCGCGATACTGCGTCGGCCCTCGCTCTCCACCAGCCGGGCCGTGTCGGCCAGTCGATCCACTCTCCGGGCCCCGAGGGCCACGTCCGCGCCGGCTGCGGCGAGGTGCTCGGCGAGGGCGACGCCAAGACCCGACGAGGCTCCTGTCACTATCGCCACCTTGCCGTCGAGGCGGAACCGGTCCAAGATCGTCACTCACTCCTCCTCAGAAGCTGCTCGGGGTCAGGCTAGGGGGCCGGGATGCGACCCGACCAGCGGTCACGGCTGGGGGGAACCGACCGCGCCGCCGGTAGATCCCCCGGCGGCGTGGTGGGCCACGTCCACCGGGTGATCGCGGTCGACGCGCTCGAACTCTGGCGGTCGCCGAGCGGAGAGAGCGGCGAACGCCTCGAGATTGGCCGGCCGCCCGAGCAGGCGCCGAAAGGCCTCGTCCTCCCGGGCCCGGGCGGCGTGGATGGCGTCGCGGTGCCCCACCGTTATGGTGCGTTTGGTCTCGACGAGAGAGGCGATGGGCTTGGACGCCAGCAGAGACGCCACCGCCATCGTCTGGGTGATGAGCTCTTCGGGGGGACAGACCTTCCAGGCCAGGCCCATGGACAGGCATTCGGCGGCGTCGAGCCACTCCGAGCTCATGAGCAGCCACGTGGCGTTCTGGCGGCCCACCAGCAGCGGGAGCAGGTAGCTGCTGCCGGCTTCGGGCGCCACGGCCAGATCGGTGAACGGGCAGCGCAGGCGGGCCGACTCCGACATGACGACCAGGTCGGCGAAGCCGAGGATCGTCACCCCGACACCGAGGGCCAGGCCGTTGACGGCGCAGATGAGCGGCTTGGGGAAGCGGGTGAGCTCGTCGATCATGGCCGGGAACATCGACGGCGGTCCTCCGGTCTCAGTGGTGCGCGTCGCCATCTCGATCACGTCGGTACCGGCCGAAAAGGCCCGCCCGGTACCGGTCAGCACGACCACGGCTACGTCGGGAGCGGCGGCGGCCTGGCGCAGAGCGGCGGTGGTCAGACCGTAGAGCTCCTCGTTGAAGGCGTTGAGGGAGCTCGGACGGTTGAGGACGAGGGTGCGGGTCCGCCCCACATCCTCGACCAGGAGGAGGGAGCCGTCGGAATCCTGTGGCATCCGGGCAAGTTAGCTCCACCGCGGCCCCGCTCGACTTGTCCGGCGTCTGGCCGTAAGGTGCCAGCCCAGCGCGCTGGTCGCCCTGTCGAGCAGGAGGGGACGTATGGTCAAACTCGGTTACCGGCTGGATCTCTACCGATCGGCCGACCTGGAGGTGCCGATGGAGGCCATCCGCCGGGCCGAGGACCTCGGCTACCACTCGGTGTGGAGCGCCGAGGCCTACGGCGCTGACGCCATCTCCCCCCTCGCCCACGTGGGGGCCCTGACCCGGCGGATCAAGCTCGGAACGGCCATAGCCCAGCTCGCGGCCCGGCCGCCGGCCACGCTGGCCATGCAGGCGATGACCGTGGACGCGCTGTCGGGCGGAGGTCGGGTCATCATCGGGATCGGTGTCTCGGGACCCCAGATCGTCGAGGGCTGGTACGGCCAACCCTGGGGGAAACCCAACGCCCGGCTGCGGGACTACATCGAGATCACCCGCAAGGTGCTCGACCGGCGGGCCCCCGTCACCCACGAGGGGTCGGAGATCTCGCTCCCGTACACCGGCCCCGGCGCCCTCGGGCAGGGCAAGGCCTTGAAGTCCATTCTCCACCCAGCCGCCCGGGTACCGATCTGGTTGGCGTCGCTCGGTCCGCGCAACACCGAGCTGTGCGCCGAACTGTGCGACGGCTGGCTCCCGATGGGCATGGGCCCCGAAGGTGTGTCGCCCTACGCCGAAATACTCGACCGGGGCCGCTCGAGGCGTTCGCCCGACGAAGCGGACCGGCCCTTCGAGGTGTTCGGTGGCTGCACCGTCCGCATCACCGACGACGTGCGCGGCGCGCTCGACGCCATGAAGCCCTTGACGGCCATGTACGTCGGCGGGATGGGAAGCGAGAGCCATCACTACCACCGCGAGGCCATGGCCCGGCGGGGTTTTCCCGAGGAGGCGGCGCGCATCGGCGAGCTCTGGAGGGCCGGACGCAAGGACGAGGCGGTGGGGGCGGTACCCGACGAGTACCTGGAGCAGAGTGCCCTGCTCGGGTCGCCGCAGCGCATAAGCCAACGCTGGGACTCGATGGTCCCGCCCGGCGTCACCGGGATGATCGTGGGCACCGATCAGATCGAGGCAATCGACCTGATGGCCGATCTGGCCGGGACGCGCGACCAGGTCGGGGCCGAGTCATGAGCGAGGAACTGATCCTCGTCGACCGGCCGGCCGAAGGCGTGGCCCGCATCACCCTCAACCGCCCGGAGAAGCGCAACGCCATCTCGACGCCGTTGAGGGTGGCCCTGCTCGAGCAGCTGCGGGCTCATGACGGGGACCCCGATGTGCGGGTCACCATCCTGCGCGGCGCCGGCCCGTGCTTCTCGTCGGGCTACGACCTCGGGGGCGGCCCGCTGATGGAGGGCTCGCCGTTCTACTCGGCGCCGGGCCCGGGGGTGTGGGCCCGACAGGCCAACGACACCTGGTTCAGCGTCTGGGACCTGGCCAAACCGGTCATCGCCCAGATACACGGCTACGCCATCGCCGGGGCCACCGAGATGGCGTCGGCCTGCGACCTGGTCTACGTCGCCGACGATGCCCGCATCAGCTACCCCATAGTGAGGGTGGCCTCGCCCCCCGACTGGCAGTACCACACCGTGCTGCTCGGGCTGCGGCGGGCCATGGAGCTGATGCTCACCGGAGATGCCATAGACGGGATCGAAGCCGCCCGGATCGGCTTTGCCAACCGCTCCTTTCCCGCCGACCGCCTCGAGGAGGAGGTGCTCCGGGTGGCCGAGCGGGTGGCCGGGGTACCGAGTGACCTGACCCAGTTGAACAAGCGCTCCGTGCACCGGGCCTTCGACGTCTGGGGGGCGCGGGCCGCCATTCGGGCCGGCACCGAGTTGCAGGCCCTGGCTTCGCACACTGCGTCGGCCGCCCGCTTCGCCGAAAACGCCCTCGAAGCAGCCAAGCAGGCCCAGCGGCCACGACCCGAGTGACCCCGACCCGAGTGACCCCGACCCGAGTGACCCCGACCCGAGTGACCCCGACCCGAGTGA
>JAKCDU010000041.1 GCA_021838445.1 Actinomycetes bacterium | reverse complement strand
TGGCGACCGGATGGTGGCAGCGGGCCGGAGCCACCCTCGTCGACAACCTCGTCCTGCTCGTCCCCGACCTGATCCTCGACCTGATCGGGGGCCGGGGCCCCGGCACCGTCCTGGTGCTGGTACTCAACGTCTTGTACCTGACCCTGATGATCAGCCGGCGAGGCCAGACCGTCGGCAACATGGCGGTCGGGACCCGGGTCATCGACGCCAATACCGGGGGGCCGGTCACCGCCGGCAAGGCCGTGGTCCGCTGGCTGTCGGAGACCATCCTGATCCTGCTCTTCTTCATCCCCGGGCTGCTCGACATCCTGTGGCCACTCTGGGACCGCCAGAACCAGACCCTCCACGACAAGATGGCCGGCACTCTGGTGGTCCGCACCAGGTGACAACCGGCGCCTGAAAGGGCCGGACCCGCCCGGGTCGCCCCGGGGTGGCGGGCGGGCTCAACCGATGGCGTCGATCACGGCGCGGTGGACGGCGTGCGCGGCCAGGCTCCGTACGGTGTGGGGAGCGACCTCGACGGCTCCGGTGGCGGCCACCACGAAGGCGTCCCCGTCGGCCGCGGTGTGAACCGGGTCCAGGACCCGGGCCAGGCCGTCGTGGGCCGACTCGGCGGCCAACCGGCACTGGAGCTTGTCGAGCCGGGCGTCGGTCACCAAGATGCCGATGGTCGTCGCCTCTCCTGACGGCAGCACCGCGCCGGTGAGGTCTAAAAGCCGCGGGGGTTCGCCCGGCGACCCGATCAGGTCACCGACGGCGTTGACCACGACCAGGGCGGAAACGGTCGCACCCTCCGCGGTCAGCGTGGCCGAGCCGATGCCCCCGGGACGGGCTGGGCCCCCCGCCCGCCACTTGCCGACCGTCGCCCCGGCCCCGGCGCCCACCAACCCCTGTAGCGGCACGCCCCGGTCGGCCGCGGCGACGCAGGCCGCGTAGCCTTCGGCCGGGCCGGGCCGGACGGTGGGGTCGCCGACGCCCAGATCGAAGATGACCAGGCCCACCACGATGGGCACGGGGCCGGCTGCCGTGGGCCAGCCGATACCCCGCTCCTCGCACCAGCGGACCACCCCGTCGCAGGCCGCCAGCCCGAACGCCGAGCCGCCGGTCAGGACCACCGCGTTGACCCGGTCGACGCTGCGGCGGGGATCGAGCAGCGCCCACTCCCGGCTACCCGGTGCGCCACCACGGACCTCACCGGAGGCCACCGTGGCCGCCGGGAGGAGCACCACGGTGCACCCTGTGCGAGCCTCCGGGTCGGTCCAGTGACCGACCCGGACGCCGGCCACGTCGGTGATCACCGAGCGGCCCCGCTCACGGCCGAGCGCGACCGACCGGACCCGCGGAGGGGGGCCACGAACCGTCGATGTACACCCGCGGCACCCGCCCGCTGATACCGCAGACCACCTCGTAGGCGATGGTGTCGGTCCGCTCGGCCCACTCCCAGGCGCCGATGGTCTGTGAGCCCTGCCGCCCGATGAGCACCACTTCGTCGCCGCTCCTGACGTCGGCTCCGGGGCCGCAATCGACCAGGATCTGGTCCATGGTCACGGTCCCGGCCAGGGCACATCGGCGGCCCCCGATGAGAACCTCCCCGCCGGCCGCCGATAGGCGTCGGGGGATACCGTCGGCGTAACCGAGTGGGACCGTCGCCACCACCGAGTCCTCGGCCACGCGGTAGCGCAGACCGTAGGAGAGGCGTTCACCGGCCGCCACTGTCTTGGCGTACGACACCCGGGCCTTGAGCGACATCGCCGGGCGCAGGTCAGCGGGTTCGGGCCTCGCCCCCGACGGGGACAGGCCGTAGAGGGTGATGCCACAGCGGACCATCTCGTAGCGGCCCTGGGGAAGCCAGAGCGTGCCCCCCGAGTTGGACGCGTGACGGATGGCCGGGCGCACGCCGCGACCGGCCAGGTCCGAAAGGGCGCGCTCGAAGCGCTCGAACTGGACCGCGTTGAACGGGTGGTCGACCTCGTCGGAGACCGCCAGGTGGGTCCAGAACCCCTCCAGCTCCAGGTCCGGGTCCGAAGCCACCTCGGCCGCCAGGCCCAGCGCGTCGAGCGGTGAGGCGCCGACGCGGTGCATGCCCGTGTCTACTTTGACATGGACCGGTGAGGGCCACCGGGCGAGAGCCGGTGAGGGCCGGCGTCGCAGGTGCTCAGCGACGGCCCGGCGCAGGGCGGCCAGGCCGGCGGGGGTGTACACCGTCGGGGTTAGGCCGGCCTCGACCACTTCGACCATGGCGTCGGTCGGTGGCTCCGAAAGGACCAGGATGGGGGCGGCGATCCCCGCGGCGCGCAGTTCCCGTCCCTCTTCGACCAGCGCCACGGCCAGCCAGGTCGCCCCACCGGCCAGAGCGGCCCGGGCGACCTGTACCGACCCGTGGCCGTAACCTCCGGCTTTGACCACCGCGCACAAGCGGGCGGGGGCGGCCCGCGCCGCCAGCACCGCGGCGTTGTGGGTGACGGCACCGAGGTCGATCTCGGCCCAGGCGGGGCGGGCCCGATAGCTGTCAGCGGCGCGCCCCGCCGGGTGCCCGCCGGAGGGCCCGTACCGGTCCGACATGGCGCTCATCTCCGGGCGCATGCGGCCCGCGGCTCCGACCCGGTGGGCCGATCGACGGACCGACCCGAGGGCCAAGTCGCCGGCGGCGCGGTCAACTCGAGGCCGCCGTCTGGGTACCCGCCACTGCCGACAGGTAGTCGGCCACCAGTTCGGGCAGGTCGGAGGCTACGAGCCCCTCCGGTCGGCCCAGGCCAGCCGCCCGGCCATGGGCGTGGGCGGCCAGGGCCGCCGCCTCTAGGGGTTCGACCCCCCGGGCCAGGAAGGCGGCGATGATGCCCGTCAGGGAGTCCCCGCTGCCGGCGGTGGCCAGGTTGGGGCGTCCCGCGGCGGCCACCAGGACCCTTCCCGCCGGATCGGACAGGACCGTCGTCGAGCCTTTGAGCAGTACCACCGCCCCAGTCTGTACCGCCGTGGCCCTCACATCGGCGATGCGGTCGTCAGCCGGGCGATGGCCGGTCAGCTTGGCGTACTCACCTTCGTGGGGGGTGAGCACGATGGGCGCGCTGCGACGGGAGGTGACGGCCCGAACGGCGTCGATGCTTCCAAGGGCGGTGATCCCGTCGGCGTCCACGACCGCCGGCACGTCGGTGGCGAGGAGCAGCCGGCCGACGGCGGTGTCGGGGCCGGCAGCCCCTTCGGTCCCCCGCGCCGCGGCCCCCAGACCGGGGCCGACGGCCAGGGCCCGGGCCCGCCCCGCCGAAGCCGCGGCCGCCGCCACCCAGTCCCCTTCCGGCAGGTCCACAGCCACGTGCTCGCCAGGGGGGAGCCCACCCCCCTCGGGGGCGCCCGGCACCCCCACGAGGACGTAACCGGCCCCGGCCCGCAGCGCGGCCCGGGCCACCATGAGCGGGGCGCCGTTCATCTGGTGCGATCCGCCGACCACGGCCACCGCGCTCTGCCACTTGTGAGCCCGGCGGCCACGACGGGGCAGGCGTTGCATATCGGCGTCCTCGACCAGCCACATGGCGGCCCGCCGGGCGGCCGCCCCGTCCAGGCCTATCCCGGCGAGCTCCAACCGTCCGCTGCGCTCGGCCCCGTCGTTCAGCACCAGGCCCGGCTTCAAGGCCGCGAAGGTGACCGTCGCCGCGGCTGTCATCGACGAGCCGGTACCGGTGGTAGCTGACAGGCCGGAGGGGATGTCCACGGCCAGCACCGGGGTGGAACCGGGATCGGGGGGTTCGTACAGGCGCCTCAGCCCGGTGCCGTAGGCGGCATCGACGATCAGGTCGGCGCCGGGCCGGTCGGGACCGAGCAGCGCCGCCCCGCCGGGGAGGTCAGCGGCGTCGAGGACCACCACCCGGGCGCCCCAGCGGGCCAGAACGGCGGCCGCGACCCGTCCGTCGGCACCGTTGTTACCCCGGCCAGCGACGACCACGACCCGCCGCCCGTAGGTTCCGGCCATGAGCCTCCGGGCCGCGCCGGCGACGGCGTAACCGGCCCTTCGCACCAGCACCTCGACCGGCTCGGGCGCCGACGAGTCGACCTCGGCCAGCTCCGCCGGCAGGAGGAGGGGGATCATGTGAGGGCCACCACGGTGACCGTGGCGACGGTATCGGTGTGGGAGATGGACATCTTCCACGAGCTCACCCCGAACTTGCGGGCCAGCTCGGCGGCGCGCCCCTGCACGGCCAACTCGGGCGCACCCCCCGCCAGGCGCTGAACCGAGATGTCCTTCCAGTCGACGGCGCCCAGACCCACCCCCAGTGCTTTCATCACCGCCTCCTTGGCGGCGAAGCGACCGGCGAGGGTGGGAGCGGGGTTGGCCAGTGTGGCGGCGTAAGCCAGCTCGTCGGGAGAGAAGAGCCGCTCGGCCAGCGCCGGCCGGCGGCGCATCACCTCCCGGAACCTCGGTATGTCGACCACGTCGATGCCGAGACCGATGAGCCGCCCGCTCACTCCGTGACACTCCTCCAACGGCGGGCCAGCTGGTAGACCGGCTCGGTGAGGAGGTCGGCGACCGGTTCGTGGCCGAGACGGGACCGGTCGAACACCGGCTCGGTCTCGGTTACGGCGTCGAAGAGGGCGTTGAACCGGGTGCGGTAGCCACCGAGCACGGCGGCCATGGTCTCGGCCGGCAACCGCTCGTGGAAGCGGACATGGAGCAGTGTCATGCCGGTGACCTGCAGACCTTTGGACTCGGGCACGAGGATCACCGTGCGACCGTCGCTGGCGCCCCGCACCACGGTCACCTCCCGCTCCTCGGCGGCGCGGTGCTTGCTGCCGAGCAGACGGGGGTCGCGCTGGGTGCGCGACCGCAGACCGAGAGCGACCCCCCCCTGGTCGAGAACCGTGGCGGTGGGTTCGGTGACGCTCGCATCGATCCGGTAGCGGGTGTAGCCGAGCACCTCCTCCACGGCCTGGTCGAGCGCGGCGAGGGTGCGCAGGGCCCGGTAGCCCAAGGTGTCGGGCGCGGCTCCGGCGCCGAGCGTGGCGGCCACCAGGGGCACCCCGAACAGGGCGTCCTCGCTGCGGGATATGCCCACGGTAACGGTCTTGGCCTGGTGCTTGATGGCGTCGATCGGCCGGGTGAGCTCGTCGATGGCGGTGCTCAGGGCTTCGAGGAGGTCCGACATCAGGGCCTCCGGCGTGCCGATCTTGCCGGTCTCGGTCTCGTAGCCCTCGAGCGGCAGCATCCCGGTGGCGTAGCGCAGCAGCGAAGTGAGTCGCACCGCGGTCGACGCCTCCAGGTTGCCGTTGTAGCTGCCGGCCCGCAGCCCGTCGAGGAACGGCCCGGCCGCCGCCGAAAGGGCCGGGCGCAGGCGCAGGAGGATCCCGTCGGGGTCCTCGCCGGTGGCTCCCTCGAGCACCGCCCGCACCCCCCTCAGGGTGCGGGCCTGGGCGTCTATGGACAGGGCGGCCTCGTAGCCGAAGAGGTGGCCGACCATTGCGGCGAGCACGAACGCCAACGCCGGGTCGGTCGGGGGGACGGTGACGAGCTCCCGGGCCACGGACCGGAAGCGCTCCTCCTCGCCCTCGGTGGCGATCACCACGGGCACCGCCTTGTGGGCCCGGTAGATGGCCACTTCCTTGGCTACATCGTCGGCGTTGGGTCCCCGGAGGCCGCTGGCGCAGACCAGGACCAGGGGCTCGCAGGACAGATCGATGTGCTTCTTGTCCTCGGTGTGATCCGACGAGATGGATCGGTAGCACAGCTCCGAGAGTTTGATCCGTATCTCGGAGGCCGCCACCCGGTCGGGCCCGCTGCCAACGACGGCCCAGTAGCGCCGGGGCGGGGCCACCGACGCGGCGATGCGTCCGATCTCCTCCCGCTGGCCGAGGACCTGGACCATGGCCGCGGGCAGGTCCCGCAGGGCCCCGAGACGGGCGTGCATCTCTTCGCCCGACAGGGCCCGCCGCTGCGGGGCGACCTCGGCCAGGCCGGCGGCGAGCAGCCAGCCCGCGGCGACCTGGGCGTAGAATGCCTTGGTCGACGCCACGCTCATCTCCACGTCCCTGCCGTCCGAGGTGTAGAGGACCCCGTGGGCCTTGGTCGCCAGGTCGCTGTTGCGGCGGTTGACCACGGCCACGACGTGAGCGCCTCGGGTTCGGGCCAGGTCGACGGTGCGGTTGGTGTCGGTGGTGGTCCCCGACTGGCTGATGGCCACCACCAGGGTGTCGCCCATGTCGTCGCTCAAGCCGAACCCGGACAGCTCGGTGGCCGGCATGGCGTGCACCATCAATCCGCTCAGGCACTGGCGCAACGCCGCGGCGGTGGCCTGACCGGCGACGGCCGCGGTGCCCTGCCCTACCACGATGATCCGGCGGACCCGACCCTCGGCCACGGCGGCGGCCAGGCCGGGCGGGATGGTCTCCTCGCCGAGGCGGGCGGTTAGCCGCCCGTCGGCCCCGGACTGGATGCGTCCCCTCAGGGTCTTGCGGAACGAGTCGGGGGCCTCGGTGATCTCCTTCAGAAGGAAGTGCTCGAAGCCGCGGCGATCGACGTCGCGGGTGGTGATCTGGGCGGTCACCACCTCGGTGTCGGCGACGGGTGTGTCGGCCCCGCTGTAGCGACGGCGGGACAGACCGGCGAGGGACCCGGCGCCGGAGCGGTCGAGGACCACCACTTCGCCCTGGCTGGCTTCCCCGTCCATCCTGACGTAGCAGCTGGCCTCCTCGACCAGCCCGTAGGGTTCGCTGGCGACCACGAAGGCGTCCTCGGCGAGCCCTATGTAGAGCGACTGGCCGGAGCCGGCCAGGGCCAGGTGGAGCTGGTCGGGGGTCACCGCGGCGGAGGCGGCTATGGCCACCGACCCCTCGAAGCGGCGCACCGCCGAAACGAACGCGTCGATGACCTCGTCGCCAGCGGCCAGGCGCCGCCCGATGAGCGCGGGGATCACCTTGGCGTCGGTGGTGATCTCGGGGGGGAACGACAGTGACTCCTGCTCGAGCAACTCGGTGTGGTTGTCGACGTCGCCGTTGAGCGCCGACGCCACATAAGGGCTGCGGCGGCCGAGCTCCTCGGAGTTGACCGGGTGGGCGTTGGGCTCGGAGATGATGCCCACGCTGGCCCAGCGGGTGTGGCCCAGGACCGTCACGTGCGCCGCGGGGTCCTCGATCAGTCGGCTCAGCAGGGGGTCGCCGGCGATAGCTGCGGTAAGGACCCGGACATTGTCACCCAGCTCGCCGATCTCAGCCGCCGCCTTGTAGACGAAGTTGATGGTGCCGTCGGCCGCTCGGACCGATCCGCCGGGAAAAAGGAGGTCGCCGTCGCGCCCGCCCGCCCCGTCCGCGGGGATCCCCGGCCCCGAGACCATGATGTGGATCCCGGCGGAGTCACGGCCACGCACCTCGAGGCGGTCGAGGGAAGCCAGAGCAACCTGGACGGCCCACCAGCCGTCCAGGTTGGTCCCGTCGGTGACATCCCGCCCGCCGAGCAACGACCGGACCCGCCGTCCGGCCTGGATTCGGTCACGCGACAGAGCCCACAGGGCGTCCTTCAACTCGACCAGGGCCGAGCTGAAGGCTTCCTGAGACAGCGGATCCATGTCCGCCGCCATCCCGTCGAAGGTGGCTTCGATGCACCCGAGCGCGTCCCACGCGGCCCGGGCCGCCTGCTCCAGACGCTCCAGGCCAGCCGGCTCGCTCAGGAGGGTGCGCAACCCGGGGGCGCCCCGCAGGCTGCGCTCGAGCCGCCTGGCCTCCACCGTGGCCCGCTGCAGCGGTCCGGGCCCGCCGCGCACCAGCTCCTCGGCGGAGCCGCCCAGGAGGGCGGTCACCGCGGCCAGGTCCTCCAGCACGGCCTCGGGTGCCAGCGGGACCCGGTCGGAGCGCTGGGCCAGGACCGCGACGATTCCGCACATGGACCAGCAGGCTATAGGTCCGCCGCCACCGAACCGGGTCCGGCCTACCCGATCATGTCCCTCACGGCGAGGGCGGCGAAGACCACGCCGGACCCGATCGGAGAGCCGGGACCGGGGTAGCAGTGGTTGGTCCACGACGCCATCGTGTTGCCGGCCGCATACAGGCCGGGCAGGACCGAGCCGTCGGGACGGAGGGCCCGCCCGTGGGAGTCGCAGCGGACGCCGCCCTTGGTGCCCAGATCGGCGGGGTTGACCTGCCAGGCCCAGTACGGGCCGCGGGTGAGCGGCCCGACGCAGGGGTTGGGCTCGACCGAGGGGTCGCCGAAGAAGCGGTCGAAGGCCAGCTCGCCGCGACCGAAGCGCGGATCCTTGCCGTCGGCCGCCCCGGCGTTCCACTCGGCGACGGTGGCGACCAGGGCGTCGGCGGGAACACCGATACGACCGGCCAGTTCCTCCACCGTGTCGGCTCGGACCACCACCCCGCTGTCGATCCATTCCTGATCGACCTCGCGCCCCGGTCGGGCCGTGGCGAAGCCGTAGCGCTCCACGTGGTCGGCGTCGGCCACGAACCAGCACGGTATGTGCGACACGCCACTGGCGTGGCCGTCCACCATGGCCCGGCCCAGGCGGTCGTATGGCCAGGTCTCGTTGGCGAAGCGGACGCCGGCCCCGTTGACCATGATGGAACCGGGCTTGCCCCGTTCGAACAGGCGGAATGATGCCGTACCGTTGGGCAGCATCAGCCCCGGCGCCCACCAGCACTCCTCGAGGAGCCCGGTGTCGGCGCCGGCCTGCTCGGCCGCCTCGAGAGCCGATCCCATGCCCCCCGGAGCACCGAGCGTCCAGTCGGCGCCCAGCGGGGCCTGGTCACGGTGTCGACGCTGGTCGTTGCGTTCGAAGCCCCCGGCGGCCAGCAGCACGCCCCGGGCGGCCTGGATGGTTGACTCCCCGGCGGCGCCGGTACAGCGCGCCCCCACGACGCGGCCGTCCTCGACGATCAGCGACTGCAGCTCGGTCTCCTTCAGCAGCACGGCGTCGGTCTCGCTCAACGCGACCAGCAGCCGGGCCAGGAGGGCGCGCCCGCCGATGATGGTCGGGAACGGCTCCTTCCACCCGCCCCGTTCGGGGGGCAGGGGCTGGCGCAGATCGGCGATGGTCTCCTCGTGCCCGGTCGCGTCGAAGTTGAGGGCGTAGATCGACCGGCCGTCGGTCTGGGCGCCGGGCGCCTCGCAGAAGTAGTCGGGGAAGGGCCTCCACTCGAACTCCAACCAGGGATTGAGCTCGAGCTCGTCGATGACGCCCGGTCCGGCGTCGAGATAGGCGTCGCGCAGCTCCCGGTGCTCCTGGCCGACGCAGGCATCGAGGTAGGTGTCGACATCGGCCCGCGAGTCGGGCACCGACGCTCGTTGGTTGGGCGCCGACAGGGGGATCCACAGACCTCCCCCGGAGTACGCAGTGGTACCGCCGAACTGGTCGGTCTTCTCGATCACGATGGTCGCCAGACCGGCGGTGGCGGCGAGCAGTGCCCCGGCGAGAGCTCCTGCTCCCGAACCGACCACGAGTACATCGCAATGTTGAGCTTCAGAGGCCAACGGTTTCCCCCTCGATAGTGGCTGCGGGCTGAGGCTACCGAGTTCGGCCCACTCACGACCGGGCCGGCGTTTTGACCAGCGGGATGGTCGAACCTGCGGCAGGTGCAGAATTGCCGAACCCGCTTTTTTGCACGGTATGCAGAATCTTGCGGGTAGGGTGACCAAATGTCCGCGACCACCGAAGCCACCTCCCACCGGGAGCGCAAGAAGCGAGCGACCCGCCAGGCCATCCACGAGGCGGCCTTCGAGCTGGTGGACCAACTGGGCTTCTCGGCCACCACCATCGAGGCCATCAGCGACCGGGCCGGGGTGGCCTCCCGAACCTTCTGGTCCTACTACCCATCCAAGGAGTACGCCGTGCTCGACCGGGACCCGTTCCTGGCCGAGAGGCTGCGGGACGCCCTACTCACCCGCCCCGCCGACGAGGACCCGGTCCAGGCCCTGCGCGCCGTCCTCGAGGGCTACGTGGGAGACCGGCTGGTCGATTCGCACAAGGCGGTGCGCCGGCAGGCCCTCGTACGCCGCGAGCCCCACCTGATGGCCGCCCTGGCCGCCAGCTTCGACGAGCTCGAGCGGGCCCTGGTATCCGCGGTGGCCGAGCGGCTGGGCACCGACCCGGCCACCAGCCTGCGACCGAGCGTGCTGGTCATGGCCGCCTGCGGGGCGTGCCGGGTGGCTCAGCAGAAGTGGGCCGACGAGCAGGGAAGGCGGCCCTTCCACGGCCTGGTCGAAGAGGCCTTCAGGGAGTTGGCCGGGGAGCTCACCCCCATGGCCGCGCTGTCGGGCGGAGCCGGACGCCGATGAGCGCCACCCAACCGGCCGCCGCCCCCATGGACGTGCTGGGCGAGGAAATCCCCCAGTACAGCCACCGCCAGATCATGCTCATCATGTCCGGCCTGGCCGTCGGCCTGCTGCTCGGATCGCTCGACCAGACCATCGTCACCACCGCCCTCACCCGCATCAGCGAGGACTTCCACCGCACCGACCTGTACAGCTGGGTGGTCACCGCCTACCTGTTGACGTCCACGGCCAGCACCCCCCTCTACGGCAAGATCAGCGATCAATTCGGTCGCAAGCGGATATTCCAGGCTTCGATCGTGATCTTCCTGATCGGCAGCGCCCTATCGGGCCTGTCGCAGAACATGTACCAGCTGATCGCCTTCCGAGCCGTGCAGGGTCTCGGGGCCGGGGGGTTGATGACCCTCGCCATCGCCATCGTCGGCGACGTGATCGCCCCCCGTGAGCGGGGCCGCTACCAGGGCTACTTCGGGGTCATCTTCGCCTTCTCGAGCGTCGTCGGTCCCCTCGTGGGGGGTTTCTTCGTCGACCAGGCCAGCTGGCGCTGGGTGTTCTACATCAACCTCCCCATCGGCCTGGCCGGGCTGGTGCTGATCAACCGGGTCCTCAAGCTCGACCACCGGGCCCGCCGCGCCCGTATCGACCTGGCCGGCTCGGCCATGATCGTGGGCGGGGTGTCGATGCTGCTGATCGGCGTGCAGATCGCCGGCGCGGCGGCCCGCATCACCCCCACGGCCTGGGCCTGGATGGTGCCTGGTGTGGTCCTCCTACTGGGCTTCGTGTGGTGGGAGAGCCGGGCCGCCGAACCCATCATCCCCCTGCATCTGTTCCGCAACCGGGTCTTTGCCGTCTGCAACATCCTGGGCTTCATCAGCGGGACGGTCATGTTCGGAGCCCTCCTGTTCGTGCCCGAGTACTTCCAGGTGGTCCGCGGCGTCAGCCCCACCATCTCGGGCTTCCGGATGCTGCCCATGCTGGCCGGCGTTCTCGTCACGTCCATCTCGTCGGGCCGGGCGGTGTCCCGTCTCGGCCGCTACAAGATCTTCGTGGTCGCCGGTACGGCCATCCTGGCCGTCGGGGTGGGGCTCATGAGCCAGCTCACCATCTCCACCGGGGCCTGGATCATCTCGGGCATGCTCTTCGTGGTGGGCATGGGCATGGGTTTGTTCATGCAGATCCTCACCATCGCCGTCCAAAATGCCTTGTCCCGGGAGTTCATGGGGGTGGGCACGGCCTCAGTGACCTTCTTCCGGACTCTCGGAGGCGCGGTCGGCGCAGCCGTGCTCGGCGCGGTGCTGCTGCTCAACCAGCGCCGGAGCCTGCCCGGCTACACCGCCCGCTACGGCCCTGGGGCGCACGCCACCAATCTGGCCTTCGTCCACGGCATGGACAAGTCGTTCCTCTACGCCCTGCCGGCCGCCGTGCTGGCCTTCCTGCTTTCGTTCCTTCTGCGCGAAGTCAAGTTGCGCAGCTCCGGCCCGATCGCTTCCACCCCTGCGACCGAGACTTCCGGGACGGCAGGCGTGTCACTCGATTCGGTGATCGGCTAGCGGTACGGCTCCCGCCGCCCCGGGGGTCGGGGGCACCCCGGGGGTGGCGGCTGGCCCGGAGGCAGCCGGGCCGGCGGGGGCGGCAGCTGGCCCGGAGTCAGCCGGGCCGGCGGTGGCAGCCGGGGGCCCGAGGCTGTCGACGACGACCGAGGAGAGGGAGCGGACGGCTTGCGCAGCGGCCTGCTCGGTGGACGCCTCCACCATGACCCGGACCAACGGTTCGGTACCGCTCGGTCGCACCAGCACCCGGCCCGAAGACCCGAGCGCCGCTTCGACACGACGCACTTCCTCCCACACCGCACCGGCCGAGTCGAGGGCCCGGTGATCAGCGACCCGCACGTTCTCGAGCACCTGCGGAAAACGCTGCATGGCGCCGGCGGCCAGAGCCGAGAAGGGTCTGCCGGCCCGTTCGAGCAGGTCGATCAACAGCAGTCCGGTCAAGACTCCGTCTCCGGTCGGAGCCAGGCCATGCCCGACGCCACCCGAGAGGAGGCGGCGGAAGACGATGTGGCCCGACTGCTCCCCACCGATGTTCCAGTCCCTCACCTCCAGGGCGTCGACGATGTTGCGGTCACCGACGGGCGTCGTGACCACCTCCACCCCGGCGTCGGCCATAGCCCGGTGGAAGCCGAGGTTGGTCATCACCGTGACCGCCACCCCCGGCCCGGCCAGTCGCCCCCGGGCGTGCATGTCCAAGGCGAACAGGGCGATCAGGCGGTCGCCGTCGACCACTGAACCCGTCTCGTCGATGGCGATCACCCGGTCGGCGTCGCCATCGAAGGCCAGGCCGACGTCGGCTCCGTGGGCGACCACAGCAGCAGCCAGGCGACGGGGATCGGTCGACCCGCAACCGTCGTTGATGTTGGTACCGTCGGGCTGGTCACTCAGCACCGCCACCACCTGGGCTCCGGCCCTTTCGAGGACGTCCCGGGCTGTCACCGACGAAGCACCGTTGGCACAATCCACGGCCACCTTCCGACCATTCAGGGACCGGCCCTCGAGCACCCCGGCGAGGCGGGCGCAGTAGCGGGCGACGGCGCCGCGGTCGGTGCTCACCCGCCCGAGGCCGGCGCCGCTGCGGGGCAAAGCCCCGGGTCGGCTGGCGCCCCCCCGCACCACCAGCTCGGCGGCCAGGGCCTCCACCGCCGCTTCCGTCTCGTCGGCGAGCTTGCGCCCCCCGGCGGCAAGAAGCTTGATGCCGTTATCGGCGAAAGGATTGTGCGAAGCCGAGACCACCGCCCCCGGGGCCATCAGGTCGAGTGCGGTGTCGGCCACCCCCGGTGTCGGGATGACACCGAGGTCGACCACGTCGAAACCCTCCGCCGCCACCCCGGCGGCGAAAGCAGACTGCAGCATGGGACCCGACAGGCGGGTGTCGCGACCGACCACGAACGGGCGACCCGCCACACCCACGACGCGCGCCGCGGCCCGACCGAGGGCCACCACGAGCTCGGGAGTCAGGTCCGAGCCGGCGACACCGCGCACACCGTCGGTGCCGAAACGCAGCGACAAGGCGTCTGGGCGCCGTGACCGGCGGCTAGCGCTTCGAGTACTGAGGCGCCTTGCGGGCCTTCTTGAGCCCGTACTTCTTGGACTCCTTCTCCCGGGCGTCCCGAGTGAGGAAACCGGCCCGCTTCAGCGGCACCCGAGCCTCGGGGTCGAGCTCGGCCAAGGCCCGGGCTATACCCAGCCGCAACGCCCCGGCCTGACCGGATATGCCACCACCGTCGAGGGTGGTGTCCACGTCGTAGGTCTCCTCCCGCTCGACCAGGCGGAGAGGCTCCGTGATGATCATGCGGTGGGTGGCCGAGGGGAAGTAGTCGGCCAGAGGACGCCGGTTGACGGTCACGTTCCCGGTACCGGGACGCAGGCGCACCCGGGCGACAGCGGCCTTGCGGCGACCGGTGGACTGGATGAGCGGCTTGGGCACGACGGTGGAACTCCTCAAGAAGCGCGGTGGACGCGCGGGTCGACGGGCAGCGGCTTGGGCATCTGCGCCGAATGGGGGTGCTCGGGGCCGGCGTAGACCTTGAGCTTGCGCAGCATCTGACGGCCGAGAGGACCCTTCGGGAGCATCCCCTTGACGGCGCGGCGGAAGGTCTCCTCCGGGTCGGTGGCCAACAGGTCGGCGTAGGTCCGGGAGCTGAGCCCACCGGGATAGCCGGAGTGGCGGTAGTAGACCTTCTTCTCCGCCTTACCCGAGGTCATCCGCAGCTTGGACGCGTTGACCACGATGACATGGTCCCCGGTGTCGACGTGCGGGGCGAATATGGGCTTGTGCTTGCCCCGGAGCACCCGGGCCACCTCGGTGGCGAGGCGACCGAGGACAGCCCCGTCCGCGTCGACCTCGAACCAGACACGCTGGATGTCGGCGGGTTTCGGCGTAAAGGTGCGCACTGCGAGTCCTCGTGGTGGTCGATGGAGGCGCGTCTGGGCGCGCCGGGCCGGTTGCTGATCATAGAGCCTCTGAGGCCGGCGCGGCAATCGGGCCCGATCTTCCGCTCGGCCTCCCCGGCTGGATCCGCCGGAGGGACGACCCCGAGCGGGACCCCACCGGAGCGGAGCCCAGCCGGGGGCGGCGCCGAGAGTGAGCGAGCCGAGATGGGGAGCCCGGAATCCTCTATTCGTCCATCCTGGGTGATACTCCGACATGGGGATCGGGGGCATCGGATCGCGACGCGGCCGGTGGCAGGGTTTTCCGGGATCGGCGCCCGGATGGTTTTGGTAAGACGGGGCCGCTCTGCTTATTGTGGTCCCTAGTTATGCACCTAGCCTCTTCTCTGCTCGGCTCCGTGTCCAACTTCGGCAGCCCCCAGGGTGTGACCAAACAGGACGGTTGGAACCATCTGCTGTGGAACATCAGCTTCTGGTTCGCCCTGCCGATCACGCTCCTCGTGGTGTGCCTTATTGGCTATGCCCTGTTCCGGTACCGGGAGCGCCCGGGTAAGGAGCGGGTCCCGGCCCAGTTCCAGTACCACATCCCCATCGAGGCGGCCTACACCATCATCCCCCTCGTGGTGGTGGCCGTGATCTTCGGCTTCATGTTCAACGCCGAGAACCAACAGTCGAAGTCCCCGGCGCCGGCTGCCGGCAACGTCCTCAAGATCACCGTGGACGGCTTCCAGTGGGGCTGGCGCTTCGTCTACCCCAACGGTCACGCCGAGGTGGGAACGGCCGACTACACCAACATCAACACCAACAGCGACCTGCCGGTCCTCTACCTGCCGGCCAACGAGCCGGTGCAGTTGCACCTCGTCTCGCTCGACGTGGTCCACACCTTCTACGTGAAAGACTTCCTCTACAACCGGGACCTCATCCCCGGGGTGGATAACAACGTCAACTTCACGGTGAAGACCCCCGGCATCTACCAGGGACAGTGCAACAACATCTGCGGCGAGTACCACGCCTACATGAGGTTCCTGGTGCAGGTCATGCCCGCCGATCAGTACAACCAGTGGTACGCCAACCAACCCGCCTGTTCGGTGACCACCGCAGGCATCAGCGGGCCGCCCGCACCCGGTACATGTGACAGCCAACTGAGCAAGGGATTCCAAGCCGGACTATGACCCTCCTCGAAGATCGACCCCAGCCGCCCTCGGAGGAACACAATCCGCTCCTGATGGACATCGTTCCGGGCCCCCGCCCGGCCGGTCTGGTCAAGTACATAACCAGCACCGACCACAAACAGATCGGCCTCAACTACTTGGTGACCGGTCTGCTCGCCTTCGTGGTGGCCGGGATCATGGCGTTGGGCATGCGCACGCAGCTGATCGTGCCCAACAACCACTTCATCACCGCGGATGTCTACAACCAGTTGTTCACCATCCACGGGACGATCATGCTGTTCGTCTTCGCCGGTCCGTTCGGCTTCGCCGGCTTCGGCAACTACCTCGTCCCGCTGATGATCGGGGCGCCGGACATGGCCTTCCCCCGCTTCAACAACCTCTCCTACTGGCTGTACCTGGGCGGGTTCAGCCTGCTGATGGCCGGTTTCCTCACCAACAACGGGGCGGCCCAGTTCGGCTGGTTCGGCTACGCCCCCCTGACCGAGGCCATCCACTCCCCCGGCCCGGGCGGCGACCTGTGGCTGGTGGGAATCGCCCTGACCGGTTTCTCGGGCATCTTCTCGGCCGTCAACATCATCACCACCATCTTCACCCTGCGCGCTCCCGGCATGGTGATGTTCCGGATGCCCATCTTCGTGTGGAACATCCTGGTCACGATGTTCCTGGTGCTGCTGGCCTTCCCGGTCCTCACCTCGGCGTTCGCCCTCCTGTGGATCGACCGGCACCTCGGCGGCAACTTCTTCAACACCCAGAAGGGCGGCCAGCCCATCCTGTGGCAGAACCTCTTCTGGTTCTTCGGTCATCCCGAGGTGTACATCATCGCCCTGCCCTACTTCGGCGTAGTCACCGAGGTCCTGGCCAGCATGTGCCGCAAACCCGTGTTCGGCTACAAGGGCATGATCGCCGCCACGCTGTCCATCGGGGCCCTGTCGATGGGCGTGTGGGCCCACCACATGTACACGACCGGGGCGGTTCTCCTGCCGTTCTTCGCCGCCATGTCACTGCTCATCGCCGTGCCGACCGGTATCAAGTTCTTCAACTGGATTGGCACCATGTGGCGGGGAACGATCGTGCTGAACACTCCGCTGCTGTTCTCCATCGGATTCCTGATCCAGTTCCTGATGGGCGGTGTGACCGGCGTCATCCTGGCCCAGCCGGTGTTGGACTTCCAGCTGCACAACACCTACTTCGTCGTGGCCCACTTCCACTACGTCATCATGGGCCTGGTCTTCGGCGGCCTGGCCGGGCTGTACTACTGGTATCCCAAGATGACCGGGCGGATGTTCGATGAGCGCTGGGGTAAGGCCAGCTTCATCCTTCTGCTCATTGGCTTCAACCTGACCTTCTTCCCCCAGCACGACCTCGGCCTGCGGGGGATGCCGCGCCGGATCGAGACTTACAACGCCGGCCTGGGCTGGAACTTCCTCAACGAGCTTTCCAGCATCGGGTCCTACATCACCGGCCTCGGTGTCGTAGCCACCGTGATCAACCTGGTGAAGTCCTACCGCAGCGGCCCCATCGCCGGCGACAACCCGTGGGATGCCCAGACCCTGGAGTGGGCCTGCTCGTCCCCGCCGCCCGACCACAACTTCGAGGCCCTTCCCCCGATCCGCTCGGAGCGACCGGTCTGGGACGCCAACCACCCCGACATGCTCACCAAGGTCGGCCACTGAGTGACCCCGGTGGGCTCACCGTCGGCGGCGGGCGCTAGCCCCCGACTCTCCCTGACCAATTCGCCCGCCGCCCTGACCTGCGGCGGGCACCGGCAAATCCCGAGGCAATAAGTGAAAGTCGAATCCCGCACCATAATCGGCGCCTTCGTCTTCTTGGTGATTCTGGCCGCCGCCTACTGGGCCATGGTGGCCACCTATGGCCACACCGCCGAGCGCAGCGGTATCGCCATGCTCATCTTCAGCTTCTCGGCCTACGGCCTGCTCGGGTTCTATCTGCTGGCGCAGTACTTCCGCCGCCACGGCACACCCCGCGTCGAAGACCGCTTCGACGCGACCCAGGAGGAAGGTGCCGGGGTGATCGATTACTTCCCGGCGGCCTCGATCTGGCCGGCGGGAATGGGCCTCGGCATGATCTTCGGGGGCTGCGCCCTGGTCTGGGGCCTGTGGTACCTCTACATCGGAGGGATCCTGTTCATCGGCTCGGTGATCGGCTGGGTTACGGAATCCGACTACACCGAGGACGTGCTTCCCGGTATCGACCCGGCTGAGCTGGCGGATCACGAAGTGCCCTCCGGGCCTTCGCTCCCCCACCACGGCTGAGGCGACTCGAGCCAGCAACTCCACTCCGTGGTCTCAGCGCTTCCCCGGCGCCGCAGCGGCCGCGGCTGCGCCTGGAGCGCCCGGAGCGCCGGGAGCCCGAGCCAGCCACCCGGCCCGCGCGAGCGAGCCAGCCGCCCCGCCCGCGTGAGGCATCCGGTGTGAATCTGCGAACGTGTGCGAATCCACGGCCTGAAATAGGCCGTAGATTCGCCTTCGTTCGTAGATTCACTCTGGATCAGGGTTGGACAGCTTGAACGGTCGGGGGGGTGAACGTGGGCGGTGCAAGACGCTGGTGGTGCGCCCGTTGGCTACATCCTGGTCGATGTGGTTGACGACGCGGCCCATATCGAACAGGTCAGCGTGGCCCCGGACCATCAAGGCCGGGGGCTGGGTCGGGCGGCGCCGGTCGAGCGGGCGGCCCGCTGGGCCGCCAGCCAGGGCGTGGGAACACTCACGCTGATCACGTTCGGCGACATTCCCTGGAACCGGCTCCTCGACGAGCATCTCGGCTTTCGGGTCCTTCCCGATCATGAGATCGGTCCCGGCCTGGGGTCTGGGCGCGAGGTGGAGGCCGCCCAAGGCTCGACCCGGCCTCACGGGTGGTCCTGCGCCGGGATCTGAGCCGCTCGCTTCCCCCGCAGGAGCTGTGGATAGCTGCCGACGCTTCTGGCGCGGCGATCGGCCTCATGGTCCTCCACGGTGAATTCTTGGACCAGCTCTATGCGGATCCCCGACACACCCGGGCGGGCGTCGGGATCGACCTCTCCTCACCGTCGCCAGATCCCTCCGGCCAGGAGGCCTGCAGCTGTGGACCTTCCAATCCAACGAGGGCGCGATGAGATTCTACGGGAGGCACGGCTCCATCCCCGTCGAGTGGATCGACGGCTTCCGCAACGAGGAGCGAGCCCCGAATGTCAGGTACACGGGGAGGCCGGCCGACCTGGGGCCCGTCGGACCCGGTGCCCCCAAGCAACCGTCCACACCCGGGAAAGCGCAATGTCCCCGGACCACCGGTCGAACCGTCGCATACCGGTCTGGTGAGACAAGGCTCCCGGGAGAACACATCAGCGCCACCGGAGGGGCGAGTGCGGAAACCAACCGGCGGTCCCCGGCAAGGGACCGCCGGTCAACACGTGAAGGGATCTAGTCGCCGGCTACAGGTTCGGGGGTGGGGGCGTCGTGGCGGGGGCTTTGACCGCCCGGCGTATCGCTGTGAGGACCGCCGTGACCATGATCGCCGTGTCCATCGTCGTGGCCGTGGTCATCGTGATGAACGTCGCCCACGGTGTGGTAGCCGCCCGACGCCGTCCGGTAGATGATCCCACCGACGGGTCGGCGGATGGGGTGGGCGTCGGTTCGCTGGAGATGCAGGCAGGTCCAGTAAGCCACGACGAAGCCGGCGATGGGTCCGACGAAGACGCCGTACTGCAGCACCTCGATGAGCCGCTCGAAGGGTACGTGCAGGTTGTTGGCCAGCAGGTCGGTGGCGCAGGCCAAGGTGAGATCGGTGAAGAACATCCCCGCGGCCACCCCGACACCGGTCCGGAAGGGCTTGTCCCGGGGACGGTCCAAGAGGTTGTGCGGGCCGTAGTCCTTGTAGATCCACTTGTCGATCCACGGCCAAGCGAACATGATCCCGAACAGGATCGAAGGTATGAGCAGGCCAGGGAAGAAGGGGTTCGGTATCTCGTGGCCGAACGAGCGGAACTCCCAGTGGGGCCACAGCCGTACCGAGCCGTCCAACCAGCCCAGGTACCAGTCCGGCTGCGATCCGGCGGACACCGTGTAGGTGGTGTACGGCCCGTACAGCCAGACCGGGTTGATCTGCACGAAGCCGGCGAGCAGGAAGGTGACCGAGGCCGTGAGCATCATGAGGCCGCCGGCTTTCATGGCGTACTGAGGCCACACCCGGCTGCCCCGGATGTTGGTCTCGGTCTTGCCCGGCCCGGGGAAGTCGGTGTGCTTCTGGTGCCAGAGAATCATCAGGTGGGCGGTCAGGAGCCCGACGATGGCGAGCGGGAAGAGGAACTCGTGGATGACGAACAGCCGGGGAATGAACGTCGATCCCGGGAAGCGGCCGCCCCACAGGGCATAAGCCAACCAGGTTCCCACCAGCGGGATGCTCTGGACGATGGAATAGATCACCCGGATACCCGTGCCCGACAAGAGGTCATCGGGGAGGGAGTAGCCGGTGAAGCCCTCGAGCGACACGATCTGCCAGAGCGCCAGGCCGATGATCCAGTTGATCTCACGGGGCTTGCGGAACGCCCCGGTGAAGAAGATGCGGCACATGTGGAAGAACACCGCAGCCAGGAAGATCAGCGCCGCCCAGTGGTGGGCTTGCCGCATGATCAGCCCGAAGCGCACGTCGAACGACAGGTTGATGACCGACTGGTAGGCCTCGGACATGTGCTGGCCCACGAGCGGCAGGTACACGTGGCCACTGGTCGGGGCGTAGACCACGTCGGTCGACGAGGGAACGTAGAAGAGAGCGAGGTAGATGCCGGTGGCGATCAGGATGATCAGCGAGTCCATGGCGATCTCGCCGACCATGAACGACCAGTGATCGGGGAAGATCTTGTCCAGGGCACTGACCAGCCACTTCGACGAGGCGAAGCGTTCGTCGACGGTATCCAGGCCGGACTTGGCCAGAGCGAAACGCTTCTGGGCCGCCGCTCGCTCCTGAGTGGTGCTCATAGCCTCCTACCCTCTGTTCCAGAAACCGGGGCCGACTGGGCCACCCCCGGCTCGGGTGTAGTCACTGACCGAGATGATGTAGCCGTCACTGTTGGTGGAGATCTGCAACTGCGCCAGCGACCGCGGCGCCGGCCCGAAGACCGGTCTGCAGTCGTCGAGCACGTCGAATGTCGACTGGTGGCATGGGCAGATGAGTTGGTGGCGCTGCACGTTGTAGAGGCTCGCCGGGCACGCCGCATGGGTGCAGATCTTGGAGAAGGCCACGATGTTGCCGTAGGGGCCCTGTAGGTTCCACCCGGCCCTCTGAGGCTGGACCTTGAAGTCGGAGTCACCGACGTTGATCAAAAGCGTGGGGCTGAGGGCGTCGTCCATGTAACCCTCGGGGAACACCGTCAGTATCCCGTTCACGGGAAGGTCGGTCGGCTTGATCGGGTTGCCGTCCTGGTCGACGGCCCGGGTGCCCTTGCCCCATTTGGTCTTGTAGAGGTCGGTGTGGGGCCGGGGTCCGAGCGACGCCACCGGGCCGAACAGCGTTCCGAGCCCGAGCAGACCAGCCGCCGGCGCCAGGATCTTGAACACGAACGGCCGGCGAGCGATGGCGTCGGTTCCCCGGCTGAAAGACTCGGCCACCGCCACCCGGTAGCCCTCACTGCTCACCTCATGATGGCCGCGACTGGCGGTGACCTCGTGGCCGGGCAGGAGGTCGCGGGCCCAGAGGATCATGCCCACGCCGAGGCCACCGAAGGCCAAGCCGTAGCAGAGACCGGCGAGCTGATTGTTGGCGCCGGTCACGTACACCACGCACACCGCTATGGAAGCGAGGAGGGTGACCGTCCAGCAGGCGGCGATGCGCCGCTCGGCGCGCTTGGCGCCCTTGGGATCGTTCTCGAAGCGCCAGTGGGTGTCGTCCTGGTCCATTGGGACGTCGGCGGGCCATGGGTCTGACGGGTCGATGCCGAAGTGACGGGGGTTACGACCGAAGGGAAGACGGACCGAGCTGGCCGGGACGTGGCCGTCGGCCCCGGCGGTCGTCTCCGCGGGCCCCGGGTGGGTGAGTTCGTCGTCGATGTTGCTCATCCTCTGTTACCGATCATCCGGGAAGCGAACCAGAGCAGAACGAAGCCCACGAGTATTCCGAAGAAGCCCTCGGCGACCGGTCCGAAACCGGAGATGCCGAAGCCACCGGGGTTGGACGGCTTCTTCAGGTACTGCACGTACTGGGCGATGGCCGACAGCTGGGCGTGGCTCAGCTGGGAGAAGATGGGCATGGGTTTGGGGCCGATCAGGGGGGCCTCGTAGGCCTGGATCAGGTTGGAGTTGTGCAGGGTCGGGATCACGTTGCCACCCGACAACATCCCGCCCGAGCCGGCCGCCTGGTGGCACTGGGCGCAGTTGACGGCGTAGAGCTGCTGTCCCTCGGAGAGGGTGACGCAGCCCGGGTCCTGGGTGGCCAGGTCCACTGAAGTCGGCGACTTCTGCTGGTCGACGGAGCAGAGGGGCTCCGGTGAGGGAATGGTCGGGCCCGCCGTGCCCTGCCCGGTGATCTGCGGAAGAGCGTTGACGTAGGCGTCCAGCTCCTGGATCTGGGCGTCGGTGAAGGCGGGGTGGTGGCGCAGGGCCTCGTTGCTCGGCGAGTTGAGCGGCATGCGTCCGGTGGTGAGGTAGAAGTCGGCGGCGGCGGCGCCGACGTTCACCAGAGCCGGGGCGCCCGCCACGACGCCACCTTTGCCCTGGTAGCCGTGGCACGACTGGCAGTGCACCTCGAACAGGACGGCCCCGGCGGCGATGTCCGACGGGTTGGTGCTCACAGTGTTGCTCGCGCTCCGAGCCGGTGCCTGGGTCAGGATCAGCACCGAGAAGACCACCACGACCAGGCTGAGCAGAAGGACCGGTCCGCGCAGCATGCGGCGGCCTTGGAATATTCGTCTCACGGCGCTCACTTGAGGATGAAGATGGCGAGGAACATGGCGACCCAGACCACATCGACGAAGTGCCAGTAGTAGGACAGCATCTCGATGGCGGGCATGGTGCGGTGACCGAAGCGGGGAGTCCTGAGTACCCGCACGGCGATGATGATCATGCCGACGAGGCCGCCGGCCACGTGCAGGAAGTGGAATCCGGTGAGCGTGTAGAAAAGCGAGCCGTAAGCATCGGTAGAGATGGCGAAGGGCCGTCCGAGGTAGTCAGAGATCTGCATCCCCTCGAAGAGTCCACCGAGGACGAAGGTCATGGCCAGCCAGCCGATGAAGCCCCACCTCGAGCCTCGGATGGCCCTGACCACCCCGTACTGCATCGTGAACGACGACAGCACGAGCAGGATGGTGGCCACCAGCACGGGAGGCACATCGAGGATGTCGCCCTGTGGCGGCCAGTTGTGGACGGTCGCCGACCGGATGCTGAAGTAGGCGGCGAAGAGGCCCGAGAAGAACATCAACTCCGACGCCAGCCACACGATGACGCCCACTTGGAGAAGTTTGGGGCGATACATCGAGGGATCGACGTGGCGGATAACCGGCGCCGGAACGGCGCCGCTGGTGGATATCGCAGTCACTGGGCTCTATTTCTACACAACCGGCGGACCCAAACCCAAACTCACCCGGCCCCCGGTTGGTCGGTGCCCGGAGGTATCCTCGTCGGCGATGGGCCTGACGCCCCTGGACTTTTTTACCAAGGCTCGTTTCGGGGTCCTCGACGCGGTGGTGTTGATCGTCGGGGCGGCCTGGTACCTGTGGTCGACACGACGCTTGCGCCAGCGCGACCGCAGGTGGCCCGCCTACCGCAGCGCTTGTTTCGCGGCGTCCTGGCTCACTTTGGCCGTCGCCGAATTCTCGGGCCTGACGGCCTTCGGCCGTCGGAATTTCACCGCCTACGGGACCATATACATCCTGGTGGGTCTGGTCGCTCCCGCCCTACTGGCGGCGTCCGCGCCGGTGACGCTGGCGTTGCTGTCGGCCGGGGACCGCCATCCGGCCCGGTGGCTGGAGAGCCGGACGGCCCGCATTCTCGCCGGCCCCATGTCGGTGTGGGTCCTCTTCACCACCTCGGTGTTCGTGGTGTTCTTCGCCGGCGTGGTCCCGGCCACCATCGGCGGCGGGTGGGGTGCCCAGGGTCTCCACCTCTGGTGGCTGGTCGCCGGCTGGCTGTTCTACTGGCCCGTGTTGGCCGCCGACCCGGTCCCGCGGCGGATGAGCCACCTGCCCCGGATCCTGTACCTGCTTCTGGTGTTCCCGGTGTTCGCCATCATGGGCATGGGCCTGGAGAGCCAGACCAGCCGGATCGCCTCGTCGGTCACTCCCGCCAGCCTGCACCTGGGAGGAGCGGTCGTCTGGGTGGCGGGGGAGACCGTGGCCCTGGCGGGTGTCCTGTGGGTCTTCGCCACGTGGCTCAGAGCCGACGAGCGCAGAGCGAGGGCGCAGGAGGTGGATAACGAGCAGGTGGCGGTCCGCCAGATGGCCGTGTGGCGGGCGTCGCGGGAGGCCGCCGCCAGAGCCGCCTCACAATGACCGCCCTGGTCACGCTCGACGCCCTGCGCGCCGCCCGCGAGCGGGTGCAGCCGGTCCTGCGGGCCACCCCCGTAGTCCGCTCCGAGGCCATCTCCCGACTCGTCGGACGGCCGGTGCTACTCAAACCGGAGTACCAGCAGCGAACCGGCTCGTTCAAGATCAGGGGTGCCTTCAACCGCGTATCGCAGCTACCGGCCGGCTGTCCGGTGGTGGCGGCATCGGCCGGCAACCACGCCCAGGGTGTGGCTCTCGCCGCGTCGCTCACCGGGCGGGAGGCCACCATCTTCATGCCGGTGGGCGCGGCCATACCCAAGGTGGAGGCGACCCGCGGCTACGGGGCCGCGGTGCGCTTGGGCGGGGAGCGGGTCGACGACTGCATCGTGTCGGCCCAGGAGTTCGCGGCGGCGACCGGCGCCGTGTACGTTCCGCCCTTCGACGACCTGGAGGTGATAGCCGGGCAGGGCACCCTGGGCCTCGAATTGTTGGAGGAGGCCGCCGACGCCGAAGCCGTAGTCGTGCCTGTCGGGGGGGGCGGCCTCCTGGCCGGAGTGGCCGCGGCGCTCGTCATCGGCTCCGGGTCGGGGCGGCGGCCGCAGGTCATAGGCGTCGAGGCGGCCGGGGCGCCGACCATGACCGAGGCGCTGGCCGCCGGGCGCCCCGTCGCCCTCGAGCGGATGTCCACCATGGCCGACGGGATCGCCGTAGCCGAGTGCAGCGACCTCACCCTGGCCCACGCCCAGGCCTTCGTCGACTCGGTGATCACTGTCGACGAGGAGCAGATCAGCCGGGCCATGGTCCTCGCCGTGGAGCGGGCCAAGGCCGTGGTAGAGCCCGCCGGGGCCGCCTCGCTGGCCGCCGTCATGGCCGACCTGGTGCCCGGCCACGGTCCGGTGGTGGCCGTCCTGTCAGGCGGGAATGTGGACCCCCTGCTGCTGATGAAGATGGTCGAGCACGGCCTGACCGCGGCCGGCCGCTACCTCACGCTGCGCATCGTAATGACCGATCGGGTGGGGGCTCTGGCCGCCCTCACCGGCGACCTGGCCCGCCTGCGCCTGAACGTCCTAGACGTCGAGCACCACCGAAGCGGTATTCCGCTGGCCATATCCGAGGTCGAGATCCAGGTGACGGCCGAGACCCGTGACCGGGCCCACCACGACGAGGTGGTCGGCGAACTGACGGCCCGGGGCTACCACGTGGAGGCGGTCAGCTGACTCCCGGCCGTCGTCAGTAGAGGACCTGCCACAGGCACAGCCCGTGGGGCGGGGCCGGCTGGCCGGCGGCCGAGCGGGAACGGGCGGCGACGATGGCGGTCATGTCACCCGCCCGACGCTTCCCGAGCCCGACCTCGACAAGGGTGCCGACCACCGACCGGACCATCTGGTGGCAGAAGGCCGAGGCTTCGATGTCGAATCGCAGCCGTCCCTCACCGAGGTCGTGCCAGCGGGCGTCGCGCACGACGCGGACCAGGGACGCCCCCGGAACCGGCGGTCGCCGGCAGAACGAGCTGAAGTCGTGCTCGCCGAGGAGGGCGTCGCAGGCGAGGCGCATGGCCGGCAGATCGAGCGGGCGGGTCACATGCCAGGAGGTGGCCGCGGAGAACGGATCGGGCACGGGAAGGTTGAGGATGCTGTAGCGGTACAGCCGGCCGGTGGCCGAACGGCGGGCGTCGAACCCGGCGTCGGCGACTCCCGCCTCGCGGACCACTATGGCCGGCCTCAAAGTCCGGTTGACGGCCCGCGCCAGTCGGACCGGGTCGGCATCGGCGCGGGCGTCGAAGGTGACGACCTGACCCCACGCGTGGACCCCGGCGTCGGTGCGCCCGGCACAGGTCAACTCGACGGTGTGGCGCAAGTAGCGTTCGATGGCCCCGACCAGGGCTCCGCCGACGGTGAGCTGACCCGGCTGGGCGGCGAAACCGTGGAAGCCGCCACCGTCGTAGGCCACCAGCAGGCGCAGGCGGCGCGTCGGCGAAGCGGTCACCGCCTCGGGTACCGCCTCGTCGGAGAAAAGGGTCAGGGCCCCGCCTCCGGATCTGGGATCAGACGAACTCGATGCGCGCCATCGGTGCATTGTCACCGTGGCGGGGGCCCAGCTTCAGTATGCGGGTGTAGCCCCCGGCGCGGTCGGCGTAGCGGGGGCCGATCTCGCTGAACAGCTTGGAGGCCATGTCCTTGTCCCGGATCAGTGCCACCACCTGCCGCTGCAGGTGTACCGCCGCGTCCTCGTTGGCGTGGGCCTTCTTGGCCTTGGTCACGCACTTCTCCACGATGGGCCGGAGGAACTTGGCCTTGGCCTCGGTGGTGACGATGGCCTCGGCCGCGATGAGCGAGGCCACCAGGTTGCCGACCATGGCCTTCTGGTGCTCGGCGTCGCCGCCGAAACGGCGACCCTTCTTGGGGCGGGCGGGCAGGGTGGCCATGTCAACCTTCCTTGCTACGCAGCGACAAACCGCGCTCGTCGAGCTTCTGTAGCACCTCGTCGAGGGACTTCTGACCGAAGTTGGTTATGGCCAGCAGGTCGTCCTCGGTCTTGAGCACGAGCTCCCCGACCGTGTTGACCTGGGCCCGCTTCAGGCAGTTTCGGGGCCGCTCGGACAGATCGAGGTCCTCGATGGGCAGATCCAGGTCCGGGGAACCGCTGATGGCCGTGCCGACATCGCCGAGCTCGAGACCCTGGGGATTGTCGCTCATGTCGGCCACCAACCCCACCAGGGATCGCAGCGTGTCACCGGCCGACGCCAGGGCGTCGCTCGGCGTGATGGACCCGTCGGTGGTGACGTCCAGCACGAGGCGGTCGTAGTTGGTCGACTGCTCCACCCGGGTGGGCTCGACGCTGAATGCGGCGACCCGGATGGGCGAGAAGATGGAGTCGACAGGGATCACGCCAATGGTGGCCGAGCGCTTGTTGCGGTCGGCCGAGGCGTAACCGCGGCCCCGCTCGACGGTGAGGTCACACGCCAGCCGGCCCTTGCCGCTCAGCGTGGCGAGGACCAGCTCGGGATTGAGGACCTCGACGTCGCTGGTGGTGACGATGTCACCGGCGGTGACCGTCGCCGGCCCCCGCACGTCGAGGCGGAGGGTCACCGGCTCGTCGGAGTAGACCGACAGCACGATGTCCTTCAGGTTGAGGATGATCTCGGTGACGTCCTCCTTGACCCCGGGCAGGGTCGTGAACTCGTGGAGCGCCTCGTCGAAGCGAACCTGCGTCACCGCCGCCCCGGGAATGGACGACAGGAGGGTGCGGCGCAGCGCCACCCCGAGGGTGTGGCCGAAGCCGGGCTCGAGGGGGCCGATAGCGAAGCGCTGGCGATTGCCAGAAGCCTCGCCCAGCGCTTCTACGGTCGGTCTTTGAATGATCAGCATGAGGGTTCCTACTTGGAGTAGAGCTCGACGATCAGCGACTCGCGCACCGGAACGTCGATGTGGTCACGGAGCGGCTGATCGAGGACGGTGACCTCGTGGCCCTCGGCCGCGGTCTCCAGCCAGGGCGGCACCTGCCGCTCGAGGGTGTCGAGGTTGTGGCGGATCACGATCATGTCCCGGGACTTGCCCTTGAGGGCCACTGTGTCGCCCTTGCGGACCCGGTAGGAGGGGATCGTCACCCGCTTGCCGTTCACCAGGACGTGGCCGTGGCGGACGAACTGACGGGCCTGGGCCCGGCTGGCTCCCCAACCGGCCCGGAAAGCGACATTGTCGAGTCGCAACTCGAGCATGCGCAGCAGGTTCTCGCCGGTGATGCCCTGCTGGCGGTTGGCTTCCTCGTAGAGGTTGTGGAACTGCTTCTCGAGGACGCCATAGATGCGACGAGCCTTCTGCTTCTCCCGCAGCTGGGTCAGGTACTCCGACCCTTGGCGCATGCGGTCCCGGCCGTGCTCACCGGGCGGGTAGGGGCGACGCTCGATGGGGCACTTCATCGAATCGCACTTGGGTCCCTTGAGGAACAGCTTCATCTTCTCCCGGCGGCACAAGCGGCAAACCGGACCGGTGTAGCGGGCCATGGCCTGACCTCCTAGACCCGTCGCCGCTTCTTGGGGCGGCAACCGTTGTGGGGGATGGGCGTCACGTCCTTGATGCCGGCGACTTCGATGCCGGTGTTCATCAGGCTGCGGATAGCAGTCTCACGCCCCGAACCGGGACCTTTGACCAGCACCTCGACCTTGCGGACACCGTGCTCCATGGCCCGGCGGGCGCACGCCTCAGCGGCGAGCTGAGCGGCGAAAGGAGTCGACTTTCGGGAGCCCTTGAAGCCGACGTTGCCGGCCGAGGCCCAAGCGAGCACGTTGCCCTCGGGGTCGCTGATCGAAACGATGGTGTTGTTGAACGAGCTCTTGATGTGCGCCACCCCGTAGGTGACGTTCTTACGCTCGCGGCGACGGGGGCGGCGACCGCCCGGTTTGGGCTTAGCCATTGGACTTCGAGAGAGCCATCAGTGCTTACGAACCTTCTTCTTTCCGGCGACGGTCTTCTTCGGACCCTTGCGGGTACGAGCGTTGGTGTGGGTGCGCTGGCCGTGCACGGGCAGACCACGGCGGTGTCGGATCCCCTGGTAGGAGCCGATCTCCATCTTGCGCTTGATGTCCTGGCTGACGTCTCTCCGCAGGTCACCCTCGACCTTCAGATTGGCGTCGATCCAGTTGCGGAGGCGGGTGACCTCCTCGTCGGTGAGGTCGCGAACCCGGGTGGCCGGGTCGATACCGGTGCCCTCGCAAACCTGGACGGCGGTGGTGTCGCCGATACCGAAGATATAGGTGAGCGACGTACCGAGACGCTTCTCTCGGGGGATGTCTACTCCAGCGATTCGCGCCATGTCCCTAGCCCTGCCGCTGCTTGTGCCGGGGGTTGGTGCAGATCACCATCACACGACCGTGGCGGCGTATCACCTTACAGTGCTCACAGATCGCTTTTACGCTTGGACGTACTTTCACCGTGTCTCCATTCGGAGCTTCCTCAATGGGTCGCCACGCGGCGCGCTGAAGGCGCGCCAGGCCGGGGGATAATGCTACACGTATCTGAGCCCATTCGTAAATCGCGCCCTCGATCTCGACCCGGGGCACCGGACCCGGGGCTGCTCGACGTCTGGGGCCTCAGAGACGGGTGAGCACCTCAGGGCCGTCCTCGGTGACGGCGATGGTGTGCTCGAAGTGGGCCGACAGGCCACCGTCGATGGTCACCACGCTCCAGCCGTCGTCGAGGGTGCGGGTACCGGATCGCCCGGCATTGACCATGGGCTCCACGGCCAGGACCATCCCGGGCTGCAGGAGGGGCCCGGGGTGACCGGGGTAGTAGTTCGGCACGCTGGGGTCCTCGTGCATGGCTGTTCCTATGCCGTGCCCAGTGTATTCCCGCACGACGGAGAAGCCGGCCTTCTCGGCCACCTCCTGCACCGCCCGGCCGATGTGGTTGAGGCGGTTCCCGGCGCGCATCTGCTCGATGCCGGCCCACAGGCTGGCCTCGGTCACCTCCAGTAGGCGCCGGGCTGCGGGGGCGATCGCCCCAATGCCCATGGTGAAGGCGGCATCGCCGTGGTAACCCTCCACGATGGCCCCGCAGTCGATCGAGACGATGTCGCCCTCTTTCAGCCGGTAGGGGCCGGGGATGCCGTGCACGACCACATCGTTGGGTGAGGCGCAGATGACCGCCGGGAAGCCGTGATAGTTCAAGAAGTTGGACCGCGCCCCGCGCCGGTCGAGCACGGCTCGCGCCGCCCGGTCGAGGTCAGCCGTCGTGGCCCCCTCCCGAGCGGCGGCCCGGGTCGCCTCGTGCATCTCGGCGACGACCCGCCCGGCCCGGCGCATCTTGGCGATCTCCGACGCCGACCTCTTCACCCACCCCATGCTAGGTGCCCCCGGGTCCGAAGCAGCCCGGCCCGAACCGATGCCTCCCCATGGGGCTGGGGCCCCCGGAACCGGGCGCCGGTCGCAGCCTCCCGGTTCTAGCCCCGCAGGACCGAGCCGGGACGCGACTCCAGCCCCTCGGCGCAGGGAGCGCCGTCGAGGCGGATCGGCGTACCGTTGACCAGCACGTGGCTCATTCCTTCGGGGGAGTCGGCGGTCAGCCTCTCTCCCCCGGCGGGGAAGTCGCGCACCCGCCGCAGCGGTCCGGGACCGATCGTCGAGGGGTCGAACACGCAGATGTCGGCGGCCTGGCCGGGCGCCAGCGTGCCCCGCTCGACCAAACCGAACACCGCGGCCGGCTCACCGGTCAGCTTGTGGACGGCCCGTTCGAGGCTCATGATCTGCCGTCCCCGGACCCAGTTGCCGAGTAGGTCGGTGGCAAAGCATGCGTCGCACAGCTGCGAGACGTGGGCTCCGGAGTCGGCGAGGCCGAGCAGGACGTGGTCGCGGGGCAACAGCCAGGCGATGCCGTCGGGGTCGTCATTGGCCAGCACCGACCAGAAGCGCGTCGTCAGTCCGTCCTCGAGCGACAGGTCCAGCACCACGTCGAGGGCGGTCCCACCCCGCTCCGCGGCCAGGTCCAGGACGGCCCGGCCGACCAACTCGGGGTGGCGGTCGGACTCGGCCACCGACAATGACCGCCAGTTGAAGTTCGTCTCGACGTCGGCCCAGGCCCCCGACCGCCACACCGGGTCACGGTAGGCGGCGATTCGCTCCTCTCGCGCCAACCCCATGAGAGCGGCAAAGGGCGGTCGCATGTTCAACGTGAAGGGCTCGGCCAGGTTCATCTGGAACACCAGAGGACGGCACGATACCTGGGGCCACACCTCGACCCCGTCGGCCCACGCCGCCTCGTGCTCGGCGATCACCCGCTCGTGGTAGGGACGACCGGCCACCGTCAGGAGGGCGGTCCAGGTGAAGGGCCGACCGACGTGACGCTGGAGGTCGAACATCTCATGGTGCTTGATCACCCCGCCGGGCAGCAACGCGACGACCCCCCGCCGGCGGGCCCGCAGCGGTTCGAGGAGGGCTCGCAGCTCGTCGATGCCGGCGAGCCGGGACGGGACCGGGCGGCCCCGGTCGCCGTTGTGAGTCGGTGAGGAACTAGAGGCGAACCCGATGGCACCGGCGTCGACGGCGTCGGCCACCACTTCCTGCATGGCCCGCAACTCGTCGGGGCCCGGTTCCCGTTGGTAGGCCTCCTCCCCCATCACGTACAGGCGGACGGCGGTGTGCCCCACGTAGCAGCCGTAGTTGAGTCCCACGCCCCGCCGCGCCACGGAGTCGAGGTACTGGGGGAAGGTCTGGAACTCGCCCCACGGGACGCCCGCGGCGAGAGTGTCGAAGCTCATGTCCTCGACGTGCTGGAGCGTGCGGGCCAGAAGGTCCACGCCCTCGGGTCGAGTGGGGGCGATGGAGAAACCGCAGTTCCCGGCTACCACCGTCGTCACCCCGTGGAAGGCCGAGGGGGTGAGCCAGGGATCCCAGAAGACCTGGGCGTCGTAATGGGTGTGGATGTCGATGAAGCCGGGGGCCACCACCTGGCCCGACGCGTCGAGGGTGCGGACCGGGCCGTCGAGGGCGCCCCCGGCGTCGGGTCCGAGGCCGACGATGCGTCCACCGCGCACCGCCACATCCGCTTCGAAGCGGTCCCGGCCGGTCCCGTCTACGACCGTGCCGCCCCGGATGAGAATCGATTCGTCTCGCACTGGACCCTCCGCTCCCGACACCGAAGGTGGGTGTGCCCACGCTACCCCGCCGGCGCCCGACGGTCACCGGATCGACCCGGCCGGGCCCGGCCGGCTTACGATGGCCGCCGTGGCAGTGGGCCCGGCCAGGCTTGATCGATCCGAACGGTGGGGCGGCGCAGGGCGGGGCCGGTGACGGTACTGGAGAGCCGTCCGCTCTGCGACGCCGACGGCGTCGGGGCGCTCACGCTGGGAGGGTTCCTCTACGAGGTCACCGGCCGCTGGCCCGAGCGGGAAGCACTCGTGTTCGAAGGGCAACGCTGGACCTACCGGGACGTGCGGGAAGAGGCCGAACGGGTGGCCGCCGCCCTCGTGGCGGGGGGAACCGCCCGCTTCAGCCGAGTCGGGATCCTCATGGGCAACCGCCCCGAGGCGGTGGCTGCCCTCTTCGGTGCGGCACTGGCTGGAGCCGTGGCCGTACCGATCCCCACCTTCTCCCCGCCGCCCGAGATCGGGTTCTTCTTGGCCCACTCGGCCGTCGACACCGTGCTCACGCAGTCCGTGATGAGGTCCCGGCGCTACGGCGACGAGGTGCGTTCGTTGGCTCCGTCGCTCCCCTACCTACGCCGCGTCGTGGCCGTCGGGGAGGACTGGGACGACTGGACCGGCTCCGGCGCAGGCACAGACCGGTCCATCATCCGAGCCCGTGCCGAACAGATCGTGCCCTCCGACCAAGGGCTGATCATCTACAGCTCGGGGACCACGAAGCAACCCAAGGGGGTTCTGCACTGCCACCGGGCTCCCACCATGCAGTTCTGGCTCCAGGCTGGCGTCTTCGGCCGCCACCCGGCGACCCGGCTGTGGACCAGCCTGCCGATGTTCTGGACCGCCGGCCTCAACACGGCGATGGGAGCCACCCTGGCCGCCGGCGGTTGCTGGGTGATGCAGGAGTGGTTCGACCCCGGCCGGGCGATCGAGCTCATCGCCGAGGAGCGGGTCACCGAGCCCTACACCCTCCCCCACCAGACGGCCGCCCTCGAGGAGCACCCCGGGTGGCCCGGCGCCGATCTGTCGTCGCTACGCTGCGTCTTCGGCAAATCGGCCTTCGCCCGCCACCCGAGTGTCACCGAACCCGACACCGACTGGAGCATGCCGGTCGCCTGGGGCCTGTCCGAGACCTGCACCGGCTTCGCCACCCACCGCTATGACACGCCGCGCCACCTGCTGCGATCCAGCAGCGGCCGGCTGCTTCCCGGCAGCCGGCTGCGGGTGATCGACCCCGATGACGGCCACGAGCTCGGCCCCAACCAGGTCGGCGAGCTGACCATCGACGGCCCCACCCTCATGATGGGCTACGTCGGCTACGACCGCCGGGACTGCTTCGACCGTGACGGCTTTTTCCGGACGGGCGACCTCGGCTTCTTCGACGACGACGGATTTGTGCACTGGACGGGCCGGCGATCGGAGATGATAAAGACAGCGGGCGCCAGTGTGTCCCCCGCCGAGATCGAGGTGGCTCTCAGGGCCTGCCCGCCGATCAAACTGGCCCGGGTCCTCGGGGTACCCGACCGCCGTGTGGGCCAGAAGGTGGTCCTGTGCGCCGTGATCAAGGACGGCTTCTCCGCCGACGCCGCGATGGTCCGGTCGTTCCTCGCCGAGCGGGTGGCCTCCTACAAGGTGCCGAAGGAGGTCCTCTTCTTCGCCGACGGCGAGATCCCGATGACCGGCAGCGACACCAAGGTGCGCGACGACGAACTGATGCGGCTGGTGCTGGGCCGCCTGGAGACGAAGGGAAACACCGGGTGACTCTCGATACATCCGACCTCGACCAGTACATGGGAGTGCCGATGATGCCGGGCGAGCTCAAAGAAGCCGTCGCCATCAACGACATCCGCCGCTGGGTCCAGGCCATGCACTACCCCAACCCGCTGCACTACGACGAGGAGTGGGCCGAGGCCAGCCGATGGGGTCGCCTGGTGGCGCCGCAGTCGTTTGCCGTGACCTGCGACACCAGCCACGGGTGCGCTCCGGCGCAGGTGGGGCGCATCCCCGACTCCCACCTCATCTTCGGCGGTGACGAGTGGTGGTTCTTCGGCCCGCTCATCGAAGCCGGGGACCGACTCGTGTGCCACCGCATGCCCTACGACTACAAGGTCACCGAAACCCGTTTCGCCGGACCGACCTGCTTCCAGCGCGGCGACACCCTATACATCAACCAGAAGGGCGAGCGGATCGCCCAGCAGCGGTCCACATCGATCCGCTACCAGGTACGCCGAGCCAAGGAGCAGAAGCTCTTCGAGCAGCCCGGCGAGCCCGAATGGTCCTCCGAGCAGCTACTCGAGCTGGAGCAGGCGAAAGCGGGCTTCATCGAGCAGATCCGCTCGCTCGGCCATGCGCCCCGGCGGTGGTCGACGGTCGACATCGGCCAGGAGCTGGCGACCAACGTCCTCGGGCCTCACAGCCTGGCCAGCTTCGCCACCGAGTGGCGGGCCTACCCGATGACCACGTGGGGCGCCACCCGCAAGGGCCCCTCCACTCAGACCGCCGAGGACCTCGGCTACACGAAGGAGATGGCCGGCTTCGAGGGCGACCGGAGCATGGAGCGCGTCAACCCCGAGCTGACCGACGGGGCCTACTACGGTCCCTCGCGGGGTCACCTGCAGCCACAGTGGGCCCGTCATGTAGGGATGGCCCGCGGCTACGGCTACGGCGCCTCGATGGGCGCTTGGGTGCTCGACTATGTGGCGGCCTGGGCCGGCGAGTGGGGCTTGATCACCCACTCCAAGGCGCAGTATCGCAACCCGGCGTTCACCGGTGACGCCACCTACATACGGGGAACGGTGACCGACCGGCGCGAGGAGCGGCGCGGCCGCCGCAGCCGATTCATCGTCGTCGTGTCGGTGGATATGGCCAATCAGGACGGCGCTGCCCTGGCCCGCGCCGAGGTCGATGTCGAGTTGCCCACCGACTGAGCGCCGGCCCGTGCGAGGCACGACGAAGGGCTGCCCGCCCCCGCCTATTCAGCCGGTAGCGGCCCTGACAGGGTCTTGGTCTCGGTGTACTGCTCGAAGCCCTCCAGACCGTTCTGGCGGCCTATTCCGCTGGCTTTGTAGCCACCGAAAGGCGCGTCCGCCCCGTAGTAG
>JAKCDU010000097.1 GCA_021838445.1 Actinomycetes bacterium | reverse complement strand
GACGAGGGTGGCTCCGGCCCGCTGCCACCATCCGGTCGCCATGCCGAACTGGGTCCAGCCCTTGGCTCCCTCGTAGCCGCCGCCCGGGTAGCCGCCGCCGGGGTAGCCGCCGCCGGGGTAGCCACCTCCGGGGTAGCCGCCGCCCGGACCGCCGGGATAGCCGCCGTAGCCGTTACCAGGGGGTGGGGGTGGCGGATAGCCGCCGGGGTAGCCGCCGTAGCCGTTACCGGGGGGTGGGGGTGGCGGATAGCCGCCGGAGGGCGGTGGGGGAGGCGGATAGCCGCCGGAGGGATGCTGCGGATAGCTCTCGCCTGGCGGCCCCGGAGGCGGAGGCGGACGGTTCCAGGGCTCGTCCGGAGGGGTGGCGCTCACCAGCCGAACAGTATCAACTGCCGGGCGCGGACCCCGGACAACATCGACTCCCCAAGTAGAATGACAGGCCGTGTCGCAATTGGTCGAGCTGCGGGAGGAGGCCGCCGGTTGCACCCGCTGCCCGCTGGCGGCTGGCCGCACCCACGTCGTCTTCGGGGAGGGCGATCCGCATGCCGGGCTGATGCTCGTGGGGGAGGGTCCCGGGCGCGAGGAGGACCGCCTCGGCCGTCCCTTCGTCGGGCGGTCCGGGCAGTTGCTCGATCGGTTGCTGCTCGAGGAGACGGGTCTGACCAGACAGGACGTCTACATCGCCAACGTGGTCAAGTGCCGGCCTCCCAACAACCGCGATCCGCTCCCCGACGAGATCGCCGCCTGCCGGCCCTATCTCGACCGCCAGGTTGCCTTGGTACAACCAGCGGTGGTGCTGACCCTGGGCAACTTCGCGTCGCGCACCCTTCTCGGAACCGGCGAGGGCATCACCCGGTTGCGCGGCCGCACCCACGTCTGGCCGGCCGGCTCCGGCCCGGTCGTGGTTCCCACCTTCCATCCCGCGGCGGCCCTGCGTGGCGGCGGGGAGGTGATGGCCAAGATGAGGGCCGATTTCGTCCGGGCCCGCCAGACCCTCGACGCCAGCCGGGCGGCGGGAAGCCGGTGAACCGGGTGATCCACTGCGCCGACGCGGCCGCCACCGGGGTCGCCGCGGCGAGTCTGGCGTCGGTGCTCAGGCCCGGTGACCTGATACTGCTCCAGGGCGATCTCGGGGCGGGGAAGACCACCTTCACCCAAGGTCTGGCCCGTGCCCTCGGAGTCGAGTCGCCGGTGACCAGCCCCACTTTCGTGCTGATGAACGTGTACCCGACCCGAGCCGGCTTCGACCTGGTGCACGTCGACGTGTACCGGCTGGACCGCCTTTCGGAGGTCGCCGATCTGGCTCTGCCCGAAATGCTCGAGGACGGCGCGGTGGCCGTGGTCGAATGGGGCGACCGGGTGACCGCCGCCCTGCCCGGCGATCACCTGATGATCCGGATCACGCCTGGAGAGCAGCCCGGTCGCACCCTCACCTTGGAACCTTCCGGCGCGTCGTGGACGCGACGCCTGGCTCAGGTGCCGGCGTGAGGGTCCTCGCCATCGATACGGCCACTTCCCAGGTCAGCGTCGCCGTAGCCGTCGACGGGGAGGTGGTCGGCCAGGTGGCGTTGCGGGCCGGGCGCCGCCACGGCGAAACGCTGGCTCCCGCCATCGAGGCGCTGGTCGCGCTGAGCGGAGTGGAACTGTCGTCGATCGGGCGGGTCGCGGTGGACGTGGGGCCGGGCCTCTTCACCGGCCTGCGGGTCGGCCTGGCCACGGCCAAGGCCCTCGGCGCAGCGCTGGACATACCGGTGGCCATGTGCACCTCGCTCGACCTGCTGGCCCACCCGCTCCATCGGGAGGGGCGCCCGGTGGCCTCGGTGGTGGACGCCCGGCGGGGAGAGGTCTTCTGGGCGTTGTACCAGCCCGCTCAGGAAGTGATGGTCGCGTGCGGCGAGGCGGTGGCGCAGTCTCCTGATGAAGTTGCAGTTCGACTGTCGCACGTGCCGGGAGTCCTGCTGGCCGGTGACGGTGCCCGGCGCTATTTCGGATCGGGACCGTTCGATCTGGCCCCCGCGTCGTTCGACCATCCGTCGGCGGCGGTGCTCGCTGGGTGGGCCCCCGACCTGGGGGCCGTGGCCGCCGAGCGGGTGGTTGCGGTGTATCTCCGCGGGGCCGACGTGCGCATCGGTTGGGAGCAGAGATGATCTCGCCGGCCGGGCCCGAGGCCCCGGGCGGCCCCGTCCATCTGGTTCCCATGCGTAGACGTCACCTGAGATCAGTGCTGAAGATCGAGCATCAGGTGTACCCGCGACCGTGGTCCCTGTCGCTGTTCCTCGGCGAGCTCGCGTTGCGCAACAGCCGCCACTACGTGGTGGCCCGGGTGGACGGGGCAGTGGTCGGCTACGCCGGCCTCATGCTGAGCCTGGACGAAGCCCACGTGACGACCATTGCCGTGGACCCGGCGTGGCAAAAGCACGGGATCGGAAGCCGCCTGATGATCAATCTGAATCATGCCGCCCTGGCCTGGGGCGCACAGCACATGACACTCGAGGTGCGGGTTTCGAACACCGCGGCGCAGCACATGTACGCCCGCTTCGGATTCGAGACCGAGGGCGTCCGCAAGAACTACTACGCCGAGAGCGGGGAGGACGCCCTGATCATGTGGGTCCACTACATCGGGGGCGAGCACCACCTCTGCCGCATCGCCGCCATCGAGGCGGGCATCGGCGGCGAGACCGTCGACGAGACCGGGGAGCGGGATTGACGACGGTGCTGGCCATCGAGACCTCCTGCGACGAGACCGCGGCGGCGGTCGTGGTCGACGGGAGGGAGGTGCGCAGTTCCGTGGTGTCGAGTCAGATAGACCTGCACGCCGCGTTCGGGGGGGTCGTGCCCGAAGTGGCCGGCCGGGCCCACGTGGATCTCCTGACGCCGGTGGTGTCAGAGGCGTTGGCGCAGGCGGGGATCGTCCCCGGCGATCTGGACGCGGTGGGAGCGACCATCGGTCCCGGGTTGATCGGGTCCCTCCTGGTGGGGGTCAGCGCCGCCAAGGCCTACTCTCTGGCCTGGGGCATCCCCTTCGTCGGGGTCAACCACATGGAGGGCCACCTCCACGCCGCGTTCCTCGAGGACCCCGACATGGCGCTTCCGGCCGTCGTGCTCCTCGTCTCGGGTGGTCACACCATGCTCATCCTCATGACCGGCGCGGGGCGCTACCGGCTCCTCGGCCAGACTATCGACGACGCCGCAGGAGAGGCCTTCGACAAGGTGGCCCGGTTCCTCGGCCTCGGCTACCCGGGCGGACCGGTGATCGACCGCCTGGCCGGGACCGGTGACGCGTCTCACGTGGCCTTTCCCAGAGGACTGAGGGGTCAGGGCTACGACTTCTCCTTCAGCGGGCTGAAGACCAGCGTCATCAACTACGTGCGCAAGCACCCCGAGGTCGCCGTCGAGGACGTGGCGGCCAGCTTCCAGGCTGCGGTGGTGGACGTGCTCGTGGAGAAGTTGCGTGCCGCGGCGGCCGCCCTGGATGCCCGCTCCGTCTGCATCGGGGGAGGCGTGGCGGCCAACTCGGCCCTGCGGGCGGCGGTGGTGGCGGCCGCGTCCGCCGACGGGCGGTCGGCGTTCATCCCGAGCCGGGCCATGTGCACCGATAACGCGGCGATGGTCGGCGCGACGGCGTGGTACCGCCTGCGGACCGACGGGCCGACGCCTCTCGACGCCCCCGCCGATCCCAACCTGAAGCTGGACTTCGAGCCGGCCTGACGGCCCAGTTGGGACCGGTGCGCTGGTCGGCGATGAGCGCTGACTACCGGGGTGCCCGGAAGGCCGGTGGTCACCCAGCGCATCTTCGTGTTGAAGTAGCGCGGCAGGACCGCTATCGTTAGCACTCGCAAGGTGAGAGTGCTAACTGCCAACGGAGGCGCACTGAAATGAGTCTGCAGCCGCTCGACGATCGTATCGTCGTCCGCCCGAGCGAGGCCGAGGAGCGGACCGCTTCTGGTCTCGTCATCCCCGACACGGCCAAGGAGAAGCCCCAGCAGGGCGAAGTTCTGGCCGTGGGCCCCGGTCGTCGGGCCGAGAACACCGGTGAACTGATCCCGCTTGACATCGCAGTGGGCGACAAGGTCGTCTACTCGAAGTACGGCGGGACCGAGATCACCATCGACGGTGAGGACCTGCTGATCCTCACCAGCCGTGACGTACTGGCGAAGGTGAAGTAAGAGTGCCCAAGCAGCTCAAGTTCGACGACAAGGCTCGTCGGGGGCTGGAGGCGGGTGTCAACCAGCTGGCTGACACTGTCAAGGTCACCCTCGGCCCCAAGGGCCGCAACGTGGTGATCGACAAGAAGTTCGGCGCCCCGACCATCACCAACGACGGGGTCACCATCGCCCGTGAAGTCGAGCTGGAGGACCCCTTCGAGAACATGGGGGCGCAGCTGGTCAAGGAGGTGGCCACCAAGACCAACGACGTGGCCGGCGACGGGACCACCACCGCCACGGTGCTGGCCCAGGCCCTCATCCGCGAGGGTCTGCGCAACGTGGCCGCAGGGGCCAACCCGATGTCGCTCAAGAAGGGCATCGAGAAGGCCGTGGCGGCCGCCGTGGAGTCCATCAAGGGCCAGGCCAAGGACATCGACGACAAGTCCGAGATCGCCCAGGTGGCGTCCATCTCGGCCGCTGACACCTCGATCGGCGAGGTGCTCGCCGATGCCATCGACAGGGTCGGCAAGGACGGCGTGGTGACCGTCGAGGAGTCCAACACGTTTGGTCTCGAGCTCGACTTCACCGAAGGCATGCAGTTCGACAAGGGCTACCTGTCCCCGTACTTCGTGACCGACCCCGAGCGCCAGGAATCGGTGCTCGAGGAGCCGTACATCCTCATCGCCAACTCCAAGATCAGTGCCGTGCACGACCTCGTGCCGGTGCTCGAGCGGGTCATGCAGACGGGCAAGCCCCTGCTGATCATCGCTGAGGACGTGGAGGGCGAGGCACTGGCCACCCTCGTGGTCAACAAGATCCGCGGCACCTTCACCTCGGTGGCCGTCAAGGCCCCCGGCTTCGGCGACCGCCGCAAGGCCATGCTCGGCGACATGGCCACCCTCACCGGTGGCCAGGTCATCTCCGAGGAGGTCGGCCTCAAGCTCGAGAACACCACCCTGGACCTGCTCGGCCGGGCCCGCAAGGTGGTCGTCGACAAGGACAATACGACCATCGTCGAGGGAGCCGGTACCGAGGCTGACGTCAAGGGCCGGATCGCCCAGATCAAGCGCGAGATAGACGACACCGACTCCGACTGGGACCGCGAGAAGCTGCAGGAGCGGCTGGCCAAGCTGTCCGGCGGCGTGGCCGTGGTCAAGGTCGGCGCCGCCACCGAGGTGGAGCTCAAGGAGAAGAAGCATCGCATCGAAGATGCGCTCTCGGCGACGCGTGCCGCCATCGAGGAGGGCATCGTCGCCGGTGGCGGCACCGCTCTCCTGCGCAGCCGTCCGGCGGTCGCAGAAGTCGTCGCCCAGCTGAGCGGTGACGAGGCGACCGGTGCGGCGATCGTGATGCGGGCCCTCGAGGAGCCGCTGAAGTGGATCGCCATCAACGCCGGTCTGGAGGGTTCGGTCATCGTGCAGCACGCCGAGCGCGAGACCGGCTCGACGGGGCTCAACGCCTCCACCGGCGAGTTCGTCGACCTGGTCAAGGCGGGCGTCATCGACCCCGCCAAGGTGACCCGCTCGGCTCTGCAGAACGCCGCTTCCATCGCGGCGCTCCTGCTGACCACGGAGGCCCTCGTGGCTGACAAGCCCGAGAAGAAGTCGGCTGCCCCGGCCGCTCCCCCAGGTGGCGGCATGGGTGGCATGGGAGGCATGGGCTTCTAAACCCTTTCCTCTCTGAAGCATCGGAGAAAGGCCGGCCCCTTATGGGGTCGGCCTTCTTCATACCCGGGATCACCACGAGGTTGATTGCTGCCTAATGCCTCACCAGGCGAGGAATGCTCTGGCGGTTCCCGTACATTGGAGGTATGGACAGACCTGCGCCCGATGCGGCCAAGCTGCTGGAAGCCTGGATGGAATGGGAGCGGGGGGACACCCCGCCCGGACGGGTGATGTCCAACCTCAAGACCGGCGGCCTGCGCGATCTCCTCGAGCAGCTGGCGGACGCCTCGGAGCCGGTGGTAGCCGTTGCAGGGGGCGTGGAGATGCCGTCAGCGGAGGCGTGGACACCGATTGTCTGAACCGGCGTCGCTGCCCGATGGGTTCCCCAGACGCGGTGGCCCGCAGGTAATTCCTCGGCCCCAGGCCTGGCGGTTGGGACCAGGGGCTCCCTGGGGACGCCCCGACGGCAGGCGCCCGGACCGCATATCTGTCACCGACGTTCGATCGGCCCTGATTCGTCGTGGCGAGCCGCCGCTAGCTCCCGTCGATGACCTCCCGCTGCTAGCTCTGCCCGGTTCGGCTCGGCCGCCGGCGGCGGTGTTGTGCCTCCTGTTCGACTGGGAGGGGCAGTGCCGGCTGGTCCTCACCCGCCGTTCGTCGCGGATGCGGTCGCACAGCCATCAGGTCTCCTTCCCTGGCGGACGGCTGGAACCCGGGGAGGAGCTGAGCGGGGCGGCTCTGCGTGAAGCCCAGGAGGAGGTCGGGATAGATCCCGCCGGGGTCGAGATCATCGGCCGGCTCTCGTCGCTGAGCACGGTGCTCAACCCTTCACCCATCACGCCTTTCGTCGGCGTAGCGGGCGAGCGACCCCGTTTGCACCCCAACCCGGCCGAGGTGGAAAGGGCGTTCGACGTGGCCCTGGTAGAGCTACTCGACCCCGAGGTCTACCGGGAGGAACTGTGGACCTTCCCCGACGGCTCCGAACGGTCCATGGCCTTCTTCGAGCTCATGGGCGACACGGTCTGGGGAGCCACCGCCCGGATGCTGGTCGAGTTGATCGACCTCGTCGTCGATCACACGGCGTTCTGACCGCTGGGCGATTCAGAGGGTAGCTGGCCGACGGCCAGAGATCGGAGCCGGCCGACCTGCTCGCCGTCGCCGATGACGATCAGGACCTCGCCGGCGACGATCTGGGCGTCGGGGGGAGGGTTGGTGCGAAACGACGAGCCAGGCTCACGCATGGCCAGCACCAGCGTCCCGGTCTGATCGTGGATGCGGGCCGACCGAAGGGATTGCCCGGCCAGGGGTGAGCCGGCGGGAACCTCCACCTGCTCGAGGCGGAAGTCGACGCCCTCCTCGTGCATCACCACGTCGAGGAACTCCGCGACGTGGGGTTGCAGGGCCAGCGCCGCCATGCGCGCCCCTCCGAGCTCCTGCGGGTCTACCACCCGGTCGGCGCCGGCCTGGCGCAGTTTGGCCACCGCCGGTTTGCTCGCCGCCCGCGACACGATGAACAGGTCGGGTCGCATGGAGCGGCCGGTCAGGGTCACATAGAGGTTGTCGGCGTCGGCGTTGAGGGCGGTTATCAGCACCTTGGCCCGGTCGATGCCGGCCTCGCGCAGCACGTCCTCGTCGGTGGCGTCACCCTGGACGTAGGGACCGTTGACGGTGGCCAGCCGTTCGAGGGAGGTGTCCACCACCACCACGTCGGCCTGGTCGGCCTTCAGGAAGCGGGCGATGGAAGTCCCCACCCGACCCCATCCGCACACGATGACGTGATCCTGCATGGAGCGAACCTCCCGGT
>JAKCDU010000096.1:1448-7692 GCA_021838445.1 Actinomycetes bacterium | reverse complement strand
GTCGGCCCGGGCCCCGGGGCTGGCGAGGAGGGCGTTGACCCGCCTCGCCACGTCTTCGGCGTCGAGGCCACGGAAGAAGGCCACCGACCCGGAGGGGTACTCGCCGGCGCTGGCCACGTTGGTGACGACCGGCAGCCCGGCCGCCATGGCCTCCAGCACCGCCGCCGAGGTCTCGCCGCCGCTCACGTCCCGCAGTTGCACGGCCAGCGCGGCGTGGGCCATCCACTCGGCCCACTCCCCGTCACCGACGGACCCGACCACGTCCACCCGGTCGGACACGCCCCGCAGCGCCGCCCGCTCCCGGATGACCTGATCGAGGATGGGCGGGCAGGGGCCGACGAAGACCAGCCGGCCTTCCACCGCGACCATGGCGTCGACGAGCAGGTCGGGCCGCTTGGACATGGTCACCACCCCCAGCGCGACGACCAGCCGCGGGTCGCGGGACCCCGACCCGACCGGTGCCACCGGCGGACAGGCGGGGGGCAGGACGTGGATGGGCGGACGCCAGGCGAGGGGAGCCAGATCGAGCTCCAGCATGCGCCGGGCCAGCTGCGAGTTGACCAGGAGGCCTCGGGCCCGTTCGGCCAGGAGGCCGGCCAGGCCGACCCCCGCCTCCAACAGGGCGAGGTTGGACCGCCCCGCCCGACGGGCCGCGCCCAGGGGTGCCCGGCCCGGGTAGGCCCGGTGCAGCAGCGCGGCCAGGCGGGCGTCGAACTCTTCGTCGGCCAGCCCGCTCAGTGCCGTGGTGGCGACCGCCGGCAGGCGGGTCTCGTGCAGCCAGACCCAGCCCGGGTGGGCGAGGGCCATTTCCACGGTCTGGAGGTGCCCCTCGGAGTTGCCCAGGGTGTAGACGACGCCGTCCCAGGAGGACGGCACGAACTCCTGGCCACAGGCGTCCATCGGGCGGTACAGGACCGTACGGGGGACGTCGGGGATGGTGGTCCCGGGCACCACCGCCGCGGCGCGCACCCCTCGGGGCAGGGCGTCGAGAAGACGACGGTTGTACACCCCGATCCCCCCTCCGAGGGGGGGGAGGGGTCCGGCCAGCCCGAGCGTCGGGCCGGGTCGGGCCGCCCGCCAGCGACCGGGCGGCGTTCGCGCCTCGAGGTCGGCGACGGCGGCGAGGGTGCGGTCGGCCACCGCCTCCCAGGTGGATCCGGCGGCGAGGCGCTGCTGGGCGGCGAGCACCTCGGACCTCTGGACGTCGTCGGCGGCCAGCCGGGAGATGGCCTCGGCGATGGACTCCGCTTCGGTCGGCTCGAAGCGGGCCAGCGGCGTCGCCGACGTCTCGACCAGGGCGGTGGTCGCCGACGCCAGGGCCGCGGTGCCGCACGCCGCCGATTCGAGCACGGGCAGCCCCGAGCCCTCGGCGAGGGAGGGCATCGCCGATAACACGGCGTGGCGGTAGCAGGCCCGCAGGACGTCGTCGGTGACCGCCCCCGTCAGGTGGAGGCGGCCGGCCAGGCCCACCCCGGCGGCCCGCTCCTCGAGCCGGCGTCGCCAGCCGGCGGTGAGGTCCCCGACCACGACCAGGGCCAGGTCCCAGCCGCGTCCGGTCAGAAGGCCCAGGGCATCGACGAGCCGCTCCATGTTCTTGCGTTCGTCGCTGCCCCCGACGGTCATCACGTAGGGTCGCCCTCCCAGCCCGGGGAGGTGGTACTCGACCAGGGCGCGGTCGCTGCCGTCGGGGGGCGAGAAGTACGGCGCCACCCCGGCTCCGACCTCCACGACCGATCCCGGGGAGCAGCCGAGCAGCTCTATGGCCTCGCCGCGGGTGTGAGCCGAGTTGGTCAGAACGAGGTCGGCGGCGGCTACCCAACGGGCCCGGCGGCGGTAGCGCTCCTCGTGGCCGGGGGCCGCCAGGTAGTGGCCGGGAGCCCGTAGCGGTATCAGGTCGTGGAGGGTTACGACCCTGGGCAGACCCAGGTCCGCCCAGTGGCGGGCCACGCCCAGGGCGGCCGGCTCGCCCGGTCCGCTGTGGAGGAACGGCGCCGGCACGTAGAGGGCCAGCCGGCGGTCCCCGGTGGTCAGCCGGCGGGCCTCGCTGAGGCAATTCCACCGCAGCAGATCGTCCTGCACCAAGACCGCCGGCAGGTTGGCCGGGGGGGGCAGCTCAGGCGACACCAGGGCCGCGACCACCGCTTCCCGAGCGGCCAGGGCCTGCACGTGGCCGGCGGCGTAGCGACCGACCCCCCGCCCGGCGTACCCCTCGACCTGAAGCGCCCCCAGGTCGACGACCAGCCCTGGCGGCTCTTTCACCGTCCGGCGGGAGACGCCCCGAGCCGGCGCTCTATCTCGGCCAGCCTCTCGGCCAGCCGGGCCGCCGACTCGGTGGCGAGAGACACTTCCTCGGCCGCTCCGGCCGCCCGCATACCGGTCGTCTGGGTTACCCGCTCGAGCTGCTCGATGCGCTGCCCCAGCTCGGATATCCGGGTATCGAGAGCGGCCACATCCAGCTTCAGGGCATCGAGACGGAGGATCACCTGCGTCTGTGCCCCGATGACCGCGGCCCGCATCCTGGTTCGCAGGGGATTGGTCATGGCGCCCGAGGACTGTACACGCTCGACGGCCCGGCACCCCCAGGCCCTGGCCTGGCCCCCGACTACCCGCATGGTGCCGGTCGCGGCCGGCCGGTAGCATCTGTGATCTGATGCGCCCGGTCGCGGCTCCCCGACCCGGTCGTCGACCGGCAGGGGTCCGGATTTGAGCGACGCGGCGGGCGTGGTCCCGGGCGCCGGCGGCCCGGACCTGCCGGCCGTCCCGGAACCGCTACCCATCTGGTTCGAGTGCGGCCTGGTGGTACTGGCCGCTCTGGTGGTGAGCGTAGGCGGCTTCGGTCTGCTGTTGGCCGTCCTCGGCGACTACCGCCTGAGGTTGGCGCTGGTGGTCGGATCGGCCGTCACCGCCGGACTGAGCTGGTTGGCCTGGCCCCGGTCGGTCCCCCGAAGCAGCGTGAGCCGCCGGCGGCGGGTCTGGTCGGTGACCTTGCCCGCCGTCGTGGTGGTGGCCGTGGCCGTCCTGTCGGGGGTCTGGAACGCGGCACACGCCGGACAGCACGCCTCGATCGGGCGCGACCCGGGGATCTACGCCACCACCGCCAAGTGGATAGCCACCCGGGGCAGCCTGCAGATCCCCACCTCGCCGGAGTGGGCCACTCCTTCGGACGCGGTGAGCCCCGTCTTCCCCGGGGCCTACGCGGTGGGGTCCGGCACCAGCCAGTTCCAGTTCGACCACCTGACCGCGACTCTTCTGGCCGAGGCCGACGGCCTGGGCGGCGACCGCTACCTGTTCCGGATGCCCGCCATCCTCGGGGCTCTCGGCCTGTGCGCCGTCTACGGCGCCGGGTGCCGGCTGCTCCGACGCCCATGGCTGGTGGCCGCCGCAGTGACCGGCCTCGCCGTTTCCATGCCCCAGCTCAACGTCAGCCGCGACACCTTCTCCGAGACCTCGGTGCAGATCCTGCTCTGGTGCGGGCTGGGCCTGCTCGCCGTCGCCTACGAACGGCGCCGGCCGGGAATGGCCCTGCTCAGCGGCGCGGCGCTGGCCGGGACGGTCATGAGTCGCATCGACGCCCCCATCTACCTGATCCCGATACCTTTCCTCGCGGCGCTGGCCTGGGCCGCCGACCCCTCTCCCGCCCGGCGTCGCCAACGCTTCGGGGTGTACGGCGCGGCGCTCGCCGGCGCCGTACCCGTCGCCCTGCTCGGCACCTACGACATCCAGCACCGCGCCGGCTACTACTACTCCGACCTGCACAGCCAGGTCCACCAGCTGCAGGAGGGCTTCGGCGTCTCCATCGGGGCAGCGTCGGTGGTATTGGCCCTCGGCTGGGCGCTGCGCCGCCCGCTCGGACGCCTGGCCGGGGCGCTGCGCCGTCGAGGGCGCCCCATCGGCTGGTTCCTCGGCGCCCTGGGTAGCGCCGGGGTGGTGGCCGCCTGGGTGGGGCGGCCCATGGTGAGCACGGTCCGCAGCACCCCGATCCCCCTCATCGGGGCCCTACAGGACCTGCAGGGCCTGGCTCACGACCCGCGCCGCACCTACGCCGAGCACACCCTGTGGTGGTTCACGTGGTACCTGGGACCGGAGGTCGTGGGCCTGTTCTGCCTCGGCGCCGGGGTGCTCGTGGCCCGCTCGTGCCGCCGGTCCGACCCCGCCGCCGTGCTGGTCCTGGCCTGCGCCGGCGCCGGCACGGCGCTCTATCTGTGGAAGCCGTCCATCTCCCCCGACCAGATATGGGCCATGCGCCGCTTCGCCCCCGCCGGATTGCCCACCGCCCTGCTTCTCGCCGCAGCCGCCCTGTCGGCTGTCGCTTCGGTCGTGGCCCGAGTCTGGCGGGGCCTGGACCCGGTCGTGGTGCTCGTCGGCGTGGCCGCCCTGACCGTCCCTCCAGCGATGATCACCTGGCCCGTCCGGAACTTCGTTCCCGGCCCAGGTGACGGCAGCGTGAACCTCACCGGTGTGGAGGCGGCGTGCCGGGCCACCGGCCCCGATGCCGCCATCCTGGCCGCCTACGACGACGCCGATGCCCAGGAGATCGTGGGCGCCCTGCGGGCCTGGTGCCAGGTACCGGCGGCGACCCTCAACCATGCGCTCAGCCCCGCCGAGCTGCGGGGGCTGGCCGAGACGTGGGCCGGACAGCACCGCACCCTGTGGGTGCTGGCCGGCTCGGCCGCCGCGGTATCGAGCACGGCCCCGGGGACCACGCCCCAACTGATCGTCACCGTCAGGCAGCCCCACGAACTGCAACTGGTCGTCGAGAAGGCACCGCCCCGCTACAGCCCCATGGTGGCATCGCTCTATGGTGCCGTCGTCGCTCCCGGATGACCGGGTCCATCTGCTCCCGGGTGCCCACCTCGAGCGCCGCTCACCCTGACGGTCGTCCGGTAAAATTGGAGGGTGCCGGTGACCGGGTTCCGCTCGTATAGCCGGAGCGGTCAGGACGTGGTCCTCTGGCGGGCCCTGCGCCGGACTCCTCCCGGCCGGTACGTGGATGTCGGCTCCCCCGACCCGCACCGGTACTCCATCTCGATGGCCTTCTACGAACGAGGCTGGACCGGGATCGCCCTCCCAACCGATCCCGAGGTGGCCGAGCGCCACGCCCTGGTCCGCTCGCGTGACCTCGTGGTGACCTCCCCGGGTGCCGATTCCGACGGCGGCCTCCCAGACCTGGCCGCCATCATCGACGAGCAGGGTTGGCACGGCGACGACATCCATTTCCTGAGCGTCGATGCTGCGCAGGACGGGGGCCGGCCGGCCCCCGTCCTGCGCAGCATCGACCTCACCCGTCACCGGCCATGGTTCCTGGTCCTGCCGGCGGCGCCGTCGCCCGAGCGCGGCCCGGACCCAGAATGGGACTTCCTGGCCGATGAAGCCGGCTACCGACCGGCCCTCTTCGACGGTCTGTTCCGGTTCCACGTCGCCGAGGAGCACTGCGACGAGGCGTTCGGGAAGCTCAGCTACCCGGCCGGCCCGAGCGACGATTTCATGGGATGGGATCTGTGGTCAGCCCTCGAACGCCTCGAAGCGGCCGAAGGCGAGTTGGTCGAGCTGCGCCGCCAGGCAGCCCACTGGCGGTCCTCGGCCAGCCACCGCTGGGCCGACGCCCTGGCCCGGACGGCCAACTTGGATCTGACCCGCCAGAAGCTCGAAGAGGTGACCGCCGAGTACTCCCAGATGGCCGCCTTGCACCACGACCGCTACTTCGAGGCCGCTGACCTGCGCGCCCAACTCGATCTGGTCCTGCGCTCCCGGCTGTGGCGGTTGACCGAACCACTGCGGCGGGGGAGGCGGGCCGTCGCCATCGGGCGGCCGTGGCCCAAGCGGTGATCCAACCCGACGCGGTGACCGCCCGGGTGGCGGCCAGGCTGGAGACCGTCGCCGCGGTCGTCGCTCCCGGCTGTCCGGCCGAGCGGGGCGCTGGGCCCGGCGACGACGTAGCGACTTTCCTGGAGTCGCTGCTCGTGGGGATCGGCCCGCAGCCCACCCTCGAGCGGGTGTGGGCGCTGCTCACCGCCGCCTGGGGGTTCTACCCGACCAGCGACCAGACCCAGGAGGCCCGGAGGCTCATCGAATTGAGCGGACCGCGGCTCGCCGCCCTGTGGCTGATGGACCGGGCCCTGGAGCTGAACCCCACCGCCACCGCCACCAACGGTCTGCGCCTGGTCACCGCCGAGGTGGTGATCGACGTGAGCCATACGGCCCGCTCCGACCTGCACACGGGGATCCAGAAGGTGGTGCGCAGCAC
>JAKCDU010000096.1:0-1348 GCA_021838445.1 Actinomycetes bacterium | reverse complement strand
GGCCGGCCCGTCGAGCTGCGGGTGGGGGCGAGCGACGAGGAGCTGTCGGAGGCCTACCGCCGGGCTCGCTTCAGCGTGCTGGCTTCCCTCCACGAGGGTTTCGGCCTCCCCGTCAGCGAGTCTCTCGCCTACGGCACCCCGGTAGTCACCAGCGACTACGGGGGGACCCGGGAGTCAGCCGCCGGCGGCGGGGCCGTGCTCGTGGACCCCCGCGACGACGAAGCCCTGGTGGAAGCCCTGCGGCGACTGCTCACCGACGACGAGGAGATCGCCCGGCTCCGCAGCGAGGCCGCACGTCGGGCCCCTCGTCGGGCGGCCGACTACGCCGAGCGTCTGTGGGAGCAGCTGGTCGAACCCGAGCTGCGCGCCGAAGAGATCACCGGATGACTACCGCTCCCACCCCGTCGTCAGCTGCCACCGAGCCCGGCCGGCGCGATGCGGGCCATCCTTTCCTGAGCGGCCCACCCGAGCGGCGCGCCGCCATCGTCGAGCGGGTCGAGACCCTCCTGAGCGCCCTCCCCCATCGCCGGGCGCCGGGCGGAAATGCCCTCGACGGACTCGACGGACTCGACGGACTCGAAGAGCAACTCCGCGCCGTCGTCGCCCGGCTGGGCGTCGGGCCGGCCGAGGAATCCTGGCTGGCCCTGGCCGTCATCTCCGGTCGGCTGCCGACGGTGCCGGCCGTCCTGCGTGTGCACCGGGCGGCCCGGCTGGGCGATGGCTGGCGGTCCCTCGCCTCGGAGGTCGAGGCGCTGTGGGTCCGTGACCGCCTGGACCTGTCGGTCTGGCCGGAGGTCGAGGTGGTGTCCGGTGTCGTGGTGGTCGACCTGCATCACACCGCCAGCAACGTGGTGGCCACCGGCATCCAGAGGGTGGCACGGGAAGTGGGCCGCCGGTGGGATCGCGACCACGACATCATCGCCATCGGTTGGACGCCGACATACGGCGCCCTGCGCCGGCTGAGCGCCGAGGAGCGCCACGTCGCCCTCGAGGGCCAGCCCTACGCCAACTCCGGGGACGAACCCCCCAGTCCGCGACCCGGTCGGGGGCCGGGTGAGTACGACACCGGCGACCAGCCCGAGACCCCGGTGGCGACCCTCGTTCCGTGGCGCTGCACCCACCTGGTGGCCGAGCTGCCGGCCGAGATCGACCGCGGCGAGCGCTACCGGGCCTTCGTGGAGCTCTCCCGGTGCCGCACCGGTCTGGTCGGCCACGACTGCGTTCCCATAACGGCCAGCGAGACCACCTCTTTGGACATGGCCTTCGGCTTCACCAGCTATCTGGCGGCGGTTGCTTCGGTGGACCGCGTCGCCGCCACTTCCGCTTCCTCGGCCACCGAATACGAGGG
>JAKCDU010000095.1 GCA_021838445.1 Actinomycetes bacterium | reverse complement strand
TGACGGCGGTGTCGGCCGCGATGGAACGGGCACTCATCGGTGTTGGTCGTAGTCGGCGCGTGTCTCTCCGGGGTCCATGAGTGAGTCGGGGTAGCCGATGGCCTGGGCCAGGTAGTCGGCGGTGAGCAGGATGTCTTCGCGCAGCGCCGAGGCGTCGTAGCAGTCGGTGCCCATGAAGCGCTCCAGGGCCACGCCGATCACCGGGGCTTCTGCCCGGCAGAAGTCGGCCATGGCGGTGAGCAGCTCGACCACCGAGACGATCTCATGGTCGGGGATCGGGACCTTCATTGGCGGACGGTGCTGGTGCCGCCGTGAACGAGCAGCTCGACTGGGGTCTCGCTTCGCCGGTCGATCTGGGCCAGTTTTGACGTAGCGCCGGCGAGGCTCACTTGGAGGCCTTCCACCTCGCCGAACCAGCCTTCCTGTTCTGCTTCTTTGATGCGGGCTGTGAGGTTGTCGCAGAGCTCGACCAGGCGGGGCCGCTGGGCGGGGTCGGGCCACAGCATCGGGCAGCGGACGCAGGCGTGCTCGTGGATGCAGGGGGTGGCGAAGGCCCGGGCGCAGGTCCCGATGGATACCTTGCGCCGCTCGAAGTGGCCCAGGAACTCGTGCCATTCCTCGTCGGTCGGGGTGCGGTACTCCTCGCTGGGTCGCAGGGCCCGGCGGCGGGCCAGGAAGGCGAGGTGGGCCTGGATGGCCTCGTCGGGGTAGACGGCCTTGTAGCCCATGGTGACGTTGAGGTCCTGGTGGCCGGCGAGGATCTGGGCTATGTGGGGAGGAAGGCCGTTCATCACCGCGTCGGTGATGAACATCCGGCGGAAGTCGTGGGGCGTGTAGCGCAGCGGTGTGCCGTCGGCGTCATCCACCAGGCCGGTGCGGGCCACGACCATGTCGATCAGGCGTGAGATAGTGGTGACGTCGAAGCCGTGGCGTTCACGACGCACGATGTGCTGGAACAGCAAAGGGGCGGTCGGGAGCCATACAAGCTCGTGGTAGTCCCGGGCGGCGACGAGAGGGACCGCGGGGCCATCGCCTCGCACCCGGCGGATGATGGTGCTGAACACCTCGGCCAGCTCCGGACTGACGACCAGGAGCCGCTCGGCGTCGGTCTTGGAAGGAGCGATCTGCAACAAGGGGATCAGCTCGCCGGTCTTCGGCAGGCGGTATTGGACCAAAGAATGGTGGCTCAGCTCCATCAACTCCTCGACCCGAACGCCGGTGAGGCGCAGCACCTCAATGATCGCCCAGCCCCAAAAGGCGTACTCCTCCTCCCGGTTCAAGCAGCGGCGTTTGTTCGTTGAAAGCTCGGTGACCCAGATGTTGTCGGCGGCGGCGTGGGGGGCAGCATGGCGGGTCCAGGTCTGGCCGGCGGCCACGAACTGTTCCTCTGGCGGGCAACCAGCCGCTGCGGCGAGCAGTTCGGTGCTGTCGGCCCGCCACTTGGCGGCGGCGCCGACCAGCACCGGAAGCGCGGGCAGGCGCGCTCGGGTCCGAGCGTCGGTGCGTGCCTTCTGGCGACGCAACGCCTTTCGTCGGCTCAGCTCCTCGGCCCGGATGGGGCACGGTGCGGCGAAAGCACCCCAGCGGGCCGGGTCGACCAGGGCCCACTCGGACAGGTCGAGGTAGAACATGCGCACGCTGGCCAGCACGTCGAGGTAGCCGAGGCGCTCCACCGACACCTCGGTGGTCTCTCCCGCCGCGTTGGTGACGGACTTGGTCCGGCTTCTCAGCCGCTGCTTCCATGCGGTCATGACCGGGGCGGGCAGCGCCAGGGTGTCAGCCCCGGGGTGATGGGCCTCGATGTCGGACCAAAAGCAGCGGGCCAGCGAGTACGACAGAGCCATGAGCGAGCCGTAGTCGAGGACCGCCTGGCGCTCCTTGATGTAGTCGACGATCAGGTCCCGGATGCGATCGGAGGCCAGCTCGTAGCGGTCGACCAGCTCCTCGGCTGAACGTGGCCCTCGGCTGCGGATCTCCCGCAATGTCGGGACCTCGTCGCCGATCACCCCGACGCGCCGCAGGGCGTTCAAGGTGGCCGATCCATTGCGCACCTCGCTGCCACCTCGGACCGCCTCGACCTGGAGGATCTCCAAGACGTCACCGACGACAACCTCGGCCAGGGTGCCACCCTTGGCGGCGAGGACCATGACGCAGCGAGCCACGATCTGTCGTCTCACCACCGGGCGCAGCGAACCGTCGCCACTACAGGCGGCCCGGAGCGCCTCGAATCCCTCAGGGTCGCGCCAAGCGATCACCTCAGGACCGATCCTGGCGCTGCCGGCGAGCAGCCAGTCAAGCGATGGGCGCAACAGGTCCGCCCCGATCAGACTGGGCAGGGCAACCGTCATCGGCCGCAGGCGCCAAGGGGGATAGCCGCCTCGGGCCAACCACTGCTGTGGTCCCTGGCGCCAGCTCGCCCGGGCCTGGTCGGCCCCCGAGGCCAACCACCGTTGCTGCCAGGTCTCGCCCGGCTGCTCCTCCAACCAATCCAGCAGCAACCCGAGACCTCGAAGCCGTGCGGCGGCTTCCTGGCGGTTCGGAAGGCTCGACCAGTGCTCGGTCACCGACTCCACCACCTTGGCGCGCCTCGGGCGGCATGTCGCCCAGGCGGAGACGGTCGGGCGAAGGGGGAAGCGGGCCGGCAGCGGCGCCCCCGCCCCGGGCGGCCCGACGGGGTGGGCGCTCATCGGTCGGTGGTGGGGAACAGCACCTGCAGATCCTCGGGCCGATAGGCCAGAGCCGGGGTGGCCGCGGCGCGCTCTTTGGCCCGGCGTGTCTGTTCGTCGTGATGAGCCAGGACGCGGCGCACCACATCCTCCCTGCGCGGCGAGGGTTCAGATAGATCTGGGTGGTGGTCAGGTGCACGTGCCCGAGGACCCACTGCACGTCGGTCAACGGCAGGGCGGGGTCTTCGGCCATGCGGTAGGCGGCGGTGTGGCGCAGCGCGTGCAGGGTGACATCGGCTCCGACGCCATCGACGACGCGCTCGAACATGCGGTGAACGGCGTGGTAGCTGAGCGGGCGGAGCGGGCGGCGGCGGGTCCAGAACAGCGGTTGGCGGCGCCCGGTCGGGATGACGTCTTGCATCTCGAGCTGATAGAGCCTCAGCCACACAAAGGCGTCGGTCGAAGCCGGCAGCTCCTGGAGCGCTCCACTGCCTTTTCGCACCACGCTGAGCAGCTGGCGACCCGGATCGACGCCTCCTTGGACTGTCGACAAAAGCTCAGAAGCACGGGCGCCGGTCGAGACATAGAAGGCGACCAACGCCCGGTCCCGGTTGGAACCCAGGCGGGCGAAGATCGCGTTGAACGTCTCATCGGGCACCGCCCGAGGGACCCGCTCGGGGATCCTCGGCCGATAAACGCCGACGCGTTCATTGCGGAACTGCTCCATCGGGTTGTGATGGCCGTTCGCACGGCGGCCTCGCCTTGAACTTTCCAGAGGGAACGGGTTGAGCACCGGCCCGTGGTCTTGTTCACGGTGGAACTCATAGAAGGCTCGCAGCACCGTCTCGGCATGCGCCCTCACTGACGGAGCGTAAGCATTGGTGGCGTCAGTCGGCAGTGACGGCGGTGGAGACTCGTCTGGGTGGCGCCAGTGCGGTCGGGCCGGTTTGCCCGTCACCGCCATCCAGCGCGAGAAGTCGCGGGCTTCGCCCCGGCTCGCCTCATCCCAGGGCACTCCGACCGCCCAGCAGAACCGCAGCCAGCGCAGAAGATCCAACGCGTAAGAACGCAAGGTCGCCGCCGAGCGCCCGGCGGCTTGCAGTTCGGCGAGGAACGCCGACACCGCGTCGACCACCTCGCCGTCGGCGTCCACCAGCCGGTAGGGCTCCCAGCCCAAGCCGTCGCCCACCACCCGCCCGACAAGCGGTACGGCCAACACCGCCCTGTCTCCAGAGCTTGCCTGTTCATGGTCCATGAGCGGGATGTATAGCCGCCCCAACCAGGGGATAACTAGGCCCTGACCTGGGGATTTCTCCCAAGTAGTTCAGTCAATAGGTGGTCGTGTACCTGCGGGTCACCGGCTCGAGTGGTGGCGTGCCGGGAGGTCGCCCACAGCAGTCCACCGGTCGGTGAGGCGACGACGGCCCTACCTCGCCGCCCTCCCCTGTCGGCGACCTGCACGTCGAGGAAGTCGAGGGTTGCGTCGCGCTCGGCGTCGACGATGGCGTGCATGTCCTCGGCTCGGCCGATCACGCCGAGTTCTGCGACGGATTTGTGCGGGGAGACGACCAACTCCAGGCCGGGACGACGGCAGGCGACCAGCCTCGTCCCAGTAGCCGGGTCGAGGGCCCCGCCGACGGCATAGATGGCGCGGTAGTCGTCGAGGTCGACCTGGCCATCCAAGCCGAGCAACTCACGGCCGCGACCGCCCCAGGTCATGGGGGTTTTTCCTCTCGATGCGTAGTAGTCCGCGGCGGCAACGACGGGGTCGTCGTTCCGTCCGGCGACGGTGTGCTCGTGATATTCGATGGAGTCGAGGCCCATCATCCGCATCCACGCCATCAGGCGCTGGCCCCGCCAACTGCAAGTTGCAAACGTGTTCGGGTTGGGCGGTTCTGTGGGGTGACCGTAGGGGTTGTGGGTGGGGCGGTGTCGGTGGTGAGTGTGTGGGGAGGGGCTGAAGGTTGGTGGGTGGAGTGGGCTGAGACGTGGTGGGAGGTGAGCGGGTTGGAGGCAGGCTGGTGGAAGGGCAGCTGATCGGATCGGTGTTGCCGACCGAAGTTCGTCCCGGGACGGGGCGCTCCGGTCGCCGGGTCGTCCCGGACCTCGTCCCCCCTTGAGGTGGGGGACGAGGGGGACGAGTTCGTCCGGACGATCCTGGGACGAGAAGGGGACGAGGGGACGAGGTCTGCGCCGTTCATACGATCCCGTTCGCTGGCGAGCAGGCCCCGGGGTCCTCACGGAAGGGGCGTTCGCTGCGGTGGCGCATGGCTGGGCCGACCCGTTCGACTCGTAGCCAGCCCTCCGTGACGAGGACGCCGGTGGCCTTGCGGACATAATCGGCTTTGCCGAGTCGGGCCCTGTCGATGTCGTTGCCGGAGGCGCCTGGGTGGTCCTCGACGTAGCGCGAGACGCGCTCCATCAGCCGGGTCGGGCGGAGGGAAGCGGGTGCGATGGAGGCCGCCGAAGGGGCTTCGAGGCGCGACTCGAGCAGGCCGTCACGGTCGCCTTGGGAGGCGGGTCCCAGGACGAATGTGGCGGCGGTTTGACCCTGGACGTAGGTGCCGTGGCGGTCCTTGGCTACGACCAGACGGGCGCTACCGGTGCGTCCCTTCCCGAAGTCGAGGACCGTCTCGAGCATGTAGGAGGCGCCCGACACCGCGGCCCGCTTTCGCTGCGAACCGATGGCGAACAGGCCGCGCCCCTCGCCACTCTTGGTCACATGGTCGAGGCCGAGGACCGCCGGTCCTGCTGCTGCCACACGGCGGGGCAGGCGCCGGTACCACCGAGCCACCTGGTCGTCGTCGTTGGGCCGGATCCCATCCAACGCCATGGACTCACCGACGGAGTCGATGACGACGAGCGTCGGTCGGCTCTCCACCAGGACAGCGGCGAGACGGGACTCGGCGGCGATGGAGAAGGGCTCCTGGGGGCAGACGTACCGGAACCGCTCGACGACGGCATCGGGGGCGGCACCGAGGTCGAGAAGTCGCGCGACGATGCCCTCGGCGTGATCCTCGAAGTCCACGAAGACCACGTGGTGTCCGACCTGGAGCTCCTGGCGGCAGGCTTCGAGGGCGACCCACGTCTTGGCGCCGCCAGACTCGGAGATCAGCGAGTTGACCCGGCCGGCGTAGAGCAGGGCGGCGCCGTCGCTTCGCCGCCCCAACGTCGGTTCCGGTCGCTGGACGGTCCCGTTGAGCAGCGAGGCCACGACGCTTTGGAGGTCCGCCGGCGCCCACGTGAGGCCATCGGGTTGGTCGCCCTCGAGGAGGTCGGGTACCTGTGACTCCGGCGAGGCCGGACGGCGGAGTGGGGTGACCCGGTCCTGGGGGTCCATCCGGGGCATCACCATCCGTCGGTCCTCGGGGCCCCGCCTGAGCGCAGGAGGGGCCGGCCCCTCACGCTGCCGGCGGCGTGAGGGTGGCGTCGACGAATCGGTGAAGCACCGCTCGTGGGATCCGCTTCTGGTGGCCGAACCACACGAAGGGAAGGCCGCTGGTACCGCCGCTGCGTTCCCACTCCACACTCAGCTCGTAGGTCTTGGACCGTCCGAGCTGCAGCACCTTTGCCGCCTGCTCGATCGTCATGAATGGCGGAACGTCATCGAACACGGATAACTCCTTGTTGTTGTGGGCTACAACCCCTAGCCTACCATCTACTATGTGACGATGTTGTGGCACACAACTTGCAGCGGTACGATCGTGAGATGGCACGTCCCTCACGTCGAGGCAGACCGGACTCCGAGCCGGATGCCATCGGCGAGCCTGGACGTGGCGCGCCGATCGATGTCAACGCCGTGGTGTCCTTCAACGTCCGCGCTATCCGCGAGCGACGGGGCTGGACGCAACAACAGGTTGCCGAGAAGCTGGCGGAGTTCAGCGGCCATCAGCTGCCGCAGGCGTCGATCTCGGCCATGGAGCGAGGCTTCGACGGCGATCGGCGGCGGCGGTTCGACGCCCACGAGCTCTACCTGCTGTCACTCGTGTTCGAAGTGCCGATCCCGTACTTCTTCCTGCCACCGAGTGGCGCCATGGACACGCCGATCGCAGACACCGGGATCCCCGCCGTCCAGCTGTACTTCGCCATCCTGGGCAGCGCGAGCCAGCTGGGCCCCATCGACGAACGCCTCCAAGAGATGGGCATCAACGTCCCGACCGGCCTGGACCCGGTGATGGCGGCCGTTCTCGGCGAGGCACCTGACGCCTCGCCTACCAACTGGCATGACCACTTCCGCACCTGGAGGAAGGGCCGCGTCGACCTCCTGGCGCGCGAGTACGGCGACCAGCTCGATGGCCTGGCCGAGGTGCTGGCCGACTTTGCAGCAAAGATCAAGACCTTCGGCCCCCGTGGGTACCTGCAATCGTTGGCGCACCGGCCTGGCGAGGAGGCCTACCCGCCGCCGTCCGACCCGGAAGAGATGAGCCCGGCAGACGATGCACCCGGCCAACGGTCTGACCCGTCATGAGGGGGTCGATCCTCAAGCGAGGTGGCGGCTGGACCGTGAAGATCGAGTTGGACCCGGACCCCTCGACCGGCCGGCGCCGCCAGAGGTGGCACTCAGGTTTCAAGACCAAGCGGGACGCGGAGCGGGCACGCATCGACCTTCTCTCGAAACTCGATCGAGGCGCCTACGTCGAGCCGTCACGCCAGACAGTCGGGGAGTTCCTCGAGGAGTGGCTGACGGCGGCAAGTCCGACGGTCCGCCCGTCAACGTTCGACTCGTACTCCCGCAACGTCCGCCTCCATGTCATCCCCCACATCGGCACGATCCGCCTGACCAGGCTGGATGCCGGCGTGCTCAATGGGCTGTACGCCACATTGCTCAACTCGGGGCGCCGTCCCCCTTCCCGACAGGGTGCCGGCTACTCCCCCGAGGTGCTCGCCCGCGCCAAGGAGTTGAGGGCGGAGGGCACGTCGCTCAACGCCACAGCCCGGGCCCTCCGCGACGAGCTCCCCGAAGCCTCCCACCTAACGAAGGACACCCTCGCTTCGCTATTACGGCGCGACTCCTCCAGTAATGGCGGAGAGCTCTCGGCCCCGTCTTCGACGGGGCTCGACCGGCGAACGGTCGCCTACATCCACACCATCCTCCACC
>JAKCDU010000040.1 GCA_021838445.1 Actinomycetes bacterium | reverse complement strand
GCGGGCCAACCGAGTGCCTTCGGGGTCGGATCCGCCGATCCGACCCGGTTTCTACCCCCTCGGACACCACGAGTGCCCTTCGCCGGTTACCGCTGGTTCTCCGAAAGGGACCAGTGGACGTCCTTTGGCGGACAAATACCCCTCAACCTTTACCAACCGCCCATACCGCTCTAAGTCGACGGCGGGCGAGAACGATCGAACCTTCGGCCTGGCGATTGGACCCGGGTTGCTGAACTCCTCCGGACCGGCGTAGATCGCGCGGACGCGTGTTTCTGCCAGCAACCGATCCGAGGGCGTTGCACAGGCGCCGGCTTTCTGAACTGATCGACGCCTAGGCGCGCTCGAAGAGTTTCGGTGAGATCGACCTCTCGCGACGCCGCAGGCTTCACTTCATGCTACGGACCGCTCAGTCTCTCCCCCCCAAAAAGAGCATTCGACGCTGGGCTTCGACGCCAGGCGTTTCCCCCTGAAACCGCCAGCCTGCTACCGGGCATCCTGGCAGCTACCCGGGCCGGACTCCCACCGGCAAGCGACGACGAGCTTCCCGCTGCCAGATCAACCTGCAAGCATCACATCCAACTTGCTGGGCGCACTAATAATCGTGGGCGCACCAATAATCGAGGTTAGCGGCCCCGGCCCCAGACGACGGAGATGGGCGACGAACGACAGGCGACGGGCGGTCGCCCCGGGCCGTTAGCATTCAGGCTCAGCCCGGGGAGTGGCGCAGCGGTAGCGCACCTGCTTTGGGAGCAGGAGGTCGGGGGTTCGAATCCCCCCTCCCCGACGGAGATAACCGCAGGGTGAAGGCCCCTCCACCCGAGGGGCCTTCGGTCGTTCTTTGTCAACGGATGTCAACGAACATCTTTGTAAGTCAACCGGAGCGGGTCACCGGTACCGCCGGGTTGGGGTTGGAGGGGTTGCAGAAGTCGGCCGGGCAGCCGATAGCGGCCGGCGCCGACCGCACGACAGCCGGTGCAGCTGCGGACGTGGCGCCCGGTGCCGGCAGGTTCGCACCCCAGTTGCCGGTATCCGACGGTGGAGCACCACCGCACAGGATCGGCTGATACCCGCCTCCTGGTGCCGGTTCGTCCAGCCACGTGAACACGGTCGCCGCGTTGCATCTGGCGGTCGTGAAGAGCGGATACTGCGCCCGGACGGGCGGAGTGCGCGGGGTGGGATGGCAGGTGGCGATGTCACGCCAGATGGCGGCGACAGCGAGCACCGATATCAGCGCCATGAGGACGTGCCCAGTCGAGTGTTTCACGAGGGGGCCTCCTACCCGAGCAGCGCAGCGGACAGGGCAGCGCCCGCCTCTTCGGCGTGGCCGGGGATGGAGTGGCTGTACGTTCGCAGCGTCTCGGCCGGGTCGTGCCCGAGCATCGCCGCCACCTCGTGGACCGGGACTCCGTTCCCGAGGAGCAGGGTCGCCGCCGTGTGCCGGCAGTCGTGAAGCCTGATCCTTCTCAGCCCCGACTGCTTGACCAGCGTGTCGAACCTCTCGGTGACCGAGTCCGGGTACCACGGCCGGCCCAGCTCGTCACAGACCAGCCAGTCGCCGTCCTCGTACGCCTCCCCCGCCCGAAGCCTCTCGGCCGCCAGCTTCGCCTTGTGGGACCGCAGGAGCGCTACGAGCATCGGGTCGATGGAGATCGTGCGCCGGCCCCTGTCCGTTTTCGGGGTGGACTCCGCCGCGTTCCCGTCGATCAGGACCCTGGTCCGGCGGATCCTGATCTTCCCTGCGTCGAAGTCGACGTCGGACCACTGCAACCCGCACACCTCCCCCCGCCGCGGCCCCCTGGCCGAGAACAAAGCCCAGATGGCTGCCAGTCGGTCGTCTGCGGTGTGGGCGAGGAACTGCCGGGCCTCGTGCGCCTCCCAGTATTCCATCGTCTTCGACTGGGCCCTGGGCCGCTTGAAGCCGACGAGGGGATCGACCTGAAGGAGGCCGGTGGCGTTCGCCCAGCGAGTGGCGGCCTTGAGTATCTGCACGGCGACCTGCGCCGACCGGGCCGACAGCGGACCCCTCCCCTGGGTGCTCCCGCCGACCCGGAGCTCAGCGACCAGCTCCCCCACCCGGGCCGGCCTCAACGACCGGGCCTCCACCGCGCCGACATTCGGCACGATCCAGGCGTTGATAGCCATCTTGTAGAGAGAGATGGTCGCGGGCCGCAGACCCTCGGCGGTCTTCGCCGCACCGCAAGGCCGACATGCTCACCAAGTTGGCCCCGGTCGTGTACGACCCCGACGCCGCCTGCCCCACCTGGGACCGTTTCCTCGCCGACGTGTTCGGCGACGACGAGCTCATCGGGTTCGTCCGGCGGGCCGCCGGTTACAGCCTCACCGGCCACGTCCACGAGCACATCCTCGTCTTCTGTCACGGCCACGGCGCCAACGGCAAGACCACCTTTCTCAACGTGCTCCGAGCCGTCTTCGGCGACTACGGCCTCCAACTCGACCCGACCATCCTCACCGCTGCCGCCCACGAACAGCACCCCACCGGCCTCACCGACCTCCGCGGCGCCCGGTTCGTCGCCACCGTCGAAGCCGAACAAGGCAGGAGGCTGAACGAGAGCTCCCGCCGACGTAGACGAGGGTGTCCGCGGCGGTCCGCAGCCGCAGGATTTCGACGCTGATCGAGTGCAGGATGAACGCGAGAGCGTCGTCGCCGATCTTCTCGTGCAGGCGGCCGTACTCGTCGGGGTCGTATGCCAGAAGGACTAGGGCGTTCTCTCGGTCCTCGGCGCTCGGCACAGCCGGTTGCGTGGTCGTGGTCATCTTCTGCTCCTTGCTCCCGGTTGGGTGCCCCTGTAGCTCCCGCCCTGGTACCTCGGGACGTGGACTAATGGCATTTAGTCCACTAAGCAATAGAGGAAGCATGAGCGAACGCCAACTACCGTCAAGGGCCGTGGCCCGTATCCACTACGAGATAGACGACGACTTGCACCGCCGGGCCAAGGCGCAAGCCGCGTACCGTGGAGTCACTCTCAGGGCCTACATCGAGCAGGCCATCGCCGCCGCAGTCGAGAAAGACGAGGAGTAATGGCCCGTAAGTCCAGCCTGACCAACATGCTCTACAAGGCCGCTAGGGCTTCGGCGACCGCCAGAGCCGCATCCAAGGGCCCTGCCGCGCTCGCCAAGCGACAGGTTCGGCGCGCCGTTTACAAGAGCGAGGGCAGGGAGACGCGGCGGTTGTTCAAGAAGTTCGGGCTCTAGGCAAGCCCTCAGAGCCTCGCCATGCCGGAACGAAGCGACCGAGCCTTCAACCGGTTCTCCGACACCGTCGAGGCACCGATGGCCGTCCTGACCATCCTGTGGCTGCCGGTCCTGATCATCCCCTTGGTCGTGACCCTGCACGGCGAAACTGCCTCTGCGTTCAGTGGCGTCGACTACACCGTCTGGGCCCTCTTCGCCGTCGAGTACGTCGTCAAGGTCTACCTAGCTCCTCAGCGGTGGTCCTTCGTCCGGCGCCACCCCGTCGACTTGGTGATCGTAGCCGTACCGTTCCTCCGCCCGCTACGGGTCGTCAGGCTGCTGCGCGTGCTCCGCCTGGGCCGGGCTGCGATTGTTCTGGCCTCGGGCCTGGCTCGCCTCCGGGCGCTACTGACGCACCGGGGCCTGCACTTTGTGCTCCTCGCGGCGTTCTTCATCGTGATGGCCGCCTCCGGTCTCGAACTGGCACTCGAGGGCCACGCCAAAGGCTCCAACATTCACGGTTACGCCAACGCCCTGTGGTGGGCGGTAGTAACTGTGACAACGGTCGGCTACGGCGACCGCTATCCCGTCACCGCTGGCGGCAGAGGGATCGCGGTCGTGCTCATGCTCGTCGGCATAGGGCTCATAGGCACTCTCACGGCGACCATCGCCAGCTTCTTCGTGGACGAGAAGCAAGACGTGGCGACCGTCCGCTTGGTAGCGGTAGAGGAACGGCTGGAGCGTATCGAGGGACTCCTCGAACTCATCGCGGCCCGTGAACCGGCTGCCGGCCGAGACTGACCCGTGTCAACGGGTTTGTCAACGAAACTCTGCCGACCCACCCTCTCAGCCCCCAACTAGACACAACGATGTAGTTTCGGGCACCCGCTCTGACCTGCGGTAACGCTCCAGACTTCGCCAGACCTCACGAACTTGGGGTGCTTTGGGAGCAGGAGGTCGGGGGTTCGAATCCCCCCTCCCCGACGGACCAAACCGCCTGACGATCTCCAACCGGCTCTTCTCCCGTCGGGTCCTCCGACCAGACGGGAGGCCGCCGCACCGCTAGGATCAACTCACGCTGCGGGCGTAGCTCAACGGTAGAGCGCCAGCCTTCCAAGCTGGTTACGCGGGTTCGACTCCCGTCGCCCGCTCCACGGTCCTCGTCGGAGGGCCGCGACCCCACGATGTACCTCCAGCCACATCTCCCGACCAGGCTCCTGGGCCTGCTCGGCGCCACGGCGGCGCTGCTCATCGGCTCTGGCTTCGCCGCGTCGGGCACCGCGACGGCCTCCACTCCCTGGTCGTGGTCGACGGCTCCCACCCCGGCGTCGCCACCCGCCCTCGAGTACGCCTCAGCCGCCTACGACGCCGACTCGTCGACGGTCGTGCTCTTCGGCGGGGTCACCGCCAGCGGGGCGCTCAACGACACGACCTGGTTGTGGGACGGGCACTCCTGGACAGCACCTTCCACCCCCGAACCGCCGGCCCGGCAAGCCGCAGTCATGGCTTTCGACCCGGTGCTCCACCAGCTGATCCTCTTCGGGGGGAAGGACCAGAACGGGAACCTGCTGTCGGATACCTGGGCGTGGAACGGGGCCTGGTGGTACCAGATAGTCGCGACCGCGGCCGCGCCGCCGGCCCGCCAGGCCGCGGCCATGGCCTACGACGGTCACGGCCAACTGGTGCTCTTCGGCGGGATCGGCAACCCGCCGCCCCCCGACACCTCGACCACGACGGCCCCCTCCACCACGACCACCACCTCGACCACCACCCACGCACCCGACCAGCCGGCCCCGTCGGCCCCCCCCGCTTCCCCCGGCGCCGATCCGAGCTCCGCCGCGCGCCGCTCCAACCAGGTCCTGGCGTCCCAGGCCACCAGCGCCACCGCGGCCACCGCCGGGACGGACCTGTCCGATACCTGGCTCTGGACCGCTACCGGTTGGGTGCCCTCCGCCACCGAGGGACCACCGGCGCGCTCGGACGCCCTGCTCGTCACCGACAGCAGCGACGCCACGGCTGTGCTGTTCGGCGGTCAGGCCACCACACAGGGGTCGCCGCCGGCCGTCCTGGCCGACACCTGGGTCTGGAACGGTTCGCGTTGGGCCGAGGCCCACCCGGCCAAGTCCCCACCGGGTCGGGTCGACGCGGCCGGCGCCTACGACGCGGTGGGCGGCGCGCCGGTGCTCATGGGCGGCCTCGGATCGTCGGGCACCATGTCCGACGCCTGGCTGTGGTCGGGCGGAAGCTGGTCCGAGCTGAGCGTCTCGGGTAATCCGCCGGCCCGCCAGAGCGCCGCTGCGGCCTACGACTCAGCCACCTCCGATCTGGTCGTCTACGGAGGCCGCGACAGCCACGGCGAGGCCCTGGACGACACCGGCCTGCTCGCTCTTGCGGGCAGTAGCGACTCGCCGTCCACCACTGCGACCGGCGTAGCCCCCACCCCGGCCACGGTGCCGCCGGGCGGCCCGCCGGCGGTGTCCACCACGATCGGAGCCCGACCCGGCAGCTCTGCGGTGGCGGGCGGGTCCGGTTCGACTCCGGCGACCACCACCGGGCCGCCGGTCCCCGTCGCCGGCTCCCCCCCCGTCGAGCTGCTGGCCTCCGGGGCCCGGTTGCGCCCGGCCGGCCCCGTATGGCTGAGCGGGAGCGGGTTCGCCCCGGGCGCCATCATCACCCTCTCCTTCCACTCGACCCCCGACCGGCTGGGTCAGGTCACCGCCGGGCGGAACGGCACTTTCCGGGTGCTCGTGACCGTCCCGGGTTGGGCCGCGGTTGGCGAGCACCGCTTCGTGGCCGAAGGCATGGCCGCTTCGGGGCGGCTCATGGACGCCCAGACGACCGTGAGGGTGCTCGGCCGGGGCCCCCGGGCCGCCCCCTTGTCCACCAGGCTGGCCATGGTCGGCCTGGCCGTCGGCATCCCGGCCGCGACCTACCTGGCCATGGCCGCGGTGGGGGCGCGCCGGCGGCGACCGGCCGGGCTTCCCGGGCTCAAAGGCCCAGGGAGCGACCGACGATCTCCTTCATGATCTCGGTGGTGCCGCCGTAGATGGTGGTTATGCGGGCGTCGAGGTAGGCCCGGGCGATGGGGTACTCGGTCATGTAGCCGTACCCGCCGAACAGCTGCAGGCACCGGTCCACGGCCCGCTTCTGCAGTTCGGTGCACCACCATTTGGCCATCGCCGCCTCCTCGACGGTGAGGTCTCCCTCGTTCAGGGCGGTGACGCAACGATCGACGAAGGCCTGGCCGACCTCCACCTCGGTGGCCACCTCGGCCAGCACGAACCGGCTGTTCTGGAACGAGCCGATGGCCTGACCGAAGGCCATCCGCTCCTTAACGTACCCCAGGGTCCAGCCGAGGGCGGCCCGGGCCGCGGCCACCCCGGCGGCGGCGATGGACAAGCGCTCCTGAGGCAGGTTGGCCACGAGCTGAGCGAAGCCCTGGCCCTCCTCGCCCAGCAGGTTGGCGGCGGGAACGACCACATCGGTGAAGAACAACTCGGCGGTGTCCTGGGCGTGCTGGCCGATCTTGTCCAGGTTGCGCCCCCGCTCGAAGCCGGCCATGCCCCGCTCCAGCACCAGCAGCGACATGCCCTTGTGCCTCTGGGTCGGGTCGGTCTTCACTGCGGTGATGACCAGATCGGCGTTGATCCCGTTGGTGATGAACGTCTTCGATCCGTTGACCACGTAGGAATCCCCGTCGCGCCGGGCGGTGGTGGACATGGAAGCCAGATCGGAACCGATTCCCGGCTCGGTCATGGCTATGGCGGTGATCAGTCCTCCCGAAGCCAACCCGGGCAGCCACCGTCGGCGCTGCTCCTCGTTGCAGTAGCGCAGGAAATAGGGCAGGCAGATGTCGTTGTGCAGCGTCAGACCCAGTCCCGCGGCGCCGGCTCCGGCCGCCTGGACCTCCTCTCCTATGACCAGGTTGTAGCGGAAGTCGGGCTGGCCACCGCCCCCGTACTCCTCCGGTATGGCCATGCCGAGGAACCCGTGCCGGCCGGCTTCGGCGAACACCTGGCGGGGCACGATCCCCGCGCCGTCCCACTCCTCGAGGTGCGGTACCACCTCCTTGTCCAGCCACGACCGGAAACTGGCCCGCAGGGCCTCGTGGTCGGCATCGAAGAGAGTCCGGATCATGACCGTCCAAGGTAGTTCCCCGCCCGGCGCCGAGGCCCCCTGGCCCGGTCAGGGGCAGGGGGCCTCGCTCATCGCCGCCGGGATCGACTGCTACGCTCAGGGCCGCTGTTGAAGGATTCGGGGGCAGCACCGACAGGCCCACTCCGGAAGGGTTGGGACGAGCCGTACTAGGAGACAGGAATGGCCGCCTGATGCGTTGGGGGAAGGGTCGTCAGTACCGAGGCGCCCGCGGAATCGTCGGCGAGGCGGAGCGAATCCTCCAAGGCCGCACCCTCGAGAGCTACATCTCCCGCCGCGAACGGCTCCCGGCCTGGACGCTGATCGCCCTGCTCGGCCACGCCTCGCGCGCTGACCTCGTGCGCCTAGCCTACCCGGCCTCCCCACCGGAGCCGGCCGGTTGGTCGGGCACGGTCGCCCGGCTCGCTTCGGACCTGCTCCTCCTGACCTGGGATGAGCATTCGCTGATCAGACTCCAGCGCCGTTCGCTCATACCCCTCGAGCTCAACCTGCTCGCCGGGATCACCGCCCCACCGTGCACCCCCTTCGAACTGCACGAGATGGTCACCGGCGCGGTGGAACGCCCCCTCTCCCCCGAGTTCTGAGTCCCGCCCGGTGACCGACTTGGTCCGACGCGCCGACCGGCGCGGATCTGCGGTCCTCACCCTGGACTCCCCGGCCAACCGCAACGCCCTGTCGCGGCGACTGGTGGCGGAGATGATCGGTCATCTCGCCGATGTGGCGGCCGATCCGACAGTCCGGGCGGTGGCCATCACCGCCACGGGCAACACCTTCTGCGCCGGAGCCGACCTGAGCGACCCGCCCGTGCAAGACGGGCCCGGTTCCTTCGGGGAACTGCTGCTGGCCCTGTGGGAGCACCCCAAGCCGGTGGTGGTCGCCGTCAACGGACACGTCCGGGCCGGCGGTTTCGGGCTGCTGGCGGCCGCCGACGTGGCGGTGAGCGTCGAGACCGCGACCTTCTGCTTCTCGGAGGTCCGCCTCGGCTTGGTGCCGGCCCTCATATCGGTATTGTGCCTGCGCAAGATGAATCCCTCGGCGGCGTCGCGCTACCTGCTCACCGGTGAGACGTTCGACCCCGAGACGGCGATGCGCTGCGGCTTGGTCGGCTCGGTCGTCGCCGACGGGGAGTTGGAGCCGGCCCTCGACGGCCTCCTGGATCTGTTCCGGACATGCGAGCCGGGAGCCCTCGAGGCCACGCGAGAGCTGATGAGGCAGGTCCCGAGCATGGATGTGGCATCCGGGCTGGGTTACGCCGCAGGGATATCGGCCGCTTTCTTCGGCACCGAGACCGGTGCCGAAGGCATAGCCGCGTTCCGCGAGAAGCGCCCTCCTCGCTGGGCCGTCTGACAGCCGTGTCCGGCTTCAGCGGCGCCACCGCCCTGGCCGTGGCGGCCTCAGGAGCGTTCCTGGTGCGGCTCCTTCCGCAGCCGCTTCGGACGCTGCGCACGGGCCATATGGCCGGGGTGTCGGCCCTGGCGGCCATGAACGCCGGCATCGCCGACCTGGCGTGGCTGACCTACGGGTTGGATCGACACCTGCCCGCGGTGTGGCTGGTATCGATCCCGGCCCTGGCCACCTCGACGTGGACGGTACTTCTCCTGCGGAGGGCTGCTCGACGGGCCGACCTGGCTCTGGCCGGCCTGTGGTTCGCCGCCATCGCCCTGAGCGCCGTGGCCGGCATCCTCACGGTGGCTCTCGCCGCCGGTGTGCTGGTCTGCTGCGGACCGGCTGTCTACTCGGCCTACACCAGCACCCGGCCGGTCGGGTTGTCGCGCTGGACGTGGTGGCTGGCCGTGGTCGACGCCGGCTCGTGGGGGGCGTACGGGTGGGTCGTGGGCGACCGGGCGTTGGAGTTGTACGGAGGGGTGATGCTGGCCACGGCCGCGGCCGTCCTGGCCCGGCTCCGGCACCTCCGGACCGCTTCGTCGGGGGCGCTCGCCTGAGCGCCCCCCTCGGCAGGGGATATGCGCAGAGCTCCTGGGAGCGCCCCCGGGGGGAGCCGGGCCAGTCCTCCAACCGGTGGCGCGGGTGGGGCGGCGGCTGGAGCTGGTGTGACGCGACCTGATCGGGTGGGGTGAAGGAAATCATACTCATATGCCATTGATGTGGGTATGATTTCCTTCCATGAGAACAGCCGGAGCCTCGGATCTCCGAGAGCAGCTAGGTGACACGTTCACCTACGGCGAAGCCAAGGAGGCCGGCGTCGGCGACAGGCGGCTGTACACCCTGCGCGACAGCGGGAAGATCCTCGCGCTCGGTGGCGGCGTCTACCGCTGGGCCGATGCCCCACCCGCCGACTCTGACCTGATCGAGATCGCGGAGCGGGTCCCGCACGCCACGCTGTGCCTGGAGACCGCGCTCGCGCGCCACGGCCTGATCGACGCCATCCCCACCGCCATCGACATCGCCATCCCCCGGGGAAGCACTCGACCGTCCCTGAAGGCGCCGTCCCGCATCCACCAGTTCGACCCCCGCACCTTCAACCTGGGACGCGAGGACCTCGAGGTCGGGGCCCGCCGGCCCATCGGCCTGTACTCAGCCGAGCGGTCCCTCATCGACGTCGTCCGCCTCCGTCACCTCGAGGGGAGCGAGATCGCATGGGAGGCACTACGACGCTGGCTCAACCGCCCAGGCCGGAGTCCTGCTCAACTGATCGAGCTCGCCCGGGAGTTCCCCCGGGCCGAGCCCGCGCTGCGCCAGGCGCTGGAAGTCCTCTTATGACCGCTCCTACTCGGGCCACCCGGGCGGGTCAGGCCTACCTCGACCTGCGGACCAAGGCTCGCGGCGATCGCCGCCCGGTTGACGAGCGCCTGCAGCTCTACGTCCTCGAGTCGTTCCTCGCTCGCCTGGCCGAGTCCCGTTTCGCTGACCAGCTCGTTTTGAAAGGCGGGGTGCTCCTGGCTGCCTTCGGTGAACGCCGCCCGACCCGCGATATCGATCTGCAGGCCCGAGCGCTCGACGACGACGCGGAGATCATCCGAGCGGTCATCTGCGAAGTCGCGGCGCTTCGCCTCGACGACGGCGTGGTGTTCGAGGATCGTGGAGATGGACCTGTGGGCCCAGGAGGACGTGGACCTGGTTGCCCCTGCGTTTATCGACTTCGGGGCCGGCCACATGGGCAGTCTCGGGTTCATCGCCGTCCAAGGTGGTCTCGACTGGCGAGACGCACCCCGCGACGGGTGTCCCGGCGTGGAGCTCTCGTGGGAGGGCTTCGACGACGAGGGCGATCCCGCCACTGGACGCGGGTGGGCGGTGATCGAAGAGGACGGGTCGTTGCGGGGCCACGTCTTCTTCCATCTCGGCGACGATTCGGGCTTGCGCGCCGAGCGCACGGGCCAAGGGTCGTGACCACCGGCACGCCTCGGAAGCCCCCCATGTTCGGCCCGGAGCCGTGGTCGGACGTGGCGGGCCGTCCCTGGAGCCACTGGGACCTGTGGTTCGCTGCCGTCGCCGTCTCCGACCACGAAGGCAGCTTCGACGATCTCGAAGCGCGATTCGTGGCCCAGCGTCGGAGCCACGTCGGCCGGCAGGGTGCGGAATCGAAGCTCAGCCACCTGGCCGATTTGCGGTCCCGGCTCGAAGCAGCCGGTTTCAGCGCAGCGGATCTCGCCACGCCGGAAGTGCTGGCCGACCGAGCCGACGACTCGCACGGCAACGTCGGGCAGCTGCGACGAGACGCGTGGCACACCTATCTGGGCATCGACTGGCAGGCGACCGGGCTCGCGGCCGAGGACTACTGGGCCGACGTGTGCGACCTCGCCGTGTTCGAGGACTGCGCCCTCGACTACCAGGCGGAGACCCTCCCCTGGCGGGGGGTGCCCGCCGGCCACGCAGAGCTGATCGAGGGGCTCCTCCAACAGCTCGCATGGCTCGCCGTCGGCGGGCGGCGTTTCAGCCGGTACGTCGAGGCCGCCGCCCGGCTCGGTAGCGACCACTGGATGCCCATCGAGGCGATGGCCGAGTCCGCGCTGCGCTCGGGACGTCGAGAGCTCGCCGTCGAGGTCTTCCGGGCCGCCGACCGCCCCGGCTTCCATCAACGCCACCTGCGCCAGCGCTGCCTGGCGCTCACCGGGGCCGACATCGACGACGAGGGACACGACCCTCGGCCGACGCTTCGCGTCGTCGAAAGCCCCGGCGGTCACCCGTGAGCGGCGAGGAGGTCGACCGCGCCGTGCGCCGGGTCGAAGCCCGCCGCCCCGACCTCACCATGGCGGCCCAGGCGGTGGCCGGCGGGCTCACGGCCGGGGAAGGCATCGCGATGATCCACCAGGCTGCGCTCCAGCACTACCTCTGGTGGTACATGCCCCGCGACTACCCGGACGACGAGTGGCAGGGGCTGGTCGAGGCTGCCGCGGCGCTCCTCGACGAGCTCGGTCTGCCGCGCCTGGCCGACGTGGCCAGGTCCCCGGCGACGCGGACGGTACTCGCCGCCTGGGCTCATGGCCGCAAGGAGGGAGCGGCCGCTTTCCGTTCCGCACACGCCAAGTCGGGCGTCGAGCCACCGGACACGGCGCTGCTCGCGTGGGGGTCGGTCATGGGGGTGGACGAGGCGCGTGCCCTGGACGCGGTCGAGCGTGCGCTGGGCGACGCCGTCGCCGCTGGGACCCTGGTGCCAGGTGCTCTACGCTGGCAGGCCAAGGCCTCCGCGATCACCGACGCGGTGCTCAGCCGGCCGCTCGACCTGCCGCCTGGGCAGACCCTCGCCGGCCTGGTCACCACCGAGCGCATCGGGACATGGATCGACGCCGCCCGCCACCCCGTGCACCAGGAGTGGCGATCGGGGGTGGCAAACCGTCTGTTGCATCCGATCGAACCGCCGCCCGACACGGGCGATGCGGTGGCGCCGATGCGCTGGCTGCTGGAGCTCGCCGTGGCGCCCGATGGCACGGAGCTGACCCAGAGCAACTACCTCGCCAGGGCGACCGTGCTGGCGGCAGTCGAACGCTTCGGCTGGTGGGACTGGGAGAAACCGCCGCGCTCGGAGGCCGACGTCCACCAGCTCTCCACGCTGCGCGACGCCGCCAACCGACTGCGCCTGCTCAGACGGCGCGGCCGGCGGCTGCACGTCACGACCCGAGGAGCCGAGCTCCTCGCCTCCCCTGAGCAGCTGTGGGGACAGGTCGCCACCGAGACCGAAGACGGCGATGACTTCACCCGTGCCGTCACGGAGGTGGTCGGACTCCGCCTCCTTCAGGGACGGGTCGAGCAACGCGAGCTCGAAGCCGATGTCACCCCGATCCTCATTGCCCAGGGCTGGTCGACGGGCGGCGGTCCGATCACCGTGAACCATGTCTCTTCAGCCGTATATCGCCCACTTCGCTGGTGGCGACTGTTCGACGCCATCGACGAGGTCGAGGCGACGTGGGAGTACGGCACCGCTCGAGAGCTCACCCCACACACGATCGCCCTGACTTCCGACGGCGAGCGCATGGTGCTCGCGTACCTCCGCTCGCGGGCCGCCGGTCCGCGCCAACGGGTGGGTGACGGCTGAACTGACTGTCGCAGGTTCGGCACCCCTGCCAGCAGCACTGCGAACGAGCGTCAACGTCACTGAATGACCCCGCTGAGTAGGGCGTTCGTCGTCCCAGTACTCATCTGGTCCGACGGCAGGAACCGGGCCAGTCCTACGGCGGGTGGTACTGCTGAGCCGACGGGTGGTACTGCTGAGCCGGCGGCTGGAGCTGGCCTGATCACCGCGGCGGGGCAGCCATGGCGGTGGCGGCTACCGTCGCGAGGCGATGAGCAGCGAGCATTCGCCATGAGTCCGCGCGTTCCCCGCCCCGGGCCTGACGACGTCGAGGCGCTGATCGAGAAGCTCGACCCCGAAGACCTGCGGGTGATCGTCGGCAAAGCCTCCGAGCGCCACGAAGACGTCGCTCGGGCAGTCCGCCTGGCGGCGACCCGGGGGTCGGGGGATCTCTCCCAGCTGAAAGCGGAGATCGACCGCGGGCTGCGGACGACCCGGTACCTCGGCTACCGGGAGAGCGGCGGCTGGGCGAAGCAGGCAAGGCCCGTCGTGGAGGCGATCGGTGAGGCAGTCGACTCGTCGCCCACGGCCGAGCTGGTGCTGCTGGTCGAGCGGGCGATCGGCCACGTCGTGAAGGTGATCCACAAGGTGGACGACTCCGACGGGCTGATCGGCGACCTGGCGCGTGAGCTGCTCGACCTGCATGCCCGGGCGTGCGACGCCGGGAGCGCAGATCCGATCAAGCTGGCCCGCTGGATGGTCCGGTTCCGCTTCGATGACCAGGATTTCTTCGAGGTGGACCCGGTCCGCTACGCCGACGCCTTGGGCGAGCTCGGGCTCGCGGCGTACCGCCGGGAGGTGAAGCAGCGGGTCGAAGCAGGTTTTGGAGATTCGTTCGCCGCCACGTACGCCCAGGAGCGTCTGGCCGTCCTCGACGGCGACGCGGAGGCCCTCGTCGGGCTACTGGGCGGTGACCTGAGTCGGCCGTACCAGTTCATCAGGGTCGCCGAGGCCATGGCAGAGCTGGGCCGCGACGACGACGTCCTGTCCTGGGCCACCCGGGGGATCGCCGAGACGAGCGGCTGGCAGGTGGCCCAGCTCTACGACCTCGCCGCCGGGGTCCACACCCGCCGGGAAGAGGGCCAGGAGGTGCTCCAGCTGCGCCGCGGGCAGCACCAGAGGATGCCCTCGTCGTCGACCTACGGCCTCCTGCGCGCTGCGGCCGAGGCCGGTGGGGTGTGGCCGGCCGAGCGCCCAGCGGCCCGGGCGGTGCTGGCGGAGCACGACCTCGGTGGCCTGGTCGACGTGCTGCTCGCCGACGGCGAGCCCGAGGCTGCCTGGCAGGTGCCCGGAGCCCATCCCGACTGGGATCCGGGACCGCAGCGGTGGGTACGCCTGGCCGAGGCCCGTGAAGTGTCTGCGCCGGGCGAAGCGCTCGACGTGTACCTGCGCCTGGCCGACCTCCAGCTCGAGACGACCGGAAAGGCGGCCTACGTGCGAGCGGTGGCGATCCTGAAGAAAGCGGCTCAGGCGGCGCGAGCGGCGGACCGCCGGGGTGAGTTCGCCGCGCACCTGGCGGCGTTGCGGGAGACACACCGGCGGCGGCCGACGTTCATCGCCGTCCTCGACAAGGCTCGGCTGGGGTGAGGTAGTCGGAGAGGATCGTCGGAGTGGCGGCTGCATCCCCCACGGCCCGCTCGCCCACTTCAGCTGGCGATGACGAACCGGGCTCGTTCGACCCGGAGCATCTCGAAGGGCGTGACGTATCGGGCTCCGACACCCAGGCAGGCGTTGGGGATCTTGATCTTCTTGGTGGAGTGGGCGACGACCTCGTGGGTGACGACCACGTGGTGGTGGGCATGGGCGTGCGCCACGAGGTAGTAGTCGGCGTCCTGTAGGAAGGTGGCCACCGCGGCTGGCTCGTACCCAGCTCCGTTGGCCCAGGTGCTGGTGGCCTGCAGGCTTGGCACCAAGGCGGCGTCGGCTTCGAGGAAGAAGGTGTCGGGTCGCTGGCTGGCCCAGGTGGCGAGGTCGTCGTCGACGGCGCCGAGCTCGCTTGCGACCTTGTCGATGCTGAAGACGGTGCCGTCTTGGTGGGCCTGGTCGATCCAGTCCCAGAACCCGGGGCAGAAGTCGAAGCCGTAGTGGCGGTTCTTGGCCTCGATGAAGACGTTCGTGTCGAGCAGGTAGGCCATCAGCCGACCCCGAGTCTGCTGACCAGCTCCTCGAAGGTCGAGAACTTCCGGAACCCCAACATCTGAAAGGCGTCGCGATGCAGCGTCTGACCTTCGAGTGTGCTGACGATGACCGCTCGGGCAAACCGCTTGCTCACCCGCGCCGGTTGGGTGTTGAAGAAGTTGCCGCCGGACCCTGATCGCTCGCCGAGGATCTCCAGGATCCGGGCCAGCTCGGCCCGGTAGGCCGTCTGGTACTCCTCCCAGCCGAGACGGCCGGCGTCGTGGACGCGTCTGAGGACCACGAGGGTGCTCACCTTGAATTTGCGGGCGAGCGACTCCAGCTCATCGGCGATCTGGGCATCCGGGCTCAGTTCGGCGCCTAGGGCGGCAAGAGGGACCAGCATCTCGGCGGCGACGCGGTTGCACCAGCGTTCGACCGGGTTGGCCGGAGCCTCCCCGAGGTCGGCGTTGTCGAGCGCGGTCTCGCCCAGGAAGAGGTGGGCCAGTTCGTGGGCGAGCGTGAAGATCTGGGCGGCCTTGGTATCCGCGCCGTTCACGAAGACCAGCGGCGCGAGCCGGTCGACCAGGGAGAAGCCTCGGAACTCTTCAGGGTCGAGCTTGCGGTGGGTGTTGGCGCCCACGACTCCGCTGACCATGACGAGCACCCCGAGCTCCTCGGCATGGTCGACGAGGGTTCGCAGCGCGTCCGTCCAGGTGCGACCTCGCTCACCGAGGTCGAATCGCAGGGTGGCCCTGATCTGCTCGGCGGCCTCCACGATCGGCACGGACGTCGTCAGGGAGCCGAGGAAGGCGACGGGGTCCTCTCTGGTTACCTGCGCGAAGTCCCGGTACCACTCCTGTCGCTGCTGGCAGGCGAAGATGGTGTCGAGCAGGTCCGGGCTGGGGCGGCGCACCCCGACGTCGCCCATGGTGCGGTAATCGGGGATCGGTACCTGCTCCTCGGGCGGCTCGGGAAGGAACAGGAAGCCGACGGGGGTGCGGGTCGCTCGGGCGAAGTCTTCGAGCTGCTTCAGCGTCGGTGTCCGCTCACCGCTCTCCCACTCGGCGAGCTTCGGGAACCGGGTCTCCAGTTCCTCGACGCCGAGACCGGAACGCTCGCGGGCCCACGCGAGCACGTGAGGGCTCACCGGGGCGCGTACCGAGGCGGTCATGGCCCGACCGTACCGTCGGCCTGTGACGGGCTCTCGGCTGAGGTCGGGGCGTCTTTGAGTCGTCGGTCGAGGACCGTGATGATCTGGCGGTAGAGATCGTCGGCCTCCGACGGACAGTCGGTTTGCTGCGCGACCCACCTGCCCTTTCGGATCTTGCTGTCGCCAACCTCAGCCTTCGCCTCGGCCAGTTTGCCGGGAGCTGCCCCTTCGATGAAGGATTCGACGGCCTCCCCGCTGCCGGTCCACGACGTGGTCAGGGTGAAGACGCCGTGGCACACACCGAGGGCCACCTGCTCGTCCCAGAGCGCCTGGGTCATGAGCCGTTGTTCCTTCCCCCCGTGGCCCGCCCGATCAATGAACCCTTTCAAACCGGGGAGCTCGATCCCGGCTTGGGCGATCTGGCGGAAGACGTGCAAGCTCCAGTTGGTCTCGATGTCGAACGACTTGCCGTCACAGACGAGCACCCAAGGAACGCCGAACTCGTGCAACACCGACAGGATCGTGCGGTACCCGCTGTCTCCTCCGCCGCTGTAGAAGGCGATGTCTCTTGCCGACGGCGTCCCAAGGTCTTGCGCGGCCTTGCTCTTGGCGCACCAGATCGGCAGCGCCCCTTGTTCGGTCGGCCCTGAAACGATGACGGCTACTCGGGAGAACCTGACCGGGGCGTCGGGGTCGGCGACGGCGAGCGTGTCCCAGACCTGCTTCTCGATCGGTTTCGGCAGGGTCCCGAGCTTGGCGGCCATGGCCTGTCGCTCGGTGGTCACGACGCCGACGAGCCCGGCCAGGCGGGACGCGACTTCCTGCTGATCTTCGGCTGAAAGCTTGGCCCACTGTTTGATGGACGCCAACCGCTCGGCGGTGTCGGCAGCTACCTCCCAATGCAGTCGGAGTGACCGCTCGACGGTGACGCGTTGGAAGCCGAACGACTCGCTGGGGAGGATCTTCGTCTTTTCGCCTTCGGCGAAGTCGGCGTACAGGCGGGTGATGTCGGCGATCTGATCGGGGCTGATCTCTTTGGGCTTGTCGCCGAGGGATTTGCGCATCTTCACCCAGTAGTCGCGGGCGTCGATGAGCCGGACTCTGCCTTGGCGTTCGGGTGCTTGCGGTTGGTCAGCACCCAGAGGTAGGTGGAGATCCCGGTGTTGTAGAAGAGCTGGTCGGGAAGGGCGACGACAGCTTCGAGCCAGTCGTTCTCGATGATCCAGCGGCGTATCTCGGACTCCCCGGATCCGGCGGCACCGGAGAAGAGGGGCGATCCGTTGAAGACGATGGCGACGCGGCTGCCGCCTTCTTTGGGTGGCTTCATCTTGGAGAGCATGTGCTGGAGGAACAGCAGGCTGCCGTCGTTGATCCGCGGTAGGCCGGTCCCGAAGCGCCCGGCGAAGCCGCGGGTCTCGTGTTCGGCGCGGATGGTGTCTTCGACCTTCTTCCACTCGACACCGAACGGTGGGTTGGCGAGCAGATAGTCGAAGCGCGCCCCGTTGTGGCCGTCCTCGTTTAAGGAGTTGCCGGCCACGATGTGGGAGGCGTCCTGGCCTTTGAGCATCATGTCCGAGCGGCAGATGGCGTAGGTCTCGTCGTTGAGCTCCTGGCCGAAGACCTCCAGGCGGGCGCTCGGGTTCAACGAGCGCAAGTGGTCCTCGGCGACCGAGAGCGTGCCGCCGGTGCCGCACGCCGGGTCGTAGAGGGTCTTGATGACGCCGGAGTCGGTGAGGACGTCGTCGTCGGGGGCGAAGAGGAGGTTCACCATGAGCCGGATGACCTCTCGGGGGGTGAAGTGCTCGCCAGCGGTCTCGTTGGACAGCTCGGAGAACCGCCGGACGAGCTCCTCGTAGAGGTAGCCCATCTCCAGGTTCGAGACGGTGTCGGGGTGCAGGTCCACCTCGGCGAAGCGGGAGACGACCAGGTAGAGCAGGTCGGCTCGGGCCAGGCGGGTGATCTGGGTGTCGAAGTCGAACTTGTCGAGCACCTCACGGGCCCCAGGGCTGAACCCGGCGATGTAGCCCCGCAGGTTGCCGGCTACCTGGGCCGGGTCGTCGAGGAGCCGGGGGAAGTCGAGTGGTGAGACGTTGTAGAAGTGCTGACCGGCCACCGTGCACAGCACGGGGTCGACGTTATCGACTTGGCCGCGCAGTTTGGCGGCCCGGGTCAGCACGGCCTGCTTGGTCGGCTCCAGCACACAGTCGAGGCGGCGCAGAACGGTCAGGGGGAGGATGACCTTGCCGTACTCGGATTGCTTGTAGTCGCCGCGGAGCAGGTCGGCGACGCCCCAGATGAAGGCGGCATGGTTGTTGATCCTGGTCTCAGCCATGCCGGCGCCGCTCCCGTTCTGACCTGGTTCTGTGGTCCCCCAAGGCTACTGACGCCCGGCTCTGGCCGTCTGGACCGACCTCGGGCGCTCGTCGCCCCACGGTCATCGTGGTGACCTGCGTGGGCGTTTCCGTTGGCGGCGTTCCTCCCGGGCTGGGTCGGCGCCGGGAGATGGGGGCAGGCGGAGGGGTGTGCCGCGGTAGCGGCGGTGCAGGGTCTGCCACGACATGTCGGTGTAGTGGCCGAGCATCCGCCATGAGCAGCCGTCCTGGTTGGCCTCGTAGATGGCCTGGTGGAGTGCCAGCTCGGCGCTGCTGCGCATGGCGCACAGCAGTTCGAGGCGGGCCGCTCGATGAGGGGCCGACCGGGCAGCACGCCCCCATGCCAGGGCCGCCTCGATCGCCCGGCCCTCCGCCAGCAGGGCCTCCGCCTTGGCCTTCTCGGACAAATAGCGACGCATCGATTCCCCAGCGTAGCGGCGTGAGATGTCTCGAATCCGGACGCTTTATCGATGTTCACGTCGCGAGGGGGCTGTTCTTATCGGGAGGTTTTCGACAGCTCACCCCGGGCCTCCCGCCATCCCGGCACCAAAGGAGGACCCGCTTGCCGCCCACCACGACCACCACCATCACGCCGCCGACTGTCCCTGACGGTCCCCTGTCGCACTTCCTGGCCCACCCGGACGTCGACTGGAGTCACATCGCCCACCGGTTGGTCCGCATCGCCCACTCCGCTCTTCCCCTCGCGGCCAGATCCGCGGTGGGCCCGGCGCTCCTTGTCACCTTGGTGGCGGTCGTTCTGGTCGTCGCCCGCCTCCGCTCCACCTCGAACGGCCAGGTCGTCGACGTCGAGGTTCCGCCCACCGTCGACCCCAAGGCCGCCGCCGCCTTTTGGCGCAATCTCCATCCTGTCCTGGCCGCCCGTCACCGCCTGCTTGCCCGCCCCCAGCCGGTGGGCTTCGAGGTGACATCCTCTCCCGACGGTATCGGGCTGCTCTTCTGGGTGCCCCCGGCGGTGTCCACCCACGCCGTCGCCCGGCCGGTGCTGTTCTGGCTGGCCCAGCCCGGGCGAGAACCGGGGCTGCGCCAGGCGCTGAGGGACACGGCCGTCCCTGCGGCGACGGCAGTCTCTGCGACGGACAACCCGGCCGACGCCACCTGGCTGCGGATCGGCGAGGAGTTCCCCAGACGGCGCGTGGCTCAGCTCGGGGCCTTAGCTGCGCGAACCACCCGATGACGCGTCACCCGCCTGCCACCACCGACTCCGCCGCCCGTCGCCGGTCCGAGCCCGCTCCCGACGGCAACGATCCGGCCGTCCGCGGTCACATCCACACGGCCGGCGGGGAGCGCGGTCGGGCCCTGGCCGCCACCCAGGGCCGGGCCCTCGCGGCCCTGCTCGCTTCGCTCGGCAAGGTCGAGGTAGGACAGGGAGAGGAGGTCTCGCCATGACCACGCTCACCGGCCCATCATCCCGCTACGCCTGGTACGGGAGGGTATCGACGAAGACGAGCAGGACCCCACACTCTCCTTTCCTCGCCAGCTGGCCAACGCCGAGCGCCAGGTGGCCGATACGGGCGGTCGCATCGTCGCCCACTACCACGACATCGAGTCGGGCACTCGGTCCTACGCCACCAGGGGATCGGGGGGCCTGAAAGGATTCGATATCCCGATCCCACGGGCCGGCGGGCTCCAGGACCTCCTGGCCGACGCAGCCAAGCACCCTGCCCGCTTCGACCGGGTGATCGTCGAATCGATCTCCCGCCTGTCGCGCAGCTCCTCGGTCGCCTTCCGGGTCGAAGACGAGCTGCGCCAGGCCGGCGTTCGCCTGTGCGCGGCGGACGAGCCACTGGAGGAGTCCTTCGGCACCATCGTGCTGCGCCACGTGAACATCGGCATCGCCCGCGGCTACCACCACGAGCTGATGGTCAAATCCCGCCAAGGCCAGGAGACCTCGACCCGCCAAGGCTGGCACACCGGCGGAGTCGCCCTCTTCGGCTACCGCGTTGTCACCCACGACCACCCCAACCCGCACAAGGCGAGCCGCGGGGCCGCCAAGCGCACGTTGGAGCTCGATCCGGTACGCGCTCCGGTGGTGCGGGCCATCTACGACTGGTACCTCGGCGGCGGCATGGGCTAGCTGCAGATCCGCGATCGCCTCAACGCCGATCCCTACCGCTACCCACCACCGGTTCCCGCCAACCCGACGACCGCCCGCGGCGCATGGAGCCGATCGAGCGTGTGGGAAGTCCTACGTAACCCGAAGTACACCGGCTACCAGGTGTGGAACCGCCGGGCCCGAAAGAAGGGACACAACCGGACCAATCCTCCCGATGCCTGGATCTGGTCGGAAGAACCGGCGCGCCCGGCCATCGTCAGCCGCGAGGAGCACAACGCCGTGCAATCCCGCGCCCTGGCCAACCAGCGCTCGCGTCGCGGCGTCCCGGCCACGACAGCACGGCCGACCGCCCGGCGTGACTACCTCTACCGAGGGCTCCTCCGCTGCGGGCTCTGCGGGCTGCGGATGTGGGGCAATCAACGCCGCAACTCCACCTACTACTCGTGCCAGCCCACCCACCAGCGTTCGAAGAACATCCCGGCCGGACACCCGCCCCATGTGTACCTCAACGAGGAGCGCCTATCTGGCGCATTGCTGCCCTTCCTTGCCACCGCACTCTTCGGCCCGGAGCGCACCGACTGCTGGCGGGACTGCCTCCCCCTAGGCGCCGAACCCGACCATGCCGCACCGGAAGCGGCGCACGCCCAGGAGGTCGAGGCCGAGATCGCCGACCTCGAACGGCGGCTCACCGACAACTGGTCAACCTCGAAGCCGACGACGTGACACCCACCCTCAGACGCCGGGTCAACCAGCGGGTTGATGAACCGGAAACCGCCATAGCCGACTGTCGCAAGCGCCTCGCAGCAGCAGCCCGAGCATCGGCGGCAGCACCGCCCACCTTGGCCGACGTCGCCCCATTGCTCGACCGGCTGCCACTCCTGGCCAGCTCGCCAGAAGCGGCGCCCCAGCGCCAACTGCGAGTGCTCTTCGACGCGCTCCAGCTCGATGTCGTCTTCCAGCCGGACGAAAACGCCCTCGATGTCGAAGTCACCCTGTACGACCCAGATAGCGAGAGAGCACAGCCCGCCGCACGCGAAAGTGCGGAGGACTGCTTGGCGCCCCCGGCAGGACTCGAACCTGCGACCCGCTGCTTAGAAGGCAGCCGCTCTATCCGACTGAGCTACAGGGGCTGGATGACACATGCACTCGGGCGCTGCGGGGTTCCGGCGACCGATCACGGCAAGGCGAGGCCGGGCGCGCCTCGACAATCAATCTAGCGGCTCGGCCCAGATGCTCTGGTCGGCCGGTACCCCATGCATCAAGGGGCGGCAGCCTAGAGCGACGGCGTGGTCAGGTACAGCGGCGGGCGCCTCTCGATGATCGACTCTAGGCGGTCGCGGAGCTTCTGGTCGGAGGCCTCGGAAGGGACGTGCAACCAGAACTGGTCGGTGGTCACTCCCACCACCACCTGGTCGGCTACCTCCTCGAGCGGGGTGAACTGGACCTCCCGGCCCTCCTCCTTGGCCTTCTCCAAGAAGATTTCGAGACCGCGTCGCAGTGGGCGAGGCTCGCTTCCGGCGTACTCGGCGGGGCGCTCGCGCTGATTCCAGATCCCGGTGTTCAGCAGGCCCGGCGAGTAGCCGGTGGGGAAGAGGACCGAGACCCCGATCTTCGCTCCCGCCGCTCGTAACTGGCCCCACAGGCATTCGGAGTAGGTGGTCATGGCGGCCTTGGCGACGGCGTATGTCGGTGTGGTGGGAATGGGATACAGGCCGCCGTTACCTGAGGACGTGTTGACTATATGGGCTTCCTGATCTTGGGCCATCATCACCGGGACGAAGACCTCGCACCCGTGGGCGACACCGAGCAGGTGTACGTCGAGCGACCATCGCCAATCAGCATCCTCGAGATCCCAAATGGGTCCCGACCCCTGATTGGCGATCCCGGCGTTGTTGCACAGCAGGTGGACCTCACCGAAACGTTCGAGTGTGGCGTCTCTCAACGCGTCCACCGACGTCCGCTTGGTCACGTCCACGGGAACGACCAGCACCTCCAGCGATGCATCGGTCATTTCCTGCTCAGCGGCGGCCAGGAGATCGGTGTCGTAGTCGGCCAGGACCACCTTCATGCCTTCCTGACCCAACCGACGGGCCAAGGCCCTGCCGATCCCTCCACCGCCGCCGGTCACCACCGCGACCTTGCCGGCCAGTGTCTGCATCCTCCACCCCCGAAGTGTCGTCGTCGCCGGACCGTATCGTCAGCCGAAGGAACTGTCAAACACTCCCGCCCGACCCGTCATGTCGTCATTGGCGGTAAATAGTGGTCCCATTCTGGGATTCATTCGTCTTGGATCAGGCAAGACGTTCGACCGGTTGGCCGCTTTCCTATGGGGAACCCGGCCTGTTTGACGTCGCCGATTCCCGTGTATACCGTGGGAAGCGGCCCGTTGTATCGTGCCGCCGACCGGGGGGTTTCCATGGGGGATGAGACGCAGGCACCGTCGATGACGGGGTCCGACCGCAACACCATCGTGCCAGGGGTGAACGAGGGGATTCCGGCATGACCTCGTGGTTCCGTCAGTTCTGCATCTACGTCAGTGACATCGACGCCACCATCCGCTTCTACGAGACCCTGGGGCTCACCTGCACGAGCCGCACCCAGATCACCGACGACATCGAAGAGGCCATGATCGAGAACCCCGACCGGGGTGGCTGGATCCAGTTGGCCCACGACCGCTCCAAGCCCGACGCGGTACAGCCGGGAACCTCGGTGTGGAAGCTCTACGTCTACACCGACGACTGCCAGGGTCTCCACGACCGGGCCGTGGCCGCCGGATACCGTTCCCACATGGCCCCGGAGCGCCTGGAACGCTGGCCGGTGCTCATGGCCTACATCGAGGACCCCGACGGCTACCTCGTGGAGCTCCTCCAGCGTGACGTTCCGGCCACCCCCGGAGGCGCCGGTGGGTCGGTCCGCGACCAGAACGCCTGAGACCCTGAACGCCTGAGACCCAGCGCAGGCCCGCTGTCGGCGGACATCCGGCGCTCGGCGACCACTCAGGCCCGCCGGTCGCCCCCCGGACCGGCCATCCGTTGGAACACTGCGGTGCGCGACACCGCCTCGATGAGTACCACCGCAGCCGCCCCGAAGGCCAGCGCCTCGGCCGTCGCTGCGGCGCTCGGGCGGTGCTGCAGGGAGAAGAAGGAGCTCACCCCGGGAGCGAAGTAGGCGCCGAGGAAGATCAGACCCATGGCCGCCACGAGGGCGACCCGCCGGTAGGTGAGGGGGCGGGCCACCATGACGAGGACCCACAGGGTCACCACGATGGTCACGATGATGGCCGCGGTGCGCGAGGCGTCGCCCGACAGACCCTCCGCCCTCGCCACGGCGTAGGTCAGGATCACGCTGAGAGCAGTCAACGAGCCGGCCAGGACCGAACGGGTGAGGGCCCGGCGCAGGAACCCGGGTCGGAAGATACGTTCGTTCGGGGCGAGGGCCAGGAAGAAGCCCGGGATGCCGATCCCCACGGCGCTGATGAGGGTCAGATGCCTGGGCAGGAAGGGGTAGGGCCACCCCGTGACCGACACCACCACGGAGATGACCAGCGAGTAGACGTTCTTCACCAGGAACAACACCGCGATCATCTCGATGTTGGCCAGCACCCGCCGACCCTCGGCGACCACTGACGGCAGCACGTCGAAGTCGTCGTCGAGGATCACCACCTGGGCCACGTTGCGGGCCACCGCGGAGCCCGATCCCATGGCGATACCGAGGTCCGCCTCCTTCAGCGCCAGGGCGTCGTTGACGCCATCCCCGGTCATGGCCACGGTGTGACCGTCACGGTGCAAGGCGGCGACCAGCGACCGTTTCTGCTCAGGTGTCACCCGGCCGAATACCCGGTTGGCCTCCACCACCCGGGCCAGATCAGTGTCGTCGTCGGGCAGTCCCCGGGCGTCGACGGCCCGGTCGGCGCCATCCAGGCCCACCCGCTCGGCCACGGCGCGCACCGTTACCGGATGGTCACCGGAGACGACGCGCACCACCACGCCCTGGCGGGCGAAGAAGGCGAGGGTTCCGGCGACCTGGTCCCGTACTTTTTCCCGGAGCTCCACCACCGCCACCGCCGTCAACCCCTCGGGGAGGTCCGTGCCGTCGAGGGGGTGGTCGCTGGTCGCCACGATCAGCACCCTCGCTCCTTGCGCCGCCCACTGAGTGGCGACGGGCAGAAGTCCGGCGGGATCGCCGGCGGTGACCATCTCGGGCGCGCCCAGCACCCACGTTCCGCGCCCGGGGAACTCCGCGGCGCTCCACTTGCGCGCCGAGCTGAACGGCACCCTCCGGGTCGCCACCCACGGCTCGCTGGCGTCGAGCCCCGCCGCCAGAGCAGCCATGGTGGCGTTGGCTCCGGGTGCCCGGGCCAGACCGGCCAATGCGCCCGACACCTCCGCTTCGGGGGCCGCCCCGACCTGCATTCGGCTGAAGGCGATCCCAGCTTCGGTCAGCGTTCCGGTCTTGTCCACGCACAGCGAGTCGACACGCGCCAGGGTCTCCACGGCCGGCATCTCTTGTATGAGCACCTGGCGGCGGCTCAGGCGCACCGCGGCCGCCAGGAAGGCCAAGGTGGTGAGCAGGACCAGTCCTTCTGGCACCATCCCGACCAGTCCGGCGACGGCCAGGCGGATGGCCACCCGCCACGGTTCGGTCTGCAGTTCACGCACGACCAGGACGGGTCCCACGACGACCATCACCCACGAGAGCCAGCGCAGTAGGTCGTTGATGCCGCGCACCAGTTCGGAGCTGGCCAGGCTGAACCGACGGGCCTCCTCGGCCAAGCGGTTGGCGAACGACGCCGCCCCTACACCTGTGGCTCGGGCCCTGACGCTGCCGGCCACGACCCACGAGCCTGACAGGATGCGGTCACCGGCCTCCTTGGCCACCGGCTCGGACTCACCCGTGGCGAGGGACTCGTCCATCTCGGCCGCCATGGCCACCACCACGGCGTCGGCGACACTCTGGTCACCGGGTCGCAACTCGAGCAGGTCGTCGACGACCACGTCGTCGGGGGGTATCTCCTGGATCGTGCCGTCGCGAACCACGCGGGCCCGCGGCGCGTTGATGACCGCCAAGCGGTCGAGGGTCCGTTTGGCCCGGGCCTCTTGGGCGGCGCCCACCACACTGTTGATGACCGCCACGGCGAGGAACGTGGCGTCGGGCCCGGACCCGGTGGCGAGGGTGGCGCACCCCAGCGCCAGCAGCAGGAAGTTGAGGCGGGTGACGGCGTTGCGACGCAGTATCTGCAGCCACGATTGGGTGTCGGGTGTCTCCAGGCGGTTGGACCGCCCCTGGCGTACCCGGTCGGCGACCTCGTCGCCGCGGAGTCCGTTGGCGGCCCATTCGGGGCTCAGGCCGGGGGCGTCAGGGGGGACGACAGAAGCCTCCGGGGTCATCGCCGGGTCATCGCCGGCTGGCCGATCAGTCCGCCTGCGCAGGCCTGGCCTCGGCCTGGATCACCACGACGGGACAGTGGGCCCGCGTCACGCATTCCCGGCTCACCGAACCGAGGGTCAGGCTCTGCAGCGCGCCCAGACCGCGCGAGCCGACCACCAGCATCTCGGCTCCCTGCCCCGCCCGGATGAGGGCGTCAGCGGCCGGCGGTTCCTCGAGCCGGCCCTCCACCTCGAGCCCGGGCTCGGCCTGACGGGCCCTCGCCACGTCCCGCTCGAGCAGGGATTCCTCCTCATCGGCCAGGCCGGGAGCGAACAGCTCGACGGCCTCGTGACGGAGAAAAGCCGCGTGCACGACCTCCAACCTGGCCCCGCGCCGAGCCGCCTCGTGGGCCGCCCACAGCAGGGCCGCGTCGCCATGACCGGACCCGTCCACACCGACCACTACGCGCCGGTCTTCGGGCAGAGAACACCTCCTGGTCGGGACCGCTCCGGCAGGGAGCGTCGAGGGACGGTCCTACCGTAGACCGGGACGGCTCTCCCGGCGCGCCACAGCCGCCGGCGGGAGGCGTCGGTCAGCTCGCTTCGGGCGCCGGGCCGAGCTCGGCGACCAGCCCGTCGAGGTCCTCGACGGTGACGGTCAGAGCCGAGTGGCCCCGGCCGGCGAAGCTGAGCGCCGACCGCACCGGCTCCTTGAAGTGCACGCAGACGCCGGCGTCGCGGTTGGTGCCGAAGGTCAAGCCGTCGTCGACGAAGGACCGGCGGGCGCCGACCGCGGTCCACCAGCGGTAGCCGCGGGTCACGTGGGCACCAGAGATGTTCGCCCGGTCGGTGCGGAGGGTGAAGAACCCGAAGGTGGCGGTGAACACGCCATCATCGCCGATGACCACCGCGTCTCGACGGGGTCGGAAACCGAAAGGCAGGAGCAGAGGCAGGAACCGGCGGTCCAGCGCGAATCGGAAGGTACGAGCCACAGGTGTCAGCCTGCAGCCCGGGCCGCGGCGAGGGCGGTCACGACCCGCGAGGGGCTGGGCCTCCCCAGGTGTGCGGCCATCCACAGGCTGGTGTCAACCAGTTGCCTCAGGTCCACACCGGTCTCTATGCCCAATCCGTTGAGCATCCAGACCAGATCCTCGGTGGCCAGGTTGCCGGTGGCACTGCGGGCGAACGGACAGCCACCCAGACCGCCCGCCGACGCGTCGACGGTGCTCACCCCTACCTCGAGCGCGGCCAGGGTGTTGGCCAGGGCCTGACCGTAGGTGTCGTGGAAGTGCACCGCCAACTGCTTCAGACCGATCCCCGCCGCCACCAGACCGCCGATGAGAGCGTGGACATGACCGGGCGTGCCGACTCCGGTGGTGTCACCCAGAGAGAGCTCCGAACATCCCATTTCCAAGAGGCGCCGGGACACCCCGACGACCTGCTGCACGGGGACCCGGCCCTCCCATGGATCCCCGAAACACATCGACACGTACCCCCGTACCCACAACCCGGCGCGGGTCGCCTCGACCACCACCGGGGCGAACATGTCGAGGGCCTCGTCGAGGCTCCGGTTCAGGTTGCGCCGGGAGAAGGTCTCGGTGGCGGCGGCGAACACCGCGATCTCCCTGACCCCCGCGGCCAGGGCCCGCTCCAGACCGGCCAGGTTGGGCACCAGCACCGGCAGCCGCAGGTCATGGACGGAGTCGAGACGAGCCATCAGATCGTCGGCGTCGGCCAGCTGAGGGACCCATTTCGGCGAAACGAAGCTCGTCGCCTCGATGGTCGAAAGGCCCGCTCCGGCCAGTCGGCGGATGAACTCGGCCTTTACCTCGACGGGCACGACGGTAGCCTCGTTCTGCAGGCCGTCGCGGGCCCCCACCTCGTAGATGGTGACCGAGGCAGGAAGATCGGTGCGGCGGTGGCGGTCGGGCATCGACATCGGCACCCTGCAAGCTACCGGGCCGGGCGGCCGACTGCGATCTGTCCCACCCCCCGGTCGCCGCCGGGTAGGAGTCGCCGCCGGGTAGGGCCTGGGATCCGCCACCGGTTGACGCCCGGAAGTCTCCGCCGACCGGCGCCCCGGAGCAGCCGCCGGGTCTCGCCTGGAGTCGACCTCGACGCCCAGCCCGTAGCATCCCGCTCCGTGCCGGTGCGCTACCTGTGGCTGTTGCTGGCCGGCTTCGGCGGTGGTCTGACCGGCAGCGTGGCCGGGCTGGCCTCGCTGGTCAGCTACCCGGCCCTCCTCGGCGTCGGGCTCAGCCCGATCAGCGCCAACGTCTCCAACACCGTGGCGCTGCTGTTCAGCAGCGTCGGATCGGTCTGGGGGTCCCGGCCGGAACTGGCCGGCCAGAAAGCCCTGGCTCGGGGACTGGCCGGCGCGGCTGGGGTCGGGGGTGTGCTGGGTGCGGCCCTCCTGCTGGTCACGCCGGGCCGTATCTTCGAGCATGTCGTCCCGGTCCTCATCGGTCTCGGGTCGCTGGCCATCCTCATCCCCCGGCGCCGCCACGTGGGGCCCTCCGGCCACCGAAAACCGCGCTGGGAACTGACGGCGGCGGTGTTCGCGGTGTCGCTCTACGGCGGCTACTTCGGGGCGGCCGGCGGGGTCATCATGCTGGCCGTGCTCCTCTTCAGCACCGGGGAGCCGCTTCCTCGCAGCAACGCCATGAAGAACCTCCTGCTCGGACTGGCCAACGGGGTGGCCGCGGTCGGCTTCGCCTTGTTCGGGCCGGTCCGTTGGGCCGCTGTGCTGCCCCTCGCCGTGGGATTCCTGGCCGGCGGGCGCCTGGGCCCGGCGATCGTCCGGCGGGTCCCGGCCACGCCGATCCGGGTGTTGATATGCGTCGCCGGCCTGGGGCTGGCCCTCCAGCTGGGACTGAGCACTTACCGGTGACGCCCACTCGAGGTCCCGACCAAACCTTCTACCGCCTGGCTGCTTCGGCTTTCGTCGGCCGCCGCCGTGGGGGAGCTCCTCGGCGCTCCCCTCCTGCACCTCCTGGCCGGCTCCAACCAGGCCGCCTACCGTTCGGGGCTGACCTGGTTCCGGGTGGCGGTGCTCGGACTGCCGGGCATCTTGGTGGTCCTGGCCGGTAACGGGTGGATGCGGGGCGTCCAGGACACCCGTCGCCCGGTACGAATCGTGGTCGCAGCCAACGCCGTGTCGGCCGTGGCCTCGCCTCTCCTGGTCTACCCCATGGGTCTCGGCCTGGTCGGCTCGGCGGTCGCCAACCTCGTCGCCCAGGCCGGAGGGGGCGCCCTCTTCGTCGTGGCGCTGCACGCCGAGCGGCGCGGATGGCGGCCGACTTGGGCGAGGGTGCGGGCCCAATTGCTGGTGGGCCGGGACCTGCTGCTGAGAGAAGTGGGATTCCAGGCCGCGTTCCTCTGCGCCGCCGGGGACGTGGCGTTCATGCGCAGCCTCACCTTGGCCAGCGCCGTCGGGGTGTTCGTCCCGGTGAGTTTGGCGGCCCTCCACTGGCACTGGGGGATCGTCGGGGTGCGGGCCGGGCTGACCGGCTTCATACTGGCCCGGCTGGTAGGAATGGCAGCTCGCACCGTCGGCCCGAGTTGGGTCGTCACCGGCAGTTCGCGCCCCCATCGGCGGTCATGAGGCCCCGCCCGCCCGTCGCCCCAACCCTCGCCCCAACCAACCCTCGCCCCAACCGCCCGTCGCCCCAACCGCCCGTCGCCCTCCCGGCCGGGAGCCGCCGGGCGACAGAGGCGAGAACCGCCGGCCTCAGGGACTGCCGGCTTCGGCCGCCTCGCCGATTGGGTAGACATGCGCCCATGACCGCGCCGGTCGGCATCCACTCCGAGGTAGGCCGCCTGGACACGGTCATCGTCCACCGCCCGGGTCGGGAGCTCGGGAGGCTCACCCCGGACAACAAAGACGAGATGCTCTTCGACGAGATCCCCTGGCCCGAGGGCGCCACCGCCGAGCACGACGCCCTAGTGGCGGCCTTGCGGGGCCGCCAGGTGGAAGTCCTCTACCTGACCGACCTCCTGGCCACGGTGATGGCCGTGCCGGCGGCCCGCAAGGAGCTCATCGTAGCCGCCTGCTCCCAACCGGGCCTGGGGCAGGGCGCGGCCGACGCCCTCGCCGGGCACCTCGAGTCGCTGAGCGACCCGGACCTGCTCGACGCCCTGATAGGCGGCGTCGCCATGGACCAGCTGGCGGGGATCTCCGACTCCAGCCTCACCGGCCGTCTCAGCCGTCCCGGCGACTTCGTGCTGGCTCCCCTCCCCAACCACCTGTTCATGCGCGACAGCTCGATGTGGATCCGCGACCGGGTGGTCGTCGCCACCATGGCGGCCCCCGCCCGCCAGCGAGAGGCGGCACACATGGACATCGTCTACCGCTTCCATCCCCGCTTCAACGCCCGCCTCGAGCGCCCGGCGGCCAGCGTCGACCCCGACGGCGACGCGACGGGAGGGGCGGCACCGGCAGGGATCAGCGAGCCGGCGCCCGGCGGTACGGACCTGGCGGCGACGGCGGCGCCGGGACCGTCCGGGAGCCCGGATGGGCCGCTCGAAGGCGGCGACGTCCTGGTGGCCGGCCCAGGGGTCCTGCTGGTGGGCATCGGCGCCCGCACCTATCCGGCCGCAGTGGAGCGACTGGCCCGGGCCATGTTCGCCGACGACCGAGGCGGTCGGGCCAGTCCTCCCATCCGGGAGGTGGTCGCCGTGGAGCTACCCCACGAGCGGGCCGTGATCCACCTCGACACCGTCATGACCATGGTGGACCACGACGTCTTCACCGTCTACCCGCCGGTCATCGCCTCCGTGCGGGCCTTCCGGCTCCGACCCGCGCCGTCGGGCCTGGCGGTGCGGGAGGAGCCGGATTTGGCGTCGGCGCTGGCTGGGGCCCTCGGCCTCGGGGGCGTCCGGTTCCTGCCCACCGGAGGGGACCGTCTCGACCAGCAACGGGAGCAGTGGAGCGACGCCAACAATGTGCTGGCCTTGGCGCCCGGAGTGGTCCTCGCCTACGACCGCAACGTGGCCACCAACGAACTGCTCAGCGCGGCCGGCGTAGACGTGCTCACAGTGCCGAGCAGCGAGCTCGGGCGGGGCCGGGGCGGGCCGCGCTGTCTGACCTGCCCCGTCAACCGGCAGCCGGTCTGATCAGCGGTGCGGATCCTGCTGGCCGGCGACTGGCACGGCAACCGGGAGTGGGCCGCGATCAGCCTCGAGACCGCGGCGCGGGCCGGCTGCCAGGTGGTCCTGCAGCTGGGCGACTTCGGGTTGTGGCCGGGTCGGGAGGACGCCTGGTTGGACCACGTCGACCGACACGCCTCCACCGCCGGCGTCAGCGTGGTGTGGATCGACGGCAACCACGAGAACCACGACGCCCTCGACCGGTGGCGGCACGAGGCCGGGGGGAAGGCCGGGTTGGTCGCCATGCGCGACCGGGTCCTGTGGGCGACGAGGGGGGCCCGGTGGGAGTGGCAGGGGGTGCGCTTCGGCGCGCTGGGGGGAGCGGTCAGCATCGACCGTTTCCTGCGCAAACGGGGCGTCAACTGGTGGCCGCAGGAAGCCACCACCCAAGCCGACGTGGACCGCCTCGGGGACGTACCGCTCGATGTGCTGGTCACCCACGCCGCCCCGACGACCGTGACCCCGTCCTACCGGCGCCTCCCGCTACCCGAGGACATCATCGCCGACGCCCGGCGGGTGCGCGACCTGCTCGATCAGGCGGTGTCGCGCACCGAGCCCCCGTTGGTGGTGCACGGCCACTACCACCAGCGCACCCGCCACGAAGCCGACGGCCGGGTGGTGGAGGGACTGGCCCACGACAAGTCCTCGGTGGAGGAGGCCCTGGCCGTCCTCGATCTCGATCTGGGGCTCGGACCGCTCAGGACGCCATGAGGTCCCGAGCCATCTCCATGCTCGCCGGGGAGCGGAGCTTGGCCAGCGCCGCCCGCTCGATCTGGCGGATCCTCTCCCGGGTCAGGTGCATCTCCAAGCCGACCTCGTCCAGGGTGCGGGGCTCCCCCCGGTCCAGCCCGAACCGCAGGCTGAGGATGCGCCGCTCCCGCTCACCGAGGCGGGACATCAGCTTGTCGATCTCACCGCTGAGCATCCCCTGGGCGACCGACTCGAACGGTGACGGGCTCGAGTCGTCGGCCATCACGTCGGCCAGCTCGGTCTCGCCGTCGGAACCGATAGGGGTGGCCAGGCTGACCGGCTCCATGACCAGCTTGAGCACCGCTTCCACGTCCGACTCCCGCAGCCCGGCGTCCTCGGCCAGCTCGGCCGCCGTCGGGCTACGGCCCAGGCGCCCCTCGAGGGCGCTGCGGGAGCGCATCACCCGGCGCATCTGGTCACCGGTGTGGATGGGGAGGCGCACCGTCCGGGCCGTGTTATCTATGCCGCGACCGATGGCCTGGCGGATCCACCACGTGGCGTAGGTGGAGAACTTGTAGCCCCGACGCCAGTCGAACTTCTCCACGGCGTGGATCAGCCCGATGTTGCCCTCCTGGATGAGGTCGAGCATGGGCAGGTCGCCCTGGTAGCGCTTGGCGATGGAGACGACCAGGCGCAGATTGGAGTTGACGAAGCGCTCGAAGGCCCGCTCCCCGGCTCTCACCCGGCGCCGCAGGCGGGCGGCCTCGGCCGCTTCCAGGCGGTCCGCCTCGGCTTCCAGGCGGGCCGCCGCCTCCCGGCCGTCCTCGACGGCCCGGGCCAACTCGACCTCCTCCTCGGGGCGCAGCAACGGGTAACGGCCGATCCCGTCGAGGTACAACCGGACCAGGTCCTGATCGGCTTCGGATGCCGCTTTGCCCACAGATCCAATTAACCGCAAAACGATGCTCGTTATGCCCCGCTCCCGTTGTGGCACACTGTCTTCTTCCTTGGTGGCCGTAGCTCAGTCGGTTAGAGCGCCAGGTTGTGGCCCTGGAGGTCGGGGGTTCGAGTCCCCTCGGTCACCCCACCAAGACCCGCGCCGGGCGTCGTCTCGCGCCGGCGGGGCGTCGATCCCTGGGCCCGCGCCCAGCCGGTCGGCGACGGGGTACATCCCCGGGCCACCGCTCGGCCGGGGCCTTGGCCGTGAGGTGGCCGACCTCAGCTCACCAGGCCCACCAGGTGCCCGAGGGCGTCGACGGAATCGACCAGCAGATCGGTCTCGCCGGCCAGGACCACCGCCCCCGGGTCCCCGCGGGGGCCGTCCGAACCGGCCTCGAGCCGGGCGGCCAGCGCGAGTTGCCGGCGACGCAGGCGGGGCAGCTCGCTGACCGGGGCCGATCCCCTGAGATGCCCGGCGACGAGGGAGAACGCCTGCTCCACCTCGCTCGCCAGCCGCCCAACCTCGGGCTGACCGGGACCGGCCTCGGGCAGCTCGGCGTGGAGGGCGAGCAGGGCCTGTACGCAGGCTCGCACCGAGGCCATGAAACCGAGAACCGTTTCGCGCGGCAGGCGGTGGGCGGTGTCGGGCTCGCTCAACCACCGGGTGACGGCCGCTTCGGCGTTGCTGCGGGCCAGGCGGGCATCGAGGCGGGCCTTCTGCAACCCCGCCCGGTCGGCCGTCGACGGTTCGGCCCAGGCTCGGAGCACTCCCGCGGCGTAGCGCCCCTCGGTCTCGGCCAGGCCGGCGAGGGTGTCGGGCAGCGAGGTGGACTCCCAGGTGGGCCACGCCGCGTAGGCGATCAGGGCCACCGCCGCCCCGGCGAGGGTGTAGAAGGTCCGGTCCCCGGCGGTGGCCAGTTCGGGAGCGCCGAGGAAGGCCAGCATGGTGACCACCAGGGAGGCGATGCAGACGCTGAAGATGGCGTAGTTGGCCAGGAGCAGCGCCGCCGCCGGGAAGCACAGGGCCACGACCAGGGCGATCAGCCAGTCGGGACCGGGGCGAAGCTCGGCCAGCAGAGCGGTGACCGCCCCCGCCCCGATGAGCGTGCCGATGACCCTCGACAGGCCGCGGGTCACGGTCGAAGCGAAATCGGGGCGCAACACGAGGAGCACCGTCATGGGTAGCCAGTAACGGTGGCCGTAGGTGAAGATGTGGGAGATGGCCACCCCGGCGGCCATGGCCACGGCCATGCGCAGGGCGTGGCGGCAGGCCTGGGAGGACAAAGTGAGGTTGGATCGCAGCGTGGCCCCCTGCTCGCGCACCCACGTGGCGCCTGAGCGCCGGGCCGGGGCGATGCCCCCGCTCCTCATCAACTCGTCGAGATCGACGGCCTCGAAGCCGGCTGGTACGGCGGCGGTGCGCAGAACCGCTCTGAGCTGACCGGCAAGGGCTTCCACCCGCCGCTCGACGTCGAGGGCGGCGGCACCCGAGTCCGTGGGGCGGGCCGCTGCGGCCTCCTGCAGGGTCTCCTGAGCGGAGCGGAACCTCAGTCGCTGCTCCTGCCAGCCGGCCGGCGCCCGGCCGTCGGCCACCGCGGCGGCGACCTCGTCGAGCACCGCCGCCGAGCGCTCGAAGACCTCGTCGACGGCCCGGGCCGCGACCGCTTCCCCGGTGACGGCGAGCCGGACCCGGGCCCGGGCCAGGGCCACCAGCTCCAGGCGCAGGCGGTCCGTCTGGGCGGCCAACGCCCGGTGGGCGGCCAGGTCGTCACCGCCGAAGGGCTGGGCGTCTCGCCACAGGGCGTCGAGACCGTCGAGCGATCCGGGCTCGAGGAGGGCGCCGGCGTCGGCGGCCAGCGCCCGGGAGTATCCGGCCAGCACCCCGTAGGCGTCCGAGAGGGCCCGCCGCTCGGCCGGAAAGCGGCGAAGAGGCCACACGACCACCACCAGCAGGGCCTGGACCGCACCGCCGAGCAGCACCAGCCCGCCGTTGCGCAGTGAGACCGCCCATGAGAGGTGGAACTGACTGAACACCACCAGCCCTACGACAGCCTGCAGGCCGACCACCAGCCCGGCGTTGCCGAGGGATATCAGCAGGCCGGCGCCGAACGACACGAGGGCGGTCACCGCCACGTCGGGGCCGAAGAGCTGGCCGACGGCCCCCCCGACGGTGGCGCACGCCCCCATCGACGCCGCCGCGGCCAGCACGATCGCCGCCCGGCTGCGATACGTCCCCTGGTGGGACGCCATGCCTGCGCTGAGCGCCCCAATGGTCGCCGTGACGCCGGCCACGGTGTGGCCGCTCAATCGCCCCACGACCAGGCACAGCCCGACGCCGATGGCCACCCGCAACCCGACGCCGAGGGCGATCTTGGTCCGGTCGAGACGCAGCGCGGTCCTCACCGCCTGGCTCAGAGCAGACCCCAGCCTCGCCATGGCGGCCAGGCTACCCGGGAGGCTTTCGGCGGCTCCCCGAGCGCGCCGTCGGTCCCCGAGGGCGCGCACCAACGGGTCGCAATGCGTCGCCGACTCGATCTGACCGGGGCCGGAGGTTGAGGTATCGTTACTGACTCTCATCCTCACGCGCCTCTAGCTCAACGGCAGAGCAACGGACTCTTAATCCGCAGGTTCTGGGTTCGAATCCCAGGGGGCGCACCA
>JAKCDU010000039.1 GCA_021838445.1 Actinomycetes bacterium | reverse complement strand
CGGCCGGCTCCGGCCGGTGCGGGGTATCTTCGTGGCGCAGCAGATCAAGCCGCAGGCCCAGGTCGTTGCCAGGGCCCGGGGTATCGACTGCGTCGAGGTCGACTACGACCAGCTCCGAGGGGAGGACGCGGGCCGGCTGACGCTGTTCTGAGAGAACGACAGCTCACGGGCCTTGGGCTAGGTCAATCGCCTGGCTGTCGGGGGCTTTCGGACGGTTGGCCTCGACCATCCGAAGGGCGGCTGCGGCACCGCAGATCAGGGCAGCCGCCCGGAGGGCCTCACGCTCGTCGGCCGGGCGTGGTGTGGGCCGGCCGGCCTTGACCATCATTTCCCCGATCTTAGGGGGACTAGCGTCTCAACCCCACGGAGGACTCCAGCACCGCCATCCGGTCGACGCCCGGGGCTTACAGCGCCCGAAGGTGGCCGGGTCTCGGCTTGTCGGGCTTGGTGTAGAAGGTGAACTCGGCTGGGTCTTCGCCGTTGTCGAACACCACAGCCCCGGCGACCAGCAGCTCCTTGAGCCACAGCTCGTCCGCGTACCGCTGCTCCACGAGACCGTTCCACAAGGCGTGCGAGACCAGACGCAGATCCTCGTAGAGCGCCTCCTGGTCGTCGGCGAAGTCGTCGTCCGCTATAACGAACCCGAGTAGCACCGAAAAGGAGCGCGACCGCTTCCGGTCCCGGGCGTCGAACCGGCGGAACTCGACATCTCCGGCCAGCTTGCATCGCTGGTGAGTCGCCGTTACGTCCTCTACGGCCGACCGAATCGTCGCCCGCACCGTGTCTGTGCTCACCCATTTCTCGCCCTCGGCCTTGAACGAGTAGACCAGCTTGAACGCCCGCATCCGACCCTACGTCGGTCCGACCTGCCGGCCGGCGTATATCTCGTCGAGCAGGTCCGGGGCGTGTCGGGTCAAGTGGGAGCTGAGGTGCGGGTCGAGGCTGCCGGTCACTCCTTCCACGACGGTGATCCGGTTGCCGGCCGGGCCGGCGATGAGCGCAGCGAAGATCGGAACGACGAACTTGCCGGTCTCGATGACCCGTAGGGTGCGGGCGTTGCCCGGGAGGTTGTAGCGGGTCAGGGCGTGGTGTCCCTGGTGGGGAGGGCGGCTGTAGCTGTGGTATGCGTCGTAGATCATCTCGATGAGCCGGTCTATGCCTTCCCTGGGTCGAAGGTTGACCTGTTCGGCCGGGAGCTGCGTCATCTTGGCCTGCGACGGCGGGACGCCGACCGCGTACCCCTTCACCATCTCGACGGCAGCACTGGACTGGGCGAACAGCTCCTCGGTGCGGGGGCTGCGGGCCGGAATGTACGGCACTCGCTGCTGGAGCTGGCGGTTCACGAACCGCTCTCCCCGGCCGCTCACCATCGACACGTAGGTGTAGTCGTAACGGACCGTCGCAACGGGAAGCCATCCTTGGCGTATCCACAAGATCTGGTCGGTCTGCCGCCGGAACCGGCCCTGCTCGGGCATGATTCGTGAGCAGGCGGTGGCGTCGTCGCATCCCAGAGGGAGCGCCCACCACGGCTCCTTCGGCTTCGCCAACTGCCCCTCGGCTCGATTCTCGATCGCCACGGCGAAGCTGTTCACGGCCTCGACCTCGCCGGCGCGGGTGTAGCCGAAGAGGGCCATTCCGACCTGCTCGGCCCACTGGCTGGCCTCCCGGCTGTAGTTCCCGACGCTGAAGAAGAGCGGTACCGCCCGCTGAGCCATCGCCACCCCGTAGAGCTGCTGCAGGTCGGGGCGACCGACTGGAACGGAGAGCATCTTGACCTGAGCGACCATCCTTCGGGCGCGGACGTCCACACCGCCGTCGGAGCTGTGGCCGGTCGTCTCAACGTCCTCGTAGCCGTACCAGCGGCACCACTCGGCGGCCAGCTCCTCGGCCTCGTGCGGCGTCCGGATGATCCGAGGGGCGGGCTTGTCGAGACTTCCGGTCGGGTGCGCCTCATCGACGGGCGAACGAGGTTTCTCCGACCAATGGCCGGTCCATGCCGACCCGTCCCAGTAGCGGAGCGAGTCGCGGCCCTCGGGATCGGGATACCAACCTGCCTCAGTCATTCCAGCTCACAGAACAACCCCTCGCTGTGCCGTCGCCACCCCCGGGTCTCTATTCCCGGGTATGTGACCGCCTAGGGTAATGGGATGCGGGTGATCTACTCAGGCCCGATGCGTGGAGCCGTGATGCTCCGTCGGGATCTCAGCAGCGAAGGTGTCCAGGTGACCTATGAGCCACCCGAGGAGCGTCGTGGCGCAGGACAGGACATCGTTCATGTCACGATGCACCTCCTGAACGACGCCGAAGGTGGCCTGGTCGGCACTGCAGCAGTAGAGGCGGCCCGCCGAATCTGCAAGAAGTTCCAGGAGCGCCACGCGGGCAAGGTCCACGCCGAAGTAGAGGCGGAGGGCGAGGATCGGCATCAAGACGATTAGCTGCGGGGCCGGCCGGCCACTCAACCAGAAACCGGCCGACCCGGCAGACCCGTGCCCGGCCGACACCGCTGTCCGTAGCCCATCCCGAAGCTGAACGAACGGTGCCGGCCGGAATCCATCAGCTCCCGATGGTCAGGGTGGTGCCCGCCACCGAGCCGACAGACGTGCCGGTCGGGTCGAGCTTCATGGCGATCTCGATGCTCTCGTGACCCCGGAAGATCGCCTTCTCGAAGGTCTCCGAGAACATCTGGAAGTCGTTGGTCTTGTTCAGCGTCGAGTCCCGGACCATGCCCAGGTTCAGTTCGCCGCCGTCCAGGAAAACCCACGCACCCTCACGGAAAATCCAAACGAGAGTGGTGAGGGGCCACGGTTCGAGCTGCCCGGCACCCTGCGCCGACTAGCCCTGGTTGGCGACGCCCCCGGTGTACGCCGTCGAGGTGGTCACCGAGTCGTAGGTCGTCGTCCCGTTGATGTTGCGGACCTTCAACCAGTCGGCGATCTCCTCGTCGGACACCGCCAGCCTTTCGGACGACCCGCCGCTGTCGCCGGGCATGTTACGAGCGAGGTCGGCCCTCACCATGTCGTTGACGTAGGACGATAGACCACCCGGAGGGGGGCGGTCGGAGCCATCCTGTTGCGGAACCGGTAGGCGGAGGCGGCCCGGTCGATCGTCGCCAGGAAATCGCGGGCAGCCCCGACCTCGTAGTTGTCCGCGGTCGACCGGGTCGAACCGGCAGATATGGCAGCGAGCAGCGTGGCCTCGGCCAGGCGGCTGTGGACGGCCTCGGCGGTCTCCATGTACTGGGCTACCTGCTCCGGGGCGTACCGGGCCTGGAAGTTGCCGAACTGGACGATGGAGGTGACCGCGTCCACGTAGGCCTCCTCGACAGTCTGGCAGAGAAAAAGGGCGTGGGGCTTGGTCGAGCCGCCCGGGTTGGCGTCGGTGGCCTCGGTCCAGACCGACGCGGGGGCGTCGGTGGTGACCGCAGCCAAGGTATGAGGAAGGATATACCTCAAACCTCCCCGGCCGGCCCCGAAGTTCGCCAGGGCGCTCTTGACCGGCCGATCGGCGACGGCGATGGTCTGAACGCTGTAATCGACCGCGACGGGCCCGCAGACACCGCCGGACGCGGCGAGGGCCTGGGGCGACGTGACCGCATCCAGCTTCCGTTCGTTGGCCCACTCGTCCATGCCGAGCTGGCGGTCCTGCGGGTACTCGGCCCGGCTGGTCACCAACGGGATCAGCTCCCGTGCTCCCCAATTCCGGCGCTGGGAGACCTGCCGCTCCAGAACCCGGGCAGCTTCGACGGCCGCTTCCTCGACGGAGCCGACGACCTGGCCGGCCGCGGCGGTCAGGACACGACCAGTGCCCCGCTGGGCGGGCGCTGCCGGCCTGGTACGGCCCGGCTGATGTCGAGACAAGGTCGCGATGCTGGGAAGCCGGCGGCGGCCTGTGGTGCCCTCCAGGCGTGAAGCCGTGTCCTCGCTGGCCGAGGCGCTCGCTGCGATCGACGCCGTGAGCTGATCGGCCGCAATACGGCGGCTTTCCTCGGTCTCCAGCCTGCGCCCCATCTCGGCCTCGATGGCCTTGGCCAGATCGGCGCAAGCAGCCAGGACCTCGATGTCCTTGTAGCTCGGGTCCTCGACGTTGACCTTCTCGGCCGCGGCGAGCACCTTGGCCCGCGCGTCCCTGAGGTCGAGAGTGTCGACGGTCCTGAGCTTGGTGAGGGCACGGCCCTCGGGCTCACCAAACACGGCTGCGGCGACCAAGGCTCCGACGGCGGCTTCGAGATTCATGCGGACGATCCCTTCATGTCAGGGGCCGCCGCACGCGCCGACGACCCGAGGTCAGTCAGCGCAACAGCCCCACCCGGCGCATGGAAGTTCCGGGGGCCTGCCGCAGCAGAAGTGAGGATACCGGAGGCCTGTGACAGGTTCGGGGATCATCTCTTGGCCGGTAGTTCCGCCCTTGGCTGAACTACGGGACTCGCGACGTCGGTTCGCTGCTCTCGGAGCCGGCCGGCGGCGGGATGGTCGCGAACGCGGTCGGGGCGTTCGGGTACAGGTCTCCGGCGAGGATGACGTGCTCAGGCAGGCCGCCGGCCATCTGGGCGAGGAAATCGCCAGCAACGGCCTGCCGTTTCCTGGTTGCCCGTTGACTGCTGAGGATGTCGAGACTGACGGCTTCGGCGGCCGGGCCGGGCGTGTCGGCCCAGGATTCGAGGATGCGGCGGGCGGCTCCGTGGAGGTCTTCGTTCACGGCTGGGTGCTCCTTGTCTGGTCGAGGGTGAAGGCGCGTCGCAACGCCGGCAGCAAGGTCCTGCGGGACCACAAGAGCGGCAGGGCGGCGTCGGATGGCAGCAGTCCGAGTTGATGTAGCCGGGCCTGGGTGTGGATGGTGGAGCGGACCTCGGCTGAGGTGCCGAGCGGCCGGAGTTGGCCGTTTACCTGCACGCACCAGATCGAGCTGACCCTGCGCGCCGTGCCGCTCAGCCCCGTTCCGGCGGAGCTGGCCGGAACCGACCGGGCCCTGGCTCACGAGTGGGCACCGGGCCCCGTGGGGGTCACCGAGGTCTCGGTTCGCGCCGAGACGTGACGGGGTAGCGGACGAGGCGGGGGAGCCAACCGCCGCGGGTCGCCCGGGCGCCGGCTCCCACCGTAGGTCTGCCGATGGCCGCCGCAACTTCCTCGCTACCGGCGGTCGTCGGCCCACGTGCCCAGGCTCCCCGGGGTCACCCGTTGGGGGTTGTTGGGCGGTGGCGGGGCGTCGGCCAGGCGGTCGGCCACCAGGCCGATGGCCCGGGTGACGGGCTCGGTCAGGGCCCCGGGGATGGGGTGGCCGTGGCGCAGGACGTCCTCGAGTTTGCGCTCCGGTAGGTGCACCGGCCCGGCCAAGGCCAGGGTTGCGCCGCTGGCGTCGAGCAGCGAGGCCAGGGCCCTCGCCGACTCGGCCCGGGCCCGGGGGTGACGGGGCGACCGGTTCAGCACGGCGACGACCCGCTCGGGCTCCGCTCCGGCGGCGACCATCTGGCGGATCAGCACGGTCAGCGAGTGGATCCCCTTGAGCCCGGGGGTGCCCACGGCCAGGCACACGGTGGCCTGGCGGGCCGCGCTGCGGGCCACGTGGTTGCGCTCCTCCACGTCGGCCGATCCCCCTTCGGCCTCCCCCTCGAAGTCGCCGGTCACGTCGGCCACCACCGCCTGGAAGCTGCGGCGCAGACCGGTGAGGGCGGCGTCGACCGCACGGGGTCGCATGGCGGCCCACGCCTCGGGCCGGCGCAGGCCGAGGAGCAGGCGGTAGCCCCGCCTGGGCACCGAGAAGGTCATCGTCGAGATCTCGCCGGGCTCCGGCCGCCTCAGGCGGTGGGCCTCTACCAGCTCCTGCAGCCCCGGCCCGAGCTCCGCGCTGTCGTGCAGCATGGCCTGCTCCCCGGGGCGGGCCAGGTCGGCGAGCAGCACCCGTCCTCCCCAGCGCGGGTCACGGCCCAGTCCCGACGCCAGGGCCATGGCCACGGTGGACGCGCCGGTGCCCCCGGGGCCGCACACCACGAAGAGGGGCGCCTGCCAGAACCCCTGGGCCGGTTGGTCGTCCAAACCGGGGGGCAGGCCGGTGGCGTCGCTGACCGGCCGGCAGTAGCGGCTCAGGACCTCGATCAGGTCGTCGGGACCGAACCCGGAGTCCATCTCGGCCGCCACGCCGAGGTCCCGGGCCTGGCCGGGCGCGCCGGGGTGGCGGGGGTTGCGCACCACGATGACCGGGGTGGCGTGCCCGGCGCAGTCGTCCACCAGGTCGCGGTCGAGCGCCGGGCTGGCCGTGTCGACGAGGAGCGCCGAGTGGCTCCGACCGGAACGCAGGCGGGCCCTGACCTCCTCGGCCGACACGCACTTGACGAACTCGGCGGCGAGCGCAGCCGAGGTGGTCCAGCGCGAGACCGACTCGAACCACGCCGCCCGGGGCGGGGCCAGCCCGAGCAGGACGAACCGCTCACCGGTCACGGTCCGCTGCCCCGGCCGTCGGAGGGGTCGGCCCGGATCAAGTCGATGGTCCCGCTGTGGGCGGCGGCGATCAGTGCCTCCGCTTCGGTCAGGCTGCCCACCCCGAGGGTGACGACGGTCCCCGAAGCTCCCGCCCCGGCCAGCAGCCCGGTGGGGGGCCCGCCGACGGACATGAGCACGGCGTTGCGCAGCACCACCGTGGGGCTGCCCGGCCCGCCCGACGGGCCGGCCTGACCACCGCCGGCCCCGGCTGGCGCAGGCGTCTCGAGGACGTCGACGGGGTCTCCAGGGGCCAGGGCGGCCATGGAGGTGGGGTCGACGGCCACGCTCACCGGTCGCGTCGGCCCCGGCCGGTCGGCGAGCATCGACGACTCCACGAGTTGGCCCGGCCCGACTGCCACTGCCAGGGCGTGGCCCACCAGGGCGTCGGGACTACGGAACGACGCGGCCCGGGTGGCCCCGTCGAGGGCCATGGGGGCCAGGCCCACATCCCCCGGGCTGATCACCGCGCCCGCCGGCAGGTCCCGCTCGGCCACCACGTAGGACAGTCGGCTGCCGCCCGCCGCCGAGAGGGACGCGGCGAAGACGATCACTGCGGCCGCAGCCACCAGAAGACCGCCGACCACGGCCCGCAAACCGGGTCGGGCCACCCGCCGGCCTGATAGCGTGCCCGCCGGGTCGGCCGGTGGCGATCCGGGGTCGTCGGCTCGTACGACCTGAGGTGCCCGGGACGGGCCCGCCAGTATGGTCCGTGTACCGTCGGCCCGTCGCCACGCCACACATGAAATCTAACGAGATCCTACTGGCTTGTCTATAAGAAGGTTAGTATGTCGGCATGAGCGATCCGATCCAATGGATGGGCACGCGTGAAGCCTGCGAGCACCTGGGGGTGACGCTGCGCACTCTGTACCGGTTCATCGACGAGGGCCAGCTACCGGCCTACAAGATGGGGCGGGTGATCCGCGTCCAGTCGTCGGACGTGGACGATTTCATCGCCAGGATGCGGATAGAGCCGGGCACGCTGGAGCACCTGTATCCCGAGCCCAAGCCGCGCGGGACCCGGGCCTACTCCGAGGACGGCACCCCCAGCGACGCCGTCTGAGCGGCCCGTCCGCCCCGGCGGTCACGCTCGGGCGGTCCGGTTCCCGAGGCGCCCGGCTCCGGGCCCTGCGACCCGTGGGTTCTCAGCGAAGTTCGATACCGGTGACGGCCCCGAGCGCCACGTGCACGGCCCGATGGGGCCCCGTGTCGGTGCGCACCGTGAGCAGGTCCTCCCCACACGACGCCACGGTGCCGGTGATGCGCTCCTCGCCGACGTGCACCGTCACCGGAGCGGCCTCGGCGGCGAGCACGTCGAGGGCCCCGGCCAGGGTCAGCTCCAATGGGGGGCGCCGCCGCCCCCCCGGCTGCCAGGTCGCCGGCCCGGCGCCGGCCGGGGTGACGGTGCCGACTGCGGCGACGGGCACGAGGACCGGGCCCTGAGCGGTCCGATCGAGGGCCACCAGGTCGCGCCCGACGCCCGACAGCCGCCCGGTGTAGCGGCCGCCCCCCCGCACCGAGACGGTGGCCTCGACCCCGGACTCAGCCAGGTCGACGAGCAGGCCGCTGAGGGTGGCCTCGGTCGCCGACTGCTCGAGCAGCGACCGCAGCCGGGTTCGCTCCCGAGCGGCCCGCCCGACGCGCTCGGTGGCCGACCAGCGGGCCAGTTCGGCCAGGATGTCGTCGGGTCGAGACTCGTCGTTCCCGTGCCCTGTCACCGCCGTGAGGGTAGCTTCGTAGCGATGGCCGACTGCCTGTTCTGCAAGATCGTGGCCGGCGAGGTCCCCTCCGAGGAGGTCGTCTCGTCGGAGCACACCTACGCTTTTTCCGATATCAACCCGGCGGCCCCGGTCCATTTCCTCGTGGTGCCCCGCCGCCACATCACCAACGCCGCCCACGTGCAACCCGGCGACGGGGACCTGCTGGCGGAGATGTTTGCCACCGCCCGGACCGGCGCTCAGGCCCGGGGGATTGCCGAAGACGGCTACCGGCTGGTGTTCAATGTCGGGGGGCACGCCCTCAACAGCGTCCCCCATCTCCACATGCATGTGCTCGGTGGCCAACAGATGGGCTGGCCGCCGGGGGTCGACCCGATTGTCTGAAACGACCCCCCGCGGCGGGGTCCGTCCTGCGGAGCCCGGCCAAGCGGTAGCCTCGAAGTGAATCCGGCCGTGTCCACTACCGTCACCGTCACCGTCCCCAACCACCTGATGCCGCGTCTCGTGGGCCCGCTCAACGAGAATCTGCGCACTGTGGAGAGCGCCTTCGAGGGCACGTCCATCCACGCGCGGGGAAACGAGTTCACCATCGCCGGCGATGACGCCGTCGTCGCCGCCCGGCTGGTGGACGAGTTACGGCTGCTGCTCGAACAGGGAGCCCAGATCGACCCCCAGGTGGTACACCGCACCATCGACATGGTCCGAGCCGACGAGCGCCCCTCGGAGGTGCTGACCTCCGAGGTATTGCGGTCGGCGCGGGGCCGGTCGGTGCGGCCCAAGACCAGCGGGCAGAAGCGCTACGCCGAAGCCATCCGGGACCACATCATCACCTTCGGGGTGGGGCCGGCCGGCACCGGCAAGAGCTACCTGGCCGTGGCCCTGGCGGTGCAGACCCTTCAGGCCAAGCAGGTGGATCGCATCATCCTGACCCGACCGGCGGTCGAGGCGGGGGAGCGCCTGGGCTTCCTGCCCGGCGACTTGATGGCCAAGGTCGACCCCTACCTGCGGCCCCTCTACGACGCCCTCTACGACATGCTGGGCACCGAGGCGGCCCGCCGGTTGCTCGAGACCGGGACCATAGAGGTGGCACCCCTCGCCTACATGCGGGGCCGCACCCTGAACAACAGCTTCATCATCCTCGACGAGGCCCAGAACACCACGCCGGAACAGATGAAGATGTTCCTCACCCGTATCGGCTTCGGCTCGAAGGTGGTCGTGACCGGCGACGACACCCAGATCGACCTGCCGGGGGGCCGCTCGGGCCTGACCGGCCTGGAGCAGATGCTGGCCGGCATCGACGGTCTGGCCTGGGTCAGCCTGGGCCGGCGAGACGTGGTGCGCCATCGGATCGTTTCGGACATCGTCGGCGCCTACGAGGCCGCCGAGGCCCTGCGCACGGGTCGGGCCGGGAGCAGGGCCGAGCCTGCTGAGCGGGCGCCGTCCGGAGGCGAACCGGACGGCTTCGGACCCGGAGCCTGAGGGAGCCGCGACGAAGGTGCCACCGTCTGTCTTTGCGGCTGACGAGCAGTCGGACCACCCGGTCGACACCATGCGCTGGATCAGGCTGGCCGAGGCCGTCCTGGCCGACGAGGGCGTCCGGGGCCCGACCGAGGTCTCGGTCCTGTACGTCGACGAGGCGACCATCGCCGATCTCAACTCGCGCTTCCTCGGCAAGGAGGGCCCGACCGACGTCTTGGCCTTCCCCATCGACGAGGAGCCGGTGGAGGGAGGTCGCAGCCCCGACTCGGGGGGGACGGGGCCCGGGTTCAGTCCGACCCCCGACGACCTTCCGACCCTCCTCGGCGACGTGGTGATCTGCCCGGCGGTGGCCCACCGCAACGCCCCGGAACACGCCGGCACCTTCGACGACGAGCTGGCCCTCCTACTGGTCCACGGGCTGCTCCACCTTCTCGGCCTCGATCACGAGGACCCCGAGGAGGCCGAGATCATGGAGGCCAAGGAGCGGGAGCTGCTCGGACGCCATCACGGGTCGGTACCGGGCTCGGCCTACCCCAGGGCGGCGTCCGATGACCGCGCCGCGCCCGCCGCCCCCGCGGCGCCGCCCGGCACCCCGCCGACCGCCGCTGCTGAGCCCCCTGGCGGGGTCGAGCCCCCCGACGTCGCCGAGGACGGGACCGGTCCGTGATCGGGGCCAGCCACCATTTCACCGGCAACGACATCGTCCTGCTCGCCGTGGTGGTGGTGCTGATCGGAATCACCGGTTTCCTCGCCATGTCGGAGACGGCGATCACCCGCATCAGCAAGGTCAAGGCCATGACGCTGGTGGAGGAGGAACACCGCCGGGCCCGCACCCTCCTGCGACTGGTGGAGCGCATCGACCGGGTCCTGCCGGTGATCCTCTTCGCCCTGGAGCTGTGCACCCTGGTCGCCGCCACCCTCGTCGGGGTGCTGGCCGAGCACGCCTTCGGAGGTGTGGGGGTGCTCATCGCCACCGCCTTCGAGGTGGTGGTCATCTTCGTGGTGGCCGAACTGGCTCCCAAGACCTGGGCCGTCCAGCACTCCGACCGGGCCGCCCTCCTGGCCTCGCCGGTGATCCGCCTGCTCGTGGCGTTCCGCCCCCTGGGCTGGATCACCCGGGCCCTGATCGGGGTGACCAACGCCCTGCTGCCGGGAAAGGGGATCAAGTCCGGTCCCTACACCAGCGACGAGATGCTCCGGGCCATCGCCGACGAAGCCGCCGAGGAAGGGGTCGTCGAACATGAGGAGCGGACCTTGATCCACTCCATCATCGACTTCGGCGACACCGTCGTGCGGGAGGTGATGGTGCCGCGGCCCGACATGGTGGCGGTGGAGTCCTACGCCCGCATCACCGACGTGATCGACATCGTCATTCCCGCCGGCTACTCCCGCATCCCGGTGTTCTCCCAGGGCATCGACGACATCGCCGGTATCGTCTACGTGAAGGACCTGATGCGCGCCGAGCGCGAGGGCCGGGGTGACAGTCAGGTGTCCGAGGTGATGCGCGACGCCCAGTTCACCCCCGAGAGCAAGAAGGTGTCCGAGCTGATGCGGGAGATGCAGGCCGGGAAGTTCCACATGGCCGTCGTGGTGGACGAGTTCGGTGGTACCGCCGGGCTGGTGACCCTCGAGGACCTGCTCGAGGAGCTGGTGGGGGAGATCACCGACGAGTACGACGTCGAGGAGACCCCCACCGAGCACCTCAGCGACGGCACCATCGTGGTGAACGCCCGCATGCCCGTCGACGAGGTCAACGAACTGCTCGACGGCGCCGGCCAGGTGGAGTTGCCCGAAGGCGACGACTGGGACACCGTCGGCGGCCTGCTGTACTCACTGCTCGGCCACGTGCCGAACGAGGGCGAGTGCGGCGAGGTCCACGGTTACCGCTTGACCGCCGAGCGGGTGCAGGGCCGGCGCATCGGCCGGGTCCGCATCTCGGTGCCGGCCGACCGCCTGGACCGGCCGGCCGAGCAGGCCGGCTCTTGAGGTCGGGCTTCGCCACCTTGGTCGGGCGCCCCAACGTGGGCAAGTCCACGCTGCTCAACCGGATCCTAGGCCAGAAGGTCTCGATCACCTCCCCGGTGGCCCAGACGACCCGCAACCAGGTGCGGGGGGTCCTGACCCGGCCCGACGTCCAGGTCGTGTTCGTGGACACGCCGGGGATCCACAAGCCGCGCACCCTCCTCGGGTCGCGTCTCAACGAGGCCGCCACCGACGCCCTCGGTGGGGTGGACCTGATCCTGTTCGTGATCGACGCCACCGCGGCGGTGGGCCGGGGCGATCGTTTCGTCGCCGGCCTGGTGCCCGCCGAGACCATTCTCGTGGTCAACAAGACCGATGCCGTCGGCCGACGCCAGGTGCTCGACCAGCTCCGGGCGGCCGCCGAGGTCTCGGACTTCCTGGACTTCTACCCGGTGTCGGCCCGCACCGGGGAGGGGGTGGGCGAGCTCGTCGAGGCCATCGCCGGCCGTCTGCCCGAAGGGCCCCTGCTCTACCCCGACGACATGGTCACCGACGTGCCCGAGGCCTTCTGGGTGGCCGAGCTGGTGCGGGAGCAGCTTTTGGCGGTGACCCACGACGAGGTACCCCACTCCATCGCCTGCCGGGTCACCGAATGGGAGTGGCCGCGCATCCGCTGTGAGATCCTCGTGGAGCGAGACTCGCAGAAGGGCATCGTCATCGGCCGCGGCGGCGAGGTGCTCAAGCAGGTCGGTATCGCGGTACGCCAGCAGCTGCCGCCCGGGGCCTACATCGATCTGTTCGTCAAAGTCGACCGGAACTGGCAGAGCCGGCCCAAGGCCCTGGAGCGCCTCGGCTTCTGAGCGCCACCCGCAGGGTCGGCAACCCGGGGCCCAGCTACCGGGGCCCAGCTACCGGGGCCTAGCTACCGGGGCCTGACTACCGGGTTCGGCCTCGGGTCCTAGACGGGCCGCGGCGAGGAAGTCTGCCACGTCGGAGCGGTGCCGGGTGCGGCGCATGGGGGGCAGGGCGTTGACCAAGGTCCAGCGGTAGCGCGCCTTGGCCAGGCGCCGGTCGAACACGGCCACCACCCCGCGGTCGCTGCTCGAGCGGATGAGGCGTCCGCAGCCCTGGGCCAGCAGCGCCGCCGCCCGGGGGATGTCGATCAACTCGAAGGCGCCCGGGCCGGCTTTCTCCCGGCGGGCTTGGAGGAGCGGGTCGTCGGGGCGGGGGAAGGGCAGCCGGTCGATGGTGACCAGCGACAGGGCCGAGCCCGGCACGTCCACGCCCTGCCAGAAGCCCATGGTGGCGAAAAGGCACGACGTCTCCTCCCGACTGAAGCGGGCGACCAGAGCCGGTTTGGGCAGGTCGGACTGGGTCATGACCTCGAAGCCGACCCGCTTCTTGACCTCCTCGGCGGCGGCCCGCATGGCCCGCCAACTGGTGAACAGGGCCAGGGTCCGGCCCCCGGCGGCCTCGATGAGCGCCACCAGCTCCTCGTGCATGGCCGTCTCGAAATCCTCGTGGCGGGGGTCGGGCAGGTGCAGCGGGCAGTAGAGCAGCGCCTGCTCGTCGTAGGCGTAGGGGCTGCCCACGTCGAGCTGGTCGTAGGACCCGTCAGGTAGACCCAGGCGCTGCCCGAGGCGGGGTGGGATGGTGGCGCTGGTCAGGATGGCGGTGGGCCCCTCCGGGGCCTCGTAGCCCCCCTTGGGGGACCACAGCCGGGCCCGCAACGACGCCCCGACGTCCACCGGCGCCACCCTGAGCGCCGGGTTCCAGTCGCTGCCCTCGACCCAAGCCACGTCGTCGCCCCCGAGCTCGACGAGCTGGTCCATGTCGCGCTGCAGGTGGCCGAGGGCCTGCTGCAGCCGCAGCAGGCGGCCGTGTTCGCCGCCGCGGTCCCCGGAGCGGCGCAGCTCGGCCCCCAGACGGGCCAGGCGCTGGCGCAGCATGACCAAGCGGTCGATGTCGTCGCCGGGCAGCGGCCGGGGCAGGGGGCGCCCGAGGTGGGCTTTGGCCGTCTCGGTGAATACGGCGGCTCCCTCCTCCACCGACTGGGCCGGGGCGGGATCGGCCAGGAGGGCCCGGCTGCCCCGGCCGAGGGCGGCGAAGCGTCCGGAGGTGATCTCGAAGCCGAAAGCTGACGACGCGATGTCCTCCAACTCGTGGGCCTCGTCGAAGACGACCACGTCATGCTCGGGGAGGAAGTCGCCGCCGATGGCCAGGGCGGCCGAGTAGAGATGGGTGTTGACCACGATGACGTCGGCCAGGGCGGCCCGGCCGCGGGCCTTCTCGGCGTAGCAGCGTTCCCCGGCCGGACAGCGGCTCGCCCCGGGACAGTCACGGGCGGACACGCTGACCTGGGCCCAGGCCTGGTCGCGCGGTTCGAAGTCGAGCTCGGCCCGGTCCCCCGTCTCGGTGCCCTCCTCGGCCCAGCGGGCCAGGCGGCGGACTTCCCGGCCGAGCGGACCGAGGTCGGCCGAGCCGGGATCGTCGAGGAGCAGCTGGTCACCCCCGGCACCCAGTTCGGAGACCCGCTGCAGGCAGACATAGTTCGACCGGCCCTTGAGCACGGCGAACTCGAAAGGCAGCCCGAGCGACTCGCGCAGCCGGGGCAGGTCGCGCGTCGCCAGCTGGTCCTGGAGAGCCTTGGTGGCGGTGGACACCACCACCCGGGCGCCGCGGGCCAGCACCGGGACGAGGTAGGCCAGCGACTTGCCGGTACCGGTCCCGGCCTGGACGATCAGGTGGTGGCGCTCGTCGATGGCGGCCGCCACAGCCTGGGCCATGGCCCTCTGGTTGGGGCGTTCCTCGGAGGTGGGCAGCGCCCCGGTGGCCCTCGACAGGGCCAGATCGATCACGGGGTCGGGCACGGCCTTCGAGGCTACGTTCCCCCAACGGCCATCATGGGTCCATGAAACTCCGCATCTTCACCGAGCCGCAGCAGGGCGCTTCCTACGACCAGCTCCTGGCCGTGGCCCGCTGCGCCGAGGAGGAGGGCTACGACGCCTTCTTCCGGTCCGACCACTACCTGAAGATGAGCGACGTGGACGGGCTCCCCGGTCCCACCGACGCCTGGATCACGCTGGCCGGACTGGCCCGCGACACCCGGACCATCCGCCTCGGCACCCTCGTCACCTCCGCCACCTTCCGCCTTCCCGGGCCTCTCGCCGTGGCCGTGGCCCAGGTCGACGCCATGAGCGGGGGTCGGGTCGAGCTGGGCCTGGGGGCCGGCTGGTTCGCCGACGAGCACCGCGCCTACGGCATCCCGTTCCCTCCCACCGGGGAGCGCTTCGAGCGCCTCGAGGAGCAGCTGACGGTGATCACCGGCCTGTGGGGTGACGACCCGACCTTCTCCTTCGAGGGACGGCACTACCAGGTAGCTGACAGTCCCGGGCTGCCCAAGCCCTGGCAGAAGCCCCACCCCCCGGTCATCGTGGGCGGCGCCGGAGCCCGGCGGACCCCCCGCCTGGCGGCTCGCTTCGCCGACGAGTTCAACAGCCCGTTCCTCGCCCCGGCCGGCGCCGCTGCGCAGTTCGAGCGGGTCCGCCAGGCCTGCGCGGACGCCGGCCGGGACCCGGCGTCGATGCGTTTCTCGTCGGCGGTGGTGGTCTGCTGCGGGTCCGACGACGCCGAGGTGGCCCGCCGGGCGGCGGCCATCGGCCGCGAGGTGGACGAGCTCGAGACCAACGGGGCGTGCGGCACGCCCGACCGGGTGGCCCAACGGCTGGGGGAGTGGGCGGCGGCGGGAGCCTCCACGGCCTACCTGCAGGTCCTGGACCTGTCCGATCTCGATCACATCCGGCTCATCGCCCGGGAGGTGGTTCCCCTCCTGAGCTGAGGTGGCGCTACCGTGCCGATGGTGGACTTGGACGGCCTCGACCCCAACCGCATACCCCGCCACGTGGCCTGCGTGATGGATGGCAACGGCCGCTGGGCGACCAAGCAGGGACTGCCCCGCACCGAGGGCCACCGGGCCGGCGAGGAGGCGCTGTTCGACGCCGCCTGCGGCGCGCTCGAGCTGGGCATCCCCTATTTCACCGTCTACGCCTTCTCCACCGAGAACTGGCGGCGTCCCCACGAGGAAGTGCGCTTCCTGCTCAACGTGATCGCCGACCAGCTGCTGACCCGCCGGCGCGACGAGCTGCACCGCATGGGGGTGCGCATCCGCTTCATGGGCCGGCGTGACTGGAGGGTGCCCCGGTGGGTGGTGCGCCGCATGGACGAGGCGGCCGCCCTCACCGCGGCCAACCGGGCGATGACCCTCACCGTGGCCTTCAACTACGGGGGGCGAGCCGAGCTGGTCGACGCCGTGAGAGCCATCGTCGAATCGGGGGTGGCGGCCCGCCGCATCGACGAGCGCACCATCCGCCAGCACCTCTACGCCCCTGAGCTCCCCGATCCCGACCTGGTCATCCGCACCTCGGGTGAGTTCCGAATCTCCAACTTCCTGCTGTGGGAGCTGGCCTACAGCGAGCTGGTCTTCACCGACGTCCTCTGGCCGGACTTCCGCCGGGAGCACCTCTTCGAGGCCGTCCGGGAGTTCCAGGCCCGCGACCGCCGCTACGGCAACACCCCCGGCGTGCGCGACGACGGGATCCCCTGATGGCTCGGCGTCCCCGGCGGTGACGCTCTACCGGGAGGAGGCGGTGGTGCTGCGGACCCACAAGCTCGGGGAGGCCGACCGCATCATCGTGCTCATGACCGGCGGCCGGGGCAAGGTACGGGCCGTGGCCAAAGGGGTGCGCAAGACCAAGAGCCGGTTCGGGGGGAGGCTCGAACCGCCGGGCCACGTGTCGCTCCTCCTGCACGAGGGCCGCAACCTCGACGTGATCAACCAGGCCGAGACCGTCGATCCCCACCGGGTCCTGCGCGAGGACCTCGACCGCATGACCGACGCCCTGGCCCTGGTCGAAGCCGTCGACCAGGTCGCCCAGGAGGGCGAGCCCAACCCGGCCCTGTTCAAGATGCTGACCGGCGCCCTCCGGGCCCTGGCCGAGGCGCCCGAGCGGCCCCAACTGCTGGTCGGGGCCTTCTACTGGAAGCTGCTCGCCCTCGAGGGGGTCGCCCCCGTGCTCGACGGGTGCGTCGTGTGCGGCACCCCCGACACCGTCAGCTTCGACCCGACCGAGGGCGGGGTGCTCTGCCGGGAGCACCGCCGCGGCGCGTCGGTCGAAACGGCCACCGTCGACCTGGTGCGGCGGATCCTCGGGGGACGCCTGGGCTCGGCGTTGAGCGAACCTCCCGGGCCGGCGGTGTTCGCCACGGCCCACCTGGCCACGGTCGCCCTCGAGGCCCACCTCGAGCGGCGCCTGCGGGCCGTTCACATGCTGCGCGAGGGCTGAGCGCAGCCGCCCTCAAGGCGATACTGGCGCGCAGGCGAGCGGGGCGGGGTCGAGGGCGGCCCCCGACAGCAGGGCCCGCAGTTGGCTGACCGGCATGGCCAACCCGTCCCCGGTGGCCGTGTCGAGGGCGAACACCACCCCGACCACGTTCCCTGACGGGTCCAGCACGGGGCTGCCCGAGTTGCCGTGCTGTATGGGGTTGCTGATCTCCATGACCGGGCCGCCCAGGCCGACCTGGGCGCCGGCGACGGTTCCCAGGACCCGGCCCGAGGTGACCGTCAGTTGGTTGCCGAGGGGGTAGCCGGCGACGTAGACCGGCGTGCCGGCGAGCGGATCGGCGGCCGCCAGGGGGGCCGACCCGGGGCCGGGGGGGGAGGCCAGGAGGACGGCCAGGTCCTCCGCGTTGGCGTGGCCGGCCACCTGCGAGGTGAAGTCCCGGCCGTCCCAGGTGGAGAGGTCGAGGTGCGTGGCCCCGGCGGCCACGTGCCGGTTGGTGACCACCGACGCCGACCCGTCGGTCACGGCGAAGGCGGTGCCGACGCTCAGGCAGGCCGCGTTGCGAGCCCGGAACACGAAGCCTCGGGCCTCGGTGAGGATGTGGCCGGTGGTGCCGGACGCACCGGCGCCGGACGGGTCGGAGGCCACCGCGGCGGCGGTCACCGCGACCGGAACGGCGGCCGTCCCGGGGGGCGGGTCAGGGGCGCAACCGGCGCCGCCGGCGGCCGCGCCGAGGGCCAGCACCACGGCCGCCGGCCATCCGTGCCGCGGCCGCCGGCGACCGGGCCTGCGGTGGCGGCGCAGGCTCAAGAGGAGGCGCTCCTGATGGCCGCCTGCAGCGCGTTGTTGCCGTCCTGGGCCTGTTGGCAGGTGCTGTCCACGCTGGCCGCCTCGGCCTGCAGCGCGACCAGGGCGGTGGTGCTGCCGCTCGCCACCGCGGCGTTCAGGTCGCTGTCGAGCTGGTCGGTGGCGGCGATGCACGCCTGGAGGTGGTCGGCGACCTGGCCGGCGGCGCTGAGCAGGTCCTTCAGCACGGTGGTCTGGTCGATGGCCTTCTCCTTCTGGTTGGCCACCGTCGCCAGCTGCGACGCCATGGTCGCCACCTGGGCGTCGAGGTTGCGCTTCTCGGCGTTCAACGCCGCGATGTTGCCGTTGGCGGTGCGGATCTGGCCGGCCGCGGCGGCGCTGACGCCCACCTGGGCCTGGTAGAGCTGGCGCCATCTGGTCGCGGCCTGGTCGTTGTGCCAGGCGAGGGCGCCGAGACCACCGCCGACCGCAGCCAGGGCCACCACCACGGCCAGACGGGCCGGCCACCGCCGCCGCCGGCTCGGTTCGGAGAAACGACCGGCAACCGGGATGGCGACCGTAGTCGGGTCGATCGGGGGGCGGCCCGCCCCGTAGCGGTCCCAGCCGTCCCCGGCCGCGGGCAGGGCCCACGGCTCGGGCGGGGTTCCGGTAGGGGGTCGGGTCCAAGGGTCGCCGGGCGGGGTCGCGGCCGCGGCCCCCGAGGCGTCGCCGGGCCCGGTGGTGGCCGCGGCGCCCGAGGCGTCGCCGGGTCCGGGGGCCGGCGCACCCCAGCCATCGCCGGGCGGAGCGGACATGGCCGTCCACGGTCCAGGTGGGGGGCCCGCCGGCCTCGCCGGCCCCGGCGACGGTCCGTCAGACCCGTCGAGCACGCCCGGTTCCCCGGCCGGTCCGCCGGTCGGTATCGGCGGCACCGGCGGCAGCTCGGGGCCCGGCGAGAATCGACATGCCAACAGCATGCCACCGCCGCTGACGCAGAGGGGAGCCAACCCGGCCCGGCCCGGGTGGCCCTGGTGGCCCGGGTGGCCCGGTCCATCCCAGGTGTCGCTAGCCTGCCGCGGCATATTCGCGTGCGCCGGGCCTACCGCAAGGTGAGCCTCGCAGAGGACCGGGAACGGTCCACCGACCAAGGAGTGACCGAGTGCCCCCCGAGATGGACGACATCGTCAGGCTGAGCAAGCAGAGAGGCTTCATCTTCCCCTCGGCCGAGATCTACGGCGGCTTCAGGTCCACCTACGACTACGGGCCGCTCGGGGTGCTGATGCTGCGCAACGTGAAGAACGAGTGGTGGCGCAGCATGGTCCAGCTGCGCCACGACGTGGTCGGTCTGGACGCTGCCATCCTGTCCACGCCGCGGATCTGGGAGGCCTCCGGCCACCTGGCCAACTTCACCGACCCTCTCATCGACTGCCGCAACTGTCACGAGCGCTGGCGGGCCGATCACCTCGAGGCCAGCCCGACCGACGGGAAGCTGCACTGCCCGAACTGCGACAGTACCGACCTGACCGAGGCCCGGGCGTTCAACCTGATGTTCAAGACCCATGCCGGTCCCGTCGAGGACGAGGGCAGTGTGGCCTACCTGCGGCCCGAGACGGCCCAGGGCCATTTCGTCAACTTTCTCAACGTCCTGCAGACGAGCCGCAAGCGCCCGCCGTTCGGTATCGCCCAGATCGGCAAGTCCTTCCGCAACGAGATCACCCCCGGGAACTTCGTGTTCCGCACCCGCGAGTTCGAGCAGATGGAGCTCGAGTACTTCGTTCCCCCCGCCGACGCCGGCAAGTGGTTCGATTACTGGTGCCGGGAGCGCTTCGAGTGGTACGTGAGCCTCGGCATACCCCGCGACACGCTGCGCCTGCGCCCTCACGAAGCCGAGGAGCTCTCCCACTACTCGGCGGGGACCTCCGATGTGGAGTTCCGCTTCCCGTGGGGTTGGGGAGAGCTCGAGGGCATCGCCAACCGCACGGACTACGACCTGAAGGCCCACGCCGCGGCCAGCGGGGTCAAGCTCGAGTACTACGACCAGGGTTCCAACGAGCGCTACGTCCCTTACGTCATCGAGCCGGCGGCGGGCGCGACGCGCACGATGATGGCTTTCCTCCTGGCCGCCTACGACACCGACGAGATCGGAGGGGAGAAGCGCACGGTGCTGCGCCTCCACCCCCGCCTCGCCCCCTACCAGGTCGCCGTCCTGCCCCTTTCCAAGAAGGACACCCTGGTGCCGGTGGCCGAGGAGGTGCTCGGGCTTCTCCAGCCGATGGCCATGTGCGACTACGACGAGACCCAATCCATCGGGCGGCGCTACCGGCGGCAGGACGAGATCGGCACGCCCCTCGCGGTGACCGTCGACTTCGAGACCCTCGAGGACCGGGCGGTGACCATTCGCGACCGCGACACCACCGATCAGGTCCGGGTGCCCATCGACGCGCTCGTCGCCGAAGTCGGGTCCAGACTGGGAATCTGAGGCCCTGCGCCGGGTCGTAGTATCGGGGGATGGCCCTCGTCTTCTCGTTCGACCACAAGCACCGCCGCCCCCCGATGGAGCTGAAGGACCTCCTCGGCGGTAAAGGCGCCAACCTGGCGGAGATGACCTCGGTGCTCGGCCTGCCGGTGCCCCCGGGCTTCACCATCACCACCGACGCCTGCCGTGCCTACATGGTCGGGGGGTGGCCGGAGGAGCTCGACGGCGAGGTGGCCAAGCAGGTGCGCAAGCTCGAGAAGGCCATGGGCAAGAGGCTGGGCGATCCGGCCGACCCGCTCCTCGTGAGCGTGCGCTCGGGCGCCAAGTTCTCGATGCCGGGGATGATGGACACCGTCCTCAACCTCGGTCTCAACGATGCGTCGGTCAAGGGCCTGGCCGAGCAGACGAGCGACGAACGATTCGCCTACGACTCCTACCGCCGTTTCATCTCCATGTACGGCCGCATCGTGCTCGGCCTCGAGGCCGACCTGTTCGAGGGGCCCTTCGAGGAGGCCAAGCACGGCGCGGGTGCCGGCAGCGACGCCGAGGTCCCGGCCGCCGCCCTCCAGGACCTGTGCCAGGTCTACAAGCAGGTGGTCGAGCAGAAGGCCGGCCGCCCCTTCCCGCAGGACCCCGTCGATCAGCTGCGAGGCGCCATCGAAGCCGTGTTCCGGTCCTGGAACGGGGCGCGTGCTGTCGCCTACCGGGTCCGTGAGCGCATAGCCCACGATCTGGGCACGGCGGTCAACGTGCAGGCCATGGTGTTCGGCAACCGCGACGACCAGTCGGGGACCGGGGTCGGCTTCACCCGAGACCCGGCCACCGGCGCCCAGGGCGAGTACGGGGACTTCCTCGTCAACGCCCAGGGCGAGGACGTCGTCGCCGGCATACGCAACACGCTGCCGCTCGCCGATCTGAAGACCATCTTCCCCAAGATCTTCAAGGAGCTGATGGGCATCTTCGAGCGGCTCGAGGCTCACTATCGCGACATGTGCGACACCGAGTTCACCATCGAGCAGGGCAAGCTGTGGATGCTCCAGACCCGGGTCGGCAAGCGGACGGGTGCCGCAGCCTTCCAGATGGCGGTGGACATGACCAAGCAGCGGGGCTGGAAGATCTCCAAGGAGGAGGCCGTCATGAGGGTGACGGCCGATCACCTCGACCAGCTCCTGCACCCCCAGTTCTCCGACTGGCCGGAGGGGCCCCTGGGCGCCGGGCTGGGCGCGTCGCCGGGCGCGGCGGTGGGCCAGGTGGTCTTCAGCGCCGACGCCGCCGCCGAGGCCGCCAGTCGGGGCGAGAGGGTGATCCTGGTCCGCAGCGAGACCTCGCCCGAGGACGTCCACGGGATGATCGCCGCCCAGGGGATCCTCACCTCCCGCGGTGGCCTGGTCAGCCACGCCGCGGTCGTCGCCCGCGGCTGGGGCAAGCCGGCGGTGGTCGGAGCAGAGTCGGTGCGCATCTCGGCCGACAGCTTCACGCTGGGCGGCGCCACGGTGCGCGAGGGGGATTACATATCCATCGACGGCAAGACCGGCCAGATCGCCCTCGGCGAGTGGCCGGTGGAGACACCCACCATGGAAGGCCCGGTCGAGTCCATCATGAAGTGGGCCGACCAGATCCGAAAGGGAAAGCTGGCGGTACGGGCCAACGCCGATAACGGCCCCGATTCGGTTCAGGCCCGGGCCTTCGGCGCCGAGGGCATCGGCCTGTGCCGCACCGAGCACATGTTCCTCGCCGAGGACCGCCTGCCCATCGTGCGGCGCATGATCATGGCGTCGACGGCCGAGGAGGAGACGGCCGCCCTCGAGGAGTTGCGGGTGGCCCAGAAGCAGGACTTCGTCGCCATCCTCGAGGCCATGGACGGCCTGCCCGTCACGGTGCGCCTCCTCGACCCGCCCCTCCACGAGTTTCTCCCGTCGCTGTCGGAGCTGGAGATCAAGGAGGCGACGGTCGGGCTCTCCGGCGAGGAGAAGAAGCTGCTCGCCGCGGCCCGTGACTGGCAGGAGTTCAACCCCATGCTGGGTACGCGGGGGGTCCGGCTCGGGGTGATCAAGCCGGGCCTTTACGCCATGCAGGTCCGGGCCCTGATGCAGGCCGCCGCCGAGCGGGTCAAAGCCGGGGGCAAGCCCAAGGTCGAGATCATGATCCCGCTCACCGTCACCCGACAGGAGCTGGGCCTGGCCCGCTCCTGGGTGGCCGACGCCATTGCCGCCGAGACCAAGGGTCTCCGCAAGAAGCCCGAGGTGCTGATCGGGACCATGGTGGAGACGCCCCGGGCCGCGGTGCGGGCCGACGAGCTGGCCGAGGAGGCCGACTTCTTCAGCTTCGGCACCAACGACCTCACCCAGATGACCTTCGGTTTCTCCCGCGACGACGTCGAGGGCCGCATGATGGCGGCCTATCTGGAGCAGGGGCTGCTCGAGCGCAACCCCTTCGAGACCATCGACCAGACCGGGGTGGGTCAATTGGTGCAGGACGCGGTTAGCCGGGGCCGAACGGCCCGGCCGTCGCTCAAATTGGGTGTCTGCGGGGAACACGGCGGCGACCCCGAATCGATCGACTTCTTCTACCGGGTCGGTCTCGACTACGTCTCCTGTTCGCCTTTCCGGGTTCCGATTGCCCGCCTGGCGGCGGCGCAGGCCGTCATAACCAACGCCTGACGACAAGCGCTGGTCCTAGGCTCAGGTCATGGGCATCGTCGAGGAGGACATCGCCCGGGTCCGGGCGGCCACGGACTTCGTGGCCCTCGTCGGCGAGCACCTGGCCCTGCGCAAAGTGGGCACCCGGTGGACCGGGCTGTGTCCCTTCCACGCCGAGAAGAGCCCGTCGTTCTCGGTCAACGCCGAGCTGGGGCTGTATTACTGCTTCGGCTGCGGGGCCAAAGGTGACGCCATCTCGTTCCTGCGCGAGACCGAGCACCTCGATTTCGTCGAGGCCATCGAGAAGCTGGCCGCCCGGGCCGGCGTAACCCTCCGCTACGACGACGACGCCACCGGGGGAGGCCGCGACCGCCAGCGGCGCAACCGCATCCACGAGGCCCTGGAGGCGGCCGTGCAGTGGTACCACGAGTGCCTGCTCACCTCGCCCGACGCCCGCGCCGCCCGGGGCTACCTGCGGCGCGAGCGTGGCTACGATGGCGACGTCGTGCGGCGCTACCGCATCGGCTGGGCGCCGGAGGGCTGGGACCGCCTGGTCCGGGGCCTCGGAGTGCCTCCGGCGGTGCTCGTCGACGCCGGCCTGGCGACCGTCGACGAGAAGGGCCGCTACACCGATTTCTTCCGGGGCCGGATACTGTTCCCCATCTTCGATCCGGGGGGCCGGCCCGTCGGTGCCGGTGGGCGGATGCTGCCGGGGGGGCGCCTGCCCAAGTACAAGAACACCGCCAACACCGCGGTCTACGACAAGAGCCGCACCCTCTACGGGCTCAACTGGGCCAAGCGGGCGGTGGTGGAGAAGGGCCGGGTCGTGGTCTGTGAGGGCTACACCGACGTGATCGGTCTGCAGCAGGCCGGCGTGGAGGAGGCGGTCGCCACGTGCGGCACAGCGCTGGCCGAGGGCCACATCAAGCAACTGACCAACTTCGCCCGGCGCATCCACCTGGCCTACGACGGCGACAGCGCCGGACAGGCCGCGGCCGAGAAGTTCTACGAGTGGGAGAAGCGCTACGAGGTCGAGATCCGGGTGATCGGCCTGCCCGCCGGCGACGACCCCGCCGACGTGGCCCGGCGGGACCCGGCCGCCCTCACGGCTGCAGTCGACGAGGCGCGTCCCTACCTCGGCTTCCGCCTCGACCGGCTGCTGGCCCGAAGCGACCTCTCCACCCCCGAGGGCCGGTCGCGCGCCGCGGGGTCGGCGGTGGCCATGATCGGCGCCCACCCCGACGTGCTGGTGCGCGACCAGTACTTGATGGACGTCGCCGACCGTTGCCGGGTGGACGCCGACCGGCTGCGGGCCATGGCCGAGGCCGGGCCGGTCGATGCCGCCCCCGAGGGCCGACCGGCGCCGAGCCGGGATCCGCGCCGCCCGGACCCGCCCCCCGGGCCGTCCCCGGCCGAGACCCCGGCCGTCGGGCTGAGCGGGCCCGAGCTCGAGGCCCTCCGGCTGGCCGTGCACCGACGCGACGAGGTGGTCGGGAGGCTCGAACGCCCGTTGTTCTCCCACGTGCTGGCGGCCAACGCCTTCGAGGTGATCCGGGCCACCGCCGACCTGCACCAGGCCATCGAGGCGGCCGACCCCCAGGTGGCGGGACTCCTGCAGCGCCTGGCCGTCGAGGACAGCGACGCCGACCCAGACGACGTAGCCATCCGACTGGTGGAGCGGGCGGTGCAGCGGGAGCTGAGAGAGCTGCAGTCGGAGATGCGCCAGCTCCCGCCGGCCGAGCAGGCGTCCTACGCTCCGACCATCACCTGGCTGAAGCTGGGCCTCGAGCGCATGCGGGCCGATGACGTGACCCGCCACGCTCAGGCCGTGGAGGCCGAGGAGCACCTGGTGGCCTGGCTCGTCGAGCGTCACGCGGTGGATCCGGCAGTGACGGGGTCGATGATGTGAGCGAGCTGACCGGGGACTTCGTGGCCATGCTGCTGATCGGCAGGGAGCGCGGCTACCTCACCCCCGACGACCTCCTCTCGGTGCTGGGCTCGGTGGAGCTGACCCCGGAGATCATCGCCACCGCGGTGGCCCGGGTGAGAGCCCAGGGCATCGATTACCGCGACGACGTGGAGCGCGAGCCGGCCGACCTGGAGCTCCTGCCCGACGAGGGCCCCGTATCGGCTCGCGCCGTGGTCGCTGAGCGGACCAGGCCCCGGAGCCGGCTGCGTGAGGCCTCCGAATCCCGCCGGGAGGGGGATGCCGGCGGGATGTACGACCCGGTGCGCATGTACCTGAAGGAGATCGGCAAGGTGCCGCTCCTCACTGCCGCCGAGGAGGTCATCCTGGCCCGGTGCGTGGTGGCCGGCCTGGCCGCCACCGCCCGCCTGGAGGAGAGCGGCGGCGAGGACAGCGCCCTGCTCGCCGACCGGGCCCGGGTCAGCGAGGACGAGCGGCTGCGCCGCGAAGGCATCGCGGCCAAGCGGATCCTCATCGAGGCCAACCTGCGCCTGGTGGTATCCATAGCCAAGCGCTACCGCAACCGGGGCATGGCCTTCCTGGACCTGATCCAGGAGGGAAACCTGGGCCTCATGCGGGCGGTGGACAAGTTCGACCACACCAAGGGCTTCAAGTTCTCCACCTACGCCACCTGGTGGATCCGCCAGGCCATCACACGGGCCATCGCCGACCAGGCCCGGACCATCCGGATACCGGTGCACATGGTCGACACCATCAACAAGGTGCTGCGCACCCAGCGCCAGCTCCTACAGGATCTCGGGCGTGAACCGACCGAGGAGGAGGTCGCCTCCCGGGTGGAGATGACCCCCGAGCGGGTGCGGGAGATCCTGCGGGTGAGCCAGGAGACGGTCTCGTTGGAGCAGCCCATGGGAGAGGACGACTTCAGCCTGTCGGACCTGCTCGAGGACCAGGCGGCGGTGGCGCCCTCCGAGGCGGCGGCCCGGGCCATGCTCAACGAGGCGGTCAACCAGGCCCTCGTCGAGCTGACCGAACGGGAGCGCAAGGTGGTCCGGCTCCGCTTCGGGCTCGACGACGGCGAGATGCACACCCTCGAGGAGGTGGGCCGCGAGTTCGGGGTGACCCGGGAGCGCATCCGCCAGATCGAGTCCAAGACGCTGGCCAAGTTGCGCCACCCCATGCACTCGGGTCATCTGCGGGACTACCTCGACGAGCAGTGAGACGCGGTGCCCCGCCGCGTTCCTGGTAGGGTTTGGGCCGTCCTTCCGGGGTAGCTCAATCGGCAGAGCGGGTGGCTGTTAACCACTAGGTTGGGGGTTCGAGTCCCTCCCCCGGAGCGTTTCAGCCGGAGATCACCTCGCGGCCGTAGCGTTCGATGGTCTCGACGGCGTGGTCGATGGAATCGCCCGCTATGCCGACGTTGGTCCAGGTGATGCCGAGCGACTCCATCTGGTCCAGTTTCTCGAGGTGCTGGCCGGCGTCGAAGCCGGCCTCGGCCGGTCCCGGCAGTCCGGTCGTGAACACCACGTCGATGTCTGCTCGGTCCCGGCCCGCCCGCTCGACCTGGATCCACAGGTCCTCGAGCATCGGGATCAGGTCGTCGAGGCCCTCCAGGGGGACGGTGCGGGCGGTGCGGGCGAGCTGGGCCGGGGCGGGGAAGGGGTTCCACCCGTCCCCCGCCGTGGCCACCCGCCGCCGGGTGAGGGCGCTGTTGCCGCCTATCCAGATGGGCACGTGGGCCGGCTTGGGGTTGGCCGACACGCCACCGGCCACGAAGTCGTGGCCCTCGAAGGCGAAGCGGTCCCGTGTCCACACTCCTCCCAGTACCTCGAGCGACTCGTCGAAGATGGCGTTGCGCCGCTCGAAGTCCACCCCGAGGGAGCGGTACTCGCTGCGCAGGTATCCCGTCGCGACGGACAGGACGAATCGTCCCTCGGAGATCAGGTCCAGGCTGGCCGCGGCTTTGGCCACCAAGAAGGGGTTGCGGTAGGGGAGGACCACGATGTTCGGGATCAGGCGGATGGATTCGGTCACCGCGGCGACTGCGGCCAGGGCCACGAAAGGGTCGAGGGCGTCGTGGCCGCCGGCGTTCAGCCACTTGTCCGAGGGAGCCGGGTGATCGGTGAAACCGATCCCGTCGAAGCCGGCGGCATCGGCGGCGGTCGCCAGGCGGATCACCGCCCGGCGGCTCATGAACTCCGGGTTGGAGGGATGGGTGACGAGCGGGTAGGTGAACCAGTGCTTCACGGCTTCTCCTGGTCGGGTCCGACCCGGCGGGTGTATCCGGGTGGGACCATGGTGCTAGATCAGCGCTGCGCCAGCCAGCCCCAGCTGATGCTCCGGCGGTGGCGGTCGCCTACCGCCAGTCGGCGTCAGCCTCCCACCGATCGGGCCCATGGCTCTGCCGGCCAGGCCGTTGCTCGACCTGCTCGACTCCCACGGTGCGCCGTGGGAGTGCGAGGAAGGGCTAGCTTCTTGAACCGAGGGGTTCACCCGGACTCTGACGAGGGCTAGGGAAGGGTGCAGACGATGAGCGACATTTCAGACGCGGAATCGGATCCGGCGGTGGACGAGTTGGTCGCCGTCATGCAGAAGGATGAGGAAGACCGCGGCGACGCCGACTGGGATCTCCTCGGGAACGCGTCGGACGAGCACCTGCGCGCCGCCGCCGAGCGCGCCGGCGTGTCGCTTGACTAGGTGCGACCCGAGCGCCCGCCGGCGCTTCAGGCTCTGTAGCGGTCTGGCCGGTCCATCCCCAACCAAACCACGACCAACCCGATCCCAGTTGAGAGAGAGCAGATGAGCGTTTCCAAGCAGGACTGGAAGGATTTCCACGGCGGCACCTGGGCCGGGGCCGAAAGCGCCGGTACCGCCGCCGTCGAGGCCTTCGACGGTCTGATCGAGGCCGCCAACTCCGGCGACGGCGTCAGGTTCCTCGAGCTGACCGACCCGGGCAACTCCGACTCGGTGAACGAACTGGTCAATCGGGCGGCCCGCTTGATGTCTCAGTCGGTCGAGGAGATGGAGGTGCTGCAGCTGAAGGGCAACCAGCGGCGTTTCGCCAACTCCAACGCCATCTCCGTATCGGAGGAGGCCCTGCGGGCTGTCTCGCAGTCGTCCTTTGCGTTCAATCAGATCGACACCGAGCAGGTCCGGGGCTGGGTACCGGCGCGAGAAGGCGTCGAGGAGGACGGCACCGGCTTCGAGGCGGTGAGCAGCGACGTGGCCAGCCGGGCCGGCTCGGTCAACGACATGCTGAAGTCGTGTCTGGAGGGGGCGGCGTTTGCCGTCGCCAACCTGTCCAACGTGTCGCAGATCGGCATGTTCTAGCCTCAGCCTTCGGGCTGGCCTGGCCGTCGAGCAGGTCTGGGCCGCCGGGATCTCCGACTGGCCCGGGCCCGCCGAGATCCTTTACGTTGACTCGTTACGGGCCTGTAGCTCAGCGGTTAGAGCAGGGGACTCATAATCCCTTGGTCGTGGGTTCGATCCCCACCGGGCCCACGGACGATATGGGGAAGGTCGCTGGCGATCGCCGTAGCGGCGATCATGGCGTTGTAGCTGCGAGCCTGCACCTTGCGGCCGCTATCTCTGAGCGGAGCGGCCACTCTCCCGAACGCCCTGGCCGAATCAGCGTCGAAGGGCAGCGGCTGGAAGTCGGCCTCGGCCTGTTGCAGCACCCCCTGGCGAGCTGCCCGTACCTTTCGGGTGGTCGCGGCGAGTCCGAGATCGAGCTGGGGCCGTCAGACCAGCAACGCCCCTCCGTCGACGACGAGCACCTCGCCGGTGACCCACGAAGCGAGGTCCGAGCACAGGTAGAGGACCGCGCCGGCGATGTCGGAGGGGTCGCCGAGCCTCTGCAGCGGCCAGGGGCGGACGGCGTCCTCCCCGCCGGGCTCCCACAGCGCCCTGGCGAAGTCGGTCTTCACCAGGCCCGGGGCGATGGCGTTGACCCGGACCTTCGGGCCGAGCTCGGACGCCAGGTGGCGGGTCAGGTGCATGAGGGCCGCTTTGGTCATGTCGTAGATGCCGATCGGGCCGGAGTGCTGCAGACCGCCGATGGACGAGATGTTGATCACCGATCCGCCCCGTTCGGACATGGCCTGCTTCCAGGCTTCCTGGGTCCACACCAGCGGGCCGCGCAGGTTCACCTCCACCGTCTTGTCGAATCGGGGTAGGTCGATGTCTATGGCCCGGCCGTAGTAAGGGTTGGTGGCGGCGTTGTTGACCAGGATGTCGAGGCCACCGAAGCGTTCGATGGTGGCGGCCACGCAGGCCTGAGCATCCTCCAGGCGCCCGGCGTGAGCGGCGAACACGGCGGTGTCGCCCCCGATCTGGGCGGCGGTCTCCTCGAGGGATTCGATCTTTCGCGACGAGAGCATCACCGATGCTCCGCTTTCGGACAGCAGGCGGGCTATTCCCGCCCCGATGCCTTTGGAAGCGCCGGTGACGAGCGCCACTCTGCCGGTGAGGTCGATGGTGGTGGGCACAGCCGTCACCCTGCCACACTTCAGGGCGTGATATCCCCTCCCCGCCGGGACGATCTCTACCCCGGGCGCCTGCCGTCGGTGCGGGCGCAGTGGTCGAACCTGACCGCTCCGACCCGGGCGGCCACGGTGGTCGTCCCGCTGGCTCTGATCGGCGTGGGGTCGGCCTTCGGCGCCCGGGCCGGGGTCACCGCCGCGGTTTTCGTGGTCGGGATGGTTGTGGCGACGGTGGTCTACGTGAAGAACCGAACGGACCGTCACAACGCCGCGGTCGACAGCGGGGAGGTGCGGGTGATCCCCGATCCCGGATTCCGCGGGGTCGACGCGGGTGAGCTACCCGCGGAGCTGCTGGGACGCCTCGAGGACTTCGGCCGGGATCGCCGCCACATCGGCAGGGTCACCCGTTTCGACGGCGGATGGATAGTCCGCCAGCGCAATCCCCGGGATGTGGCCGTGGTGCTCGGCGATGACGGCGGATGGGCCCGCTTCGATCCTCGCGTCGTCACCGACCTGTGGGCCGTCGCGGAGTACCGGGCCGGCCGCGGTCGGGACGGCTGACCTCGCTGCGGCGGCTACACCGCGGCGGCCCGGGTAACGGCGACCGGTTTGGCACTGGCATGCTGGATCGGTGCTCAACCCGATGTTCCAGGCTGACGAGCGGCTCATCTCCTTGATCTTCGAATACTGCCGGGACCGCCTGATGCTCGACCCGGTGCCTCTCGACCACGCCGGGGACAAGGCCACCCTGGACCGAGCCCTCGAGGGCGTCATCAACGACAGAGGTAGCGACCCGACGGAGGTCCTCCGGGTCTTCTCGGACAGCGTGGCCACCGCGGTCGTGTCGTGTGACAGCCCCCGGTTCCTGGCCTTCATCCCGGCCGCTCCGACCAAGGCATCGCTGCTGTTCGACATGGTCGTCTCCTGCTCTTCACTACAGGGCTCGAGCTGGTTGGAGGCCGCCGGAGCGGTCGCCGCCGAGAACCAGGTGTTGCGCGTCATAGCCGACGCCGCCGGCCTGCCGCCCGGCGCCGGGGGGTGCTTCGTCTCCGGGGGGAGCGCCGGCAACCTGTCGGCGCTGATGGTGGCCCGCGAGGTCGGCCGCCATCTTGCGGCCGACCAGCCGGCCAGGCTGCGCATCGCCGTCAGCGACCAGGCCCACTCGTCGATCGGCAAGGCCCTGCACGTGATCGATGTTGACGCGCTGATCGTGCCCACCCGCGACCACCGCCTGACCGGGACCGCCCTAGAGGCGGCGTTGCGCTCCGATCCCGACCCCTCCGACGTCATCGGGGTGGTCGCCACGGGTGGCACCACCAACGCCGGCATCGTCGACGATCTCGACGGGGTGAGCCGGGTGGCGGCGGAGCGGGGGCTGTGGTTCCACGTCGACGGGGCCTACGGAGGGGCGGCCCTCTTCGCCCCCTCGGCCCGCCACCGCTTCGAGGGCATCCAGCGGGCCGACTCCCTGGTCGTCGACCCCCACAAGTGGCTGTTCGCCCCGTTCGACTGCGCGTCGCTCATCTACCGGAACCCGTCGCTGGCGAGGGCGGTGCACACCCAGGACGCCAGCTACCTCGACGTGATACACACCGACGGGCCCGAAGCGTGGAACCCGAGCGACTACGCCTACCACCTGACCCGCCGGGCCCGGGGTCTGGCCATCTGGTTCTCCCTGGCGGTGCACGGGACCGACGCCTACCGGGACGCGGTAGAGGCTGGTCTGGCCATAGCCCGCGCCGCCGCCGAGGTCATCGCTTCCCGGGATGGGCTGACGTTGTTGCGCCCACCCGAACTGTCGGTGGTGCTGTTCCGCCGTGACGGGTGGGAAGCGGCCGACTACGACTCCTGGTCCCGCCGGCTCCTGCGGGACCAGGTCGGATTCGTGACCCCGACCAAATGGGAGGGGGAGACCGTGGCCCGCCTGGCCTTCCTCCATCCCGAGACCACCATCGAGATCGTCGAGGAGATCCTCGACACCATGGTGTGACCCGCTGGAGACAGCGGCGGCCGTGACCGAGCCGGCTCTCCGTCCACGCTGACGGGGTCGGTCACGACCGTCGCTCCCTACCGGCCGCCTCACGGCCGTCCCAGAGCATGACCGAACGTGGGGCACAGGTGGGGGATACGCGCCCGGCGGTGGGAGGCGCTGAGCGGGCTCGCCGGTGGAGCTTCAGCCTTCGGCTTCGGGTCCGAGCCAGGCGGGGGCGCGTTCGAGGAGGTACTGGCTGACGGCCAGGGCCTTGTCGAAGGTCTCGCAGAGCAGCTCCTCGCCTACCAGCACTCGAGCCAGCGACACCTGCTGGCGGGCCACGATGGTGATCCGCCGCTCGGCGGGGTCGGTGGCCGAGGCGTAACTGTCGATGGCCGAGGACTCGAGTGGCAGCTCGATCCCGCCGATGCCGGCCAGGTCGATGGCCAGGCGCAGGAGGTCGGGGCCGTGGGGGAGGGGGGGTAGGGCCCAGGTGAAGGTCAGCGGGAATCGGAAGTCGTCAGGGGGGTCCTGGCCCTCGGGAAGCTCCACCACCAGGTCCTCGAAGGCCAGCAGCACCCGGGGATCCACCTCGAGGGCGAGGTGCAGGTCGAGCGGCCCGTTGCACGCGTCCTCGGGGTGCAGGTCCACCTCCCAGGCCTGGCGCAGCGAGTAGGTTTCGACGAAGTGACGCTCGTCGTGGACGTGGAAACCGTGGTCGACGGCATGGTCCTTGAGCTCGGCTACGTACCCGGCTACGTCGATCACGGCCATCGGGTAGACCCTACCCGGTGACTTCCCCCGAATCGGTACTGCAGGTCCTCCACGACGCGGTGACAGCCGTCGCCGAAGCCCTCGAGGGCCTGGAGGACTGGGGCCCTTCGGGTCGGCGGGCCGACCAGTACCAAAGCGACGTGATCGCCGACGCCGCGGTGCTGGCGGTGCTGGAACGGGCCGGTTTCGGGGCGTTCTCCGAGGAGTCGGGACTGCACCACCCCGAACGCCCCGTCAGGGTGGTGGTCGACCCGGTGGACGGCTCGACCAACGCCTCCCGGGGACTGCCGTGGTGGGCGACCAGTCTGTGCGCGCTCGACCGGGAGGGGCCGCTGGCCGCAGTCGTGGCCAACCAGGCCGTCGGGTCCCGCTTCACCGCCGTCCGGGGGGGCGGCGCCGAGCGGGACGGGCGCCCGATCGCCCCGACCGGCTGTACGACGATGGGCTCGGCCATGGTGGCTTTCAGCGGCTACCCCCGCACCCACCTCGGCTGGAACCAGTTCCGCAGCCTCGGCGCGGCCGCCCTGGACCTGTGCGCAGTGGCGTGCGGCTCTCTCGACGCCTTCATCGACTGCGCCCCGCAGTCGCTGGCGCCGTGGGACTACCTGGGGGCCATGCTGGTCTGCACCGAGGCGGGGGCCCAGGTGGCCGAGGCGTCGGGCCGGGACCTGGTGGTCAGCGAAGGGAGCGAGCGGCGGACCATCGTGGCTGCCGCCACGCCCGACCTGCTCGGCCAGGCGGTGGCCGGCCGGGGCCTTTTGTCCCAATAAAATCGTTTGACTGGGTCGGCGTGGCATGATCTCATCTATGTCGCCCGGCACCAGGACGAAAGGAGGGCGTCAGTGAACAGCAACGTCACCGCTGAGTCGAGCTGCGCCTCGTCCCTCTGGTCCCAGCCGCGTCCTCGGGGCGGGTATGTGGGCGCAGCTCTGCACGACCTCGTGGACGGGGCGGTCGTCGCCAAGCACTCGCAGAAGCGATTCACCATGACCGCCACTTACATCGACGGTTGGCCACTGGGCCCTCGGGATCGGACGTCCGGCTAGGACGAGCACCGAACATCCGAGAGAGGGTCCAGAGGCCGCCGGGAGAATCCCGGCGGCCTCTTCGTTTTTCCAGGAACCGGACACAGGGAGAGAAAGGACGGCGACATGTTCGCCTTCGAGCTGGGCTACGAACAGACAGGATGCGAGGGGACCGATGGCCCCGTCGTCGACTGGGACGCCGCCAGTTGCCGCGACGCCGACAGCTCGTTGACCGGGCTGTTCTTCTCCGATGAGATCCCCGACATCTTGGAGGCCAAGCGCATCTGCCAGACCTGCCCGGTCGTAGCCGAGTGCCTCGAAGGTGCCCTCAGCCGCCGCGAGCCCTGGGGGGTCTGGGGTGGAGAGCTGTTCCTGAACGGCCGGGTCCTCAGCCAGAAGCGCAAGCGGGGGCGACCCCCCAAGAACCCGTCTCCCGGCATTCAACTGACCGCCTGAGGTCATGACCCGGAGTGTCGCCCCTGCCCGTGGAGGCGGGGGCGACAGCCGGGGGGCCGCCGCGGGCCTGACGGGCCGCCGCTGCGGGTCTAGCCTCAGCGGGTGGCCGAGGAGCGCCCAACCGTGGTGGTGTCGGCGTGTCTGCTCGGTGTCGCCTGCAACCACCGGGGAGGCTCGTCGCCGTCGAGCAGGGTGACGGCGCTGGGCGCCGGCTACCGGCTGCTCCCGGTGTGCCCCGAGGTGGCGGGGGGTCTCCCCACGCCCCGCCCGGCGGCGGAGGTGACCGCCGGGGGACGGGTCCGTACCGCCGACGGGACCGACGTGACGGACCTCTACCGGCGCGGCGCCGAGCAAGCGGTGGCGCTGGCGGTCGCCGCCCGGGCCACCGGAGCGGTCCTCAAGGCCCGCTCCCCGTCGTGTGGATGCCACCAGATCTATGACGGCACCCACTCCCGGGTCCTGGTGGACGGCGACGGGGTAACCGCGGCCGCTCTCCGGGCCATCGGGCTCCCGGTCTGCTCCGAAGAGGATCTGGAGGGCTCCGGCGTTCTACCATGGACGCTCCCGGGCGCTTAGCTCAGTTGGTTAGAGCACCGCGCTTACAACGCGGTGGTCGGGGGTTCGAGTCCCTCAGCGCCCACCCTGTGCTTTGAATCTTTGCGCCTTTAGGCCGAAATATCATGGGCGTTCATGGCGTGTCGGTGTGTCCCACGAGGTTGTCCACAGGGTTTATCGACTCCATTATCGACCGTTGATCACCCTGCCCTACGCACGAGATCCGACCGCCACGCCGGACGCAAGCTGGGCGTTCGCGGCGGACGGCCTCGAAGGCGTCCCTCGTGGTCCGGTCTGCCCTACGCAGCCCTACCGCAGCGTAGGGCAGTGCCCTACTCGCCGAGATGGCGAGATGCGCCGGACGGAGGTCGAGGTTGGGATTCGGTCAGTGCTGCAAGGGCGAAAGGCGTCGACGCAAGGGCGTCAGGCATCGTGGCCCCGGAAGCTGGCGGCACCGTTGGTGGTTGACTACTGCGTGGACACGAGGCGCAAGGTGCTGTTGGTTTCGGGAAGCCTTCGAGCGGGCTCGACCAATTCGGCGTTGCTGCGCACCGCTGTTCGCGTGGCCTCTGCCGGGGTCGAGGCGGTGCTCTTCGACGGTGTCGGCCGCCTCCGCACTTCGATCCCGATCAGGACGTCGAACCGCTGCACCCGGCGGTCGAAGCCTTACGGGCCGCGATCCGAGGCTGCGGCGCGATCTTGTTCTCCACTCCCGAGTACGCCGGGGCGCTACCCGGCGCGTTCAAGAATCTCTTGGAGTGGGCAGTCGGCGACGCCGACGTGGGCTCCATCTACGACAAGCCGGTGGGGTGGATCAACGTGTCGGCATCTCCGACGGGAGCCGCCGATGCCTACCGGTCCCTCGCGATCGTGCTCGGCTACGTGCATGCCGCAATTGTGGCCGAGGCATGCGTGAGGATCCCCGTCACCCGCCAAATGGTCGGCAGCGACGGCTTGATCACCGACCCGGTCGTGTGCGAGAGCGTCACCGCCGTCCTCGATGCGCTCGTCTCGTGAGGACACGGCGTACGTGGCGATGGGGGGTTGCGACGATCGTGCTGTGTGGGTGCCAAGTTCTTGCTAGCACCGAGCCAGGTGGTGAGCGCCGTGAGCGGGGGCCACTCGGCTCGCCGGTTGATTCGGCCTGGGTATCCCGGAGGCTTCATAGCTTGGAAGCGAGGATGGAGTCATGGATAACAAGCACCCGGCACAGAAGCGGTACCCGCCTGAACTGAGGGATCGAGCGGTGCGCATGGTCAACGAGCTACGTCAGCAGGATCCCCGCGACGATGGCGTGATCTCCCGTGTCGCCCGCCAGTTGGGCGTGGGCAAGGAGTCTCTACGGTCGTGGGTTAAGCAGGCCGAGATCGACTCTGGTGGCCGAGCAGGAACGACGACGGCCGACCAGGCGGAGCTGGTCGAGTTGCGCAAGGAGGTC
>JAKCDU010000038.1:1435-35911 GCA_021838445.1 Actinomycetes bacterium | reverse complement strand
CACCCCGATCCGACGGCGCCGTACGGCTGGCTCGATGGGTCGCAGAGGTTGCATCCGCCGCCAAGTTAGGTCCCGGCCCGGTGACGTCGGAAGTCGACCCGGGCCGGGGCCAAGCCGGTGGAGCCCGCCTACGCTGAGGCGATCGCCTCCTCGGATCCCTCGCCGGCCACGGCCGACCTCGCCTACATGTCGGCGGTCGAGATTCGGGCCGCCCTGGAGGCCCGGCGGATCTCCTCGGTGGAGGTGGTGGAGGCCCTTCTGCGCCGGGCCGAGGACCTCGACGCGTCGACCTCGCCGACCGCGTTGCGATCGGTGCTGGCCTACTCCGAGCGGGCCCTCGACGAGGCCGGCGCCTCGGATTCCCACCTGAGGACCGCCGGCTCGGCCCGGCGTCCGCTCGAAGGGATCCCGGTGCTCGTGAAGGACAACATCGAGGCGGCTGGTCTACCCGCCACCGCCGGTGCCACGAGTCTGGTCGGCCGGCCCCCGGTCGCCGATGCCCCCCTCGTGCGAAGGTTGCGCCAGGCAGGGGCCGTGATCCTCGGCGCAACCAACCTCAGCGAGTGGGCCAACATCCGCTCGACCCGGTCGACGGGAGGATGGTCGGCGGTGGGCGGACTCACCGCCAACCCGTGGGCCCTCGACCGCAACCCGGGAGGCTCCTCATCGGGATCGGGGGCGGCCCTGGCCGCCGGTCTGGCGCCACTGGCGGTGGGCACCGAGACCGACGGGTCCATCACCTGTCCGGCGTCGCTCAACGGAGTGGCCGGCCTGAAGCCGGCGGTCGGGGTCGTGCCCACCCAGGGTGTGGTCCCCATCAGCGCCAGTCAGGACAGTCCTGGCCCCATGGCCCGCACCGCGGCCGACGTGGCCCTCCTCTACCGGGTCCTGGCCCCGGGCCACCAGGCGCCGAGCTCCCCCGCCCCGAACCCCTCCTACCCCTGGGGCGGCCCGGGCGGCCCGGACCGCCCGGTCACGGGCGAGGTCCGCGTCGGCGTGGCCCGCACCTGGTACACGGGGCATCCGGCCACCGACGAGCTGTTCGACGAGGCGGTCGGGGGGCTGCACAGCTCCGGCTGGCAGGTGGTGGACGTGGCCCCGCCCGTCCCGGACCCCTCGGTCGAAGACGACGAGATGACCGTGCTGCTGTGCGAGCTGCTCGCCGGCCTCGACGCCTACCTCCCCACCCGCGGCCCAGGCGGCCCGCAGAGCCTGGCCGAGGTCGTCGCCCACGAACGTGAGCACTCCGGGGAGGAGCTGGCGTGGTTCGGTCACGACCTGTTCGAGCGGGCCCTCGGTCTCGGTGGAGTTGGCAGCGACCGCTACCGTCAGGCTCGGGCCCGCAACCTGGAGTGGGCGCGGGACCGCTGCCTGGAGCCGGCCCTTTCCGGCATCGACGTTCTCGTGGCCCCGACCTACGGCCCGGCGTGGAAGTCCGATCTGGTCCTCGGCGGCCACCCCGCGCTCGCCGCGCCCACCACCACCGCCCCGGCCATCGCCGGCTGGCCCATAGCCACCGTTCCCATGGGGCTGGCCGCCGGGCTACCCGTCGGGCTCGGTCTCATCGCCAGACCCGGCCGCGAGCTGCTCCTCCTCGCCGTCGGGGCGAGCGTCGAGCGCCCCGACCGCCCGACCTGGCGCCCGCCCGGTCGGGGTTGAGCCGTCCACCGTCGCTCCCTCCTCGGGTTCAGGGCCGGGCGCGCCGAGGCGCAGGGCCCCGCTGAGGGAGCACCTGCGCCTCGATCGCCGGGGGGACCGGGTATGAGCTGGAGACCTTCAGGCGGTAAGGGCCTCGAGCTCGCGGGGGTGGGCAGCGTCGATGTCCAAGTCGGTGGCGGGAGCGGGGGCGGGGGTCCGCACGAGCAGGGCGACGATGGCCACTGCGACCAGGCAGAGCCCGGCTGCGGCCGCGAAGGTGATGTCCATGCCGTGCACCACCGGGCCCACCGCGGTGGCCACCCCGGCCGACAGCCGGGAGGCCGCGGGGACGACACTGTCGAAGACGGTGACCAGCACCGCCAGACCGAGGGCCGCGCCCAGCTGCTGGGTGACGTTGATCAGGCCCGAGGCGGCGCCGGCGTCGGCGGGGTCCACCCCGACCAGGGCGGCGGTGGTCAGACTGACGAACGACGTCCCCATCCCCCAGCCGATCAGGATGAGCGAAACGAGGATCTGGGGATAGGACGTGCCGGCGTGGAACTGGGTGGCGAGCAGCAGCCCGAGGCCTGATAGGGCCGATCCGGCCAGCATCAAGACCTTGGCGGGGAGCCGGTTGACCAGCACCTTGGCGGTGATCTGCGAGGACAGGAAGACCGACGTCGGGGTGGGCAGGAAGCCGACGCCGGTGACCAGCGCCGAGTGCCCCTGGACATCTTGGAGGAACTGGGTGAGGAAGAACACCATGCCGTACATCCCGGCGTAGCCGAGGCCCCGCGCCATGTTGGCGGCGGCCCGGGTCCGGTCGGCCAGGACCCGCAGGGGCAGCACCGGCTCGGGGGCGCTGGACTCGATGCGCACGAAGGCGGCGATCAGGAGCGCGCCGCCCACGAGGGGGCCGACCGTCATCGGCGAGCTCCACCCTGAGCTGCCGGCCTCCACCAGGCCCAGCACCAGACCGGTCATACCGGCCGTGGAGGTGAGGGCTCCGGCCAGGTCGAACCGACCGCGGCGCCGCTCGGTCTCGGTCAGGGCCAGCGCACCGGTGGCCACGACGGCCAGACCGATGGGGACGTTCACGAACATGACCCACCGCCACGACGCCCACTCGGTGAGCAGCCCCCCGGCAACGAGGCCGGTGGCTCCCCCAGCCGCCGAAACGGTGGTGAACAGGCCTATGGCCCGCACCCGCTCCGACCCTTCGGGGAACGCGGTGGTCAGCAGGGCCAGGGCGGCGGGGGCGGCCAGCGCTCCTCCCACCCCCTGGAGGGCTCGCGCCGCGAGCAGCATCCAGCCGGCCGTGGCGAAGCCGCCGGCCAGGGAGCTGGTGGCGAAGAGGGTGATACCGGCGAGGAACGTCCGGCGCCGGCCGAGGAGGTCCCCGGAGCGGGCGCCGAGCAGGAGCAGTCCCCCGAAGGTCAGGACGTAGGCGTTTAGCACCCACGACAGCGACGTGGCCGAGAAATGCAGGCTGCGCTGCATGTGGGGCAGCGCCACGTTGACGATGGTGGCGTCGAGGACGACCATCATCTGGGCGGTCAGGATCACCGCGAGCAGCACCGATGGGTTTCGACGCCAGCTACGGGGGGTCGGCGGGGAGCCGGTGGAGAGAGACATTGATTGCTACCTTTCCGCTGGTAGGCTGGGAGGCAAAGCGGAAGCTTCCTCCACTTAGTATACGGAGGGTCCCTCCGTTTTTCAAAAGAGTTTTCCGTGGAGGTGAGCCATGACCACGGAGGTCATGTCCGAAGACGTAGCGGGGGGGCCGGCCAAGCCCATGCGCGCCGACGCCCGCCGCAACTACGAGCGGCTCGTGGACGCAGCCCGCCGGGTGTTCGCCGAGCACGGCGGCGACGCCTCCATGGAGGCCATCGCCAAGGAAGCCGGGGTGGGGGTCGGTACCCTCTACCGCCACTTCCCCAAGCGCATAGACGTCGTGGAGGCGGTCTACCGAAATGACGTCGATACCCTGATCGACGCCGCCGACCGCGGCATGCTCGACCCGGGCCCGTGGGACGCCCTGGCCAGCTGGCTACGGGCCTACGTCGATTACGCCCAGGCCAAGAAGGTGTTCCTCAACGAACTGCACGAAGCCTTCGACAAGAACCCGGAGTTGAAGCTGGATTCGCGCGAGCGTATATGGGCCTCCTGCGACCGCCTACTGGTCCGGGCCCAGGAGGCCGGGGAGGCCCGCTGCGATATCAACGGTGAGGATCTCATGCAGCTGGTGTCGCCCATGTGCGTGCACGCCACGCTGGACCCCGCTCAGAGCGAGCGCCTCCTCGCCATGGTCCTCGACGGGCTGCGACCTCCGCCGGAGGCGGCGCCGCGCCTCGACCCCCGACAGCACTGACCGCCCCGCCCCGCCCCGCCGCCGCCCCACGACCGCGGGCGACCGGGACCATGAGCGCGGTGTCAGGAGTGGGGTGTCAGGGCGGCGCCGCGTCACGGGATCAGATACGACGGCGGCAGGTGGCGTCGGCGACGCCGGGCGGCTCGTAGCCGGCATCGGCGAAGGAGAAATTGGTGCCCGGGCGGACTATCTCGTCGATGCGGTCGAGCACATCGCCTGACAGGCGGATGTCGGCTGCGCCGATCTGGCTGTCGAGGTGGTCCGAGGTGCGGGGGCCGATGATGGCCGAGGTCACCCCCGGGTGCTCGAGCACGAAGGCCAGGGCCATGTGGATGAGTGACAGGCCGGCCTCGTCGGCCACTTCGGCCAGGGCTGTGGCCGCCTCCAGCTTGGCCTGGTTCTCGGGCTTGGACAGGTCGTAGCGGCCCGGGATGCGCTGGGCCCGCCGGCTGGTCAGCTCGGCTCCCCCCGTGCGCCACTTGCCCGACAGCCACCCACCAGCGAGGGGGCTCCAAGGGATAACCCCCATGCCGTACTCCTGGCAGACGGGCAGGACCTCGGCTTCGACGCCGCGCACGAGCATCGAATAGGGCGGCTGCTCGCACACGAAGCGTTCCCGGCCCCGCCGCTCGGCGACCCACTGCGCCTCGACGATGCGCGACGCCGGGAACGTCGACGAGCCGAGGTAGAGGACCTTGCCCTGGCGCACCAGGTCCGACAGGGCTCCCAGGGTCTCGTCGATGTCGATGCCGGGGTCGGGCCGGTGGATCTGGTAGAGGTCGATGTGGTCGGTGCCGAGCCGGCGCAGGCTGTTCTCGCACTCCTGGATGATCCAACGCCGGGAGTTGCCCCTCATGTTGGGGTCCTCGCCCATGGGCCCGTGGACCTTGGTGGCGAGGACCACGCTGTCACGACGCCCGGCGATGGCCTTGCCCACGATGGTCTCGGACTCCCCACCGGAGTAGACGTCGGCGGTGTCGATGAAGTTGATACCTGCGTCGAGAGCGCGGTGGATGATAGTGATCGAGTCGTCGTGGTCGGGGTTGCCCCACGCCCCGAACATCATGGCGCCCAGGCACAACGGGCTGACACGGACTCCGGTACGGCCGAGATAACGGTATTGCACGCCCCGGAACCTACCTCCCCGACAGAAGCCATGATGGCAAGATGCGCCGGCCGCTGGTGGGGCTCACCACTGACGTGGAACGGGTGGCCCACGGGGTGTGGGAGGAGGACGCCGCCTTCACCCCGTGCAACTATCTCGACGCCCTCGGCCGAGCCGGGGCCGCTCCCCTACTGCTGCCTCCCGGCCCGGACCCGGTCCCGGCCCTGGCTCCCCTGCGAGGCCTGGTGCTGATAGGCGGCCCCGACGTCGACCCTGACCTCTACGGCGCTGCGCCCCACCCCCGGACCGACCGGCCCCGTCGCCACCGCGACGACTGGGAGATGGCCCTCTGCCGGGCCGCGCTGGCCGCCGACCTGCCCGTCCTGGCTGTCTGCCGGGGCATCCAGTTGCTCAACGTGACCTTGGGTGGAACCCTCCACCAGCACCTCGAGGAGGTGGTGGGCCACCGCGGTCACCTCACCGTCGAAGGCCAGATGAGCCGCAACCCTGTCGTCGTGGCAACCCGCAGCCGCCTGGCCCAAGTCGTGGGGGTCGCGACCACCGGTCTCTGCCACCACCACCAGGCCCTCGACCGGATAGGGGCCGGCCTGGCGGTGACCGCCCGGGCCCCTGACGGCACGGTGGAGGCGGTGGAGCTACCCGACCGGCGCTTCGTCCTGGGAGTGCAGTGGCACCCCGAGGAGGACCCCTCCGACAAGCGCATCTTCGAGGCCTTCGTCGAGTCCTGCCGCTAGGAGCGATCGGGCCAGTAGCGTCCGGGGCATGGCTATCGACGAGCAGCACACGGACAAGGATCAGGCCGACTTCTGGTTCGACCCGCTCTGCCCCTGGGCGTGGATGAGCTCACGGTGGATGCTGGAAGTGGAGAAGGTGCGCGACATCTCCACCCGCTGGCACGTCATGTCCCTGGCCGTGCTCAACGAGGGCCGCGACGAGCTGGAGGACCGCTACAAGGAGATGATGAAGTGGGCCTGGGGGCCGGTGCGGGTGTGTATCGCCGCCGAGGAGCAGCACGGCAACGCTGTGCTGCTTCCCCTCTACACCGCCCTCGGTAACCGGATCCACCTCGAGAAGCGCCGCGATGACGCCCTCATCGGTGAGGCCCTGGCCGAGGTCGGCCTGCCTGAATCCCTGGCCGCGGCGGCGACCAGCACCGATTTCGACGAGGCACTGCGCAAGTCCCACCACGAGGGGATGGACCCGGTCGGATTCGACGTCGGCACCCCGGTGATCCACGTCAAGGGGATCGCCTTCTTCGGCCCGGTCGTCACCCCCGCCCCCAAGGGCGAGGCCGCCGGCCGCCTGTGGGACGGGGTGGTGCTGGTCGCCGGCACCGAGGGCTTCTACGAGCTGAAGCGCACCCGCACCCAGGGACCCATCTTCGACTGACGTCGTATGCTCGGGGCCATGGCCCTCGCTGAAGTCAAGGATCTCATCCAAGCCCCGATCGAGGACGTTTGGGGCATCGTGTCGGACTTCGTCGGCATGATCGAGAAGATGGGCACCCCGGTCACCGCCGAGGGCGAGGGCATCGGGATGACCCGGACCCTGTCGATGCAGGGGATCAGCATCGTCGAGCGCCTCGAAGAGCTCGACGACTCGACCCACACCATGTCCTACTCCATCGTCGAGGCCCCCCTGCCGGTGACCGGCTACCAGTCGTGGATCACCCTCGACGCGGCCGACGGCGCCACCGCCATCCGGTGGTGGGCCACCTTCGAGCCGGTCGGCTCCGAGGACGACGCGGTGGCATTGGTCCGCTCGATCTACGAGGGCGGCATCGCCGGCCTGAAGAAGCTCCTGGCCGGATAGAGGCGGCCCTCGGGGTCAGCCCTCAGAAGGCTTCGGAGTACTCGGCCAGCTCGAGGTGAGCGCTCAGAAGGCGTTGGGGTCCTCGGCCACCTCGGCGGGGACCGGGTGCCGGTACAGCTCGGCGGCGTTCTGCCAGGTGATCCGGCGGATGTCCTCGGCCGGCAGGCCGCCGATGTCGCGGCGCACCAGCTCCTGGGTGTGAGGCCAGGTCGAGTCGCAGTGCGGGTAGTCGGACTCGAGCAGGATGTGACTCACGCCGATACGTTCACGCTGCACGAACGACGACGGGTCCTCCACGGCACAGAACCAGAAGTTCCGCTTCAGCACCTCGGCCGGCGTCAAACCAATGTCGGGCGTCCAGGTGCCGTACATGTCGTGATAGGTGAGCATGTGGTCCAGCCGGTCGAGCAGACCGGCCACCCAGCCGATCCCGCCTTCCGACATGCAGACGCGCAGGTCAGGGAAACGCACCGGGATCTTCGAGTACAGCCAGTCCACCGCAGCGAACATGGCGTAGCCGAAGAACAGCACCCCGACGGTGTCGGGCGGAGCGTCGTCGGAGGTGGCCGGCGAACTGCCGCTCGAGCCGATGTGCAGGTTGACCACCGTCCCGGTCTCCTCGCAGGCCGCCATGATGGGGTCCCAGTGCCCGCTGTGGATGGATGGGAGGCCGAGCTTCTGGGGGGCCTCCGAGAAGGTGATGGCCTTGAAGCCCCGCTCGGCGTTGCGTCGCACCTCGGCCGCGCCGACCTCGGGATCGAGCAACCAGGGAATCTGGCAGGGGATGATGCGGTCGGGATAGGAGCCGGCCCACACTTCGAGGTGCCAGTCGTTCCACGCCCTGACCGCGGCCAGGGCGAGCTGCGGATCGCGCCCGAGCTGTAGCCGCTGCCCGCAGAACCCGGGCAGGAACGACGGGAAGTTGACCGACGCGTAAACGCCGTTCAGGTCCATGTCGGCGACCCGGGCGTGGATGTCCCAGGCGCCCCGACGCATCTCATCGAAACGGGTCGGCTCGAAGCTGTACTCCGACACGGGGCGCCCCACCACGGCGTTGAACCCCACGTTGGGGATCTCCTCGCCGTCGTAGACCCAGACCTCGCTGCCGTCGGCCTTCTCCACCACCTTCGGGGCGCGCTCCGCCAGGGCCGCCGGCACCCGGCCGGCGAAGGTGTCGGGAGGCTCGACGATGTGGTCGTCGGCCGAGATCAGGGTGTAGTACCGCTCCTGGCGGGTCGGTTCGGGGAGGAAAGAGGCCTGACCGTCGACTTTCCCGCCGGTGGTGAACGACCGGTCAGAGGTCAGATCCTCAAAAGAAATGCTCACGAGTCGAGTACCTCCGGTTGGCGTCGTAGGAGCTGGCGGACGGCTCCGCCCCAGAAGTATCCGGGACCGCGCTCGATCAGGCTGCGCTTCATAGGTCCGAGGAAGGTATCGGGGAGGACGGTGTAGGGACGGCCGCTGGTCGCCACGTCGTACATGAGCCGGCACTGCCGGTCGATGGTGGCCGCCTTGTAGGTCGCTTCGGGCACCGACCCGGCGGTCACGATGATGCCGTGGTTGGCCAGGATCACCACCGACTTGTCTCCGATGGCCTCGGCCAGGTCGGCTCCGAGAGCGGCGTTGGCCACCTCGCCGGTGTACTCCTCCACGAACGCCAGGTCGCCGTCGAACATGGCCGTCGTCTGGTGGATCATCTCCGGCACCAGCCCCAGGGCGGCCAGCACCGTCACGTGGTAGGGGTGGTTGTGGATCACCACCGCGGCGTCGGGTCGGCGTCGGTGCAGCTCGGTGTGGATGTGGAACGCCGGGGTCACGTCCCAGCGACCCTCCAGCACCCGGCCGTCGTGGTCGACGCGGCACAGGTCGCCGGCGGTCATCTCCTCCCACCAAAGACCCCACGGGTTGATCCAGAGGCCCTCGCCGCCGGGGTCACGCATGGTGATGTGGCCGGCGATGTTCTCCCCGAACCCGCCCCCGGCGAGTATGCGGAAAGCGCAGGCCATCTCCTGCTGGGATGTCAACTCGGGAAGCGGCGGCAGCACCGACGGAGCCCATTCCTGCAGTCCGCCGGCTACGGCGGTCCCCCTGTCATTCATTCCTCAACGCTACCGCCCTGGCCCTCAGCTCGCCTTTCGCCACCTTGCCCCCCGAGCTCCTGGGCAGGGGGCCGACGCCTAGGAGGTGCTCGGGGAACCACTCGCGGGTCACCTGGCGGGACGCCAGGTGGGAGGTGATCTCCTCGAGGGTCACCTCGGGCGCCCCGGGCTTGAGCTCGACGAAGACCCCGACCCGTTCGCCGAACACCGCATCGGGCACGGCGACGACCGCCGCCACCGACACCGACGGGTGGGTCATGACCTCGGCTTCGACGGCTGGAGCACTGATATTCTTTCCGCCTCTTATGACGATGTCGCTGGTCCGGCCCACGACGGTCAGGTAGCCATCGGCGTCGATCTCGACCAGGTCGCCCATGAGGACCCACCCGTCGTCGGTGTAGAGGGACGCGCTGGCCTGGGGGTCGTCCCAGTAGCCCTCGCAGGTGGCGGGTCCCTTGCAGCCCGGCTGGCCCCGCCCCGGGACCGCCAGCGGTGTCCGGTCGGCCGGGTCGAACAGGCGCACCTGCATGCCGGGGATGATCCGCCCCGCGGTGCCGAGGCGGTGAGGCCGGTCGTCATCGATGGTGGTGACCGACGCCGCCCCGGTCTCGTTGCTGCCGTAGAACTGCAGGACCTTGGCCCCTGTCCGGTCCTCGAACTCGGCGGCTTTGGCGTAGGGAACAGCCTCCCCCCCGGTGAAGACCACCCGCAGCGACGACAGGTCGCGGCCGGCGAAGGCCGGCTCGTCGAGCATGAGGATCAACTGGGTGGTGACCGCGGCCAGAACCGTGACCCGGGATTCCTCGATGGCGCCGAGCAGGTCGGCGGCGCGGAAGCGGCTGCGCACGTGGACCGGGGAGCCGAGGATGGCCGGGGAAAAGTGCTGGGTCCACAGACCGAACCCGTACGGGGCGGGCAGCGCCGAGCAGAAGACGTCCTCCCCGGTAAGCCCCCCGGCAGCTACCGCCAACTCGTGGAAGTAGAACCACCGGCGCTGGGTGTGCACCACGAGCTTGGGCAGCCCCGTCGTCCCGGAGGTCGAGTTGAGGATGAAGGTGCCCTCTGGACCGAGCGCCAAAGAGGCGTCAGGGGCGCCCCGGTCGGCCCGCCCGGCGAGCCCGTCGAGGGAGAGCTCGATCGCCATCACCTGCGGGGGAACGTCGGTGCCGGGAGGGACGATCACCGCCTTCGCTCCGCTGCGGGCCAGCAGGTGCTCCACCTCGCGGGCGCCGGCCCTCCAGCCGATCCCCACCGCGGTCAGCCCGGCGCGCTCGGTGGCCCCCCATGCCACGTGCGGCTCGGCCCCGTCGGGTAACCACGTCGCAACCCGATCCCCCGGATCGAAGCGCTCGGCCAGTTGCGCGGCCAGCGAACCCGACAGGGACAGGTAGTCGGCCCAGGTGAGGTCGCCCCCGCCGTGGGCCACCGCCACCCCATCGGGCCGCGCCCGGGCCCAACGCGCCACCACCCCCGCCATGGTCTGTTCGTCCACGCCACTCACGACCCGGCGAATGTAGACCGGGGCGCGCCATCCTTGCGGCCATATCGGCACCCCCGTCCCATCCGGCGGTCCGACACAGGCGGCGGCGGCGAAGCGGCGGACGGCGTTCGGCGGTCCGACACAGGCGGCGGGCGTCGGGCGTCGGGCGGGGGGCGGCGGACGGGGGGCGGGCGTCGGGCGGGGTCGCTATCTGTGAACCAAAAGTCAAATCTGTGCACCGAAAGTGACGTGATAGGGCAGTTTCGGTTCACGGGAACCAACTTCGGTTCACAGTTGGGCCCTACCACTGAGCCGCCCGGCCGCGACAGACCTACCGGTTACCCCAACCGTCCGCCGGCGGACCCGGCACCCCAGACCTTCTGCATGCCGACCCGACGGCCAACCCGTCCGGCCCGGCCTGGGGTCAACCCCGCCCGGCAAGACCGGGGGGCACGCCTACACGGCGTCAGCCACCGGCCTTCCTACCAGTCGACCGACCGGAGGAAGCCGAGCAGGAGTTCGTTCACGTCCTCGGCCCGCTCCTGCTGCACCCAGTGTCCGCATCCGGGCAGGATGTGGTTGCCCCGAAGGTCGGCGAGCGTCGATGCGTGGCGGGCTACGGCGCGTGCTCCCCACATGGTGGGCCCGTCCTTTTCACCCCCGATGAAGAGGGCCGGCACGGTGATGGGACGGTTCCGCCATGGCTGCAGGTCGAGCCAGTCACGGTCGACGTTGCGGTAACGGTTGAGCGGTCCACGAAATCCGGTGTGCTCGAACAAGCTGGTGTAGAACTCGAGGTCCTCCTCGGACAGCCAGGCGGGGAGCTCGGCCTCCACCGGGAAACGCTCGCGAAGCAGCCCACCGGGTCGCACGAAGGCGACGGTCTTGCCGTCGGGGGCGGGTGCGCCGTCACCCGAGGCGGCGATGTAGAAGCCCCGCAACCATGACCTCACGTCCAGTTCGATCTCGGCCTCGGCCCGGCCCGGCTCCTGGAAGTAGTGGATGTAGAACTCCTCGCCGAAGGCGTCGCCCATCTGCTTGAACGCGTCCAAGGGCCTCCTGCCACCAGGAGGGTTGTAGGGGACGCTGAGCAGGGCGACCGCGGCGAACACATCGGGCCGGAGCAACGCCGAGTTGGCCGCTATGGGGGACCCCCAGTCGTGGCCGATCACGGCGCAGCGCTCGATCCCGAGCGCCTCGAGCACCCCCAGGTTGTCGCTCACGTGTTGGAGCATCGAGTAGGCCTCGACCTCCAGCGGCGCCGACGAACGTCCGTAGCCGCGCACGTGGATGGCCACCGCCCGGTACCCGGCGGCGGCGAGAGCCGGTAGCTGGTGGCGCCAGGAATACCACGACTCGGGGAAACCGTGGACCAGCAGGACCACCGGTCCTTCCCCCTCCTCGACCAGCTCGATACGGGCGTGGCGGGCCTCGACTATGCGCTGCTTCATCGCGGGAGAAAGGGCTCCGGGTAGGCGACCATCGCCGCCGAGGTTAGACCAGGGCCGGCCCGGCTCGCCGTGAGCAACCACCCCCTCGAGCTCCGCCGGCCCGGCTCGAGGTGGGCGACGACCACTCGGCCGGAGCCGTTGGAGGGCGGTGGCCACGTCGGTCCCGCCCAGCGGGCAGCATGTATCTCCGTTCATGGCCCACGGTGAGACCACCCGCGAGAAGCTGCTCGACGCGGCAGCCCAGCTCTTCGCCGAGCACGGCGTGGACAACGTGTCGATCGCCGAGATCGTCCGCCGCTCGGGACAGCGCAACGCCTCGGCGGTGCACTACCACTTCGGGTCCCGCAGCGATGTCCTGCTGGCCGTGCTGGCCCGTCACGTCCCTGACCTGGCCCGTCTCCGCCAGGAGCTTTTGGACCGGGCCCGTCGGTCGCCCCCCGACGATCGCATGGCGGTCGTGGCCGCCATCGTCCAGCCCGTCACCGAGTTGGCCAGGATGGGGTGGCGGCAGCGGGCCTATCTGCAGATCGGCTCGGAGCTGACCGGGGCCCTCGAGCGGACCACACCCGAGATCCGGGAGCTGATGGATCGGACCGCGGGCCCGGCGGCCTGGGACCTCTTTCGCCGGCGCTGCCCGGAGGTACCGGGAGAGCTCTGGGAGGAGCGTCAGCGGATCTGCGTCAACTTCGTCGGGCGGGCGGCCGCCGACCGGGCCCGGGCGCGGGCCCGCGGCGACCACCTGCCCCTCGGCGATGACGCCTTCGTGGAGAATCTCGAGCAGATGGTCCTGGCCGCCATGACCGCTCCGCCCCGCCGCTCGGCACCCCTCCCTAGCCCGTAGCCCAGCCGTCCGCCGCCCACGGGCGCGGCCTCTCGCGTCGGGTCAGCTCCCCCTCAGGAGCCGGCCCGGCCGGGCCCCCGTGGGCTGGCCCCCGGCGATGGTGACCCGCCCGTTGACCACGGTGGCGAGGAAGCCCTCGGAACGCTGCTCCAGGCGGCGGCCGCCCGCCGGCAGGTCATCGACCAGGCGGGGAACGGCGGGCGCGACCCGGGACGCGTCGAACACGTTCAGGTCGGCTTTCATGCCGCGCCGCACCAGCCCCCGATCCGACAGGCCCCACGCCAACGACGGCGCCAGCGTGATCATGGACACGGCCTGCTCGATCGGGAGCTCCTGGCGTTGGCGCACCCAGTAGCCGAGCAGGTGGGTATGGATCGACGAGTCGGCGATCTGACTCAGGTGGGCCCCCGAGTCCGAGAAGGTCATGACCGCCCGGGGATGGCGGAGGGCCCGCAGGAGCGTCGCCTCGTCCTGGGGATAGAGACTGGGCTGTATGAAGAGCTGCTCCAGGCCGGACTCGACCGCCAGATCCACCATGGCCTCCACCGGGTGGACGCCCCGTTCCCGGGCCACCTCGGCGACCGACGGGTTGGGCGGAAGACCGCTCCGGTAGACCTTGATCCCCTCGAAATCGGGGGGTCGGGCCTGCGCTCCGACCTGCCGGAAGGGGCCGTAGTCGAAATCGCGTGCCGCCTCCACCAGGTCGGCCCGGGTCTCCGGCTGGCGCAGACCGGCGAGCTGGGCATCCAGGGGACGTGACCTGAACTCGCTCCACTGCGGAATCAGGTCGAAGGGCAGCCGGGACTTGAACGAAAGGAGCACCGAGATGCCCCGGCAGTGGGTCTGGGCGATGAAGCGTCCGCCGGCGGCCGCGGCCCGGTCCATGAAGTCGAGCAGCCCCCCCGCCTCTTTGGTGGCGACCATCCCGAACGTGATCGGCACACCTGTGGTGACCGCGAGATCCTGCAGTCGGTCGAGGCCGGCGGCGCGGGCAACGGGGTCGGTGGCGAGCATGGCCCCGTCCACGACTTCGAAGATGCCCCGGCCCGCCTGGCCCATCACCGAGACCAGGGCCTCGATCTCCGACCACGCGGCGAGGCGCGACGCCACGGGCCGGTCGTCGGATGTCCGGTGGTGCTCGCTTCGCGATGTGGAGAAGCCGATGGCTCCGGCCGCCATGGCGTCGCTCAACTGCCCGCTCATGAGGGCCAGGTCCGCGGCGGTGGCCTCCTGCTCGAACGCACGCTCCCCCATGGCCCAGGTGCGCAGCGCCGAATGGCCGATGTTGGCCCCGAAATTGATGGCCTTGGGGAGGTCGTCGACGGCGTCGAGATACTCCGGGAAGGTCTCGAACGACCAGTCGATGCCCTCGGCCAGCGCCCCGGGATCGATGTCCTCGGCTCTCTCCAGGTTGCGCACCACCAGCTCCCGTTGGTCGGCTCGCACCGGGGCCAGAGTGAAGCCGCAGTTGCCCATGACCGCGGTGGTCACACCGTGCCAGCAGGAGTTGGTTCCGGCGGGATCCCAGAACACCTGAGCATCCATGTGGGTGTGGCCGTCGATGAAACCGGGGCAGACCACGTGGCCCTCGGCATCGATCTCCTCGGCCCCCCGCTCCCGGATACGCCCGACGAAGGCGATGGTGTCGCCCACCACTCCGACATCGGCACGGTAAGCACCGAAGCCAGACCCGTCGACCACTGTTCCGTTGCGGATGACGAGGTCATAGGACATAATGTGCGCACATTACTTCTTTGGAGTGGGAGGGGGAAGGGTGAGCGCGAGGACTGCGGCCGACATCCGGGCTGCGCTACCCCACCCGGTGATCGACGGCGACGGCCACACCGTGGAGTTCGTGCCGGCCCTCGCTCCCTACCTGCGCGACGAAGGGGTGGACATGGCCCACCCCGAGTTCGCCCGCATCGAATCGGGGCACATGGGCCCACCCGCCGACTGGCACGCCCTCGACGTCGACGAGCGGGCCCGCAGCCGCGTCTGCCGCGGCGCCTGGTCGGGGGTATTCGCGTCGGCCCTCGACGAGGCGACCTCGAAGCTGCCGGGCCTGCTGTACGAGCGCCTGGAGCACCTCGGTATCGACCTCAGCGTCGTCTACCCGAGCTTCGGACTGCTGTTCGTGACCCTCGACGACCCGGACCTGCGTCAGGGCGCCTGCCGGGCTCTCAACCGCTTCAACGGCGAGGTGTTCGCCGAGTACTCCGATCGGCTCGTGAGCGTGGCCGCCATACCCATGCACAACCCGGCGGAGGCGGTGGCCGAACTGCACCACGCCCACGGGCTGGGGTTCAAGGCGGTGGTCATGCCCGGTTGGGTGCAGCGCCCGGTACGTGCCGTCGCGGAGCGCTGGCCCGAGGCCGCTCCCTGGGCGCTCTGGGTCGATGCGTTCGGCATCGACAGCGAGTACGACTACGACCCCGTGTGGCAGACCTGCCTCGAGCTCGGGCTGTCGCCTTCTTTCCATTCGTCGTCCATGGGCTGGCCCCATCGGCGCTCGATATCCAGCTACGTGTACAACCACATCGGCATGCTCGGCGAGGCCCACCACACCACGGCCAAGTCCCTGGTGCTCGGGGGGGTCACCAGAAGATTCCCCGATCTCGGATTCTGTTTCCTAGAAGGGGGCGTCGGATGGGCGGCGTCCCTGTTCGCCGATCTCATCGGGCACTGGGACAAGCGCAACGGGGCGGCCATGGCCGCCACCGACCCGGCTGCTCTCGACTGGGGGGAGGTGCGGCGCCTGTTCGAGAAGTACGCCCCGGCGTGGCCATCCGACGCGCCCGGGCCGCGGCAGTGGCGGTCCAGTGATCTGGCCCTAATCGATGAGTTCGCGGCATCGGGAGCGGAGCGGCCCGAGGACTTCGTCGAACTGTTCGCCCGGCCCTTCTTCTTCGGCTGCGAGGCCGACGACCCGGTGACCGCCACCGCCTTCGACACCAGAATCAATCCGTTCGGGACCCGGCTGCAGGCCCTGTTCGGCTCCGACGTGTCGCACTGGGATGTACCTGACATGAACGAGGTGCTCGAAGAGTCCTGGGAGATGGTCGAAAGCGGCCGCTTCGGCGAGGACGACTACCGCGACTTCGTATTCACCAACCCGGCCCTGTTCCACACCCGCGCCAACCCCCGCTTCTTCGAGGGCACCGCCGTCGAAGCCGAAGTCGCCACCCTGTTGGCCCGCAGGTGAAGGCCGACCTGGTAATCCGGGGCGGGACCGTCATCGACGGCACCGGCGCCCCGGCGCGCGCCGCAGATGTGGCGGTGGTCGGGACGCGCATCGTGTCGATCGGCAGCTTCGACGGGTCGGCCAGCGCGGTGATCGACGCCCGCGGCAAGGTCGTCTGCCCGGGTTTCATCGACATCCACACCCACTACGACGCCCAACTGCTCTGGGATCCCTCCGCCAGTCCGTCGCCGCTGCACGGGGTCACCACCGTGTTGGGCGGCAACTGCGGGTTCTCCATCGCTCCGCTCCGAGCCGACCACGTCGACTACGTCATGAGGATGATGGCCCGGGTCGAGGGGATGTCCCTCGAGACCCTGCGTCACGGACCGCCTTGGGATTGGACCAGCTTCGCCGAATGGCTCAACCGGCTCGACGGCTGCAGCGCGGTCAACGCCGGGTTCCTGGCCGGCCACTCCACCATCCGGCGGGTGGTGATGGGTGATGGCTGCCACGACGCCGCCGGTCCCGAGCACATAGACGCCATGGTGGACCTCCTCGAGGAGTCCCTCGCCGGGGGCGCACTCGGCTTCTCGTCTTCGCTCGGCGAGGCCCATACCGACGGTGACGACCGACCGGTCCCCTCCCGGTCGGCGCGAAGCGAGGAGTTCCTCGCTCTGGCCTCGGCGCTGCGCCGCTTCGGGGGAACCACCCTCGAGTTCATCCCGGCCATGGGCGAGATCCCCGATGAGCGAATCCGCCTGATGACCGACATGTCACTCGCCGCCGGTCGTTCGCTCAACTGGAACCTGCTCGGGTCGCTCTCCCCCACGCAGGTGTTCGAGCAGCAGCTCAGCTCATGTGACCACGCCCGGGACCGGGGTGCCCATGTAGTGGCATTGGCTTTGCCCGATTTGCTGACCATGAGGTCGGAGGTCCTCCTCGGGCTCCAACCATGGGCCGAGGTTCTGGTTCTGCCCGAGGCGGACCGACGACGGGCCGCGACCGACCCGACGGTGCGCCAGCGTTTGGCCGCGTCGGCGGTCACGCTGCCCGAAGCCATTCGGTCCTGGGATCTCCTGGTCCTGGGCGATGGTCCCATGGCCGGGCGAAGCATCGCTTCCCTCGCCGCCGAGCGCCAAATGAGCCCCGAGGAGGCCCTGATCGACGCGGTGGTGCCCGGTGCGGTGCCGGTGTCGGGCAGGTTCCCCTCTCTCGCCCCGGACCTGGCGGCATCACCCGAGGGTTGGGGGATCCGCTCCCGGGTGTGGCGAGACGATCGAGTGGTGCTCGGCGGATCGGATGCCGGAGCCCACTGCGACCTGATGTGCCACGCCAACTACCCGACCGTCGTGCTCGGCGAGATGACCCGGGAGAGAGGGATCTTCGACATCGAGGACGCGGTGCGGCGGATGACCGACGTTCCGGCCCGGCTCTACGGTCTCAGATCCCGGGGGCGCCTGCGTGAAGGTTACTTCGCCGACCTGGTGATCTTCGATGCCGACACGGTGGGCAGCCGTCCGGTCACCCCACGCTTCGACCAACCGTCCGGGGGGATGCGCCTCTACGCCGACGCCGACGGAATCGACACAGTGGTGGTCAACGGCCGTCCCATCGTCCGAGCCGGCCGCTTCACCGGTGACCTGCCGGGCACCATCCTGCGTGCTGGTCGTGACACCGATACAGCCAGTTTCACCGGAGGCGGACGACAGGAATCAGCGACGACCGGGCCTTGAACCCGTTTCGACTTCCCACCGAGGAGAAGATGGCATCCATGCCGAACCGCACCAACCCCGCGCCGGGCCCAGGAGTCATCGTCGATCGGACGATCGTCCTCGGCAGGACGGCCGACCGGATCCCGGCATGAGCACCCGCTTCCAGGTCCCTCGCCGGGCCGAGCTCGACGCCATGTTCCAGGAGCTGAGCAACTGGGACCGGTGGGGTCCCGACGATCAGCGCGGCACGCTCAACCACCTGTCCCCTGACGGGACGCGACGCGCCGCCGCGACGGTCACCCAGGGCCTGTCGGTCAGCCTGGCCCACGATCTTCGCTCCGACCCCTCCCCGGAGAATCCCTTCCCGGTGCAGCACCACATGCTGGCCGCGGGCGACGCCCGCTCGGCCAACGGCATCGCCGGCTACGAGGCGGCCCGGGACTACGTGGGACTCGACGTGCACGGCCTCACCACGACCCACGTCGACGCCCTGTCGCACATGTTCGTCGACGGCTACATGTATGGCCGGAGGGCTGCCTCGGAGGTCAGGAGCGACGGGGCGACGTCCAACACGGTCATGACCATGGCCGAAGGAGTGGTCGGGCGCGGTGTCCTGATCGACGTACCGCGGACTCTCGGGGTCGGCTACCTGGGTTCCGGGGAGGTCGTGACCCGCGCCGATCTCGAAACCACCCTGGACCACCAAGGGGTCGTTCCCCAGCCGGGAGACGTCGTGCTGGTGCGCTGGGGCAGGGTCCCCCGGCGTCGGGAGAGCAGAGCATTCGACGGTTTCTCCGGGCTGCACCCCGATTGCCTGACCTGGTTGCACGAGCACCGGGTCGCGGTCCTCGGCAGCGACGGGATCAGCGACCCCATGCCCGGTCTGGGCATCGAGCAGTGGCCCTTCCCGGTGCACCAGATCGGCATCACCGCCATCGGCCTTTGCCTCATCGACAACATGGCGCTCGAAACGCTGGCCGACACCTGCGCCGACCTTCGCCGGTGGGAGTTCCTCTTCACCATGGCCCCGCTACGCCTACCCCGGGCCACGGGGTGCCCGGTGAACCCGCTGGCCGTCCTGTGAGCGCCGTCCGTGAAAGCCTGCGGGGACTGGTGCAACGCTACGCCCGAGCCGCCGACAGCCACGACGTCGGAGCCCTTCGCGCCGGGTTCGCCCCCGGAGCCGTCATCGACGCGACCGCGGGCCCCTCGAACCTGGGCCAGTGGCTGGAGACGATGGCGGCCCCGCCCCGCCACCCGACCAGCATGGACATGCTGGGGACCCGCTCATAGAGTTGGACCCCGGCGCACAACCGGCGGCCGGCGCACAACCGACGGCCGGCGCACAACCGACGGCCGGCGCGCCGCCGGCCAACCGCCGGCCGGGCGTCGGCGTCCGGCCCGCTCACTGGATCGTGTAGCCCCCGTCGATGACCATGGAATGCCCCACCATGAACGACGCTTCGTCAGAGCACAGCCACAGGGCGGCGTGGGCGATCTCGTCGGGCTCGGCGATCCTCCCGATGGGGTGCAGTCCGGCCACCTGGGCCTCGGCCGCCGGATCTCCCTGCATCCAGTCCTCGACCATCCGGGAGCGGGCGGTACCCGGGCAGATGCAGTTGATCCGTATACCTGAGCCCACGTACTCGAGGGCGGCTGTCCGGGTCAGGCCGATCACCCCGTGCTTGGACGCCACATAGTCGCCCATCCCGGGGAAGCCGATGAGCCCGGCCCCCGACGAGGTGTTGACGATGGCACCCCCACCGCTGGCGATAATCGCCGGTATCTCGTACTTCAGGCAGAGGAACACCCCGGTGAGCATGACCCCGATGCCCCTCTGCCACGATTCCACGGGCATCTCGGCGATGGGCGCCCCGGCCCCGACCACCCCGGCGTTGTTGAACGCGTAGTGCAACTCACCGAAGCGGCCGACCACCTGCTCCACCATGGCCGACACCGCGGATGGGTCCGACACGTCGGCCAGGACCGGCTCGGCGCGCCCTCCCGCGGCTTCGATGGATCGGGCCACAGCTTCGATACCGGGGAGGTCTATGTCGACCAGACCCACCGCCGCGCCCTCCCGGGCGAAGGCCAACGCGGCCGCCCGGCCGATACCCGATGCGGCTCCGGTCACGATGGCCACTTTCGACTCGAACCTGGCGGTGCTGGTCAAATCTGACTCCTTCTAGGGGTGAGTTCGGTCGGGCCGTCGTCAGGTCGCGTTCTCGCGGCCCGACCCCCGGCCAGCGTCACCGCCGCGCCCCACAGGTCGAGCCGCCATCGACCACGAACTCCGAACCGGTGCAGTACGAGCTCTCGGTCGAGGCCAGGAACAGCGCCATCCAGGCCACGTCGCCAGGCTGCCCGATGCGCCCCGCCGGCAGCGACGCCACATGGGCCGATCGGTCGACGGAGGCGAACTCCGGACCGTTGATCATCGGGGTGTCGATGATGCCCGGGTGGATGGAGTTGACCCGGATACCGTCGCCGCCCAGTTCCACGGCCGCGGCGCGGGTCATCCCCCGCACCGCCCACTTGGACGCGGTGTAGGCGATCACCCCGGCGCCTCCCTGCAGGCCGGCCACCGACGAGGTGTTGACGATGGACCCGCCGCCACGCCGCCGCATGGCCGCTACCACCGCTTTCATTCCGAGGAAACAACCCACCTGGTTGACCTCGACGACCCGCCGGTACTCGACGAGGGGGGTCTGAGCGACGGTACCGACGGCCACCACGCCGGCATTGTTGACCAGCACGTCCACGCCGCCGAACTCCGACTCGCAGCGCGCCACGGCGCCAGCCCATGCGGTTTCATCGGTCACGTCGAGGTGCACCGGCACCGCCCCGGCCCCGATGGACTGCGCGGCGCGGTGCAGTTCCTCGTCGAGAATGTCGCCCATCACCACGCCTGCGCCGTGCTGGACGAACAGCCGGGCGATGGCTTCGCCTTGGCCGCGGGCGGCACCGGTGACGATCGCCGCCCGGCCCGCCAGGCGTGGCCCGAGCCCCGGGTCAGCCAGTGCCACCTTCGCTCTCCCTCCCCCGGACGGGCGTCCACCCGCGGCCGGACTACTCCCCCGCCTTTCTATCTGCTCACGCCGCGGCCCACCAGCCCCGAGGCGACCCAGCCAGCGAGGGCGAGGCCGCTGGTCCGCCGGGCGGGACGCGCGACTCGGCGTTGGTGGCTCACGGAGTCCGGGTGGGACGCGCCGGAGCCGGCCCCGGTCTGCCGGTACCTTGGGCCGTCATGGTCGCGTCCATGGGTCCCGACCGTCCCCTCTCCCCAGCGGAGCAGCGGCGGGCCCGCCAGCTGGTGGTGACGAGGCGGAGAGCCACCGGTCTGCTGGTCGCCGTGGCGGTGGTGTTCGCTCTGTCCACGGCGTTCGCCCACGATGCCCGCTGGCTGCTCTGGGTGCAGGCGACCGCGGTGGCGTCGCTGGTCGGCGGGCTGGCCGACTGGTTCGCGGTGACCGCCCTGTTCCGGCGACCGCTCGGCCTGCCGATACCGCACACCGCCATCGTGGTGGAGCGCAAGGACCGCTTCGCCGAGACCCTCGGGTCGTTCGTGCAGGAGAGCTTCTTGACCCCCGACGCCATCGGCGCCCGGCTGCGGGCCTCCCGTGCCCTGCCCCGGGCGGCCGCCTGGCTGGCCGGCGAGGGCCACGCCGAGATGCTCTCGGGCCGGGCGACGGAGGGGTTGATCGCCCTCATGGATCTGATCCGCGACAGCGACGTGCACGACCTGCTCGACGGGGTGGTACGCCGGCGCATCGAGGAGACGGCGTTGGCCCCCCTGGGTGGGCGGGCCCTGGAACGAGTCACGCGCGATGGGCGCCACGAGCCGCTGCTGGGCGCCGCCCTCGACGCCGCCAGCCGCTACATCTCGGCCCACGGCGAGGAGATGCACGGCCGCCTCGGGGCCCGGTCGCCGTGGTGGCTGCCCGGGTCGGTCAGCAACCGGGTGGTCCACCGCCTGATCGACCGCTCCAGGTCGGTACTCGCCGAGATGGCCGCCGACCGTGAGCACCCGTTGCGGGTCCATCTCAGCGATTCGCTGGTGGCGCTGGCCGCCAACCTGCAGTCCGATCCCCGCCTGCACGATCGGGGAGAGCAGCTCAAAGCCGAGCTTCTGGCCCAGCCCACCATCCGGGAGCTGACCGCCAACCTTTGGTCCGAGGTCAAAGACGAGCTGCGCGCCCAGTCGACCCAGCCCGGCTCCGAGCTGCGCCAGCGGCTCGCGGCGGTCATCAGCCAGGCAGGACGGAGGGTGGCCACCGACCCCGCCCTGGCCGCGGCGGTGGAGAGCGCCGCCGACGCCGCCCTGAAGGCTGCTCTGACCAGTTTCGACGAGGAGCTGGTGGGGCTGGTGACGGGTACCATCGCCCGCTGGAACGCCCGGGACACCGCCGACCGCCTCGAGCTGCTCCTCGGCCCGGACCTCCAGTACATACGCATCAACGGCACGGTGGTCGGCGCCCTGGCGGGTCTGGTCCTCCACGCCGTTTCGTCGATCTGACCGTCCCGGCCCGCGCCGCCGGGCCGCAGTGTTGGGGCTCAGCCGCCGGTAGCCAGGAAGGTCTGGTGGAGCTCCCCGATGCCCTCGATGCGGCTGACCAGTCGGTCGCCGGGGCGCAGGAACACCTGCGGGTCGCGTCCCATGCCCACCCCGGGCGGGGTGCCGGTGAAGATGACATCCCCGGGGAGGAGGGTCACCACCTGTGAAAGATAGGAGATCAGGTCGGGAACGGGGAAGATCATGTCCGAGGTACGCGCCGACTGCATCGGGGTGCCGTTGAGCTCGCAGCCGATGGCCAGGTCGTCGGGTGCAGCCAACTCATCCGGGGTGACCAGGAACGGTCCCTGAGGAGCGAAACCTTCATGTGACTTGCCGAGCGAGTACTGAGGGGCCGGGCCGCGTCGCTGCAGCACCCGCTCCGAGAGGTCCTGCCCGACGGTCAGGCCAGCGACGTGGGACCACGCCTGGGTGGGGTCCACCCGCCGGGCCGCCCGACCGACGACCGCTACCAGTTCCGTCTCCCAATCCACCTTGCCGTCGGGGAGCACCACGTCGCTCACCGGTCCGCTGAAGGCACTGACGAACTTGGTGAAGAAAAGGGGGCTCGGTGGCGCCTCGAAGCCGGACTCGGCGGCATGGTCGCGGTAGTTGAGAGCGACGGCGAACACCTGTCGGGGGGTGGGCGAGGGCGGCCCGGACCGCTCCGCCGACCAGGGCTCGGTCGGGCCGTCGAGGGCGTCGCCGCCCCCCATGAAGGCTACGAAGTCATCCCATCGGTCGTAGACGGCCTGAGGGGACGGGCCGAAACGGCCACCCGTGGCCGATTCGACGTCGAGTGCGGCCTCCGGGGCCACTACCAGCTTGGCCCGCCCGCCGAGGTTGGCGATCCTCATGCCGGTGCCTGGAAAAGACCCATGGATCAAACGCTACCGTCGGCGGGGGGCCCGGTTCGGACTTGTCAGGCCGACTTGATGGCCGAAACGTCGAACTCGAGAGTGATCTTGTCGCTCACCAGGAGACCGCCGGCCTCGAGAGCCACGTTGAAGTTGACCCCCCAGTCCTTGCGGTTGATCTCGGTGCGGCCCTCCATGCCGATGCGCTGGTTGCCCCAGGGGTCCTGAACCGGCCCCGACAGCTCGAAGGGGATGGTGACGGGATGGGACTGGCCCTTGATGGTGAGGTCTCCGGTGACCTTGTAGTTGCTCTCGTCGACTTTCTGTACCGACGTGCTGGCGAAGGTGATCTCGGGGTAGGTCTCCATGTCGAAGAAGTCGTTGCCGCGCAGGTGACCGTCGCGGTCGGCGTTGCCCGTGTCGATGCTCGCCGCCTTGATGTTGAGCTGCAGCTTCGACTGCGTCGGGTCGTCGGCGTCGAAGTAGCCGCTGCCTCCGAACTCGTTGAACGCGCCCCGCACCTTGGTGACCATGGCGTGGCGGGCCACGAACCCGATCCGGGTGTGGGTCGGGTCGACGCTGTATTCGCCGGTCTGGACAGTCGTGTCGGGCATGTACGTGCTCCTTCTGGAGAGATTGACACTCCTCACAACCTCGTTGCATACGCAACTATTCCCGGTTGGACCCAGGGAAACCTAAGTTGAGTCCATGACCTATGAGCACGCCGCGGTCTTCGAGCATCCGCTGGACCAGGTCTTCGCCTGGCACGAGCGACCGGGGGCCATCCATAGGCTGACCCCACCGTGGCAGCCGGTACGGGTGGCGGCCGAGGCCTCCTCGCTTCGCGACGGTCAGGCGGTGCTCGCGTTTCCAGGGGGCATCCGGTGGGTGGCCACGCACCGGCCCGACGGATTCGAGGCCGGTCGGCGCTTCACCGACGAGTTGACCACACCGGTGCTCTCACCCCTGCTCAGTTGGCGCCACACCCACTCCTTCGATGGGCTGGATGGCGCCACAACCCGGGTCACCGACCGGGTCGATACCCGGGTGCCGACCAGGCTGCTGAGGCCGATGTTCGCCTACCGCACCCGGCAGCTGGCCGGCGACCTGGCCAGCCATGCCCGGCTCAATCCCGACGGCCGGGTCCTGACGGTGGCCGTCACCGGCGCCAGCGGTCTGATCGGCACGGCTCTGTGCGCCTTCCTGACCACCGGCGGCCACCGGGTGGTGCGCCTGGCGCGCCAACCCGCTACCGGGGCCAGGCCGGTCGACGACCGCCACTGGGACCCGTCGTCACCCGCCGAGGATCTGCTCTCCGGGGTCGACGCGGTGGTGCACCTGGCCGGGGCGGGCATCGCCGGGCGGTTCAGCGAGAGCCACAAGCGGGACGTACGCGACAGCCGGGTGACCCCGACCCGGCTCCTGGGCGAACTGGCCGGGCGCAGCGGGGTGCCGACATTCGTATCGGCATCGGCCATCGGCTTCTACGGGGCTGACCGCGGCGACGAGGAGCTCACCGAGGACAGCGAGCGCGGCGACGGCTTCCTCGCCGATGTCGTCGCTGAGTGGGAGGAGGCCACGGTCCCGGCGGCGACGGCGGGGAGCCGGGTCGTCCTGGTCCGCACCGGCATAGTCCAGTCGCCCAACGGCGGAGCCCTGCACCTCCAGCGGCCTCTCTTCGAGGCCGGCCTCGGCGGCCGGCTGGGTGACGGTCGGCAGTGGACGGCCTGGATCGGGATCGACGACATGGTGGACATCTACCTGCGGGCCCTGCTCGACCCCGCCCTGGAGGGCCCGGTCAACGCGGTCGCACCTGGCATAGTGCGCAACTCCGAGTACACCAAGGCCCTGGCCCGGGTCCTGCATCGGCCGGCGCTGATACCGGTTCCGGCTTTCGGCCCGGCGCTGCTGCTCGGCCGGGAGGGCGCCTCCGAGGTGGCCCAGGCCAGCCAGCGGGTCCTGCCTTCTCGTTTGGCGGCAACCGGGCACCAGTTCCGCTGGCCCGATCTGGAGCCGGCCCTGGGCCACGTCCTCGGCCGGTTGGCCGAGGACGAGGGCCAGCTTTGACCGACCCGGCCGGACCGCCCACCAGGGTGGCCGACCTCACGACTCCGGCGCTGCTCGTGGACGCCGCCGTCCTCGAAGGCAACCTGACGATGATGGCCGCGGTCCGTCCCGGGGCCGCCCTGCGCCCCCACGTGAAGGCCCACAAGTGCTCGGAATTGGCCCGCCACCAGCGGGCCGTCGGCCACGCTGGGTTCACGTGCGCCACCCTGCGGGAGATGGAGGTCATGGCCCGCGCCGGGCTCGGAGACGACCTGCTCCTCGCCAACGAGGTGGTCGATGCCCGGCGCCTGTCGCCCCTGGTGGCGGCCGGTCACCGCATCTCGGTGGCCGTGGACTCGGAGGCGACCGTCGAGGCGGCGGCCGCGGCCGGCGTGCCCGAGGTTCTCGTCGATGTCAACGTGGGCCTGCCCCGCTGCGGCTGCGACCCCGCCGACGCCGCCCGGATCGCCGACCTGGCCCGCCGGCGGGGGTTGGTCGTACGGGGCGTCATGGGCTACGAGGGCCACGCCGTGGGCATCGAGGACCGGGTCGAACGCCAACTCCAGGTCGAAGCGGCCATGGCCGTCCTGGCCGAGGCCAGCGTGGAGGTCGGCGGTGAGGTCATATCGGCCGGCGGGACCGGCAGCTACGACCTGAACGGGGTGGCCACCGAGATTCAGGCCGGCTCCTACGCGCTCATGGACACCGCCTACTCCAAGCTGGGGCTCGGTTTCGGAGCCGCCCTGTCGGTGCTGTCCACCGTGGTGTCGGTCAACCGGGCCGGATGGGCCGTCGCCGACTGCGGGCTCAAGGCCCTCGGGATGGACCATGGCAACCCCAGCCTCAGCAGTCCGTGGGCCGAAGGCCTGGTGTGGTTCTGCTCCGACGAGCACATCACCTTCTCACCTCCCGACGGCCGGCCCCTACCGGAGGTGGGCACCCGGGTCGAGTTGCTGCCAGCCCATGTGGACCCGACCGTCGCCTATCACGAGTGGCTCCATATCGTGGACGCGGACCACGCGTCGGTGCTCGAATCCTGGCCGGTGGACATGCGGGGCTGGTAGCCGCCGGCCTTCGGTCAGGCCCCTTCGAACGGATCAACCCAGTGGGTCGGTCAAGCCCGTGCGGGTCAGCTGGGACGCCCGGTCACCCTGGATGCAGCGTCAGCCCGGATGCAGCGTCAGCCCGGATGCAGCGTCAGCCCGGGCGCCAATCAGCCCGGAGGGTGGTTCAATCCTGACGGCTGTTCAGCCAGAGCTCGGCTTCGTCGGCCACCGACGAGGCAGGCGCCCCCGAGGGCGTCGGGAAAGGCTCGAGGGTGGGCCGACCGACCGGGTCGAAGCCCAGACCGGCCGGTGTCGTCGGCTCCTCTGAAAGCTCGGGTCCCTCGCTCGGAGGGAGGGGGTTGCGGCTCAGACCGTGGAAGAGCACCAAGAGGCCCGGCACGACCAGCAGCGCGGCGAACATGTAGACGATCCCCACGCCGCCAGGCTACGCGCCCCGGTCGCTCTTTGCGAAACTGCCGCGGGCGTGTCCGCGGCGCACGGGCGTCCCCGGCGACCTCGGTATTGGCCCGGCCCCGCAGAACCGACCGCGATCACGGTTGGGGCGCAAAACCCCAGTGACCCCGGGCAGGGCCGCGGCCGGGGGGAAGGCCGGCGGCCCCGCTCACCGGGGCGCACTGTTCTTTGACGAACTATTTCTACCCGTCCCCGATGGACGCATGGTTAAGACCGAATGAACAATCGGCAGCTTTTCGGCCAACCCGGCCGCTACGAGCCGTCGACCGCTTCGAGCAGCCTCCGGATCAGCTGGCGGGCGTCGTATTTACGCTCGAACGGTCCCCAGTACATCGACGCCGACGCCCCTTTGCGGAAACCCTCGGCGTCGAGGAGGATACGCCGGAAGTGGTTGGGCACCAGAGCCTGGGCGGCCTGACCGGCTTCGGACTTGGAGTACACCCGGCCGTTGACCGCGCCGAGGGCCAGCCGGGCGGCCCCTAGGACCAACGACGCCACCCCTCTTCTCATCACCATGGGCCCTCGAACCCGGCCGGCGAGGTCAGTGAGAGCTCCATGGCACCACCGGCGGTACTCGGCCTCGTCGAAAGCCACGACGGGCCAGTCCGGCCCCCGGTAGGCGATGGCTTCCTCCCGAAGGAGCGCCCTGGTCAAGGGGGTCTCCAACTCGGGCCAGGTGGTCGTATCCCCGGTCGAGCCATCGGCCAGAACATCCCACCCGGCGTGCCAGATCGCCGCCGGCCGGCCGGCCCGCTCGAGGCGGCGCTCGGCACCGCTCACGGACCGGGCCTCCGCAGCGGTGAGCGGCGGTTCGCAGACCACTACCAGATCCAGGTTGGACTGCCGGGCGCTGAAGTCGCCCAGGGCCAGTCCCCCGACCACGTACAGGCCGGCCAGGCGGCCCGGCAGCGACGCCTCCAGGGCGTCGGCGTACGGCGACAGGCGGTCGGAGGCGGCGACAGGGATCATCGGTGGTCCAGTATGGGGCCGTGGCACTGAGAATCGCGGTGATCGGGGGCGGAATCGTCGGGCTGGCCACCGCGACCGAGCTGTCCCACCGCCACCCGACCGCGACGGTGACGGTCCTCGAGAAGGAGCTCGGCGTGGGCCGCCACCAGACCTCCCACAACAGCGGCGTGGTCCACGCCGGCCTGTACTACCCGGTCGGCTCGCTCAAGGCCCGGCTGTGCAGCCGCGGGCGGACCCTCCTCGAGGCGTTCTGCCGCGCCCGGGACCTTCCCTACGAGGAGTGCGGGAAGCTGGTCGTCGCCTCCACCGCGCCACAGGTGGCCCTCCTCGATGCCATCGAATCCCGGGCCCGGGCCAACGGCGTACCCGACCTGCGTCGACTCGACCGGCGATCCCTCCTCGGCATCGAGCCCGCAGCAGCCGGGCTGGCGGCCCTGCACTCTCCCCACACGGCCATCACCGACTTCGCCGCCGTGGCCGGCGCACTGGCCCGCGGGTTGGAGGTACGTACCGGGTTCGAGGTGCAGGGGGTGCGGGCCCACGGCTCCGGCGTGGTGATCACCGGCAGGTCCGGGGGCCGTGGGGGCATCCGACCCGACGCCGCGGAGTTGACCGCCGACCGGGTGGTCATCTGCACCGGGCTGCAGTCCGACACCCTGCTGCCCGACGGCCAGGAGCCGATGATCATCCCTTTCCGAGGCGAGTACTGGCGCTTGATCCCCGAGTGGTCGGAGCGGGTCAGGGGCCTGATCTACCCGGTCCCCGATCCCCGCTACCCGTTCCTCGGGGTCCATTTCACCAAACGGGTGGACGGCCGGGTCGACGTGGGGCCGAACGCGGTGCTGGGCCTGGCCCGGGAAGGATACCGCCGAAGTGACGTCGACGCCGCCTGGCTGCTGCGCACCGTCACCCGCCGGGCCTTCTGGCGTATGGCCCGCCGGCACTGGCGCGCCGGCGCCCACGAACTGGCCGGATCGCTGTCGAAGCGGGTGTTCGTCCAGCGGGCCGCCACCCTGCTGCCGGGCCTCACCCCCTCTGCGGTGGTCCGCGCCCCGGCTGGGGTGAGGGCCCAGGCCGTCGACCGCGGCGGCAACCTGATCGACGATTTCCGCATCACCCGCTCGGGGCGCGCCGGGCAGGTCGTAGCCGTCCAGAACGCCCCGTCACCGGCAGCCACCTCGGCTCTGGCCGTAGCCGAGTACATCTGCGACCAGCTCGAAGCCTGACCACTCGAGTCCGGTAGGCCGTCATGGCGCCCGATCTGCTGGGCGCACTCGAACACATGTTCGTCTGGTCGGGTATCATGGGCCTGTGTCGGTAATCGCTGCTTCGGTCCAGGGAAACCTGTTCGCGCTGGGACCTCTCGGGCCGCGCCCCGAGACCCCCTTCGAGCGAGTCGATCTCGGTGGCGGAGCCTGGGTGGATGTGGCGAGAGGCTGGTTCGGCGGAGCCGATGACCTCCTCGCCTGCCTCCAAAAGGGCGTCGACTGGCAGCACCACCGCCGGTGGATGTTCGAACGGTTGGTCGACGAGCCCCGCCTCAGCCGCTGGTACGGCGCCGACGAACCCCTCCCGGCCGAGGGCTTGGCCGCGTTCCGGACGGCGGTGGGCCGGCATTACCGACGCCGGTTCGGAGCGCTGGCGCTCAACTACTACCGCGACGGCCGCGACAGTGTGGCGTCGCACACCGATCGGGAGTTGGGCCACGTGGAGGACACCCTCGTGGCCATCCTCACTCTGGGTGCCCAGCGGCCTTTCCTGCTGCGGCCGGTGGGCCGAGGGCGGTCCTTGGACCTGCGACCGGCCTCGGGTGACCTGCTGGTGATGGGGGGCACCTGCCAGGAGACCTGGGAGCATGCCGTGCCCAAGGTGGCCCGGGGTGCCGGGGCACGCATCAGCGCATCCGTCCGCTGGGCCCTCCAGGGCGGCTTCGAGCAGGAGTGGACCCCAACCGGCCGATAGCCGGCCAACCCGACAGGGGCGGCCAACCCCACACAGCCCGGCCACCCGACAGAGATGCCCGGCCGGGCCGAACCGATCAGCCCGTCGGGACGGTAGTGGCGGCCGCTTGCGGCTGGGTGGTGCTCGATGCGGCGGGAGCGGTGGTCGGGGGCGCCACCGTCGTGGTCGACCCGCTCGACGAGGCCGACAGCTGGTGGGCCGCCTTGACCGCGGCGGCAGCCGCCTGCACGTAGGTCTCGTACTGACCGAGGTTCTGCTGGGCCAGGGCGGTCTGGGCGTTGGCCAGATCCTGGTCGGCTTGGGCGAGCAGCGACTGCACGGTGGCTCCGGGCGGGATGGTGGCCGGCGTGCCGGGAACCGTCGTGGCGGTGGGCGGCGTCGTGGTGGTCGTGGTCGCCGTTCCGGTCTGGCCCGAGGTACCGTTTCCGTTGGTCGACAGGTACGGGGTGAACTGGGCGTAGGGCGTGTTGCAGTACGTGCTGGCGAACGGCTTCGAGCCGTCCGAGTTCTGGATCTGGCACAGGGCGTTGTCCAGTCCGGCGTTGCCGCTGCGGTAGGCCTTGCCGTTGTAGACCACCACCACGTCGGCGAGCTGCGGGATGTGGTTGGACGTCGACTCGACGTAGATGGGCTGGATGTAGAGCAACGTCTGGTCGATGGGCACCACGTCCACCTCGCCGAGCTCCACCTGCGACGAGGACTGGTTGTAGAGGGTCAGCTCGCTGGAGATGGCCGGGTTGGACCGGATGGCGTTCGAGATCAGGCCGGGCCCGTCGACGGTCTCGCCGGCGGGCAGCTGGTAGAGGGTCAGCTGACCGTAGGTTCCCGGATCCGACGAGGCGGTCATGAACGCGGTGAGGTTCTGGCTGGACCCAGTGGCCGAGATGGGCACGAACGGGGTGATGAGCAAGAAGTTGACGCCCTGCTGCTTGGTGTTGGGCAGGGCTGCCTCGATGTACTGGGGCTGGAGGCGGTTCACCTGGGTGATGGTCTGACCGTTGGCCCCGAGCACGGTCGTGGCGATGGGGGTGTTGTTGAGCACCCCGCTTCCGGGGTCGGGCGACACCGCCCACGCCTGGGCCTGGCTGTAGAAGTCGCTCGGGTTGGTGAGGTGGTAGCGACCGAACATGTTGGTCTGCACCTGGAAGATGTTCTCCGGGTAGCGCCAGTGCAGCGTGATGCCCGGGAAGAGCTTGTCGGCTAGCGACGCGGGCGTGAAGAGGTCCGGGAAGGCTCTTTCGTAGACCGCGAGGATCGGGTCCTTGGTGCCCATGTCGAAGAAGTGCATGGAGCCGTCGTAGGCGCTGATCACCACCTTCACCGAGTTGCGGACGTAGTTGAAACTGGTCTGCAGACCGCTCGTCGCGGGGAGGCCGTCCAAGTTGGCCTGCTGCGAATACGGGTAGTTGTTGCTGATGGTGTAGGCGTCAATGATCCAGTACACATGGCCGCCGAGGATCACCGAGTAGGGGTCGGAGTCGTAGTGGAGGAACGGGGCGGCCTTCTGCACCCGCTGGACGATGTTGCGGTAGTACATCACCTTCGACGAAGGGGTTATCTGCCCGGACAGGAGGAAGTTGGCGTCGCCGAAACGCAGGGCAAAAGCGGCCCGACGGATGAGGCTGCCGGCCGGGACTCCCCCACTCCCCTTGTAGTTGGTGTAGGTCTGGTTGCCCGCCGAGTCCTCGTAGTTGAGCTCGGGGGTCTTGGAGTCGGCGATCAGGTAGCCGCCGGTGTCGGGCCCCTCACCGAAGTAGATCTGCGAGCCCTGCGAGCTGAGCGAGGTGGAGGGGTAGTTGCTGGTCGGCGGCAGGCCGGACAGGGTGAAGTTGGGGGTGCCCGAGCTGGTCATACCGGCTTCGCTGATGGGCGCCTGGACCGCCCCGTAGCCGTGGGTGTACTGCAGATGCTGGTTGACGAAGCCGGGGGGAACCGAGTTGTTGAGCTCCCGGACCGAGGTGACCGTCGCCGTCTCGCTGAGGGCCCCGTTGGCCCCGGTGGGCAGCTCGTAGCGGTCCAGGTTCAAGTCGTTGAAGGAGTAGTAGGCCCGCTGCGACTGCACCTTGTTGAAGGTGTTGAGCAGGTTGACGGCGGGGTCGAGCAGGCGCACGTTGGCGATCGTCTGCTGGTTCACCTGGGCCTGGGGGCTGTTGCCGGCGATCTCGGGCTGCGACACCGTCGGGCTGTACTGGTAGCTGGTAGGGGTGGTGACGTTGTCGAGGCCGTAGGCGGCGCGGGTGGCCTTGATATTGTCCGCGATGTAAGGGGCCTCCCGGGTGAGCTCGGACGGCTTCACCCGCAGAGCCTGGTAGAGCGCCGGGTAGGCGGCACCGATGAGGATGCTGACGAGGGCCCAGAGCCCTACGCCCACCGCCGGCAGCACCCAACCACGCCGCCAGATGTTGGCGAGGAACAGCCCGGCCGAGACCACCGCGATGATCAGCAGGAGGAATTTGGCCGGCGAATCGGCGTGGACGCTGGTCGCGGTCGCGCCGTCGACGACGTGCGAACGAGACAGGGTGAGCGCCAGGCGGTCGTAGTAGTAGCCGACCGCCTTGATGATGGCCAGGACCCCGAGCAGCACCGACAGGTGAGCCTTGACCGCCGGACGGACTCGCTCCTGGGCCGACTGGGGGTTGATGCCGCCGTTTAGGTAGTGGGCCACCGTCGTGACGATCAGAACGACGATCACCGCCTCGAAGGACCAGCTGATGAGGAAGCGGATGAACGGCAGCCGGAACACGTAGAAACCGACGTCCTTGTGGAACTGCGGGTCGGTGACCCCGAAGTTCACGGCGTAGCGGAACAGGTCCCAGTTGTTCCACTGGCGGTCAGCGCCGATACCGCCGAGCACGGCGAAGATCAGGCTGATCACCAGCCGCACCCGGAGGGTCCGGTTGAACACCAGGTCGCGGTAGCGCACCACGAGCTCGTTGGCTCCCGGATCCAGCTCGGCGGGGCTGAGCCGGTCGGCCACCGTGAGGCTGCCCATCAACAAGGCGAAGAACAAGGCGATGAACACCACCGAGAGGATCACCTTGGTGAGCAGTACACCCTTGAACACCGACGTGAACCCGACCGACTGGAACCACAGATAGTCGGTCCAGAAATTGGCCAAGCCGCGCAGGGACGCGACCAGCACGATCAGAACGACGACTACTACGACAAGTATCAAGCGCGTCCGGCGCGACGCGCGCGGCAGCCGTCGGGGCAGATCCTGGGGGGTACGCATCCGGGGCGAGACTCTACAGTCGAAGCGGCCTCAACTCCCTGGCAGGCTGGGAACGAGCAGGCAGCGACACCCGCTGTGGGCCGGCGGGTAGGGCTGTCCGGTCGGGAACGGTTCGTTCCTCGGGATGGACCCGGCGAGAGCGTCGTCGTCGCAATCCGGGCATGGACCGTCCACGTCCTCCACCACCCAGCGGAACAGGGCCCCGTCGGGAGCGGCCGTCCAGGTACCCCGGGAGAAGGCTCCCGCCAGCACATCACCGGCCAGGCGCTCGATGCGCTGGGTCTTCCATTCCCGGTAGGCCGCGCCGAGACTGTCCACGAGCACCGACTGGTCCTCACCCCGACCACGCTCCATGGCCTGCTCGAGGCGCCGCCGGAGGGCATCGACGATCGAGGACGCACACTCGCGGGCCAGGTCCTCGACCTCGACCGCTCCCGCCGAGGGGCGCGCCTCGAGGCCGAGGGTCTCCTCGGCGAATGCGGCCCCGGCAGTGGCGGCGTCTACGAGGAGAGGTCGAGCGGCGGCGACGTAGCTCTCACGATGGCCGTCGGCGTCGGGTAGCAGACGGGCCACGGTCGGTGCTTCCTTCAGGTTGCGTAGCCGGTCGAGCACGTCGTTCTGCTCGTCCTGCAAAGCTCGCTTCAAGCGCCGGGTCAGGCTGGTCTCCAGCTCCACCACGGCGAGCTCGCGGGCCTGGAGCAGCTGCTCGTCAGCGTCGGGAACGAGATCGTCCCGGTCGGTCTCGAGCTCGGTCGCCGCCCGTGGGGCGCCCTCCTCAGAGTTGGGTTCCCGGCCGGCGCGTCCCGAACGCGGCGAGTCCGCGGCCGGTTCACCCGAATCGACCGTGGGACCTTCGGCCGATATGACCCTCACGCTGGAGTGGGTGGCCGCCGGGTGAGCCGGGGAACGCCCGGCCTGGGCCGGTTCCGTCCTCGCCGGGGTCGAGCCAGACGCCCCTCCAGCGGCCACCGAACGCTCAGCGCGCGCCGACCGCTTCCTGGACTTGCGGCCACCGGCGGCACCGGCGGCACCGGCGGGCCCGCCCTCGGCGTTCGGCCCGGGAGCCGGACCTCCCACCACCGGTCCTGAAGCCGAGCCGGCAGCACCGGTCGCTTCGGGAGCCGGACCGCCCGCCGCCTGGGCGCCGGCCGCCGACCGGGCCGAGGCCCCCTCTGACCCGGCGACGCGGGCACCGGCGAAGTAGGGCGGAACGGGCTGCTGGTCGTCCGCCGGGGACGGCTCGTCCGTGGAGCCGGACCCGGCCGGGCCCCGGTCGGCTCTGATGCGGGCGAACAGCTCGTCCACGGCGCTGCCCGGTCCCTCCTCCTCGTTGACTTCGCGGTCGTAGGGCACCGCCTGACCGCCCGGCCCCCGGCCGGCTCCATCCGACACCGCCCGCCGTTCACCGCCCGACGCATCGGGAGCCGCATCCGGCTCCCCAGCAACCCCCTCGCTCTCCGCCTCCGCCGGCTCCGACCCCGCGGGCTCAGTCGCCCCCGCCGGCTCGGCCGCCCCGTCGCGTGACGCGGCCGCCGCCGTGTCCTCCCCCGCCGGGCTGGACGCCTCCGAGGTGGACCCCTCCGGGATGACCACCGCCGACTCGGCCGCCGCCGACTCGGCCGCCGCC
>JAKCDU010000038.1:0-1335 GCA_021838445.1 Actinomycetes bacterium | reverse complement strand
CCGCCGACTCGGCCGCCGCCGACTCGGCCGCCGCCAACTCGGCGCCGACCTCCGCCCTGTGGGCGGCCCCCTCGGCTCCGGGGGTTCCGCCCTCCGCCGGCGCGAGGTCCGCCCCCTCAGCGCGCTCCTCGTCGGACACGACGACCCGGGACGGCTCCTTCTCGCTCAGCTCCACCTCGGCCTGTCGCTGCAGCCGGCGTCCGACCTCGTCGGCGGCGGCCCGGGCCTCGGTGTCGGCCCGACTCAGCTCGGTCTGGACCTCCTCGAGAGTGCGACGGACCACGGCGTAGCTCTCGATGAGCCGTTCGCGGCCGGCGCGCAACTGCTCGATCTGGACGGTGGCGACCCGGCGGCGGCGCGACAGGTCCTCGAGGATCCGGTCCCGGGTGGTGTTGGCCCCCTCTATGGTCAGTTGGCGTTCCTTGTCGGCCGCCGCCCTGATCTCCTCGGCCTCCGAGCTGGCCCGCGAGACCAGGCCCGCGGCCTCCTCGCGCGCCGAGGAGAGGATGCGGGCCGCGGCCTCCTCCGCCGCCTCGGTGGCCGCCGCCAGCGCCGACTTGGCCTCGGTCTCGAGTCGGGACGCTTCCGATCGGGCCTCCTCGAGGAGGCGGTCCGCCTCCGAGCGGCTGTGGCTCAGGACCCGTTCGGCCTCCTCGCGGGCATCGGTTACGGTCCGTTCGGCCTCCTCACGGGCATCGGTGAGGGCGCGCTCGGCCTCGTCCGCGGCCTTGCTGCGCAGCTCGGTGGCCGCTGCCCGGGCGGTGCGGAGAATGGCCGCCGTCTCCTCGCCGACGGCCGCCATCAACGTGTCCTCGTCGAGGACGGGGGGACGGGCCGCCCGCTCCTCGGCCGAGTGCCAGGCCGACTCCAACTGCTCGGCCCGCTCACGCCAGGCCCGCAGCTCCTTGGAGACCCGGCTCAAAAAAGACTTGACCTCCGCCGAGTCGTACCCGCGAAATGCCGTGGTGAACGACTGCGCCTGAATCAGTTCGGGTGTCAGTGACGAGTCAGGTCCCATTAAGTGCTCCTTAGCTCGACCCGCGTCGAGCCGCTCGACGGCCGCGCCACGCCGACCAGGTGACAGCTCGGCACAATGGTTCGAGCCTACGACCCATCAGGACCGGCAGTGGGTGATGCATGGGGGCCTGGACCGACGCCTGGACCGACGCCTGGACCGACGCCTGGACCGCTGCCGCCCTCATCGAGGGATGGACCGGTGCCGGAGGTGTCGTCGTCCCCCCGTCGTGACCCGGTCACCGGGCGGCGGCGGCGGCGACGACGACGACGACGACCACCAGATCAGAGCCGGTGGGCAGAGCGTACAGGGTGAGGAAC
>JAKCDU010000037.1 GCA_021838445.1 Actinomycetes bacterium | reverse complement strand
GCCGCCCCCCGCCCTGGGGCCGCCCGTCCGCCCCCTGCCGCCCGCAGCCCTGGGGCCCGCCCGTCCGCATCCCCCTGCCACCCGGGGCCTCTCGGTATTCAGGTATCAGAGGTGAAAATCTCCGGGCGCAACGTAGGAAATGCAATAACATCCCGGATGGCATCGGAATCGCTGAGAAGCATCACCAGGCGGTCCACTCCCACGCCGATACCCCCGGTCGGGGGCAGCCCGTACTCGAGGGCCCGCACGTAATCCTCGTCCATAGCCATGGCCTCCTCGTCGCCGGACGCCTTGGCCCGGGCCTGGTCCTCGAAGCGGGCCCGCTGCTCGTCGGGGTCGATCAACTCGCTGAAGGCGTTGCACAGCTCCCGCCCGGCCACGATCGACTCGAAGCGCTCGACGTAGCCAGGACGGCTGCGATGATCGCGGGCCAGCGGGGACACCTCCTTGGGGTAGTCCATGACGTGCACCGGTCCCCACAGCGAGGCCTCGGTGGTCTTCTCGAAAATCTCGAGTAGAAGTTTCCCCGGCCCCCAACCGGGCTCTACCCGGACCCCCGCCGATTGGGCGACTTGGCGCAGCTCCTCGGCCGGGGTGTTGAGGTCAACCTTCGAACCGGCGTGCTCCTCGATCAGCTCGGTCATGGTGGCCCGCCTCCAGGGCGCGCCAAGCGACAACTCCCGGCCACCGTAGGTGACCTCGGTGGTCCCGAGGAACTCCTCGGCGGCGCCTGCGACCAGCCGCTCCACCAGGTCCATCATGTCGGTGTAGTCGGCGTAGGCCTGGTAGAGCTCGAGCATCGTGAACTCGGGATTGTGCCGGGGGGACAACCCCTCGTTGCGGAACACCCGGGCGATCTCGAACACCCGCTCGAAACCACCGACGACCAGCCGCTTCAGGTAGAGCTCGGGAGCGATCCGCAGGTACAGGTCCGTATCCAAAGCGTTGTGGTGGGTGACGAAGGGCCGGGCCGCGGCGCCCCCGGGCATGGGATGGAAGATGGGGGTCTCGACCTCGACGAAGCCCTGATCCTCCAGCCAACGCCGGGTCCACGAGATGATCCGGCTGCGCAGGAGGAGAGCCCGGCGCGACTCCTCGTTGGCCCAGAGATCGGCATAACGCTGCCGATAGCGGGTATCGACATCAGAGATACCCCGGAACTTGTCCCCGAAACTGCGGCGGGCTTCGGCCAGCTGCACCCATTCCCGCACCTTGACCGACAGCTCGCCGGTCCGGGTCCGAACGACCTCGCCGGTCGCGGCGATCCAGTCCCCCAGAGACAGCCGGCCGAACGCCTCGAAGTCGGCGGTCCACTTAGCCCCGGCGAAGAGCTGAATGCCACCCGAGGAGTCACGTAGAGTGGCGAAGACGAGCTTGCCCATTTCCCGGCGCAGCATGATCCTTCCGGCCACGGTGACCGTCTCGTTGGTCTCCTCGCCGGCCCCCAGGTCGCGGTGACGCGAGGCGAGGGCAGCTGCAGTCGCGTCCGGTGCCAGGCGATAGGGCGGTTCCAGGCTCACAGGGACTCCCCTGACGTCCGGTCGGCGCCGAAACGCCAACCTCCTGCGGCCGATCCCACCGTCGTGAGACCCACCGTCGTGAGACCCACCGTCGTGAGACCCACCGTCGTGAGACCCACCGTCGGGGGCCCCGCCGCCCGGTGACAACGAGCGATCACTTCTGGTTCCTCCCGAATATGATCCGCAGGCCTTCGAGGGTCAACCACGGTTCGTGGTATTCGATGGCCGCCGAATGGGGTCCGATCAGGCCGGCCAAGCCGCCGGTCGCCACCACCGTGCAGGTTCCGAGCTCGTCCTCGAGGCGCCGGCACAGCCCGTCGACCTGGGCGGCGAAACCGTAGATGACGCCGGACTGGACCGACTCGACGGTGTTCTTGGCCAGGACGTTCCTCGGCTCGACCAGCTCGACGCGTGGGAGGAGGGCGGCGCGGCTGAACAGCGCCTCGAGGGAGATCTCGATGCCGGGGATGATGACCCCGCCCAGGTATTCGCCCTTGGCCGACACCACCTCGAAGGTCGTGGCCGTCCCGAAGTCGATGACTATGGTCGGACCCCCGTAGCGCTCGAAGGCGGCGACGGCATCGGCGATCCGGTCGGCCCCGACCTCCTTGGGGTTGTCGTAGTGGATCGGCATCCCGGTGCGGACGCCCGGTTCGACGATGACCGTCTCCACCTTGAACCACTTCTGGGTCATCTCGCGCAGGGCGGTGCGCTGACGGGGCACCACCGATGCCACGGCTATCCCGGTGATGGACTCCTCCGGGTCGAGACCCTGCAGCTGGAACAGCTGGTCGATCAACATGGCCAGCTCGTCGGCCGTGCGGGAGGCGACGGTCGCGACCCGCCAGTGGTAGACGAGCTCCGGGCCGCTCCCGGCCGGGCCGTCCCCGGGGCCGAAGAGTCCGATCACGGTCTGGGTGTTGCCGACGTCTATGGCTACGAGCAACTGTCAGGCCTCCAGGTCGAGCCCGATGTCGAGTACCGGAGCGGAATGGGTCAGGGCGCCCACCGAGATGAGGTCGGCGCCGGCGGCGGCGTAGGCGGCAACCGAGTCGAGGTCCACCCGGCCCGACACCTCGACCGGTATGCGCCCGGCAACGGCGGCCACCGCAGCGGCCACGGTGGCGAGGTCCATATTGTCCAAGAGGACCATATCGGCGCCGGCCTCGAGAGCCGTGGCGAGCTGATCCAGGGTGTCGCACTCCACCTGGCAGGCGATCCCCGGCCACCGGGCGTGGGCGGTGGCCACCGCCTCGGCGATGGACAAACCAGCCAGGTGGTTGTCCTTGACGAGGATCCCGTCGGAAAGCGACCCCCGGTGGTTGACCCCTCCGCCGGCGCGCACTGCAGCCTTCTCGAGGGCCCGCAACCCGGGCGTGGTCTTGCGGGTGTCCCGGATGCGGGCCCGGGGACCGGCCGCCTCGACGTAGCGCCGGGTGAGCGTGGCCACCCCCGAGAGATGGCCGAGCAGGTTGAGGGCGGTGCGCTCGGCGGTCAGCACCGAGGCGAGACGGCCGCTCACCCGGCCGATCACGCTGCCCGCGGCCAGGACGTCCCCGTCGCCGAGGACCCACTCCGCCTCGGTCGTCGGGTCGACCCGACGGAACGCCTCGGTGGCACAGGCCCTCCCGGCGAGGACCCCCGGGGCGCGCGAGCGCAGGATCGCGGCGACGGTGGCCTCGGAGGGTACGAGGGCGGCGGTGATGTCGCCGAACACCCCGAGGTCCTCGGCGAGGGCCCGGCTGACCACGTCCGTGACCGCGCTGAACGGCGGTTCGACCCAGCTCATACCTGCCCCCTGCCCGTCGGTCGTCTTGGTTCCCTGGCCGGTACCGGCGCCGGTTCCCTCACTGCCACTGCACGAACCTAAGCGACAACCTGGCGTCGGTGGACGGATGATCCCGACGGCGGTGGCCACCCCGGCTCTCGGTGCGGGCCGTGGCGGCCGCGACCAGGGCCCGGGCCACGGTCAAGAGGTTGGCCGCCTCGCCGGCGGGGACCCCCGTCGCGGCCAACCTCTCGAGCTGCGACCCGGCGGCATCCAGCGAGGCGGCTGACCGCTCGACGCCCGCCCCGCTCGACATGCACTCGCGGAGAGCGCCGAGAACCCCCCCGGGGTCGCCTGCGCCGGGTCGGATCACGGGACGCCGAGGGGCAGCCATGCAGCGGACGGGCACCGACCCGGGACGGGGCGGTTCGGGCTCCAGAAGGGCCCGTAGAGCCCCCGTGGGCTGCGGTCCGTCCCGCCCGGCGGCCAAGGCGTCGACGGCGCGGGTCGCCATGACCAGTCCCTCCACGAGGGAGTTGGAGGCCAGGCGGTTGGCCCCGTGGATGCCGGTGCAGGCCACCTCGCCGGCGGCCCACAGGCCCGGCAAGGTGGTGGCGCCGGACAGGTCGGTCATGATGCCGCCGCAGTGATAGTGGGCCGCCGGCGCCACCGGGAGGCGGTCGCCGGCCGGGTCGAGACCGGCCGCCCGCACCGCCTGGGCCAGGGTCGGGAAGCGGGTTTCGAAGTCCTCCACCGGCGTCAGATCGAGCCAAGCTCCGCCCCGGGTGGCGATGGCCGCCGCCACCACGTCCCTCGGCAGCAGCTCGTCCACGAACCGCTCGCCGCGGTCGTCGCGCAGGAGGGCCCCTTCGCCCCTCAGCGCTTCGCTGAGCAGGAGGCGGGGCCCCTCCCATCCCTCGATGTTCAATGCCGTGGGGTGGAACTGCACGAACTCGATGTCGGCGACGGCCGCACCGGCCCGGATGGCCATGGCCAGGCCGTCGGCGGTGGCCTCGGGGGGGTTGGTCGTCACCGGGTAGAGCTGCCCGGAGCCGCCCGTGGCGACCACGGTGTGGCGGGACCGAATCGGACCCTTGGAGGTGACGACCCCGACGCAGCGGCCCCCGTCGATCACGAGGTCCAGCGCCGAGCACTCCTCGACCACGGTGTCCACGGTGGCCCGTACCACCTCGATGAGAGCCCGCTCCACCTCGGCGCCGGTCGCTGCGCCGCCGGCGTGGACCACCCGGGCCGCCGAGTGCCCGGCTTCGCGCGACAGCAGCCAGCGACCGGCCCGGTCGCGATCGAAGAAGGCGCCGAGGGCGGCGAGGTCCCGTAGCCGTTGCGGACCCTCCCTCACCAGCACGTCTACTGCCTCGTGGTCGGCCAGTCCGCAGGCGGCCCGGATGGTGTCGGCGGCGTGGCGTTCGGGCGTGTCGCTCCCGTCGGCGGCGGCCTCGTCAGAGCCGAGCACCGCAGCCAGGCCGCCCTGGGCCCACCCCGTCGCCGAATCGGCCAGGCGGTGCTTGGATATGAGCCCGACCCGCAGACCGGGTTCGACGGCCCGGGCCCGCAGGGCCGCGGTCAGGCCAGCCACGCCGCTGCCCACGACGAGCAGATCGAGGTCTGTCGGCGTCGCCGGGGCCGCGCCAGGACCCGTGGCGGAGCGGGCCTGCGCCGTCTTGTCCACGGGCGGTCGCTACGCCGTCTGAGGCGCGGGCCGGGCGGAGCCCGACGGGCTCGGGCTGTGGGGCGCGCCAGCCGGGGGGGCCGGCGACGCCGGTCGGCCCCGCCAGGTGCGACCGTCGACGACGGCGTCGGCGGGAACCTGTCGGTTCCACTGGTCGACGTGCACCACGGTCGCCTCGTAGGTCTCGAGCTCCGAGGGCTCGTAGTCGGCATAGGTGAGGACGATGACCTTGTCCCCGGGCTGGACCAGGCGCGCCGCCGCCCCGTTGAGGCAGATCTGGCCCGGCTGACCGACGATGGCGTAAGTCTCGAAACGCGCCCCGTTGTCGATATCGAGGACGGCCACCTGCTCGTTCTCGAGAATGTCGGCGACTCGCATCAGCTCGGGGTCGATGCTGATCGACCCGATGTAGTTGAGGTCGGCCTCGGTCACGGTGGCCCGGTGGATCTTCGACTTCATCATGCGGCGGCGCATCATTTGTCTCCCTCAGAGTTGGGTTCGGACCTCGCCGAACGGCAGCGGGTCACCGGTCGTCCGCCGGTGGGTTGGCGTCCACGTTGTCGATCAGGCGGGTCCGGCCCAGGCGGGCGGCCATGAAGAGCCGAACCTCGCTACCGATGCGGGCCGGGCGGGTCAGGTCGGATGGTGAAGCGACCCTGGCGTAGTCCAGGTGGAACGGGGCGTGCCGGCCCAGGGACTCGGCCATGACCTTCTCCACGCCGGCGGGGTCGTCGATGCCGTCGTCTTCTATGGCCCGCTTCCCGGCGAGCAGCGCGTAGTAGAGGTTGGGGGCCACGGCCCGCTCCTCGGCCGACAGGTAGGCGTTGCGGCTGGAGAGGGCCAGCCCGTCGACGTCTCTGACGGTGGGACAGCCGATCAACTCGACCGGTAGCCCGAGATCACCGACCATGCGGCGGACCACCGCCAGCTGCTGGTAGTCCTTCTCGCCGAAGTAGGCCCAGCAGGCTCCGGTCAGGCAGAGGAGCTTGGCGACGATGGTCGTGACCCCATCGAAGTGGCCGGGGCGCCTCTCCCCCTCCATGTCCGCGGTCAGACCGCTCACCGCGACGGTGGTGGCGGGGGCGTCGGGCCACATGTCCTCCACCGCGGGGGCGAAGACCAGGTGGGCGCCGGCCTCTTCGGCTCGTTCCAGGTCGGTCTCGAGCTGGCGGGGATAGGACTCCAGGTCCTCCCCGGCCCCGAACTGGAGGGGGTTGACATAGATCGTCACCGCCACCCGGCCGGCGGGCCCGCACTCCCCCGCCGCCCTACGGATCAGCGACATGTGCCCGGCGTGCAGGGCCCCCATGGTCGGAACCAACCCGATGTGCGATGTCAGGGCGACGGGACCGCCGGATGGGCCGGTGGCCGCCGACTCGGACCATGCCGCTTCCCGGCGGCAGGCGTCCAACCGCTCGCGCCAGACTGCCATCTGCTGGATCACTTCGACGGGCAACCTGGGGCCTTTCCACGTTCCGGCCCCACCGGGGGTGCCGTTCGTAACGGCGCCAGGATAGCCACCCGTCGTCGGTTCGGCCACGGCCGCCCCGGCGGCTGTCGTCACCGGTCCGCAAGGTGACGTCACCCGGTCGGCAAGAACGACGAGGAAGTCGAGGAGGTGACGGCAGGTGGCTACAGACCCCCGACGCGCCGCACCCCTCGTCCGATGTCCGACGAGAGGTACCCGACGACCAGCTCGGGGGCCAGGTCGGCTAGCGGCACCAGCACGAAACCTCGCTCCCACATGCGGGGGTGGGGGACGACCAGGTCGGCCTCTTCGACCACGTCGTCGCCGACGAGCAGGACGTCGACGTCAAGGGTGCGCGGCCCCCACCTCTCGATTCGCAGGCGGGCGGCCGCCGCCTCCGCCGCTTGAGCCTCGGCGAGCAGCTCACGCGGGGTGAGGGCGGTGCGCAGCTCCACCACGCAATTCAGGAAGGCTCCCTGGCCGGGTGGGCCGCCGACCGGGTCGGTCTCGTAGAGCTGCGATACGGCCACCACGTGGGGAAGCCGGTCGATGGCGGCCTTGAGGTAGGCCCGGCGGTCACCCAGGTTGGAGCCGAGACCGAGGAAGGCCCGTACCGGGGTACGTGGTTGGCGCCGCTCCTGCAGGGCGCTCTCGGCCGTCGGACGCGCCGGCGCGTCGCCGGGCCGGGGCTGCCGGCGGCGGGGAGGAGGAGGGTTGGGCTGCGAGCGGGATCGGCGCGCCGGCATCAGGCGGGGAGACTAGTAACCGGGGGCTCGTCGCTGCTCAACTCGCGGCTTTGGCGGTGGATGCGAACCCCGGCCGAGGCCAGGTCGTGCGGCACAGGGGGACGTAGCTTGCGCACCGTCACCGTCACCGAGCGGACCCCACCCCCGTCACCGCCGCTGCTGCGCCACGCGGCCACGGCGATCCGCTCGGCCAGACGCTCGAGGAGCTGGCAGTGCTCGCCGGCGACCACGTCGGCGACGGCCGCGGTGACGCTTCCATAGTCGACGGTGTCGGCCAGGGCGTCGCTGCGGCCGGGCCGGTGGAGGTCCACTTCGAGGTCCAGGTCCACTTCGAAAGGCTGGGCCCGCTGGTGCTCCTCGGCCAGGACGCCGTGGCGGCCCACGACGCGCAGCCCTCGCAACTCGATGCTGTCGGTCACTGGACAGCCCCTATTCGGCCGCGGCCGGCTCCGGGGCGCTGCCTACGATGTTGGGGACCAGGGCCACGATCTGGCGGCCGGCCGGCCCCATCTGGCGTCCCAGGATCCGCTCGACGATGGCTATGGCTTTGGGCCCGCTCGGCACCATTCCCGACCACCTCAGGTACCCGGCCACCACGCCCATGAGACGGTCGCCCAGCTCCTCCTGATGGATCAGTATGCGCTCACCGGCGCTCAGCCAGTCCCTGAGCTGGATGTACAACTCGCCGAGCACCGCCCCGGCGTCGTCGTGGGGACCGAAGGGCACGTGCGACCAGGTGACGCCGAGCTCGTCGTAAGCGTGAAGGTTGTGCGGGGAGGGCAGGAGCGAGACGATACGGGTGAAGCCCTCACCTCTCAGCCAGAGGATCTCCTCCTGGCGGCGCACCTTGCGATGGTTGCGGGCGTAGCCCCCCGGGCGTTCGCTGACCGCCAACTTGCCTTTGATGATCCACGCGAAGAAGCGCGGCGGAATCCCCTTGGCCCACTTACCCTTCACGCCAACCCTCCTACTGCATCGCATCGGTCGCTTCGCCCCTTCGCGACCGGCCGTCGCGTCGTCGGCCCGGCCAGTTCCATGGCCATTCGGGTGGGCCGCACGTCGTGAACCCGGACCATGGCGGCGCCCTCCAGGGCGGCCCAGGCTGCGGTGGCGACGCTCGGTTCCAGCCGGTCGGAGACCTCCAGGGGGGACCCGGCGATACGCCCCAGGAAGGATTTGCGGCTGGTCCCGACCAGTACCGGCCAGCCCGTGCCTACCAGCACGTCGAGGCGGTGGAGGAGCGCCAGGTTGTGCTCGGCGGTCTTGGCGAAGCCGATGCCAGGATCGATCCAGATCTCCTCGACCCCGGCGGCCGCGGCCTTCTCCGCTCGGGCCACGAGGAAGTCCCTGACCTCGCTCACGACGTCGTCGTAGGTGGCGTGTTGGGCCATGACCAGCGGGTCGGCGGGCATGTGCATGGCCACCCAGCCGGCGCCGGTCTCGGCGGCGACGGGCCACAGGGTGGCTGAAACGTCGTTGATCAGGGTCGCCCCGGCCGCCACTGCGGCACGCGCCACGACCTCCTTGCGGGTGTCCACCGAGACCTTGACCCTCCCAGCGAGCGCCTCGATGACCGGCATGACCCGGCGCAACTCCTCGGAGTCCTCGACCGGCGCGGCGCCCGGTCGGGTGGATTCCCCGCCCACGTCGATGATGTCGGCCCCGTCCCGGATCATCTGCTCAGCGTGGACGACGGCCGACTCGGGACTCAGCCACCGGCCACCGTCAGAAAAAGAATCGGGCGTCACGTTGAGGACGCCCATCACCAGGGCCACTGGGCCAGAGTACCGGGGCGGGAACCGCCGGACCTGCGGTTCGGGGGGTCAATCCACTATCGGCGACCAGCCTGTATGAAACCCATGGCTTCGGTCCGGGTGCTGACGCTGTCGCGCATCAGGCCCCTGACCGCAGAGGTGACCGTTATAGCCCCCGGCTTGCGGACACCGCGCATGGCCATGCAGAGGTGTTCGGCTTCCACCACCACCAGCACCCCGCGGGGCTCGAGGACCGACTGGATGCAGTCGGCGACCTGGGTGGTCAGCCTTTCCTGCACCTGGGGCCGGCGGCTGAAGCCGTCGACCAAGCGGGCCAGCTTGGACAACCCGGTTATCCGACCCTCGTCGTTGGGAATGTAGGCAACGTGGGCGTGACCGAACCAGGGGACCAGATGGTGCTCGCAGATGCTGTAGATCGGTATGTCCCTGACCATGACCATTTCGTCGTGGTCGGCTTCGAACACCACCTTGAGATGGTCACCGGGGTCCTCCTTCAGGCCCGAGAAGATCTCGTTGTACATGCGAGCCACCCGGCGCGGCGTGTCGAGCAGGCCGTCCCTGTCGGGGTCCTCGCCGATGGCCAGCAGGATCTCCCGGACGGCGGCCTCGATACGCGCCAGATCCACGCCGGGCGACGCTGCCGATCCGTTCCCGTTGAGCGGTAACACCTCGGGCTGGTTCGGACTCAACATTCACTCGCTTTCGGTCGATGGTCGGTGCGTCGACCAGAACCTCTTTCGGGGGCGCCTACAAGGTAGCGGGCGGGGGTGGCTAACCGCCCTCGACGTAGGTGGCCAGGTACGGCAGGTTCCGGTACCTCTCGGCCACGTCCAGGCCGTAGCCGATGACGAAGTCGGGGGGGATGCTGAATCCCTGGTAGGCCAGATCGAGATCCACCGACTGCAGGCCCTCTTTGACCAGGAGGGCGACGACCTCGAGTGACGCCGGGTTGCGGGCCAGCAGGTTGCGCCGCAGGTAGGACAGGGTCAGGCCGGAGTCGACTATGTCCTCGACGATGAGCACGTGCCTTTCCGTCAGGTCGGCGTCGAGGTCCTTGACGATGCGCACCACCCCGCTGGTGGTGGTGGCGCTGCCGTAGGACGAAACCGCCATGAAATCGATCTCGATGGGCAGGTCGATGGCGCGGGCCAGATCGGCCAGGAAGAAGCACGCCCCCTTCAGGACCCCCACCAGGAGAGGGGGCCTCCCGGCGTAGTCGGCGGTGATGGTGCGTCCCAGTTCGGCGACCCGACGCTGCAGGTCCGACTCGGACACCACGACGCGACCGATGCAGCTGTCGGCGATCACGAAGTCCGATCCATCGGCAGAAATCATCCTGTTCCCTTCTCTTGCCTGTCGCCCTGGGTTCCGCTCCACCCGTCGCTCGCACCGGGTGGGGGCGGGTGGGGGGTCGACAGCGACAGCCGGCCCCGACGCCTCGCCACCCGGCGCCCGCCACTCAACTCGCAGGCGACGAAGCGCCCGTGGACCACGTCCATCACCCGGGCCACCTCGGCCGCCGAGGGGGGATGGTGACCCGCCCCGGAGCGCAGCCAGGCCCGAAGGGAGCGCTGGGCCAGCACCGCAGGAGCCGAGCGCAGTCCCTCCACATCGGTGGGGTCGATACCTGCGGCCAGGACGTCGAGAAGATCGGCGGTGGCCCCCATCACGCTCGCCTGGCGGGCGAGCAGAGGCACGACGTCGCGTTCGGCGATGGCGTTCATCAACGGGATCAGGTCGGCTCGGACCCGGTTGCGCCGGTAGCGGCCGTCGGCGTTGGTGGGGTCCTCGAAGGGGGCCAGTCCCGCCCCGCGGCAGACCTCCATGGTGTGATGCCGGCGGATCCCGAGCAGCGGCCGGCGGACGGTGGGAATGGCCCCGTCCCGATGGGCCTGCGGGTGGGCTGCGCCCCGGGCGGCGAGCGGGGTGGCCGGCGGGGCGTCCCGCATGGCCGCCAACCCGTCCACCCCGGCCCCCCTCAAGAGGTTGAGCAGGACAGTCTCGGCCTGATCGTCCATGGTGTGGCCGGTGAGCACCCCCGCCGGCAGCACCGAGTAGCGGGCCCGGCGGGCCCGCGCCTCCAGGTCGGGTCCGGGGGCCAGATGGACGCGCTCGGCACGAAAAGCGAACCCGAAACTCCCGGCGGCCTCGGCGACCAGCGCGGCCTCGGCCCCCGACCCCGGCCGGAGCCCGTGATCCACGTGCAGCACGACCCCGGTCAGCCCGGCGTGGGCGGCCAGCACCATCAATGCGAGAGAGTCCGGCCCTCCTGACACGGCCAGCGCCACGGGACCGGCCTCGGGGGCCGGGAACCGGCATGAGGGGAGGATCCGGGCGGCCCAGTCCCCGCCCCGCCCGACCCGGCCCCGGGCGGCCCATTCCCCGCCCGGGGCGGCCGTTCCGTCTTCGGTGGCACCGGATGGGTCACCGTCCCCGGCGTCGTCCTCCCCGCTCGGTCTCGCCGACGGGCGCGATGGCAGGCGCCCGCTCAGTTCGTTCACCCGATCGGGGGGCGGTCCGCACGGTCACGGCTGGCCCGGTCGATCCACAGCTGCGGGGAGCGAATCTCGCCCCAGCCGGGCAGCCACTCCGGTCCCGACCAGACCTTGGAGAACAGCTCCCTCCCGCCGGCCGCTTCGACCGCGGTGACGAAGCGTTCGCCCTGCTCGTACTGGCGCATCTTGGCGTCGAGACCGAGAAGCACCGATGCCACCCGGGCCACCCCTCGCTGCTGGCGGCGCTCGTGGAGGGTTCGGGCGAAGAGCGGGGCGCCCGGGATCAGGTCGGTCGCGGCCCGGTTCATGACGATGTCGCCGTGACCCTCCAGCAGGCTCATGAGGCCGCCGATCTCCTGGATGGCGGCGTGCTGCTCCGGCCCGGCGAATAGGGCGGCCAGCCCTCCCTCGTCGAGCGGATTGCGCCCCGCCCGGATGCTGTCGGCGCTGCGGCGCAGCGCGGCCATCAGCGCCTTGGGGTCGGGATCGAGCCCGGCCAGGGTGCGCTCGACGAGCCCGAGGAAGTGGGCCCGCAGCCACGGCACCCCGGTGAACTGCATCCGGTGGGTCACCTCGTGGAGCGCCAACCACAGTCGGAACTCCGCCGGGGCGAAACCGTAGCGGCGCTCCACCCCGACCACGTTCGGACCGATGTAGTACACCATGTCCTGATCTTCGGGTCGTTCGTCCTCGATCAGGAGCTGGTCGTACTGGCCGAGAACACGCCCCGACATCCAGCCGAGGACCAGGCCCAGTTCGGTCCCGGCCAGCTGCCGGGTGACCGACATCGGCACGGGGGAGAGCCCCCGTTTGGCGCTCATACGCTCGGAGAGCTTGGCCATGACGGGGCGGAGCAGGCGCTGGAAGGACGCCACGTTGACGTCCACCCACTGGGCCCGGTCGGCGACTCGGGCCCGGGCCGGCCCGAACTGGGAACGCAGCCCCGTCTCGAGCTCGACGAGCCGCTCGGCCTGGGCCGTCATGGCCTCGAAATCCTGTTCGAGCGAGCGCATTTCGTAATCGGTCAGGGGGGTCCTCGGCGATGCGACCCGGCGGGCGACCTGGGTGGCGGTGTCCCAGGCGATGAGGTCGGTCACGGCCTTGCTACCGCGGGGCCGCCCTCGGGGCCGCCCGACCTGATCCCCACCGCGACGGCCGGCTCGGGTTCACGTAGCGGCGGTCGGCTCCCGTGACGATGACGGGTCGTGGCAGCCATGGCGCATGGTACCGGCTGCACCACCTTGACGACCGCTGGCCCGTCGAGAACCGCTGGCCCGTCGAGAACCACGGGCCCATCGAGAACCACGGGAGTCTCGGGAATCATGGAAACCACCGGGCCGTCGGAAGAGAACGATCCGACGGTCACCGGCACCCAGCTCCGTGCAGAGAGGTCCCACTCAGGCGATCTTCTTGCCCCGCGTCCGGGGAACGGCCATCGGCTCGTGGCGGTAGCAGTACTTACCGCTGTTGTACATGGACAGCTGCGTCTCGCAGCCCGGCTCCTTGCACGTCCGGTTCTTACCGAACGAGCGCGAGGGACGCTCGCTGCTGGTGAGGGAGTGACCTCCCAAAGATCTTTCGCTCATCCTGCACCTCTCAACCTCGTCGGAACAGCGGTTGTTCCCGTGCCTATACGCTTCCCAGGCCCGCTTCGGATGTCCCTTCCTGGCATTCGTGAGCGATGGCCTCGGCGATCTTGCGTCGAAGCTGGTCCGGTACCTGATCCCGGCAGGATCGGGCGATCACCACCTTCAGCTCGGCCTCGAAGTCGAAAGCGTGCAGACACGGCTGGCACAGGTCGAGATGCTCCCGGATGGCCTGGCGGCGCGAGTCAGTCAGTTCGCCGTCGAGGTAGTGGTAGAGCGTATGGAGTGCGTCATTGCAGTCGCCTGCTCTCATCAGGTCCCCAACGTCGTATCGAGAGTTTGAGTCGTCCATATTCGGCAGCGATGTCCCGGATAGAAAAGGATATTTCGACGGGCCGGAGTGGCTAGCCCGGCGACTCCCCGGCTGTGCCGACGAGCCCCCGGGATGTTCCGAATTCGTGCAACGCCTTTTGGAGCGCTCTTCTTCCGCGATGCAGCCGACTCATGACCGTTCCTATCGGCACGTCGAGGATGTCAGCTATCTCCTTGTAGGAGAAGCCCTCTACGTCGGCGAGGAGAACGGCCATCCGGAACTGCTCCGGAAGCGCCTCGACGGCCTCCTTGACGTCACTCTCGGTGAAGTGGTCGAGGACCTCCTCTTCGGCGCTGCGGCCGGCGGTCACCGCCTCGAGGCCACCCAGTCGTCGGTAGAGGTACAGATCCTCCCCCTCGTCGAGCTCGGTCTGCTCAGGGCGACGTCTCCGGGCCCGGTAGGAGTTGATGAAGGTGTTGGTGAGGATCCGGTAGAGCCACGCCTTCAGGTTGGTCCCCTCCTGGAACGAGCCGAACGCCCGGAAGGCCTTGAGATAGGTCTCCTGGACCAGATCCTCGGCGTCGGAGGGGTTGCGCGTCATCCGCAGGGCCGCGCTGTACAGGGAGCCCATGTACTCCATAGCCTGATCTGCGAAGGTGGCCTGATCAGCCATGTGCCTACCCTACCCTCCACCTGTGACCGTCCCGAGCCAGGGGGAGGCAAAATGAACGTGACGGTGCTCGGTGCCGGTTCGTGGGGCACGACGGTGGCCAGCCTCACCACTGCTCTGAACCCCACCATCCTCTGGGCCCGCAACCCCGAGGTGGCCGAGGAGGTCAACTCTTCGCGTACCAACCAGAGATACCTGCCCGGGGCCACCCTCCCCCGGCGGCTCAGGGCCACAGCCGACATGGAGGAGGCGGTGCGCGACGCCGACGTGCTGGTCGTGGCCGTCCCCTCTGACGGCTTTCGCGCCACGCTGCAGGAGACTCGTAGCTGGCTGCGCCCCTGGGTCCCGGTCGTCAGCCTCACCAAGGGCATCGAGGCCGGAACCTTCAAGCGCATGACCCAGGTGGTCCAGGAACTGCTGCCCGGCCACCCGAGGGCGGCGCTGTCGGGGCCCAACCTGGCCCGGGAGATCATGGCCGGGCAGGCCGCAGCCAGCGTCATCGCCACCGAGGACCAGGGGGTGGCCACCGCCCTGCAGGGCGTCCTCCAGCACCGTTTGTTCCGGGTTTACCGCAACCACGACGTGATCGGCTGTGAGATAGGCGGCGCCCTCAAGAACGTGATAGCCATCGCCGCCGGGATCGGCGAGGGCCTGGGCGTGGGGGACAACACCCGGGCCGCGGTCATCACCCGGGGCCTGGCCGAACTGACCCGACTCGGGGTGGCCATGGGGGCCGAACCCCAGACCCTGGCCGGCCTGGCCGGCATGGGGGACCTGATGGCGACGTGCATGAGCCCCTACAGCCGCAACCGGACGGTGGGCGAGATGCTCGGCAGGGGGCGTCCCCTCGAGGGCATCCTGTCCGAGATGCACATGGTCGCCGAGGGCGTCAACACCGCTCGCCTGGCCCTCGGCCTGGCCGCCCAGTACGGCGTCGACCTCCCGATCTGCCACGAGATCCACGAGGTGGTGATGGGCCGACAGAAACCCCTCGACGCCTACCGCGGCTTGCGCCACCCCGGCCATGAATCGGACCCCGGCTGAGCGGGGCGCCGCCGCCGAAAGTGGCGGTAGCCTCCCGGCGGTGGATTCGCCGCGCTTCGCCTTCCTCGACCACCCCCATGCCCTCGCCTTCGCCCATCGAGGCGGCGCCCTCGAGGCCCCGGAGAACACCTGGGAGTCCTTCCGCCACGCCGTGGACCTCGGGTACCGGTACGTGGAGACCGACGTTCACGCCACCTCCGACGGGACCGTCGTCACCATCCACGACCCCGATCTGAGCCGCACCAGCGAGCGGGGCGGCGCGGTACGGGACCTGTCGTGGTCACAGCTGGCCACGGTCCGCTTGAGCGGCTCCGACCAACCCGTACCCCGCCTCGATGAGGTGCTCGAGGCCTGGCCCGAGGTGCGTTGGAACATCGACGCCAAGCACGACCGCGTGGTCGGGCCCCTGATCGAGACCATCCACCGCTCGGCAGCACTCGATCGGGTCTGCATCACGTCCTTCAACGACCGCCGGCTGGCCCGGATCCGTCGGGCCCTCGGTCCCCGGTTGTGCACCGGGATGGGCCCGCTGGCCACCTCGGCCCTGCGCCTGGCCAGCGTTCTGGGCCCCGCCGGGGCCCGGTCCCTCGGTGACCGGCTCACCGGGTTCGGCGCGGCCCAGATACCCATCCGCCAGGGCCGCATACCACTCGTGGACAGGCGCCTGATCGATACCGCCCACCGCCTGGGGATCGCCGTGCACGTGTGGACCATCGACGACCGGGCGACCATGGAGGGACTCCTGGACCTCGGCGTGGACGGCATCATGACCGACCGGCCGGCCACCCTCAAGGAGATCCTGGTGGATCGCCGACAGTGGGAACACACTTCCTGAATCGGGCATTTGCTCGTCGAGGCTAGGATCCGGCACGTCTGTTCGGGTAACGACGTTCAGTAACGCGATCTGACGTTGTGCAAGACGTATGGTGTGGCTAGCGTCACAGGCGCCCCGGGGCCGACGGTCCCGGGTTCCATTCACCTGAACGGGGGGTTCTTGATGACCGTAGCTGCCGCCGAATCGGGCACCGGTTCGAGGGGCATATCCAGCCTCTGGAACCGACAGCTCGACACCTATCCGGACACCGGGCCGCGCATGTTGTACCTGGCCATCACGGTGCTGGCGACGGTGACGCTGTACTACGAGTTGTACGTCGGTGGGTCGGTGTCCACGCTGTTCCTGCCGAAACTCCACATGACGTTCACGTTCTACGTGTACACCGTGGCCATCAGCAACCTGATCGGCGCCTTCGGCTCCCTCTTCGCCGGCCTGACCGACCGGCTCGGCCGAACCAACCTGGTCGTGGCCGGTCTGATCATCACGGGGGTGTTCGTCGAGTTCATCATCCCCTTGTCGACCAGCAAGTGGGAGTTCACCATCTTCGGGTTCTTCGTCGGAGTGGTCGAGGGCATCTGCCTGGTGGCCACCCCCGCCCTCATCCGAGACTTCTCTCCCCAGGTCGGGCGGGCCACCGCCATGGGCTTCTGGACCGCCGGGCCGGTGCTCGGCAGCCTGGTCGTGGCCACCGTCGCCACCAACACCATCGGAGCCAACCCGAGCACCTCGTTCTGGACCCACGAGTACCACATCTGCGGCGTAGTCGGCCTCATCGTCGCCGTGGTCGCCCTGATCGGGCTCAAGGAGCTGTCCCCCGGCCTGCGCGACCAGCTCATGGTCACCATGCAGGACCGGACGCTGATCGAGGCCCGGGCCAAGGGCATCGACGTCGAGGCGTCCCTTCGCAACCCATGGCGGCAGCTCCTGAAGCTCGACGTCATCGTGTCGGCCACCGGAATCGCCATCTTCCTGCTCGTGTACTACACCCTGGTCGGCTTCGGCCTGCTGTACTACGCCACAGTCTTCGGTTTCTCCACCAAAGACGCCAACGGCCTGCTCAACTGGAGCTGGGGCTTCAACGTCATCGCCGTCATCGGCTGCGGGTTCCTGTCGGACAAGGTCCGGGTGCGCAAGCCGTTCATGGTCGTCGGCGGCGTTGGGTCGGCGATCATGATGGTCATCTACCTCTCCCAGGCCCATCACCCCACCACCGGCTACTACAAGCTGGCCATCCTGGCCGCCATCCTGTCGTTCGCGCTGGGTATCGCCTACGTGCCGTGGATGGCCAGCTTCACCGAGACCGTCGAGTCCCACAACCCGGCCCTCACCGCTACCGGCCTGGCCATCTGGGGCTGGATCATCCGGGTGGTGGTCTTCGCCTCCACCATGATCCTGCCCTCGGTCATCAGCTCCATGAACCCGCTGGTCACCTATGGGACCTCCCTCAAAGCGGTCGTCGCCCAGTACCCCACCCAGGTGGCAGCCCTGAGCACGATCCACCCCGATACCCTGGCCGCCCTCAAGGCCCACCCGACCGACTCCAAGACCGACGCCGCCGCCATCGGCCAGATCGCCGCCGGCCTCCACGTCAGCCCGTCCAAGGCCCTGTCGGACCTCATAGCTATCAGCAAGCTCCCGGCCAGCGCCACGGCCACCCTGTCCCACGCCCCCGCGGTTGAAAAGGCCGCCGCCGAGAACCCGGGCAAGTGGCAGAACTGGTACTGGATCTGCTTCGGCGGCATGATCTTCTTCCTGCTCACCGTGCCGCTGATGCGGGGCCGGTGGACCACGGCCAAGGCCAAGGAGGACGAGGCCGCTCACGAGGCCATGGTCCAGGCCGAGATGGCCAAGATGGGCCTCACCGCCAACGCCTGACGGCGAGACCCACCTCACGCTCCTAGCAGTAGCCGGAGCCGGGGCCGCAAGGCCCCGGCTCCCTCGCGTTCAGCGCAACCTTCAGCGCACCGTGGCGAAGAACCGGCGTAGCTCCTCGACGAAGATGGCCGGCTGCTCGAAAGCGGCGAAATGGCCGCCGACCTCGGGTTCGCCCCAGTAGCGGATGTCGGCGAACTGCCGCTCGGCCCAGCGCCGGGAGCAGCGGAATATCTCCTTGGGGAACACCGATGCCCCCATGGGCACCGACACCGGACCGAAGGGAGGGTTGCGGATGGACTCCCAGTACATGCGGGCCGACGATGCGCCGGTGGCGGTCAGCCAGTAGAGCATCACATTGTCCAGGATGCGGTCAGCTCCCAGGGCCCCTACGGGATCACCGTCGGTGTCGCTCCACGACCAGAACTTCTCCAGTATCCAGGCGCACTGGCCCACCGGGGAATCGACCAGGCCGTACCCGAGGGTCTGCGGCCGGGTGCCCTGCTGCTTCATGTAGCCGGAATCCCACTCGTTGTAGTCCTGGACACGGGCCATGGCCGACTGCTCCATCTCGGTCATCTCGCCGTCATCGGGCCCGGGGAAGCCGAGCACCATGTTCAGGTGGATACCGGCGACGTGGCCGGGGTCCTGCTGGCCGATACTGGTGGTGACCATCGATCCCCAGTCGCCTCCCTGGGCCCCGTAGCGCCGGTAGCCGAGACGGCTCATCAGCTCGGCCCAGGCCCGGGCCGTGCGCTCGATCCCCCATCCCGTCTCCGCCGGCCTGTCGGTGAAGCCGTAGCCGGGCAGTGACGGTACGACCACGTGGAAGGCGTCGGCCGGGTCCCCGCCTTCGAGCGTGGGATCCACCAGCGCCGGTATGACCTCGAGGAACTCCACCACCGAGCCGGGCCAGCCATGGGTGAGGATCAGCGGCAGGGCCCCCGGATGGGGTGAGGGGACGTGGATGAAATGGACGCCCAGCCCGTCGATCTCGGCGCGGTACTGGGGGAACGAGTTGAGCCGGTCCTGGCGGGCGGTCCAGTCGTAGTCGTCCCGCCAGTAGCGGCAGAGGTCCTGCAGGTACCCGAGGGGCACCCCCTGGGACCAGTCGGTGACAGTCGCCGGCTCGGGCCAGCGGGCGCGGTTCAGCCGCTCCCTGAGGTCGCCGATGGCCGACGAGGTTACGGCGACTTGAAACGGCTCGATTGCTGTGGTCATCGTGGCTCAACGTAGCCTCTCCGGGTGACCATCCACCCGATCGCCGGCGGCCCTCTCGCCGGTATCCGCGTCCTCGACCTGACCTCGGTCGTCATGGGTCCGTACGCCACCCAAGTGCTCGGCGATCTCGGTGCCGACGTCATAACCGTCGAACCGCCCCGCGGGGAAGCCAACCGGTCCATGGGGCCGGGGCCGATCCCCCAGCTCTCGGGGGTCGCGCTCAACCTGCTCCGCAACAAGCGCAACATCTCCATCGACTTCAAGCACCCCGCAGGGCTCGCCGCCCTGCTCGACGTGGTGGCCACCTGTGACGTCATGGTGACCAACCTCCGTCCCGGCACCCTGGCCCGGGCCGGCCTGGCCTACGAGGAAGTGGCCGCCCGCCGCCCCGACATCGTCTACTGCCAGGCCCACGGGTACCCGAGCGACGGGCCGCGCGCCGACGAGCCGGCCTACGACGACGTGGTGCAGACCGAGACCGGCATCGCCGACGCCACCTCGAGGCTGACGGGACGACCCATGGTGTCGGCCACCATCATGGCCGACAAGGTGTGCGGTCTGACCATTGTCTACGCCGTCAGCGCCGCCCTCTACCGGCGGGCCATGACCGGCGACGGCGAGCGCATCGAAGTGCCCATGGTGGAGACCATGACCGCCTTCACCCTGGTCGAGCACGGTGCCGCGGCCATACCTGTCCCATCCCTCGGGCCAGCCGGCTACAGCCGGGTGCTGAACGAGGAGAGAGGACCGTGGCCCACCCGCGACGGCTGGATCATGGCGCTGCCCTACACCAAGGAACACTACGACTCGATATTCGCCGCGGCTGGGCGCACCGATCTGCTCGGTGACGTCCGGTACTCGACGGCCCGGCTGCGTATCACCAACGCCGCCTTCCTCTACCGCGAGGTGCGGCAGATGATGGCCGAGAGGACCACCAGCGAGTGGCTGGAATTCTTCCGGGAACAGGACGTCCCGGCCGCCCCCGTGGCTTCCCTCGATGCGCTGGTCGAGGCCCTCCCCGTCGAGGTCCACCCCGCCGCCGGCGCATTCCATTCCATCCCCCCGGCGGTCCGCTTCGAACGGGCCCCTCAGTCGGTGCGCCGACCCGCCCCCCTCATCGGCGAGCACACCGAGGAGGTGCTGATGGAGGCCGGCTACGACGCCGAGGGCATCGCCTCGTTGCGCTCGAAAGGGGCTTTCGGGACGGTCCCCGCCGAGTTGTCGTGAGCCACCCTCAGCGTGGACCACACCATGACCGCGGCGAGCAGGGCGTAGGCCGCCAGGGCGTCGACGGTGAACCAGTCGGTCAGGCGCAGCGACAGCGACAGTCCGAGTTGCTGCACCTGGCCGGCCGTGAGGCCGAAATAGGACGGGGAAACCGGCTGGTCGACCTGGACCACCGCTGAAGCCAGCTGCGCGGCCAGAACGAGCAGGCTCCCGCACACCGCGGCCGCACCGACCGCCTTGTTGCGCAGGCGCACAGCCACCGCCGGAACCACCAGCAGGCTGAGCGCGGCCAGCACCGTTCCCACGACCTGCTGCCAGGGCTGATGGCTGAAGGCGTTACCCAGGTCGACACCGACCGATCTCCCCGTGACCGCGCTGGTGGCCACCGCGTGGTCCCATGCCGGTAGGAACGCCCCGGCGGTGACGGCGGCGAGAATGATCACCAGCAGTGTCCAGGCCGCCCTCTCGTGATCGTCCTCGGCGGAGGGGGAAACGCCGGGCTCGTCGGTCGCCCCGCCGGCCCCGCCGACGGCGACCGCTACAGGGACGGGCACGAAACCGGGCTCGGGGCGGCCGTCACCAACGGTGAGCGGCGCCGTCCAGTCGATGCTGTCGGGCGTGTCAGCCCTGGCTGCGTCAGGCCCGTAGGCGGCGGTCCCGGCCGCGTCAGACCCGTCGGCAGCGGCTCCGGGCCCCGGTTGGGGGCCAGACCACGGCTCGGGGGCGCCCGCGACCTCGGAGCGCTTCGGAGGTCTGGGGGTGTGGCGGCGCCGGGCGGCGGCCACAGCCAGCCCGGCGGCGACCGCCCCGACGACCCACGCCGCTTCCATCAGCCACAGACCCGAGCCGACCGTCTGGGTGCCGTAGCGCAGGGCGTCACCGAGGTCGGCGACACGGAACCCGAGCTCGCTCGCCGCCACGCCGACCGCCAGGGCCGCCGCCACCTGCGTGCGGTTGGGCCCGGTCAGGCCGATGACCAGGGCCAGAGCCCAGGCCGCTGCCACCACCGAGTAGATGGTCGCCTGGTCGGGTTGGGACATGAGCGAACCGGTCCCCACGAAGTAGGTCGGTGCCATGGCGACGACGTGCAGCACCACGGTCGCCACCAGCCCGGCGGCTGCGACCAGGTCCAAGGCGGAGGGCCGGCGGGAGGCGACCGAGGATTGTTCGACCGTTTCCATCCCCTCTGACTACCACCCCTCCGAGGCTGCCGGCACCTGTATGGCATAAGAATGACGCCAGTCGGCCAGCAGGGCCAATACCGCGGTGACCAGGAGAAGGGGCTGGTCGAGCATCACGTGGTGATAGGCCAGGGGAATCTCGATGACCGGGGCGGTCCGCCCCAGCAGCTGGTACATGTGCCGTCCCACGTCAGGGGTGACCAGGCCGTGCTCGGCGCGCAGCACCGCCACCCGGCAGCCGATCGCGCCGAGCGTCTCGGCGCCGATCTGGGCCAGGTCGCTGAAGAATGCCGGGTCGAACTTCCAAGTCCAGCCTCCGTTGGCCGGACGGATGGAGTTCCGCGCCACGTGGTCGACCACGTAGGGGAGCAGCACCGGCTGGTCGGGGACGGTGCGGAAGTGGGACAGCGCCTCTTCGGGTGTGAGGTAGGTGCGCAGCGGCCCGAACGCCTCCCGGCGCCGGCTGGCCACCTGCTCGGGCGGCTCCTCGTGGACCGGGGAATCGATGACTATCACCCCCTCGAAGCGGTCCCCGTAGAGGGCCGCGGCCCGGAAGGTGGCCAGGCCGCCCAGGCTGTGGGCCAGCACGACCGGCGGCTGCGACGAACCTGCCGATGCGCCGGCCAGGACGGCGATCTCCTCGGCCCACACGTCATGGGTGTAGGACGCCCGACGCCCCGAGTCCCCGTGCCCGGAGAGGTCGATGGCGGTGACGCGACACTCCCGGGCGAAGAACGGAGCCACGTGGTCCCACCACCGGCTGTTGGCACCCCCACCGTGCACCAACAGCAGCCCCGGGCGGGATGGGTCGCCCCACCTGCGGAAGGCGATCGGGCAACCTGACACCTCGACCTGGCCGACCTCCGGTTGATGGTTCAGGGCCTGAGTGAACCACTCGGGTACCTGCTCAGCTCGCATCGGCTCACAGTACCGGCCGGCGCCGTCCCGCTCGCCGGGACGTAGGCCCGGAGAGGCGAACCGCCGGACCATACGCTGAGCGCGCCACCGACTCGCTGACTGGAGGCGTACATGCCGGTTCAATCGCTCGGCTACATAAGGATCGCCGCCGAGGACGTCGACGCCTGGAACCGCTTCGCCGTGGACTTCCTCGGCCTCGAAGCCGTCAAAGGGGACACCTCGGAGTACTCCTATTTCCGGATCGACGATCATCCCCACCGACTGGTGGTCATCCCCTCGGCCCAGAGCTCCGTGGAAGCCATCGGGTTCCAGGTGAGCGGGCCCGAGGAAATGGACCTGATGGTGGCGGCCGTCGAGGCGACCGGGACCAAGGTCACCGTCTTGGACCAGTCGGCGTGCCGGGACCGGCGGGTGACCGCGGCGGTCACCTTCGACGATCCCGGCGGCAACCCCGTCGAGCTGTTCTGGGGGGTGGCCCTGGCTCACCGCCCGGTCAACACCCCCAAGGTCTCCTCGTTCGTCACCGGGGACCAGGGCATGGGCCACGTGGTCCTAACCGTCGCCGACGGCCAAGCCGCCTACCGGTTCTACACCGAGACCCTGGGTTTCCGACCGCGCAACACCATGCGCCTTCCCGCCGCCCCGGCCGCCGACGGGACCCCTCAGTTCGAGACCCTGTGGTTCCTCGGCTGCAATCCCCGCCACCACACCGTGGGGCTGCTACCCATGGCCGGACCGGGACGGCTCATCCACTTCATGCTCGAAGCCGCCACGCTCGACGACGTGGGACGGGCCTGGGACCGGGCCGAGAAGATGGAGCTGCCCATCATGCAGACTCTCGGCCGCCACACCAATGACCACATGGTGTCCTTCTACGTCATCGGACCCGGCGGCTTCGTCGTAGAGGTCGGCTACGACGGCTTGAGGGTGACCGAGGAAGTGCCGGTCTACGAGATCACCGAAGGCGAGTTCTGGGGACACAAGTTCATCAACTTCCCCACCCTGTAGACCGTCAGAGGCAACGGGCGGCCCGACCCGGCGCCCCCTGCCTTCGACCACAGCGAAGCAAACGTGAACCGGCCGGCGCCCATGGCGCCGGCCGGTTCTTTCGGTACCCCTCCTCGAGGAGAGCCGCTACTTGCTGACTTCGCTCAACGGAATGGTGTGGTAGGTGCCGCTGCAGTCGAAGCCCGAGGCCGGCTCGACCCGCACCCACTGGCTGTTCTGCACGTTGGCCATGACCACGCAGTGCGTGCCCTGCTTCAGGCCGGGATCGGACGGAGCGACCAGGCCGCCGGCGCTGAAATTGTTGATGTTCTTCAGAGCTGACAGCACGGTGCTCTGGGTGACGCTCGCGCCAGCGTTCTGCATGGCTTGGACGAGCAGCTGACCGGCAGCCCACGCGTCCACCGAGTACAGCGTCGAGGCCGCGCTCGGGTGGGCGTTGACCATCCACGTCAGGTAGGTGTTGACCGCCGGAACCGTGGCCCGGTCCTGACCGAGGTACATGGAGGTGAACAGAGCCGACCACAGGACGTTGTTGGCCAGGGAGGCGTTGCCGAGCAGCTTGAACAGGTTGGCGTCGTAGGCGGATGCCCCGTAGACCACGTCAGGGTGGAAGTTCTGCTGGGCGGCCTGCTGCAAGAAATTGGCATCGCTGGTGTCAGCCAGGTCGGTCATGTCCACGAACTTCACCCCTTGGGCCTTCATGGCCAGGATGTAGGTGGTGAAGTTGGTGGTCAGGTCGGGGATGTCGCGGACGTAGAGGTACTTGTAGCCGAGTGACTCGGCGGTGAGCTGCTCCTCCTTGCCGTTGGCCGCCGCCGCCGCCCCGACCAGCTGAGCGGCGTGGGTGACGGCGTCGGGGAACTTCTTCTTCATGTACTCGAGGCCGGTGGTGATGGCCCCCGGCGGCGTCGACTCCCCGGCGAACACGTTGGGGATCGAGTAGAGCGTCGGGTCGAGGGTCAGCGCCTGGATGTCGATCATGTTCGGGTTGGCCTGCAGCACCTTCTTACCGCAGGTGTCCTCGAGCGAGATGTTCCCGATGACGGCGAACGCCGAGGTGGCGAAGTTGGTCATGGCGTTGGTGTAGGTGCTGCAGTTGAACCCGTCGTCAACCCGGTCGATCTTGACCTGGCGGCCGGCGATGCCGCCGTTGGCGTTGACCCACGCCACCCAGGCGTCGAGGCCGTCGAAGGCACCCTGGAACAAGCCGGGCACCGGCCCGGTGGTGGTGGCTATCTGGCCGATGGTGATGGTGGTGGCCGTCACTCCGGGGCCGCTGAGCGTGCCAGCGACCTTGGGGTTCGGGGGAAGCGTGGGATACGACGACGGGTTGGCGTTGGCGACCGTCGTGGCGGGGCTGGCCCCGCCCCCCTTGGAACTGGAGCTCGAACAGGCCGCCAGGCCCACTACGGCGACGCTGGCCAGACAGGCCAGCGCGGCACGCCTCTTGTGCGGTATCACTATCAGGTTTCCCTTTCTTAGTTGTTACTTGGCCCCCGAGCCGAGGTACAGCTCGCCGGCGGCGGCTCCCACCTCGTCGGGGGTTCCTTCCATTTCGATCTTCCCCTGGACCATGATCGCCGCCCGCTCGGCCACGCCGAGGGCGGTGGCAGCGAACTGCTCGACCAGGAGAATGGCGAACCCCTCATTGGCGATCTGTCCTACGAGGTCGTAGAGCTCGGCCACGATGAGGGGGGCCAGGCCCATGGAGATCTCGTCGAGCAGGAGCAGCCTCGGATGGGTCGACAGAGCTCGGGACATGGCGAGCATCTGCTGCTCCCCTCCCGACAGCGTTCCGGCCAGCTGCTTGCGCCGCTCGGCCAGCCGCGGGAACCGGGCGTAAGCCGCCTCCTCCACCTCGGAACGGCGGAGGCCGCCCTTGAAGGTCCACATCCGCAGGTTCTCGGCCACCGTGAGGCTCGGGAAGACCCCACGGCCCTCGGGGACGCTGCAGATGCCGTTGCGGGCCAGTTGCTCCGGCGGCTTGCCGGTCACGTCCTTGCCGTCGACGAGAATTCGACCTTTGAGCGGCTTCATACGACCGCCGACGGTGCGCAGGGTGGTGCTCTTGCCGGCGCCGTTGGGCCCGAGGAGGGCGAACACCTGTCCGGCGCCGACCGTCAGGTTCACCCCGCGGAGCACCTCGACGCGGTCGTAGGCGGCGTGTACTTCTTCGATCTGCAGGGCCGGCACCGCGGTGGTGCCGGCGGCTGCGTTGGCCACCCCACCTTCGGTGACGGGGGAGTCGGGGTTCATGATCCCGACCCGGCGCCGACCGGCGCGCCGAGGTAGGCCTCCTGGACGGCGGCATCGGCCTTGATCTCACCCGGTGTTCCCGCGGCGATGATCGACCCGAAGCTGAGGACATGGATACGAGTGCAGAGCCGCATGACCATCTCCATGTCGTGCTCGACGAGCAGGATGGCCAGACCTTCCGACGTCAGGCTCTCCAGCAGATCTCCCAGGCGGGCGCTCTCGTTGGCGTCGAGCCCGGAGAAGGGCTCGTCGAGAAGCAGCACCTTGGGCTCGCAGGCCAGAGCCCGGGCCAGCTCGAGCAGCCGGGCCTGACCAGTGGGCAGCACATCGGCCTGCACCCCGGCCATCCGGGCCAGGTCGACACGACCGAGCAGGTCGGTGGCCCGCTGACGGGCGGCCCGCCCCATACCGCCACGGTTCTCGACGGCGACGAGAACGTTCTCCAGGGCGGTCAGGGAACCGAACACCTCGAGGCGCTGGAAGGTGCGGCCCATCCCCAGCTTGGCCCGGGTCCGCGGTCCCTTGCCGGTGACGTCCACGCCATCGAGCAGGACCCGCCCGCTTCTCGGTCGCTGGAGACCGGTGATGACGTTGAACAAGGTCGTCTTGCCCGCGCCGTTGGGCCCTATGAGCCCGGTGATCCGGTTGCCCTCCACATCGATGTTGACATCCATGAGGGCTCTGATGCCCCCGAAGGCGACCGTGACGCCGTCAACCTGCAGCATGGCTCAACCTCTCCTCCCCCGAGTCGGCGGCCAGCGCACCGGCCGCTTGGGGCGGCTGGGCCTCCCTGGAGTTACGCCACCTCTGGAGCAGTGTGTTTCCGCCGAAGGTGCCCTCCGGGTTCTGCGACACGCCTATGGCGGCCAGGCCGACCAACAGGTCGAAAGCGTCCCGGGGGTGGGTCAGGTGCTGGCCGAGGAGAGGCCCGAGAGAGAACACGATGCCTCCGAAGAGCATCCCGGCCGTGGTCCGGATACCCCAGACGACGGCGATCAGCAGCAGCGTCAGGGACAGGATGAACTGGAAGTCGTTGGGCCCCACCTGGGTCTGGGCGCCGGCGTAGAGGGCGCCCCCCAGCCCGGCAATGGCCGCCGAGATGATGAACACGGCCAACTTTGATCGGGTCATGTCCACACCCACGGTCAGGCACGCGGCGGGGCTGTCGTTGATGGCCACGAGCCGCCGACCGAATCGGGATCTCCGGAAGGTGAGGATCAGCGTGGCGATCAGGGCGAACACCACGGTAAGGGCTATCAGAAGGGTCCGGCTACTGCTCAGCTGGAACCCGAAGAGATCGGGACGGGCCACCGAGATGCTCCCGGCCACCCCGAAGAATTGCGGGTTGCCGAAGAAGTAGGTGTCCATACCCTGAGCGAAAGCCAGGGTGGCGAGGGCCAGATAAAGACCCCTGAGCCGCAGCGAGGGGAGCGCCACCAGACCCCCGACCGCCCCGGCCAGACCCATGGCGGCCAGGATGCCGAGCAGCGAGCCGTGGGTCCCTCCGACCTTGGACATGGCGTAGGCGCCGAGCCCGGCGAAGCTGAACTGGCAAAGGGAGACCTGCCCTCCGTAGCCGGTCAGGAGCACCAGGGACAGCATGATGATGCCGAGCGACACCCCGGTGTTGGCGTAGGACAGGTTGTTGCCCGACAGCAGCCTCGAGAACAGGACCCCGGCGAGGATCAGGGCTCCGCCGGCGATGAGCGATTCCCTCAGGCCGACCACCCGGGGGGCCCTCACCATGATCCGCCGCGACAGCACTGCTCGGGACTGCGGCAGGACCAGGATAACCAGGAGTAGGAAGATCATCGGTGTGATGTTGGCGAAGTCGTTCCACACCAACGTGCTCGGTAGGTAGCCCAGGGCGTAGGAGTACAGAACCCCGAGCACGATGGCTCCGGCGAAGGTGAGGGGCAGGCTGCGCAGTCGGCCGACCATGGCGGCGGCGTAGCCGTTGACCACCAGGAGGGTCAGGTTGGTGATGTCGAGGGCCCCGTTCTGCGGGGCGATCAGGATTCCGGCGAGCGCAGCCAGGGCACACCCCATGGCCCAGCCGAGCTGAGCGAAGCGGGCTGGGCTGGCCCCCGTGAGGGCGGCCAGGTCCCGGTCGTCGACGACGGCCCGGGTGGCGATGCCGGCCCGGGTGTAGATGAAGAACAAGCGCAGGAGGACGGCGGCCAGAATGGCAGCCAGGACGACGATCACCTGCTGGTAGGTCAGGTTCACCCCGCCCACCGAGACCTGGTGGCCGTTGAAGAAGCTGGGCAGGTTCCTGACCGTCTGCGGGTTCCAGATGGCCGTGGCCAGAGCGATCCCCAGCAGCAGCAGGGCGATGGTGACCGTCAGCTTGGCTTCGAGCGCGGCGTTCTCGAGACGCCTCATCACCAGCCGCTCCAGCAGGGCGCCGATCAACGGGGCGAATATGAAGACGGCGATGATCAACGACAGCAGCGACGGGATGTGCCAGACCCTCGACAGCTCGTAGAAGAAGAAGGCGCCGATCATCCCGATGGCGCCCTGGGCGAAGTTGAATATGCCCGACGTGGTGTAGGTGACCACCAGGCCCATGGCCGTGAGGGCGTATACACACCCGTAGGTCGCGATGCCAGCGACGGTGAGTGAAATGAATTCGTTCATTGCCCTGCTGCGGTTCCCCCCGAAAAGGATGCTACTCGGGCTAGAACATATCGAATGGCCTCAGCCGGCTGAAGGCCGGTGGCCGGGCAGGCATCCGACCTGTTCCATTGGGTGACACGCAACGGTTGGTCCGTGGAAACGGACAATCCTCTCAATCCTCCGATTTCCTCGGGGGATCGGTCGAACCGCCGGTAATCCTCAGATGGGGCCGAGCTGGTCGCGGCCGCGGGAGATGACACCGGGGACCCGTTCGGCCAGGCCGTCGGTTCGCCCCTCCCGCCGCCAGCGGAGCGACGCTTCCAGCTCGAGGGCCAGCCCGGCCATGGTGGCCATCGCGTCGAGGCGCCGGTAGGTGTCGTAGATACCGAGGACTCCGGATCGGTTGTTGGCGGCGATGGTGCGGGCCACGCGCCTAGCCGCCGGTAGGAGCTCGTCGTGAGACACGACCTCGGTGACCAGGCCGGCACGCAGAGCGGCTGCGGCGTCGACGAAGTCGCCCGTGAAGCTCATGCGTCGGGCCATGGCCACGCCGACCCGTTGAGGTAGGAGCACCGTGAGCCCCCACCCGGGCATGACCCCGACCCGGGCGTGGGTGTCGGCGAACTTGGCCCTCTCCGAAGCGATCAGAAAGTCACAGTTGAGAGCCAGCTCGAGTCCACCGGTGACCGCCACCCCGTTGACCGCTCCTATCAGCGGCTTGCCCAGCGATGGCCACGGGGCGCTCGAAGCCTGATCGGATGCGCCGCCCCCTTCGAGGAGCCGGCTACTCCGACCCAGCTCCTTCAAGTCGAGCCCGGCGCAGAACGCCGGGTCGGAGCCGGTGAGGATCACGACCGCCACGTCTTCTCGCGCCGCGAGGTCGGCCATGGCCGACTGCAGCGCACCCAGCAGATGTGCTGACAGCGCGTTGCGGGACTCGGGGCGGTTCATGGTGACCACCGCGACCTCGTCGGCCACCTCGACGAGCAGGACCTCTGTGCTCACAGCCGGGTACCGACCCCGGTGCGCCTCATGCGTCCGGCCAGGAGAGCCACCAGAGCGGCGGCGATGGCCACCTCGAGTAGAAGGGTGCCGAGCCAGCCGATAGCCAGTACGTGCTGGCCGAAGAAGCCGCCGAGGATGCTCCCACACAGACCGGCTCCCACAGTCGCCAGGAATCCGATGGGCTGGCTGCCCGGTAGCACCAGGCGACCCAGGCCGCCGACGATCAGCCCCACGACGATCGTGGTGAGAAGGGCCCACAGCGCCATGCCGATGATCGGTAGCACCACGAAGAGGAGCACCAGCACCGCGAAGATGGCGAGGATCACGGTCCCAAAATACCGTCGGTCGCGGACGATCGTGGACCTTTGTCTCCAGGTAGCTTGTGGATATGTTCGACGACACGACCCGTGAGCTCCTAGCCAGCAAAGCCTACGCCGCGTTCACCACGGTCACCCCGAGCGATCAGCTCTCCACGCAGATGATGTGGGTCGACGCCGACGACAGCCACATCCTCATCAACACCGAGGTGGAACGCCAGAAGTTCAAGAACGTCCGCCATGACCCGCGGGTCGCGGTAATGATCTTCGATCCGTCCAACCCGTACCGCTACGCCGAGATCCGCGGCCGGGTCGTGGGCACCATCACCGGGGTCGAGGCCCGTGAGCACATCGACAAGGTGAGCCACAAGTACACCGGGGGCCCTTACGCCAACCCGATCAGCTCCGAGCGGGTGATCCTGCAGATCGAGCCGGAACGGAGCCGCAGCCAGGGCTGAGCCGTTTGACTCGGGCGCCCGAGGGGGAAAGGCGCCGATCGAACCGCTGACCTACGCGTTACGAGGGCGTTCCAGCGGGTTCAGCCGCTCAGGGGCTCATCGTAAAACCCCTGCTCAGTTCTGACGGACTCGTTCCTTGACCGGCAGGCTGAGCTGGCGGTCTTGGAGGAGTGGTGGTCGGGCAACGACCGCATGCCGGTCAACTTGTTCGGCCGTCGCCGTGTCGGCAAGTCCTGGCTGTTCCGGCGTTTCGCTCACGCCAAGCCGGCGGTCCTCCTTGTCGCCCACCGGCTTCCGGCTGGGTCACAGCTCGGCAAGTTCGCCGAGCAGCTCGAGCCGCTTTTGGGCGTGCGTCCCGACCTGCCGGATGTGGCCTCGCTGTTTCGCGTGCTGTTCCGGGCTGGACGGAACGCGAAGCTCCTGGCGGTCGTCGACGAGTTCCCGTGGCTACTGCCCGGCACGGCCAGCGGTGACGAGGAGGTCCTCAGCACCATCCAGGCCGTATTTGAGGAAGAGCGCGACGAGTCGGAGCTGAAGCTGGTGCTGTGCGGGTCACTGGTCGGGCAGATGGAGGCTCTTCAGGCGGAACGTAGCCCGCTGCATGGAAGGGTGCGGCCCCTGCAGCTGCGGCCGCTGCCGTACCGGCAGGCCACGGAGTTCCTGGCCGGTCTCGACCCGGTCAGGTCTTTCGAGCGCTACGCCATCGCCGGCGGGATGCCGCGCTATCTGGCCGACCTTGGCGGCCCCAACCTCGAGAAGGCGCTGTGCAGCAAGGTCCTGGACCGTAACTGCGCCCTGTGGGACGAGGGCCGGACCATCCTCGAGCAGGAGCTGCGGGAGCCGAAGGTGTACTTCGCCATCTTGACCCAGCTGGCCAGCGGCGACAAAGAGCTCGGTGAGATCACCGACCGGGCTCGGCTCACGACCTCCCATGCCAGCAAGTACCTCTCCGTCCTCGAAGACATGCGCATCGTCCGCCGCCGACTGCCGGTGCTGGCCTCATCGGAGGCTCGCAGGGGACAGTGGCATCTCGAAGACCCCTTCTTCCGGTTCTGGTTCCGGTTCGTGTTCCCCTACCAGGAGGACCTCGAAAGCGGTCTACGGGCCGAGGACCTCTTCGACGGTGAGGTGACCCCGGTGCTCAACGACCACGTCGCCCCCGAGTTCGAGTCGTGGTGCCGCAGCTGGGTTCCCTCCCATCTCGGCGAGCGGGCCAGCACCGTCGGGGCCTGGTGGGGCCCTGCCCTTGACGCTCTACGGCGCACCGAGGAACGCACCAGCGAGGAGATCGACATCGTCGGCGTCGGACGAGGACGGGTGACCGTCGTCGGCGAAGCCAAGTGGCAGAACAAACCGCTCGATTTCGCCGTGCTTCGTGACCTGCGTGAGTTCAAGACACCGGCCCTGCGCCAGGCCGGCTTCAAGCTGGCCACCGGCCTCACGACCGTTCTCATGGCCCGCAGCGGCTACACCGAGCAGGTGCACAAGGCCGCCACCGAGGACGCCAACCTCATCTTGGTAGATGTCCCGGCAGCGCTCGCCGACGAATCTACCCGTAGGTAGACTACGCCAGAGTAGACTATCCCCAGCGTGGTCACCAACCCCGATGAGGTTGGTGTCATCCGGAGCCGGGAGTAGAGGGATGGCAGTTTGTCGCCTCTATCGGTCCGTTGAGGTTCGTGAGCGTCGTGCAATCCGATAACTTCTCAGCGTTGATCGGTCCGCTCCGAGGGGTGTCGTCAATTATGACGTCCGCGGTGTGGGATCTGACGACACGGTAGAAGCTGCGGGAGGTCCGACCGATGTCGTCCGGACCGGCTCGGAAGTCGTTGACTGCGCCCAGCCTCCGTGTCGAATTCGACCTCTAATGGTCATCCACTGACCCATCTTGCCCGGCCAGAGGGGGAGCGCCGAACATCAGCGCATTCAGCTACGGCGGTCCTGCGGGATCCGCGCCGAGTCGGCAACGGGCTCGCCCGGCGAGGGGCTAGCGTGGAGAGAGGTGGCGCATATTGTTGCGGGCCTGGTCGGATTAGGGTCGATGGGAGCGGACGGCGATTCCGGGCAAGTCGTCGTAGGCGGATCGGTCGGCGGAGACGACTTCTCGCTGCGTGGCTTTGGCCGAAGCTGCGATGATCAGGTCGTGGGCGCCTCTCGGTCGGCCCTGGCGTCGCACCGCCACGAGCAGTTCGGCGTGGGATGTGGCGACTGCTGAGTCGTAGTCGACGATGGGGATGGCCGCTGTAACATCCTCAACGAACTGCTGGCGCGCCGATCGATGACTGCTGTCGGCCAGGTGCACTCCGACCAGGAGCTCGGCAACGGTTATGGCGGCGACGGCTACCTCGTCGTCATCAGCGATGAGATCTTCGAGTGATGACCCGGAACGGTCAGCGTCGATCAGAAACGTGGTGTCAAGCAGAATTCGGCTCAGGGTCGGGTCTCGATCTCGAGTAGTTCCCTGGCGGACTCGACATCTGCGGCGAAACCAGGGTCGAGGCGATGACGTCTTAGCAGGGCCTTCACTTCGGCGCCTCGCCCTGTCTGGACGGGATCGAGTTGGGCGACCACCTTGCCGCGGCGCATGATCGTGTAATGCTCGCCACGGTGCTCCACGGCGTCGAGGATGTCGGAGAAGTTCCTTGCTGCGTCGGTCGCACTAACTTCAGGCACAGAATCAGATTATCAGATATCTGGCGCCCATAACGTCCGCCCGGCCCGGCACCCCTCCTGTAGAGAGAGCCCTCTTGACAGATACCGAATCGGCGTTCGGGAACACCTGGTCGAACCCCCACCGTGAGCATAACGTTCGAGGGTCCCGGGTTCGCGCTCGCCGAGAGATTATGCGTTCGCCGGAAGGCTGCGCCGGGACAGTGGTCGGCCACGCCGAAGCGCGCCGGCGTCAACGAGCAGGGCGTGGCGTCGCCGACTCGGCGCTCCCGCCCGTTGTCGTGGGGTAACGGACTGCGTGCGCGTTCGGGGCGGTATCGTTCCGGCCGTTCTGGGGTCGGGGGCGGTCAGGTAGTAGCTCCGACGGGCCCGGTGGGGGCGTGGTTGACGGTGTTGACCGCTGGCGTGGGTGCTCCGGGGCCGCCGGGGATCGGGCCGATCCGGGTGGTGGCGGTGGCCAAGGGCCCGCCGCAGTCGAGCAGGTCGTGGTAGGCGAGGGTGTAGGGGGATTCGATGAAGGCCTCCAGGCTCCACTGTCCGGTCTTGGCGTTGCCTCCCACAGACAGGGAAGGCCCCGATGTCCCGGCCGCGTAGGGATCGCAGGCCGGCTTGTGGTAGCGGAGGGTGAGCGTCTGCCCCTTCAGGGAGACCAGTTGCCAGGGGATGGAGACCAACTGGGTGGCGTCACTCACCGACGGGCCTTTGGCCGGGAAGTCGCAGACCTGGGAGCGGCTGTGGTAGTCGAGCACCTTGGTCCCGTCGCCGGCCACGATGACCGCCAGATAGCCCGGCGACCAGCTCTGTGTGGGCGCAGTGGTGGCCGGGGTGGACGGCGAGGCCGTGTTCGGACAGAACGGAGCCTCCTGCTTGATGACAGCCACCCAGGCCGGTGTGTGGTCCACCCCCGATACCAGTTTGGGGTTGATGGACACCTCGGCGAACCCGACGGCACCGGTCCAGCCTCTCATGTAGACCTGCGAGTCGGAACCCACCAGGACCTGTGCCTGGGTCTGGGGGATCTGCGGCTGCACGCTCGGCGGGGCAGGCGTGATGGTCAGGCCTCCGTCATCGAGGACCACGGTCCGGGTGAACTTGCCGGCCGAGACATCTCCGCTTGCAGGTCCCGACCCGGCCGGCCCGGCGCTCCGCGGTCCGGCCGGGGGCGGGACGGCTGTGGTAACCCGCTGCGAGTGGCCTCCTGGCGACACGACGACCAGAACGGTGGCGGCTACAGCGGCAATCAGCGCTCCTGTGGTGGCCCCGATCTTCTGGTGGGACCGGCGCAGCTTGCGGGCGGCCCGCTTGCGGGCGATCCGCTGCTCCAGGTCCCAAGCGGCGTCGATGTCGGCCCCCATTGCCTTCAGCTTGTGCCGCAGAGCGTCTTCGAGATGGTCGGTCACTGTCTGTCCTCCAGGATGGCCCGCAGCCGGCCCAGGCCGCGATGGGCGTGACTTTTCACGGCGCCCACCGAGATCCCCAAAACCTCCGCGGTGCGCGCCTCGCTCAGGTCCTCCCAGTAGCGCAGGACCACGACCGCCCGCTGTTTGGCCGGAAGGAGGTCCATGGCCTGTAGCAGCCCGTCACGCTCGGCGTGGCTGTCCTCGAAACCGGCCGGCTCAACGCTTCCATGACGCAGCGGAACCAGACGCGCCCATCGCCGCCGACGAGCCACCTCGTTCACGATCACCCGGCGCAGGTAGGCCCCCGGATCGCGGATCTCACCCTCGGCCAAGGCCCGCCAGGATCGGGCGAACGCCTCAGCCACCAGGTCATCGCAGTCGACTCGGCTGCCGGTCATCACGAATGCAAACTGCGTCAACGAGCGTCGAAGACGACGAAAGTCATCCTCGACCCTCGGACCGGGTACCAGCCCCGACTCGGGTGCCCCTTCTGGGCCAGGCGATCTCACTACCCATAAAGAGTCGCAGCCGGCCACAACGGTTTACACGCACCAAGATCGTCTCCGCCGCGCCTCCCCGCCGAACACATCCCGTCAGGCCCCCATTCAACTCACACAGTCCGAAAGACCAGCCGCCAAGTGGACAGGAAGCGGCACCGGTAGCCGGCAGCGAACGCCTTCCGCCATGAGCGCCACCTGGCCGCCAGCTGTCGGCAATCGGGTGAGTGACCATGACAAGACCTCCTCACCAACATCCAGGCGAGTGTCATTTCCCGGGAGTGACACTCCTCGGTCCAGAGGCGAGAGAGGCCGGCATCGCGTGGCTGGTCTCTGTCTGGCGGTACGATGGCGACCGTTTTTGGCGGCCGATCCCGGCCCGGCTCGAGGCTCCGCCCGGCCCGGGGACGCCCAAGAGCCTCCACCTCGTCGCCACGAACGCCCTGGGGCCCCCATGCCCGCCCGCCGCCACTTCGGCTCCGTCCGCAGACTCCCCTCCGGCCGTTACCAAGCCAGCTACTGGCACAACGTCACCCGCCACGTCGCCCCCGACACGTTCCCTTCCAAGGGCGACGCCCAGAGGTGGCTGTCCAGCATCGAGGCTGACATCAATCGCGGTGCCTGGATGGACCCCGGTGGGGCCCAGATGCCCGTCGCCGAGCTCGCCAGCCGCTGGAAGGCCTCTGATCCTGGAAAGCGGCCCAACACCCTTACCAGGGACGAGCTGGCTATCCGCCTGCATATCGTCCCTGCGCTCGGTGACAAGAAGTTGAGCGCGGTCACGGCGCCCGACATCCAGCGACTCGTCAACGCCTGGGTCGGGTCCAGAGCAGCGAGAACCGTAAGGAGGGACTACGCCGTTCTGCGGGCCATGTTCGCCTACGCAGCCGATTCGGACTGGCTGGTCCGTTCACCATGCCGGCGGATCAAACTGCCGGCCATCCCGCCCGGCAACCGCCTGCAGCTGACCCCCGAGGATGTCGAGGCAATCGCCAACGCGGTCGGCGTCCGCTACGCCCCGATGGTCTGGTGCGGAGCAGCCCTTGGATTGCGCTGGGGAGAGGTAGCGGGCCTTCGAGTGGGCGACCTCGACCTGCTCAAGGGCATCCTGCGAGTCGCCGAGCAACGCCCGGCGCACGGGCCGGCGGGCCCACCCAAGTCGAGTGCCGGCCGCCGATCGGTGTCGTTACCCGCCGCGCTGGTCGGTGCACTGGCCTCGCATCTCCAAACGGCCGGTCTGACCGGCGCAGACACCCACGGCCTCGTGTTCACCTCTCCCGACGGCCAGCCGATCGACTATTCGAACTGGCGACGACGGGTCTGGCTACCGGCCGTGCAAGCGGCTGGCGTACCGGAAGCCAGCTTCCACGACCTGCGAAGGACGAACGCAACGCAGCTGGTACTGGCCGGGGTCGATGTAAAGACGGTCCAGACCCGTCTCGGACACGCTGACCCGCGCCTAACC
>JAKCDU010000036.1 GCA_021838445.1 Actinomycetes bacterium | reverse complement strand
CTGGTGGGCGAGGCCGGTCCCATGAAGCTGAGCCGTCCGGTCGACACCCACTTCGCCGCCCTGGTCCGCTCCATCGTCTACCAGCAGTTGGCCGGCCGCGCCGCAGCCGCCATTCACGGCCGTCTGGTGGCCACCTTGGAGGGGCGGGTGGAGCCGGCCGCGGTGTTGGCCCTTCCCGACACGTCCCTCAGAGCAGCCGGCCTTTCGGCCAACAAGGCGGCGTCGGTTCGAGACCTGGCGGTCAAGGTCCTCGACGAGACGGTGATCCTCGATCCCCGTCGACTGGCTCGCGAGACCGACGCCGAGGTGATCGCACGCCTGTCCGCCGTCCGCGGTATCGGGGAGTGGACGGCTCAGATGTTCCTGCTGTTCCAGCTCCGCCGGATGGACGTCTGGCCGACCGGTGATCTCGGGGTGCGCCGGGGCTACGGCCTGGCCTGGGGTGTCCCTATGCCCACCCCCCGCCAGCTGGGCGATCTGGGGGAACCGCTGAGGCCCTACCGGTCGGTCGCCGCATGGTACTGCTGGCGAGCCTGCGAGATCTACAGCGGCGCTTCTCAAAGCGCGGTGACCCGGTGACCGACGGTGGTCTGCGGACGCTGCTCGTGGTGCACCACACGGTGTCGCCCTCCACGGAGGCGCTGCTCGAGGCGGCGCTGGAGGGGGCTCGCGACCCGGCCATCACCGGTGTGCGCGTCCTGGCCCGCCCGGCGCTGGTTGCGTCGGCCCACGAGGCGCTCCAAGCCGATGGCTACCTGATTGCCGGGCCGGTGAACCTCGGTTACCTGGCCGGGGCGGTGAAGCACTTCTTCGACACCATCTACTACCCGTGCCTCGACGCCACTGCGGGTCGTCCCTTCGGGGCCTACCTCCACGCCAACTCCGACGCCACCGGGGCGTTACGGGCTCTCGACTCGATCACCACTGGCCTGCGGTGGCGCGCCGCTCAGAAGGCCCTGGTCGTCACCGGCTCGACGCCCGGTGAGCGCGACGCGGTGCGCGAGATGGCGGCCGCCCTGGCCGCCGGGCTCATGCCCGACTGAGGCCCTGCGGGGTTCCCCCGGGCCGTAGGGTGGCTCAGTCGCCGGTCTCGAGGACGATGCTGGCCAGGTCGGTCTCCGGATCCTCGAGCATGCGCTCCACCACGGGTCCGCGCAGCCGGGTCTTGGTGCCCGATACCGCGCCGGTGCGCAGCCGGGCCAGGGCTGCGGCGGTGGCGCGTGCTTCGGCCAGCACCGAGTCGGCGTCGACCACCCGGTCCAAGAACCCCGCCTGGACGGCCTCATCGGGCGAGCAGGTCTGGCCGAGGACGAGGTGCCACTCGATCTGGCTCGGAGGTATGCGGTAACGGGCCACCTCCACACCCCACCTCGGCATGGCCATGCCGATGGCCACCTCGTTCAAGCCGATCTTGAAGTCTCCCGCCGCTCCGATGCGATGGTCGCCCGACAGGAGGAGCAGGCCGCCCATGGCCAGAGCGTGGCCGGTGCAGGCCACCACGACCGGTTGGGGCACCAGCAGCAGACGCCCGACGAGGCGACCTCCGGCGATCACCAGCTCCCGCATGGCGGCGGGGCTACCGGTCATGGCCGCCAGGTTGAAGCCGGCACAGAAACGTCCCGGCCGGCCGGCGAGCACCATCGAGCGAGCTCCGTCGCCGTCGAGCCGGTCGAGGGCGGCATGTATCTCGCTCACCATCTCGAGGTCGACGGCGTTGGCCTTGCCGTCGTCGAGCGTGATGGTCGCCACGGAATCTTGCAGTTCGTAGGTCACCGGCATGGCGGCGATGCTACGGGTCAGTCCCCATGCCGGTCGAGTGGGCCGGCCGGGTCGGGGGAGGACCCGGCCAGCCGGAACCCCGGCGTGCCCACCGCCTGCCCGTCGTGACCGATCAAAAGGGCCTCGTAGCCCGATCGGTCCCCGAGAGCGCGAAGGGCCTCCTCCCCTCCGGCGACCAGCCCGGTGGCCAGGGCATCGGCCAGGGCCAGGTCCGGACCGGTCACGCTGGCCGAAGCAACTGCCGCCGCCGGCTCTTTGCGGAACGGATCGTAGATGTGGAGTCCCCGCTCGTAGCAGCCCGAGGTGGCCAGCGCCGCCTCCGGTTCGACGACGGCGACGATGGTCGAGCGGTCGAAGGGGTTCTGGATGCCGATCCGCCAGGGGTGGCCCGGCTGGGGGTGGCCGAAGACCCCCACATCGCCGCCGGCATTGACCATGGCGGCCGCGACACCGGAGTCGCAGAGGGCGGCCAGGGCCCGGGCGGCCGCCCAGCCCTTCACCAGCCCGGTGGGGTCGACCCCTCCGGGGGCGGCCCATGGATCGAACCACCCCCCCGACAGGTCCCGGGCCCGGGCGCAGAGCTCCAATACCTCGCCCATCTCGGGGGGCCCATCGGAGAGAGCCATCTCGCCTCGGCGCAGCCGGCTGAGTGGCGAATGCTCCTTCCAGGTCGAAAAGACGGCATCGGCACGATGCAGCCGGCCCCGGGCCTCGGCCAGGGCCAGCGAAACATCCGACGGTGACACCGGGCCGGGACGCACGTGCAACGACACCACCGTGCCCATCACCGGCTCGGCTCGGCGTATGAGGCCCCCTCCGTCCTCCTCCGCAACCGCCGGGGAGGAAGGGGGGATCACTTCAGCTTGTCGAGAGCCGACTGCAGGGCTTCGTAGTAGGCCTGGCTGGTGAAGGTGGCTCCCGACACGCCGTTGATGTTGGCCGATTGGGCGCTCATCGCTTGCTGCTGGAGCATGGGGATGGCGATCGAGTTGATCTGCGCCGACCTGGGGTCGGTGGCGTCCTCCTTCAGCACCTGGATGTTGGCGATCCGGGTGCCCTGCTTGGTCACCTTGACCTGGATGTCACCGTACATGTACTGGATGAACTGTCCGGTGGCTTGCCGCCGCGACGCCACCGTGGTCGGCGATGCCGTCGAGGGCGTGGTGGGTCCGCTGGTTGCTCCGCCCGGAGCGGTGGTGGAAGGGTTGGCCGGGGTGGAGGCGACCGAGCCGGAAGGAGCGGGAGGGGTCGTGGTGCTCGAGGAACTCGACGTGCCGGAGCCGCTGGAGCCGGTCGGGCTGGCGCCTGCCGACGAGGAGATACTGACCGTGACGGGATGGGTGTGGAAGCTGAACAGGAGCCCGAGGCCGACGCCGGTCGCCCCGATGACGAAAGGCGCACGTTTCACCATGCCCGGTGTCCTCCCGCCCGGCCGCCTGATGCGGGGGCTGTCGTCAGAATGCGAACTGCTCGCAATGGATGTTCCTCTCCGCTACGCCGAGCACCTTGGCCGAGGCGATGAGCTGCTGGGACAGGTTCTCGGGACCGCATATGTAGACGTCGCGCGCAGCGATGTCTGGGACGAGCTGTCCGAGTTGGACCCGGTCCAGCGGGTACTTGCGACGGGACCCGACCAGAACCAGCATCTTCCCCTTGCGCCGACTCATGAGGGACTCGAATTCCTGACTGAAGACCACGTCCTTGTCGGCTGACGCCCGGATGAGCAGGGTCACGTCCACCCGCTCGTCGAGGTGCTCGAGCAGGGCCCGTATGGGGGTGACACCGACGCCCGCGCCGACCAGGAGAACCTTGCGGTTGGTGGCCGCTTTCGCTGTGAAGGCCCCATATGGACCCTCTATGGCCACCCGGGTCCCGATCGGTAGATCGGCGAGAGCGGCGGAGTGGTCACCGAGATCCTTCACAGTGAAGCGGATCAGGCCGGACCTCGGCAGCGCTGACACCGAGTAGGGATGTGCCAACCACCAGTGGCCGTGGGCCAGGAAGCGCCAGTGGAAGAACTGGCCGCCCTGCACGTCCAGCTTGTCGAGGTGCTTGCCGCGGCAGATCACCGAGATCACACCCGGTGCTTCCTCCTGAACGCCCGCCACCCGCAGGCCGTGATAGGCGCTGCGCCAGATCGGCACGACGAACCGGAACAGCAGCACCACACCGGCGGTGGAAGCCCAGAGCACCGCCCAGAAGACCCGGGCCAGAGGGTGACCGAAGAACGACTGCCCGTTGGCGATCTGATGCGAGAAGGCCAGGGCCAGGGCCAGGTACATGTAGAGGTGGACCGACCACCACGTCTCGTAGCGAACCTTGCGCCGGACGGCCCGGATGGAGCTGACGGCGGCCATGATGATCAGGCCCAGGGCCACCGTGCCGGCCAGCACGTCAGGGTAGGACTGGAGGAAGATCTTGAGCTGTGCGAAAGCGCTGACGTGATCCCCGGCGGCGTAGCCGAGGGTGATGAGGACGGCGTGGAGGCAGATCAGGTAGACCGGCCACTGACCCAGGAGCCGGTGCCACCGGACCAGGCGATCCTGGCCGGCGGCCCGCTCGATGAGAGGTATGCGCGACACCAGCAGCAGCATCACCAGCATCAGGTAAGTCCCGGCCAGACCGGACTCCTGGCCGAGGAAGGTCGTAACCCCGCCCTTGGCCTTGAGCGCCCCGCTCGACTCCACGTGGTACCCCATCCACAGGACGAAGGCCAGTCCGGCGGCGGCCATGCCGACGGCGGTGTTGATCACCGCCGGTGCGGCCGGGCGGAAGTCGGCCGCTCTGCCGGGAGGTCCGGCGCTGGCGTCGGGCTCCCTCAGTCCTGTCATCATCACTGGAAGCCTTTCGCGGCGGTGGTCTGTTCGAGCGTGCGGGCCGCGTCGATACGGGTCGGAGCGGGGACCCGCCCCCTGGAGGCGGTCAGGGAGCGGGTGAGGTCTGAGGGGTCGGCGAGGGCGCGTCGACTCCACCGGTCAGGGCTGTCGAGAGAGCTGAAGTGTTGGACCGTTGCTTCAGTCACCATGATCTCGAACCGGGGGAAGGTCGGGTGGGGACGGTTCCGTTGGAGCCACCTGAGGGCCAGGACGGCGGTGCCGGTGGCTGGTCGGTGGACGGATGCCGCTTCGCTCCCGAGAGTACCCGCGCGGCCGCTGCTGAGCGGACGCGTCGCCGGCTTTGGGGGAGCGGTCCCAGACTGCGAGGTCCGGTGAGCGCGGCCGGGTGGCGTCGGGACCCGCCGCCCGCCGCCGGGTCGGCCAGTGGGCTCGGTCGGTGCCCCCAGCCGGTCGATGACCGGCCAGCGAGCGCGGCGACGAGATAGTGCATCACCCCCATCATCGACGGTGGCGCTGAGGTCGACCTTAAGGGTTCCTTGGGATTCCCTCAGAACCGGGCCGGGTCGGTGGTACCCCTTGATGACCGTCACAGGGCGGCGCGATGATCGAGCTCGGAGCACCGCTCCTCTTCGCATCCCGCTGGGTTGCCTCAATCGCCGGTCCGCCGGCCGCATACCAGCCCGGGGCTTCGGCTCCATTCGAAGAGGAGGACGCAGTTGTCAAGATCCATCGACCTGTTCGTCCGGTCGTCGCAGCCCATCGAGGAGTTGGCCCGTGAGGTGGCCCGACTCACGGGCCTGGCTCTTTCGCCCGGAGAGGACGGAGTGGGCGCAGAGGCCTGGGTGCTCGACGACGGTGACATGCACGCAGAGCTCCGACGTCACGGGTACGTCGATGACGGTGACCTGTTGTTCGAGAGCTACCCTTTCGCCCTGTCTGCCCGGGTGGCGGAGGGCACCCGTCCGGCCGACTCGGACGAGGCCAACTTCCTGAGGACGGCGGCTGAGGGCCTCCGCCGAGGTGGTGTCGAGTCGCTACTGGTCCACGACCTCGAATATCGCGACCGGCCGCGCCGGCCGGAGGCGGCCGGCTCGGGGGAGGCGGGAGGATCCAGTGGGGCGGGAGGATCCAGTGGGGCTGGAGGATCCGGAGGGGCCGGTGGCGGGGGGCGGGCCTCGTGAGCGGCGAGAGGTCCGAGCCGCGGCCGGAGGAGCCGGGTCGGGTGGAATGGAGACCTGTCCAGGCGGCCGCCGGCGCGCTCCCGTGTGGTCATGTCCACGACCACGGAGCGGGGACCTTGGACGAGCAGGCTCGCCGGTTGAGCCACGAGGAGCTCGCCGTGGCCGACCGCCTGGCGGCCGAGGGTCACCAGGTGCGGTCCCTGCCCGAGTCACGCCACGGCGGCCGCCGGGCCGACCTGTCGGTCTGCGGTGTGCCGGTGGAGGTCAAATCCTTCGCCCCGGTCGAAGAGCGCCGGACCCGGCCGGGAGCGCGCAGCGTGTTCAACAAGCTGGTCGACGCCGCCGGCCAGGCCCGCCACGTGGTGCTGATCGACCGCGGCAGTGGCCTGTCAGCGGGCTCGGCGCGCCAGGGAATGGGTCGCTGGGCCCTGGCGGCGGGGCCCGACGACAGGCTCGACAGTGTCAGGGTTATGGGCGACGGCTTCGACCTGGCTTGGACTCGGTCGGCCCGCCGGGAGATCGAGAGGGCACCCCTCGTATCGGGGGCGGGGGTCCTAGCCCCGGAGCGGGGGAGAACCCCGGCGCGCCGCGAAGTCGCGCTGCCCGGCCGCTGAGCCGGGGCGATGGCCGTCATCGCCCAACCCGGCGGAGGTGCGCGAAGCTGCTGCGATGACCTCAGCCGAGGATCCGTCGTGGGACGCCGAGGTGGGGTGTCTGGCCGGGCCAGGGCGGGAACCCGAGGTGGAGAAGTTCCTGCGTAGCCTGCCGGGCGGCTACCGCCCCCTCACATCGCCGGCCGAGGCGCTCGACGACATGGCCGTCGTCGAGGACCTGGACGCCGTACCACTCCAAACCGGCCGGCCACTCACTGCCGGAGATCCCGGGTCGTCGACCATGGGCGCGAGGTACCGTCTGGCAGTCCGGCCGGGCCACGATCCGTCCTGCTCGTTCCGGATTCGCCGATTCGGCCGCGAGGGTGTCGAACTGTCGAGCATTCTGCCGCTGCTCGAGAGCTTCGGTCTCGTGGTGGTCGAGTCGGTTCCAATGCGTCTGGGCGGCGACCCCCCGGACGGGGTCGGGTTGCACATCGACGACATCGGGCTTCGCGCTCATGCGCCCCACGGGCCCGAGACGCTGAGGTTCGTGCCCGAAGTCCACGGTGCCCGCCTGGTCGAGGCCATCGAGGCCTCGGTTCGCGGGGACAGCGATGTCGACTCGCTGAACCGGCTGGTGACCGCCGCTGGGCTCGACTGGCGGCAGGTGCTGGTACTTCGGGCCTACCTGCGCTACTGGCGACAGAGCGGGGTCACGCTGTCGTGGGACCAGATGAGTGAACCGCTGGCCGTCCACCCCGACGTCACCCGAGCGCTGATCGGCTACTTCGAGTCGCGCTTCGCCCCCTCCCCTCCGGCCCGCCCGGTGGCTGAGGGGAGCGCGGCGGGGCCCGACTCCGACCGGGCGGTTTCCGCCCGACGGTTGGTCCTGGCCCAGATGGACCTGGTCACATCCCTGGAGGAGGACCGCGTTCTGCGGTCGGTGCTGACACTGATCGACGCCACCTGGCGAACCAACTTCTTCGCCATGGGGGGCCGTGGCCCCGGCCGGGAGGTCCTCACTCCCCTCGCGCTCAAGATGAGCAGTCACCTGGTGCCCGACCTGCCCTCACCTCGGCCGCTGGTCGACACCTTCGTGCACGGTCCCACCGTCGAAGGAGTGCACTTGCGAGCCGGTCTCATCGCCCGCGGGGGTATTCGCTGGAGCGAGCGTCCCGCCGATTTCCGGACCGAGGTTCTCGATCTGGCCTTCGCCCAGGTCAAGAAGAACGCCATCATCGTCCCGACGGGCGCCAAGGGGGGGTTCGTATGTCGTGCCGCCAACCCGGGGCCCGACGAGGTGCGGGCGGCCTACGCCCAGTTCGTGACGGCCCTGCTCGATGTCACCGATAACCTCGTCGGCGGTCGGTGCGTCACCCCGACCGGGGTGGTGGCCGCCGACGGTGACGATCCCTACCTGGTCGTCGCCGCTGACAAGGGGACCGCCACCTTCAGTGACCTGGCCAATTCCATCAGCGAGGCGCAGGGCTTCTGGCTGGGCGACGCGTTCGCCTCGGGAGGTTCGCGCGGCTACGACCACAAGGCCATGGGGATCACGGCCCGGGGTGCGTGGGTGGCCGTACGCCGTCACTTCCGGGAGTTGGATCTGGATGTCAACACCGACCCGGTCACCGTCGTAGGAGTGGGTGACATGTCCGGTGACGTGTTCGGCAACGGAATGCTGCAGAGCCGCTCACTGCGGCTGTTGGCCGCATTCGATCACCGCCACGTGTTCATCGATCCCGACCCCGATCCCGCGGGCTCCTTCGAGGAGCGTCGCCGTCTCGCCCATCTCGAGCGCTCCAGCTGGGCCGACTACCGCTCCGACCGGATATCGGCCGGTGGCGGGGTATGGTCGCTCCACGACAAAGTGATCCCGCTGTCCCCGCCCGCGCGACGGGTGCTCGGAGTCGAGGAGGATTCGCTCCGCCCGCCCGAGGTGGTTTCGGCCATCCTTCGGGCTCCTGTCGACCTGCTCTGGTTCGGGGGGATCGGCACCTTCGTGAAAGCCCCTGACGAAGCGGACTCCGAGGTCGGGGACCGGGCCAATGACGCCGTCCGGGTCACGTCCGACCGCATCCGGGCCCGGGTAGTGGCCGAAGGCGCCAACCTGGGGGTGACCCAGCGGGCCCGCATCCGGTACAGCCGGAGGGGCGGGCGCATCAACGCCGACTTCATCGACAATGCCGCCGGGGTGGCCACCTCCGACCGCGAGGTCAACCTGAAGATCCTGTTGGCGCTGGCCGGGGAGCGGGGCCGTCTCGATGCACAAGACCGCGACGGCTACCTGAGAGCCGCCCGGGACGAGGTCGCCGACGGCGTACTGCGTCAGGTGGATCACAGCGTCGCCGCCCTCAACCGGGCCGCCGCGGACAGCGACCGGTACCTCGACGCCTACCAGTCGCTCATCGACGATCTCGAGGCGGCGGGACGCTTCGATCGACGGGTCGAGGTGTTACCCGACGCCGAGGAGTTCGACCGCCGACGCCAGGCGGGCGCCGGGCTGATACGGCCCGAGTTGGCCACCGTGCTGACCTACGCCAAGACCGAGCTGGTGGCGGCCGTGGAGGGTGCCGGATGGAGCCGCGACCCCTACTTCCTCGACAGTGTCACCCCTTACTTCCCCCAGGCCATCCGGGACGACTTCGGTGATCTCATCGCCGAGCACCGCCTGTACCGGCAGTTGGTCGCCACCGACATCGCCGGCGAGGTCGTGGACCAGATGGGCATCATCTGGGCCCACGACCTGGCTGCTGAGCTGGGATGTAGCCTCGACCAAGTCGCGGCGGCCTTCTGGGTGGCCCGCCAGGTCACCGCCTCGGGGGCGCTGTGGGAGCGACTGGAGGGACTGGCGGCGGACCCGTCGGCCGGAGTCGGGGCGTCCGCCGAAGCGGCCCTCCACCGGGTGGTGGCCGAGGCGGTGGGCCGCCTGGCTCGGCGCTACCTCAACCGGCCCGGACCCTTCGAGCCGGTCGTCGTGGCCCGGCGCGACCAGGGCCGCCTGGAGGCCACGCAGGGGGTCGCCCTCGAGGTGCCCCTCCCCGGGTGGCCCGGGACGCCCGAGCTCGACCTCGCCGGGGAGCGGGCTGACGCCTTTCTGGAGGCGCCCATCTCCGTAGCCCGTCTCGAGGCGGTCGAGATCGCCGACGACGCTGGGATGAGCGCGGATCAGGCGGTGGTGGCCGCCGCCGTCGCCCGGCGCATAGTGGACACAACCGGGCTCGACGCTTTGCTGGAGTCGGTCCGCGTCGTCCTCGACGGCGTCACGCCCGCAGGTCGCCTACGCGTGTGGCAGGCCCGGGCGCTGCTCGACGACCTCGATGACTGGCGGCGCCGAGCGGCTACGGCGGTGTTGATCACCGCTTCGGATGGGGACCCCCTCAGGTGCGTCGATGAGTGGCTCGGACGCCACGCCGAGGAACTGGCCCGGGCTTCGGCGATGGTCGCCGTTACTGGCGCTGCCGACGACCGTCTGGCGGCGGCGGCGCTGGCCCTGCGTCGCCTGAATCGAGTGCTCAACTGATCGGCGTCAACGGTCCGCCATCGGCACGCTGGCCGGGCTGATAGGGCCAGCACTGTTCGATCAGTCTTGGCCCTCGGTCGGCAGTGATGATCGGCGATGGTCCGCGGTTGGTGACGGCCGCCGACCTGGAGGCGGTGCGAGCACTTGGCAGCGGCTCGGGCTTCCCCCCGGCGATGTCTCGCCTGGGCCGGATACTCGAGGAAATAGCGCCCGATCAGTTGGGCACAGGTCCGGTGGGAGCGAGCTCGACATGGAACGCAGTGAGGTCGCTCGGGCCGGCCCCTTCGGGCAGACAGCGGTGCCTCTTCAGCCGGGCCGGGCGACCCCAACGGGCCGCAAGGTCAGCCCGGTTCGCCCTAGCCGAACGAGGCGGCTCGAACCTAGGCTCACCGCACCAACACTGGGAGGAACAGCAAATGGCCGACATACTTCTCGACGCCCACGGCACCTGGGACCCGGGTTCGGTCCCGGCGTACACCATCGTGCCCAAAGGCAGCACACTCAAGTTCTTCACCGAGAACATGCGGCTGTTCGGCGACAGCGAGATGCGCAGGGGACAGATGCTGACCTCCGAGCCGAACCAGACCATCGAGTCCCAGATGCAGGTGCAGAACTACTTCGTCACCCCCGCCCCCGAGACCGCCGGCCTGCTCGTGCCGGCTGGAATGACCCGTATGACCCCCCCGGGCGAAGTGCTGCTTTGCACGAGCGAGACCTGCGCCGAGAAAGGCTGGCACGACCCGTCGGAATGCCAGGGCCTGTTCTCCGACGGGGCCTACGAGGACTCCACCATCTACTTCGCCGTCTGCCGCCACATCGCTTTGACTCCGACCGGGGTCATACCCGAGATGAACACCCAGCAGGCCGATGTCGGCTCCGAGGAAGGGGAAGTTCCGACCGACACCTTGGACCAGATGATCGACAAGTACTTCGACTCCCCCGAGACCTACTCCCAGCTCACCGGGGACGAGAAGGACCAGTTCAAGACCCAGGTCCTCGACGCTTGGGGCGACACTTCAGAGAACCGCCAGCTCGTCGACCGCTTCGACGCCCGCTATCCGTAGCGCGACGCGCCGCTCCCACCGGCGGGCCATGCCTATCCGCGCCGTTGGGGAAGCTCTGCCGGTTTCCGATCCGGGCCGGTTTCCGATCCGGGCCGGTTTCCGATCCGTACCTGACGCAGAGTCGGGCCAGCACTCGGCCCCGGTCGATGACCCCGGGGTCGTCGCTCAGAGGCCGGATGTCACCGGCCCCCATCGGCGGTGGGTCGCGGGGCCGCTCGGCCCCCACCGGCCCCGGCCGAGCCCGACCTATGACCGCCCCTGCGACTTGTAGATGGCCTGTTGTGACCAGCTCACCGCCGGTTGATGATCAGCGACTGTACCGAACGCCCCACGGGTCCCGATGAGTCGAAGATCTGACTCTCGGCTTGTCCGTAACCTTCGGCTGAGTAACGGGACGCGGTGTCGAAGAGGAGCCATTCGCCTTCGGGCGGTCGGCTGAGGGCCACGGTGAGATCGGGGTTGATGAAGGTATGAGTGGAGAAATCAAGCAGGTGGCTGACACCGTTGCCGAAGTCGGCGGCCGCGGCGGCGCGCTGCAGCGGGGTGGGCTCGTGTCCAGCGACCACCGCCGCCGATAGCCGGGTCCACATCTTCACCGGGCCGGGCTCGTCCCAGCTTCCGGTCACGAACCGCAACTCGACGGCCTCGGCGAAGGCGGTGCGCACCGAATCGGTCGGCCGGGGCTCGGCCTCGGCCGGGGGCGGGGCCGGCGCCCCGGAGCGATCGACGGGCACGTCCACGTGGAGGCGCCGGATGCGCAGGGCCCGGGCCCGGGCCACCTCCTGTTGGCCGGCTCGAAGCGTGGCCTCGACGAGCTGCACGTTGCGCCCCGGGCGTAGCACCTCGGTGGTGACCGACAGCGGGGTCAGCGGCGCCGGACGGATCAGCTCTACCGTGAGCCTGACGACCTGCATGTCGCTGCCCGCCTCGACCGCGCCGGCCAGCAGGGCCGACACCGGACCACCGTGTTGGGCGTCGGGCGACCACGGTCCGACCGTCAGCGGGCCGGGCAGGTACAGGCCGTCCTGTTCGGTGTACAGCGCATCGCCGGACTCAGCAGCCACCGGGTTCGACCTCCTCACAGCGGGTTCCCATCAGGTCGTCTTGAGGTCCAGTCCTAGGGAGCGCAGCTGGTCGGCCGGCCGGTGGTAACCCCGCTCGAGGTGGTGCACGCCGCGCAGCACCGACGGCCCCTGGGCGGCCGCGGCGGCGATCACGCTGGAGAACCCGGCTCTGACATCGGGGATCTCGACCTCGGCACCGTGCAGCCGCGACACGCCCCGCACGACGGCCGAATGCACGTAGCTGGTGTCGTGGAACCGGCAGGCCGAGCCGCCCAGGCAGGTAGAGAACAGTTCGATCTCTCCCCCCATCTTCTGCAGCGCCGGGACGTAGACGAATCGGTCCTCGTAGACGGTCTCGTGGAGCACCGACATCCCCTCGGCCTGGGTGAACAGCACCATCAGGGGCGTCTGCCAGTCGGTCATGAAGCCGGGGTGGACATCGGTCTGCACCGCGGCCGCCCGCAGCCCGTGGGGGGCCGAGGCGGTCATGCCGACGTCGTCCACCTCGACTGATGCACCCATGCGCATCAGTGTCGTGATGGCGGTCACCAGGCGGTCCTGTTGGCAACCGACGACCCGGACCCGGCCCCCGGTCAGCAGGCCGGCGACGAGGTAGCTGAACGCCTCGTTGCGGTCGCCGGCCAGCCTGGTACGGGCGCCTCGGAGCTGGCGAACACCCTCGATCTGGATGCGCCGGTCGGGTTGCAGCTCGATCTGGGCCCCCATGCGTTGCAGGAACAGCGCCAGTTCGAGGACTTCGGGTTCGGTGGCGGCGTTGCGGATGACCGACTTGCCCTCGGCCAGGGCAGCCGAGAGCAGCGCCGATTCGGTCGCACCCACGCTCGGGTAGGGGAGGGTGATGCGAGCGCCGGTCAGGCGCTTGCAGCGGGCTTCGATGCCGTCGTCGGTGACCTCCACCTCGGCCCCGAGCGACCGGAGCACCTCGACGTGGAAGTCCACCGGGCGGCTGCCGATCGAGTCACCTCCGACCCGCGGCACGAAAGCCTCGCCGGTGAGGTGCAGGAGCGGGCCGAGTAGGAGCACGGGGATGCGGTTGAGGCCGCTGAAGGACAAAGGGACCGCCGACTGGACCTCTCGGGGCGGGGTGACGGTGATGGACGACCCGCTGCGCTCCACCCCGGCCCCGATGGCCGTCAGGATGCGCGCCGTGATGTCCACGTCTCCCACCTCGGGGACGTTGGCGATGGTGCTCGGTCGGTCACCGAGGATGGCCGCGACCATGTGCTTGGTGACCGCGTTCTTGGAGCCCCGCACCTCCACCTCGCCCGAAAGAGGACCGGACGGTTCGATCAGCCAGGCATCCGACACGACCATTCAGGCTAACCGCTGGGGCCCGGTCCTCCGGGCCGCCCCCCGGCTTGTCCAAGGGCGGGAGGTGGGAGAGGCTGGAGTGTGCACCTGGTCCAAGTCGCAGATCTCACGTGGTCCGCCAGTTCCACCTCGTCGCCCACCACCATCCCGAGCGGGGTGATCACCATCGTGGGTGGCCCGAACGCCACCGCGCCGATCGTGGGGCCGCACAACGACCCCGCCGACTTCTACGGGATCGTCCTGGTCGGCCTGGGCATTGCCCTCGCGGTGGTGGTCACGAGGTGGGTTTTCGGGCGCCGCCCCGGCCCCGGGACCAGATAGCCGAGCGGTCGGAAATCCACGGGACGGGAGGCGCCTCGATGACCCGGGCCAGGCCGAGCAGGGGGGCGTCGTAATTGACCCTCCAGCCCCGCCAGTCGCGCCATGCCTGGTCGCGGTCGGGGACCATCGGCACGCCGGCCGCCTCCAGCTCGTCCATGGCGGCCTCCCACTCGCTCCGGTCTACCGAGACCGGGTCGTCAGGGGAGGGGTCGGGGTCGTAGGCGATGCCAAAGCCGTCGGAGATGCGTCTCAGCGCCAGGAATCCGGCCCGGAGGCACAGTTGGGCGTCGGGGTCTATGACGTGCTCCACCGCCGCGACCCAGAACGCCGCGGCGTCGAGGAGCGCTCCGGCGGCGGTGATCCACGACCGCTCGGGTTGAGGCGAACGGAAATGGACCAGGATGGGGAACGTGGTGTGCGACTCCTCGATGTCGGCGAACCAGATCTCCCATGTCCGCCACAGTTCGGTGAGCTGGTGGAGTCGGCCTTCTATGCGGTGGTAGCGCACCAGCATGGTCGTGGCGCTCGGGGGGTCACCGGCACGGACCTGTAACAAGGTGACGCCGGTCTCGCGGCGGGTGAACGCGCCGTAGATGCTCGGGAAGTAGCTGATGAGCAACGCCACCATGAGAAGCCCCAGACCGGCCTCGGAGTAGCTGAGCAGGTCGGCCCCGAGTTGGTTGGCCCCCGAAGTGCCGAGGGTGAAGATCGACGACCCCGAGATCTCAGCGGCGTGGGCGAGGGACCTTCCGCCGAGACAGAAGAACATGGCGGTGTAGGCGGCGAAGAGGAGGAGCAGCCAGCTTCCCAGCATGGCGACGAGAGCGACCGGAGCCAGCATGGCCATCACCCGGTCCCGCTCGAGGTAGTTGCCGGAGCGTGACGCCCGAAGCCGGAAGCCGGCCCGCACGGCCCGCACGGTCAGGTTGGGGATGGCGCTCTGGGCGGCCCGGGGGAGCACCACGGAGCGGATGGCCGACAGCATGGTGGCCAGGGCCAGCGCCGCAGCCGCCATGAAGCCCAGCACCTCGAGAGCTTGGCTCATGCTGGCCGCTTCGGTCCGCGCTGGAGCCGCTCAGCCCGGAGGGTGGCGCTCGGTGGGGCGGTTGGCCAGGTGGGCCAGCCGGGGATCGTTGGAGAACATCTCCACGATCGGTTCGCTCAGTCCCAGGCGCTTCTGGATGCGCTCGATCTCCATGTGCTCGTTCCAGAGCACCAAGGTGACGACGAGGCCCTCACGCCCGGCACGCGCCGTGCGCCCCGATCGGTGCAGGTAGGCCTTGTGGTCCTCGGGGGGGTCGTAGTGGATCACGACGTCGATGTCGTCGACGTCGAGTCCCCGCGCCGCCACGTCGGTGGCCACGAGGACCCCAAGTCGACCCTCGGTGAAGGCTCGCAGGGCCCGCTCACGCATCTGCTGTCGCAGATCGCCGTGGATGGCCCGGGCATCGATCCCCTCGGCGCGGAGGGAATCGGTGAGCCGGTCGGCGTTGCGCTTGGTGCGAGTGAAGACGATGGTGCGGGACTGGTTGCGGCAGATGGCCGCCGTCACCTTCACCTTGTCCATCTGGTGGACCTGTATGAACCGGTGGGCCATTCCCGACACCGTGGCGGTGGCCGACGCCACCTCATGGTGCACCGGGTCGGTGAGCTCGTGGCGGATGAGGCGGTCGACGTCGCCGTCGAGAGTGGCCGAGAAGAGCATGGTCTGGTGCGGCTTCACGAGGTGGCGCAACAGCCACTCGACCTGCGGGGTGAACCCCATGTCGGCCATGCGGTCGGCTTCGTCGAGGACCACCACCTCGATGTGGCCCAGGTCGATCTCGCCGCGCTGGCGCAGGTCGATGAGCCGGCCTGGGGTGGCTATGACGACGTCCATCCCGGCCCGCACGGCCTTCACCTGGGCCTCCATGTTGGTCCCCCCGTAGCAGACGCCGAGGGTCAGGTCCCGGGCCTCGGCCAGGGGTATGAGCACGTCGGCTACCTGGCGGGCCAGCTCGCGGGTGGGCACCAGGACCAGGCCCCGAGGTGGGCGCCCCTGGCCCCGGCCGGGCTCCCGCTCGGGCCCTCGATCCCCGCGGTCGGCGAGCTCGGGACGGGCGCTCAGTCGCTGCAGGAGGGGGATGCCGAAGGCGAGAGTCTTCCCCGAGCCGGTCTTGGCCTTGCCGCAGACGTCGCGGCCGGTGAGCGCGTCGGGGATGGTGAGGCTCTGGATGGGGAACGGCTCGGTGATCCCCAGGGCGGCGAGCGACTCCACCACGTCGGAGTCGATCCCCAACGAGGCGAATGAACTCCCGGTTTGGCTTTCGCTCAATAGGTCTCCTGCTGGTTGATTCAAACCCATGCTAACTGTCGGGCGCGTGGTCAGCGCATTTCAGGGGCTTCGAGCCTGGTCACACCCTCTGGCTAGCCTGAACGCATGACCCTGCCGCTCTTCGACGTCGACCCGGTGCGTGGAGCACCCCGGCCGGTGACCCTCGTCCGGCTGTCCGGGGAGATAGCCCGGTCGCTGGCGACTATCGGCCGCATCGCCGTCGAGGGCGAAGTCTACCGCCCGACCACGTCGCGGGGCGGCTACGTGTTCTTCACGCTTCGCGACCGGGCCGCCCAGGTGGACGTCAGGGTTCCGCCCGCCGCGGCCCGCCGGACGCGCATCACCGCCGGCGAGCGGGTGTCGGTCGTGGCCACACCGCAGTGGTCCAACGACCGGGGTCAGCTGCACCTGGTGGCCGAGGAGATCGTGCCCGTCGGAGCCGGGGCCATTGCCGCGCTCATCGCCCAGACCCGTTCCCGGTTGCAGGCCGATGGGCTGCTCGGACGGCCCCCTCGGGTGATTCCGATCCTGCCGGCGGTGGTCGGCGTCCTCTGCGGGGCCGAGGCGGCGGTACGCAAGGACATCGAGTCGGTGGTGGCCTCCCGCTGCCCCGGCTATCCGGTGAGGTTCCTGGAGACGACCGTTTCGGGTCCGTCGGCGTCGCTCACCATCGCCGAAGGCATCGCCACGTTGGCGGCGTGGCCGGGTGTCGAGGTGATCATCCTGGCCCGGGGGGGCGGCGACGCCCCCTCGCTCTTGCCGTGGAGCACCGAGGAGGTCTGTCGGGCCGTGGCGGCCTGTGGCGTCCCGGTGGTGTCGGCCATCGGTCACGAAGGCGATCGTCCTCTCTGCGACGAGGTGGCCGACCTGCGCTGCGGTACGCCGTCCCTGGCCGCCACCGCCGTCCTGCCCGACCTGACGGCGCTGCAGCGGAGCGTGGACGAAGCCTTCGGCCGGGCTGGAGCGCACCTCGGCGCCCGGTTGAGCGCGGCGGCCAACCGCCTGGCCGGCGTCGACCCGGGAGTGGCCGCCGAGTCCTCGGTCGAGCGCGCCGCGCAGCGTCTGGAGAGGACCTCTATCCGGCTCGGCGGCCTCCATCCGCGGGGACGGGTGGAAGCGGCGGCCGGGCGGTTGGCGAGAGCCGACTGGAAGCGGCCGTTCTGGGAGGCCGTCGGCCGGGCCGGCGGCCGGCTCGACGCCGAACGGCGCCACCTGCACGCGCTGTCGCCCGAGCGCACTCTGGAGCGGGGCTACGCCGTGGTCAGCGGGCCCGACGGCTCGGTGCTGCGGTCGGCCGGCGAGGTCGGAGTCGGGGATCTCGTCCGGGCCCGGCTGGCCCGGGGGGTCGTCACGGCGTCGGTCGTGGCCGTCTCGGAGCCGGGTCGATGACTGGCACATCGGACGAACGCCCGGTGACCTTCGAGGAGTTGATGGCCGAGCTGGAGGAGACCACCGCCCGCCTGGCCAGCGGTGATCTCGGCATCGAGGCCGCCGCCGACCTCTACGAGCGGGCTGAGCGCCTCCACGCGTTGGCCTCGGCCCGCCTCGAGCAGGTGCGAGCCCGGGTGGTCGGCATGTCCGGTACCGATCCGGGGTCTCCGACGGATTGAGCCGCCATCCGGGAGTGACCGGGCCACCATCATCCGGGTTCGGGTACCTCGCCGGTCGGGGCCCGCTCGGCCGGGGGTAGGGCCGGCGACGTCGCGGTGGTGGGCCTGGTTCGGCCCCTGAGCGGGCCGTCTTCAGGCCAGGGCCGCCGCCAGGCCCGGCCGGAGCCGTTCGGCCAGAGCCACAGACAGGTCCATGCGCTCGAGGATCTGCTGCAGTCGGATGGGGCTCACGGCGAGCACGACCCGGTCGAAGAAACGGTGCACCCGCCCGGCCAGGTCGGCGTCGGAGATGGCCGCAGTGGACTCGAACATGCGGATGGTCAGGCTGGGCGGGAACCGCTCGGAGACGGCGGCCCAGTGCTCCTCCATCCACTCCCAGACCTGGTTGGCGGCCCCGGGATGGGACAGTGCCGCCCCCACGAGGAACGGCCCGTCCTGGCTGCGCACCTCACCGCTGAGGACCAGGTCGAGGACCCGCCGCCGAAGGGCGGCGTCGGGGGTCTCGGCCAAGGCGTAGAGGTAGCGCAACTGCTCGACCGCCTGCTCCGCCGAGCGGTAGGCGTTGAGGGTGAGATCCCACAGCCGCTCGCCACCGTTGGCCACGGCGATGGCCGCGGCCGTGCGGATCAGGTCAGGGGCCAGGGCGGCCCCGGCCTGGTCGGCCAGGATCACGTCGTGGGCCACAGAGGCCCTGGCCAGGTGGGTTTCGTAGCGCCGGAGCGCCTCGGCCACGGTATCGGCGTCACCCCCGGTGTCGCCCAACGCGCTGAGGATGCGGGCCCGGGCGATCGACACCCGGTCACCCTCCCCGGCCACCGGCTCCCACCCGATGAGACGTCCGGCCGGTCCGGCCAGGCGTCGGGTGAAGGCGGCGACGGCCGGCCGATCGCGGTCGTCAGCGAGGAGCAGCAGCGATCGCAGCACCGAACCGAGGGAGCCCCAGACGTCAGGATCGGGGTCGCCCGCAACCGCGGTGGAAGCCGACACCCACTCCGACAGGTCGGCCGTTCCGGCGACGACGGCCGCCCAGATGTCGCCCACCACCTGCAGCCGCTCGAGCGGCGACATGATGGTCACCGGGTCGGTCGCCCGCAACCGGTCGAGCAGGTCGGCGTCGTAGCGGGTCCGGTAGTAACCCCAGGCCCCGTCGTTGACCACGACCCAGTCCACCGGTGCGGAGAAGGTATGGGAGATCTCGGGGCCGTCGAGGAGCACCCGGGCCGTTACGGGGCGGCCGTCGACCGAGGCCCGTAGGCTCACCGGGATGACCCATCGGGTCGGACCGTCGGCGTCGGGGTCGTCGCCGGGCGAATAGAAGAAGCGCTCCTGGCGCAGCACCACCGTCGAAGGGTCGTCGCCTCGGGCGGCGTGGACGACCGGGTAGCCACCCTGGAGGATCCACGTCGCCATCATGGTTCGGACCGGCTGGCCCGAGACCTCCTCGAGGGCATCCCAGAGGTCCTGGGTCTCGGTGTTGGCGTAGGCGTGGGTCGCCAGATAGCGGGCGATGCCCTGACGGAACACCTCGGGGCCGAGGAACTGCTCCAGCATGCGCAGCACCGACCCGCCCTTCTGGTAGGTCAGCACGTCGAACATGCCTTCGGCTTCCTCGGGGCGGCCGACCGGGTACTCGACCGGGCGGGTAGCCCGCAGGCCGTCTATCGACAAGGCCGCGGCCTTCCCGGCCCCGAACGCCGTCCACACCTGCCATTCGGGCCGGAAGTCGTGGCTGGTGGTCAGCTCCATGAACGTGGCGAAGGCCTCGTTCAGCCAGATGCCGTTCCACCACTTCATCGTCACCAGGTTCCCGAACCACATGTGGGCCGTTTCGTGGGCGATCACCGTGGCCGCGTTCTGCAGCTCGGTCTGGGCGGCGTTGGACTCGTCGACGAGAAGGAGGCGGTCCCGGTAGGTGACGCACCCGAGGTTCTCCATGGCCCCGAAGGCGAAATCGGGCACCGCCACGTGGTCCAGCTTGCCGCCCGGATAGGGGATGCCGAAGTAGCCGCTCAGGAACTCGAGGGCGTGACGGGCCGCTCCGGCGGCGAACCCGACATGGTTGAGGCGCCCCCGTGGGGCGGCGATACGCATCGGGGTGCCGTCGACCACGTCGGGTTCGGTCAGCTCGTAGGGTCCCACGACGAAGGCCACCAGGTAGGTGGACATCGACATGGTGTCGGCGAAGGTCAGCTCGACTCGCCCGTCGGGGAGTCCGACCGAGGAGAGCAGCTCGCCGTTGGAAATGGCGGTGAGTCCTTCGGCGATGACCAGCCTCACGGCGAAGACCGCCTTGAAGTCGGGTTCGTCCCAGCACGGAAAGGCCCGGCGGGCGTCGGAGGCCTCGAATTGGGTCACCGCGACGGTGTGCTCGACGCCCTCGTCGTCGCGGAAGGTGCTCCGGTAGAAACCCCGCAGCTGGTCGTTGATGGTGCCCTCGAAGGTGATCGACAGCCGGTAGCGGCCCACCTCGAGTGCCCGGGGCGCGCTCAGCACCAGCATCTGGTCGGCGACCACGAAACTGACGTCGAGGGCCATTTCGTCCCCCTCGGGGGTGGCCAGCGTGGCCGAGGAGATACCGAGATCGGCGGCGTGCAGCACCAGGCGGTCGGCGCTCTCGACGAGCTCCACGTCGATGGTCACCTGCCCGTCGAAGCGGGCCGCGTCGAGGTCGGGGGCCAACTCCAACTCGTAGCGGCGGGGTCGGGCGCTACGGGGCAGCCGATAGGTCTCGTCTCCGCCCACAGTCACTCCTCGTAGCTCGGCGTCGGGGCCGCAGCGGACATCGACGAGGTCCCACCCGGCATCCGAATGATTCTAGTGACTGGGTCGCTCTTGACGTGTCTGGGCTTGTCCCCGACCGGCAGGGTACGGTCTCGGGCCATGCACGCAGACGCCTCGGTGGTTGCTCTCGGCCATGCCATCGTCGATGTACTGGCCCGCACCGGTGACGAGGAGATCCGGGCGCTGGGTCTGGAGAAGGGGACCATGGCCCTGGTGGAGGGCGAGCGGGCCCGGCAGCTCTACGCCGCCATCGAGCCGGAGGCCCACGTGTCTGGAGGCTCGGCTGCCAATACCGCAGCCTGCCTGGCTTCGCTCGGGGAGTCGGTCCGCTTCGTGGGCAAGGTGGCCTCCGACGAGCTGGGGGCCACGTTCAGCGCCGACATAGCAGCAGCCGGGGTCACCTACGACACTCCGCCGGCCGGGGAGGGGGCCCCGGCGACCGGTAGCTGCCTGGTCCTGGTCACCCCCGACGCCGAGAAGACCATGTGCACCGACCTCGGGGCGGGCGCCACCATCGACCCCGCTGACCTGCACAAGGAGTCCATTGCCAGGGCCCGGGCGCTCTACATCGAGGGCTATCTGGTCGGGCCCGAGGGAACCACCTCCACCGTCGACGAAGCGGTCGAGACGGCCCGCCGGGCCGGGACCCTGGTCTCGTTCTCGGCTTCGGACCCGGGGTGGGTCGCCTTCCAGCGGACCGCCCTGCTCGACCTCCTCGACCGGGTCGATCTCCTCTTCGCCAACGAACCCGAAGCCCTCGGCCTGGCTGGGGAGGACGACCTGGAGGCGGCTATCGCCGCCTTGACCGCCCGGGTCCCCCTGCTCGCCGTCACCCTCGGCGCCGCCGGGTGCGTGATCGCTGACCGGGAAGGGCGACGAACCCGGGTGCCGGCGGTCCCCGTAGCCACCGTGGTCGATTCCACCGGGGCCGGCGACAGCTTCGCGGCCGGCTTCCTCTACGGGGTCGTCAACGACCTGGGCCCGGAGCGCAGCGCCCGTCTCGGGGCGCTGGCCGCCGGCGAGGTCGTCAGCCATCTGGGGGCCCGCCCGGTGGCCGACCTGCGCCGGTTGGCGGTCAGCGCCGGGCTCCTCGAGAGCTGATCCGGCCCGGCGGGGCCGGCCCCGCCGACCGGCAGGCGAGGTGCCTAACGGCCCCTGCGGGGCTTCTGGCCGTGGTTGGCTTTCTTGCGGCGAGCCCGCAAACGGGCCTTGTGGGTGCGCTTGGACATAGCGGGTCAGGCTAGGCGCCATCGACCGGCCACGGCCAGTCCCGGCTCGGAGAGGCCCCCGGTCGGTACCGGCCACCTACTGCGCACCAGCCGGCGGGCGGTACCCTGCCCCCGATGGAACGTCTGGGCATCGTAGGCCTACCCAACTCGGGAAAGTCGAGCCTCTTCAACGCACTGACGGGAGGTTCGGCTCTCGTCGCGGCCCACCCGTTCTCCACGACGGAGACGACCCAGGGAGTGGCCCAGGTGCCCGACGACCGGCTGGCCCGGCTCGCCGCCATGTCGCAGAGCCGCAAGGTGGTGCCCGCCGCGGTGGAGTTCGTCGACATCGCCGGGCTGGCCGCCGGGGCGTCCACCGGTGAGGGTCTGGGTAACCGCTTCCTGGCCGGTATCCGCGAGGCCGACGCCCTGTGCCTGGTGCTGCGGGCCTTCGAGGACCCCAACGTGGTGGGCGGCTCGGACCCCCTCGAGGATCTGGGCGTGCTGGAGCTCGAGTTGGTCCTGTCCGACGCAGCGACGGTGGACAGCCAGATCGACAAGCGCCGCAAGGCCGCCAAGTCCGACAAGTCCCTCCAGGGGGAGGTCGACGCCTTGGAGCGGGCCAAGGCGGAGCTCGACCAGGGCATCCCCATCTACCGGTCGTCGCTCAGCTCCGACGAGAAGGTCACCCTCCGCAGCTTCTTCCTGCTCACCAACAAGCCCGTGCTGGCCGTGGTCAACCTCGGGGAGGACCAGGTCGGTGAGCCCGACTCGGTCACCGCCCCGGTCGTCGAGGAGATGGGCGGCCACGGCGATGTGCTCGGGGTGAGCGTGGCCCTGGAGGCCGAGGCCGCCCAACTGGACGCCGACGAGCGGGCCGAACTGCTCGAAGGTCTTGGCCTCGGGGAGGGCGCGCTGGCCCGCGTGGCGCGCGCCGCCTACCACCTACTCGGCCGTCGGACCTTCTTCACCACGGGGGACAAGGAGAGCCGGGCCTGGACGTTCCGGGCCGGCGCCCGGGCCCCCGAGTGCGCCGGGGTCATCCATTCCGACCTGCAGCGGGGATTCATCCGGGCCGAGGTCATCCACTGGGACGAGCTTCTGTCCATCGGGTCGTGGAACAAGGCCAAAGAGGCGGGGAAGCTGAGGGTCGAAGGCAAGGAGTACGAGGTGGTGGACGGAGACGTGCTCGAAATCCGGTTCAACGTCTGAGCCGTCGGTGTCCTGGCTCCTCCGCAACGGCGAGGTTCTGGCTGCGGTGGACGAGCGCGACACGGGCTGGGGTCAACCCATCCGCGGTGCCATGGTCAAGCGGGGCCCTTCCCTGGTCCACACGTTCGGCTGTCACGACACCCGGGAGATGGCCTGGTGCCATCCCTCGAGGACCCCGTCCGGGGACGAGTGCCTGACGGTGCGCCGCATCACGGTGCTGCGCCGGCGCCGAATCGCCGGGGTCTCGCTCAAGGGCGTCCTGGTCGTGGCCCACGCCGGGGCGTTCGAGCGCTGGGACCTCCATGTCGGCGACTGCCTGGAGATCAAGGACACATGACCGCTCGCCTGGTGGTCGTCGGCACCCCGATCGGCAACCTCGACGACATCTCGCCCCGAGCGGTGCGGGCCCTGACCGACGCCACAGTGATCCTCTGCGAGGACACCCGGCGGACGCGTCGCTTGCTCAGCGCTCTCGGTGTCCCGGCCCCCCGCCTCGTGCGCCTCGATCACCACACCGAGGCCGAGCAGGTGGAGTCCGTGGTCGGGCTCGTCCGCGACGGGTCGGTGGTGGCCCTGGTCAGCGACGCCGGGATGCCGACGATCTCCGATCCCGGCCACCTGGTGGTCGACGCCGCCCACTGCGCAGGACTGGACATGGAGGTGGTGCCCGGACCGTGCGCGGTGAGCGCCGCTCTGGCCCTCAGCGGCTTTCCGGCCTCGGAGTTCCGTTTCGTGGGGTTCCTGCCGAGACGGGGACGCGAGCGGCGCGACGCGCTGGCCGCGGTGGCTGGGGAGCCCGCGGTCGTGGTCATCTACGAGGCTCCGGGGCGGGTGGCGGCAACGCTGGCCGACCTGGCCGGAGCCTGCGGGGCCGACCGTCGAGTGGCCGTGGTGAAGGAGATCACCAAGGTCCACGAGACCGTCTGGAGGGCCTCTCTGGGGGAGGCCACGCCGACCTTCGTGGCGTCGGGCGAGGAACCGCGAGGCGAGCACGTGATCGTCGTCGATCGCCGTCCGCCGGTCGCCGACGCCATCGTCGAGCCCGAGGCCGTGGACGAAGCGCTCCGGTCCCGGATCGGGGCCGGCGCCGATCGGCGCCAGGCCATCGCCGACGTCGCCCTGGCCCTCGGACTGCCCAAGCGGGTCGTCTACGCCGCCGCCCTCGCCCTGAAGAACGACGCTTGACTGCGTCGCTGCGGGCCGGCTGTGGCCTACCCTCGGGGATCGTGGGTTCTGCCGCCAAACGTTTCTACGTCACCACCCCCATCTACTACGTCAACGACGCGCCCCACATCGGTCACGCCTACACGACGGTCACCGCCGATGCTGTCGCCCGCTGGCACCGACTGCTCGGCGACGAGGTCTTCTTCCTCACCGGGACCGATGAGCACGGTCTGAAGGTGGCCCGGGCGGCCGAGGCCAACGGTCTCACACCCGTCGAGCACGCCGACCGCTTCAGTGCCCGTTACCGGGAGGCCTGGGAGCTGCTCGACATCTCCAATGACGATTTCATCAGGACCACCGAACCCCGCCACTACGAGGCGACCCAGAAGCTGATGCAGGCCGCCTACGACGCCGGCTACATCGAGCTGCGCCCCTACGAGGGCCTGTACTGCGTTTCCTGCGAGGCGTACTACACCGAGGACGACCTGCTCGACGGGAACCGGTGCCCCATCCACCGCCGCCCGGTGGAGCTGCTCGAGGAGGAGAACTACTTCTTCAAGCTCTCGGAGTTCACCGATCGGCTCCTCGGGTGGTACCAGGCCAACCCGGGCGCGGTCACGCCTGAATCGAAGCGCAACGAGGCCGTCGGGCTGATCCGCGGCGGGCTGCGAGACATCTCGATCTCGCGTACGTCGATCCAGTGGGGCGTCCCGGTCCCCTGGGACGGCGACCACGTCTTCTACGTCTGGTACGACGCCTTGATCAACTACGCCACGGCCATCGGTTACGGTTGCGACGACGACCGGTTCGAGGGGTGGTGGCCCTCGGTGCACCATCTGATCGGCAAGGACATCCTGCGTTTCCACTGCGTGTACTGGCCGGCGCTGCTCATGGCCGCCGGTATCGACCCCCCCGCCCGTATCGCCGTGCACGGCTACCTGCTCGTCGGTGGCGAGAAGATGTCCAAGACGGCCTTCAACCAGATCTCCCCGGCCGGCCTGGTCCCCACCTTCGGCGTCGACGGCTACCGCTACCACTTCCTGCGTGACCAGGCGTTCGGTCCCGACGGGGAGTTCTCCTACGAGGGCATGGTCAGCCGGTACAACGCCGACCTGGCCAACAACCTGGGCAATCTCCTGGCGCGGGTGTCCACCGTCGTCGAGCGCAAATGCGCCGGCATCGGACCGGCGCCCGACCCCGACAGTGCCCTCAAAGCGGTCGTCGAGTCCGCCTACGAGCAGATCGCCGACGCCTGGGAGCGGATCGCGCCGAGCGAGGCCCTGGAAGTGACCTGGCGGCTGGTGCGCGAAGCCAACGCGGCGCTCGAGGCGGCCGAGCCGTGGAAGGCCGAACCGGGGCCCGCGGTGGACGCGGTCCTCGGTGACGCGCTGGAGATCCTGCGCATCGTGGCGGTGCTGGCCAGCCCGGCCCTCACCCGGGCTGCCGAGGAGATATGGCGGCGCATCGGCATGGACGGTTCGGTGCTCGACCGGCACCTGCCGGCCGCGGCGGCGTGGGGAGGGTACCCGGGAGGACGGAAGGTGGAGCGCGGCAGCCCCCTATTCCCCCGCCTCCAGAGCTGAGCATGTGGACCGACAGCCATTGCCATCTCGGTTTCGACGGAGTGGGGGATGACGCCGTCGTCGAGGCCGCGGCGGCCGGCGTCACCCGCCTGGTCACCATCGGGACCGACGTCGACACCTCGCTCGCGACTATCGAGGCGGCTCGCCGCCACGACCACGTCTACGCCACCGTGGGCCTCCATCCCCACGACGCCACCGACGGCGTGGAGGGTGTCGCCGCCCTCCTCGACCCGGCCCCGGAAGGGGTGGTCGGTGTGGGTGAGTGCGGTCTGGACTACTTCTACGAGCACTCGCCCCGGGCGGTCCAACAGGAGGTGTTCCGGGCCCAGATGGACCTGGCCCGGCGGTTGGACCTGACTCTGGTCATCCACACCCGCGACGCATGGGACGACACCTTCTCCATTCTGGAGTCGAGCCCGCTGCCCGCGAGGTGGATCGTCCACTGCTTCAGCGGCGGCCCCGACGAAGCCCGCCGGGCCCTCGACCTTGGCGCCTACCTGTCCTTCAGCGGCATCATCACGTTCAAGAACGCCGCCGACATCCGGTCCGCGGCCCGCCTGTGCCCGCTCGACCGGGTCCTGGTCGAGACCGACGCCCCATTCCTGGCTCCGGTCCCCAACCGGGGCCGACCCAACCGCCCGGCCTGGGTGGCACTGGTCGGGGCAGCGGTGGCGGAGGTCAAGGGTCGGCCCGTCGAGGAGATGGCCCGGGCCACATGGGAGAACGCCTCGACCGTGTTCGGCCTGCCCGAATGACCCTGTCGCAGAGCGACATCGCCGAGCTCCTGGCCCGGCACGGTCTGCGCCCGAGCCGGGCCCTGGGCCAGAATTTCGTGGCCGATCCCAACACCGTCCGGCGGATCGCCCGGCTCGCCGGGGTCGGACCAGGGGACCGGGTGGTGGAGGTCGGCCCCGGTCTCGGCTCGCTCACCCTGGCCCTGGCCGAGACCGGTGCCTCGATAACTGCGGTGGAGGCCGACCGCCATCTGCTCGCCCCGCTCGGCGAGACCCTGTCGGGCCTCGAGCAGGTGATGGTGGTCCACGCCGACGCGATGCGGGTGGATTGGTCGGAACTGCTGCAGGGGCGACCCGGTTGGGTGTTGGTGGCCAACCTCCCGTACAACATCGCCACCCCGTTGATCGCCGACGTTCTCGACTCCGTTCCACTCGTGGAGCGCATGCTGGTGATGGTGCAGCGCGAGGTGGGGGAACGTCTGGTGGCCCGGCCCGGCGACGGGTCCTACGGGGCGGTATCGGTGAAGGTGGCCTACTGGTCCGAGGCCCGCCTGGTGGGCCGGGTGCCGGCGAGCGTGTTCCAGCCGAGGCCCAAGGTGGAGTCGGTGCTCGTGGACATCCGCCGCCGGACGGTCCCCGCCGTCGACCCCGCCCAGGTCGCCCCCGACCGGCTGTTCGCGCTGGTCCGGGCCGGGTTCGCGACCCGGCGCAAGATGCTGCGCCGATCACTGGCCGCGATGATGGACCCGGCGGGCTTCGCCGCGGCGGGCGTCGCCCCCGAGGCCCGGGCCGAGGAGCTCGACGTGGAGGCCTGGGGGCGTCTGGCCGCGAAGAGCTTCGAGTGAGCGCCCCGGTGGTGGTCCAGGCCCGGGCCAAGCTGACTCTGTCGTTGCGGATCACAGGAGTCAGGGCCGATGGTTACCACCTGATCGACTCCGAGATGGTCACCGTGGACCTGGCCGATGTATTGCAGTTGGGTGAGGGTGACAGCTTCACCGTCACCGGGCTGGGGGCCGGACGCGAGGTGCCCGCCGGCGACGAGAACCTGGTACAGCGGGCCCTGCGCCTGGTCGGACGCAAGGCGGCGGTCGTGCTCGACAAGCGCATCCCGACCGGAGGCGGCCTCGGCGGCGGCTCGGCCGACGCCGCCGCGGTTCTGCGCTGGGCGGGCGTCGACGACGCCGAGGTGGCCGCCTCCCTCGGCGCCGACGTGCCGTTCTGCCTCGCCGGAGGCCGGGCGAGAGTGACGGGGATCGGGGAGGTGATCGAGCCCTTACCCTTCGAGGTGGTCAGAGGGCGGTCCTACACGCTGGTGGTACCTCCATTGGCTGTGTCGACGGTCGAGGTGTACCGGGCGTGGGACGCTCTGGGCGGACCCGCCGGCGAACACGGCAACGATCTCGAGCCGGCCGCACTCGTGGTGGCCCCCGAACTGGCCCGGTGGCGGGACCGTCTGGGTGAGGCGACGGGGGAGGTGCCGCAGATGGCCGGGAGCGGGGCCACGTGGTTCGTGCCCGGCGCCCACGAGGGTCCCGGACTGACCGTCGTGACAGTCGATCGTTGATGCCGGCCCGCCGGTGGGCGGGGAGCGCCGCGGGGCGCAGGCCGCGGCGCACAGTGGCTGGGGCGGCCGGCGGTGAGGGGGTGGCGGTTGTCGCCGCATCACCAAACGGACTAGTGTCTCCTCTTCGTGGGTTCGCTGATAAAGAAGCGCCGAAAGCGCATGAGGAAGAAGAAGCACAAGAAGATGCTGAAGGCGACCCGCTGGCAGCGTCGCGCCGGCCGCTAGCGAGCACGCCCGGTACCGGTTCGCCGGTCAGCGCCGCTCCCGGTTAGAGCCTCCGGCTCCGGCTGTGGCAGGCTGCTCCCACTATGGGGGACAACCGCCGCAGCCAGATCAAGATGACCGACGAGGAGATCGAGGCCTTCCTCCACGAGGAGCGCACCGCCACGCTCTGCTCGATGCACCCCGATGGGTCCATCCATGCGGTGGCTATGTGGTACGGGTTCCTCCACGGGGCGGTCACCTTCGAGACCAAGGCCAAGTCGCAGAAGATCCAGAATTTCAAACGCGATCCCCGCATCACCGTTCTGGTCGAGGCGGGGGAGAGCTACGACCAGCTGCGCGGCGTCGAACTGGTCGGCAAGGCCCGCGTCATCGACGACGCCGACTCCATCTGGGAGCTGGGTAAATCGGTGTGGGAGCGCTACGTGGGGCCGTGGGACGAGAGCCAGCGTGACGGGCTGAAGGCCATGCTCCACAACCGGGTACTCGTGACCGTCGACGTCGATAAGACCGTGTCCTGGGACCACCGCAAGCTGTGACAGGCCCGGGAACCCCCTGGTGCGAGGACCATCCGGACCTACTCCCTCCCGAGCCCGACCTCGAGCCGCTCCACGCCCGGGACTATTCGGTGCGGGCCTACCGCCTGTCGGATCAGGCCATGCTGCTGCGCGGCGCCGTGATGGACATACGCCCCGGAGCCTCGGTGGCGGCGCGCATAAGGGCGGCCGGGGGAACCGACGACGGGCGGCCCATGCCCATCCACCACATGATCCTCGACCTGACGGTGTCGTTCCCCGAGCTCACCATCACCGCCGCGGAGGTGGTCTTCGAGACCTTCCCCCAATTGATCTGCCCGACCATCGCCGGCCACTACCAGGAGCTGGTCGGCCTGTCGATCGCCCGCGGTTTCACCCACGAAGTGCGACGGCGCTTCGGTGGCCCGAGGGGGTGCAGCCACACCACCGCCCTCCTGCAGGCCATGGCCCCCGTCGCCCTGCAGTCGGTGTTCTCCATGCGCCGGGCGTCGGCCGGAACTGCCGACGCCCCCACCCGGGGATCGACGCGGGCGGTCGGGTTCATGAAGGACACCTGCCATGTCTGGGCCGAGGACGGGGAGATATGGCAGGGGATGAAGCGGGGAACCCCGCCACCGCAGACCCTGGCCGTGCAGGAGCGCATGCGTGCCGCCGGGTTGGACCCGGCGGCCGTCGAACTGCGCTAGCGGTCCGGGATCTCCCCGAGGGGCCGGTTCAGCCGGCGACTTTCGGTTTGGGGGGCGGCACCCCCAGCTTGGGGGCGGGCACCGCCTGATCGGGCCAGCGCCGCCGCGACACGATCGACAGCTTGCGCAGCAGGGCGATGGCGCCCGGGTCGTCGTCGCCGGGGCGGGTCTCGATGACGCCGTCGCGGATCATCCCGTCGATGATCTCCCGGCCGGTGTCGGTGCGGACCAGGGTGAGCGTCCAGTCGTTGAACGCCCCGATACCGCCGGTGGAGATGTCGGCGTGCTCAGCGGCGAAGTCGGGGCACATCTTGCACCCTTCGCGGGTCCAGGCGTGGCTCTCCTTGAGCGGGACCTCGTGGTAGGAGCCGTCGCGCATCCAGATCTGCAGGACGCCCTTGATGTTCATCTTCTTGATGTCCTTGCGGGCCAGGCCGTACTTGGCCTCCAGCAGCTCGTCGAAGATGGCATCGTCGAAGGTCTTCGAGCACAGCAGGCCGATGGACAGGCCCAGCCGGCGACCGGGTTTGCCGGCTTTGCGGGCCCGCATGATGCCCGGGACCGACGCCTGACAGCCCATTCCTACCAGGGCCAGCCTTTCGTTGCCGGCCTCGATGGCTCGGGCATAGGCGAGGGTGTTGGCCGAGTAGGTGTAGCGCGACCCGGCGGTTGCGAGGATCTCCTCGCGGGTGCGAGCGAGGGCCGGGACCGCTCTCCAGGTGCTTCCGTCACCTTCGAGCGCCGACACGAGAGCGGCGTCTATCCGGTCGTTCTCCAGGCACCACAGCAGGATGGCCGACACGAGGCCGCCGTCCTGACCGGTTTCGTGCACGGTCGGATCGGTGGCGCGGGCCAAGAAGATGTCCTTGGACACCCCGGCCAGCTCGTCAGGCTGGCGGGAACGACCGAACAGGTGGCTGTCCGCCTCGGTCTCCCAGTTGCGGAAACGCGGGCAGGCCCGGGTGCAGCTGGTGCAGCCCCGCTGCCCGTGGCCGCAGTCCCCCGGGCCGAGCTCGTCTTCGAGGTGGAAGGGCCGGTACACGCCCTTCTGGTCGTCGTAGCCCAGAACGTCGTGCGGGCACGACACCACGCAGCCGGCGCATCCGGTGCAGAGGCCGGTGGTCACGACCTCGCTGAACAGCTCGGCCCATTGGGCCCGCCAGCGCTCCTTGGCGGCGGGTGCGGTATCGGTGGCGGTCACGGGGGTGGAGGCTAGCCGGGTGGTCAGGACGGTGGGTGTGGGCCGCCAACCCCATCCGTAGATGAGCGGAGCTCCTCGGCCAGCGCCAGCAGGTCCGAACCGTAGGCCTCCAGCTTGGCCGGTCCGATGCCGCGTACGGCGAGCAGTGCCGCCTCGGTCGTCGGGAGGCTCACCGCCACCGCCCGCAGCGTGGCGTCGTCGAACACCACGTAGGCCGGCACCTGCATGGCGCGCGCCCGGGTCGCCCGCCACTCGCGCAGAGCGGCGAAGGCGGCCTCGGCTCCCGGGTGGGCCAGGACCACGCTCTTCGCGTCGTGGACCACGACCGTCCCGAACTCGACGCTGGTCCGGGCCGGGCCACCCCCCACCAGGCACACCACCCCCCGGGGGCCGGTGGAGACCACCTCGTGGGGATGGCCCCCCAGGTCGAACACCGTCCCAGGACGTCCCGGCAGCAACTCGGCCGGGCTGCCACCGCCCGCTGGGCCCGGGCGCGTCCCGGATCGCCGGTGGGTGGCTGGCCCTTCGCCGCCGGACCGGGCGAGCGGCGCCTCGCCGGGCTGGCGCCCCCGGCCCGGGTCCCCGGCGGTGGGGGGGGCGGTGGGGGTCGGGCGACCCGGCGTGAGCAGCTCGGCGAGGAAAGGGGACGGCTCGGGCCCCGGTACCACGGTGGCCGATTCGATGGCGCGGGTGAGTCCCACGTGGAATATCCGCCGCTCCTCCTCCACGTCGCCGGCCAGGCGGTGCGGGATCAGCCCGGCGGTGGCGTGGTGGATGACGACGTGGGGCCACTCGCGCCCTTTGACGGCGTGGATCGAAGCGACGGTGACGCCCCTGTCGTCGGACGCGACGCTCAGCTGATCGGCCAGCCAGAGCGGGAAGCGGCCCGGGTCGGGCTCGAGCGCCGCGAGCTCGGAGAGGGCGTCGAGGTCATCGCCGTGGGCGGCGATGGCGCCGTGGCTCCACCCGTCGAGGGCCGAGGCGCTGGCGTCCAGGCCTTCGCCTCCGACCTGGTGACGGACGACCTCGAGGATGGCCGCGGTCCCTCGACCGGCGGCCCGGCGGACGAGGGTCACGTCACGGACGAAGCGCTCCACCCGTTCGGCGTCGCGGACGCTTCCCTTATCGGTCAACCACGCCGGCAGGGAGGCCAGCGACTCGGCGCTGCGGGGTCGGCCCAGCAGGTCGAGGAGCGAGTTGCTCATGCCCCGCTTGGGGCGGCGGGCGGCCTCGCGCAGCGCCGCCCCGGGAAGCTGTCCGGGCGGAGCGGCGGCCACCTCCAGCCAGGCCAGGGCGCCGCGCACCCCGCTGCGCTGTGAGAAGCGCCGGTCCCCGCTGCTGTTGACCGGGATCGAGCGGTGCCCGAGCAGGACCTGGACGGGCACCAGCGACGCGTTGACCCGGGCCAGCACGGCGATATCGGCCGGGTCGACGCCCGCATCGATCAACCCGCCGACTCGCCCGGTGGTGACCGCGGCTGGTCCGGGGCCGGCCGGCAGCACCGTCAGCTCGCCCCCCGACGGCCTGGCGGGCCGCACCTCTTTGGGCACCCTGACAGCGTTGCGGGTGAGCAAATTGGCGGCCGCTTCGACCACTGCGGGCGGGCAGCGGTAGTTCACCTCCAGGGTGTGGGAGGCCGAGCCGGGGAACCAGCGCTGGTAGTCCACCAGCCACCGGGGTGTGGCGCCGGCGTACCCGTAGATCGTCTGGTCGTCGTCGCCCACCGCGAAGACCGCGCCGGCCGGTCCGCTCAGGAGGCGTATGAGCAGCAGGTGGGCCGGGGTGAGGTCCTGGAACTCGTCGACGAGCAGGACGCGGGCGAAGCGCTGGCTGCGGAGGCGGAAGTCCACGTCGTGGAGGAGCCGGTCGATGGCCGCTACCACCTGCTCGTCGAAGTCCACGGCGTCGCGCTGGGCCAGCTCCGAACGGAAGGCCCGGGCCACCCGGTCGAGGTCCGACACGTCCCCGATGTAGCTCTCCACCTCGGCGGGGTCCGACAGCGACAGGCGGATCCGGCTCAGCGCCTCGATCCAAGGTGCGGCCGGATCGGCCTCGGCTCGGCGGGGGAAGTTGACCAGCCGGGCGAGCACCCGCCGGACCTCCGGCTCGTCGAGGGTGGTCGACCGGCCGCTGAGCCGCAGGCCGAGCGCGTTGAGGGTGCGGATGCGCAGGCCGGGGACCCCGGTCAACCGTTGGCGCATCTCGTCGGCGGCCCGCACGTTGTAGGCGATGAGGGCGAGGGCGGCGGGCGGCAGGCCCCAGGAGCTGACCAGGGCCCGGGCGCGTTCGGTCAGGACCCGGGTCTTGCCCGAACCGGCCGGCGCCAGGACCCGGGCCCCGGCCCGGGGCTCGCCAACGGCTGCCGACTGATCGGCGGCGAGCCGGCCGGAGGGGGTGGGCGCGGTACCGGCGAGGGGATCGAGAAAGCCGTGCTCGACCGAGACCCGGTGCAGCACCGCGGTGGCGGCCCGGCCCTCCAGGTCGGCGGCGAGAGGTCCGCCGTCACAGAGCGCCAGACGACCGTCGGGGAGGGTGACATCGGCGCCGTCGCGGCCGGGGCCGGCACCGGCCCGGCGCGCCTCGCCGGCCCAACGCCACGTGCGGCCACCGCGGCGCCCGTCCTCGGAGTTGGCCCACACTGCGTGGTGGAGGCGCTCGCCGGGCAGGTCGAGGTCGACCGGCCACTCCCAGGGCTGGGTGGCCTCGACGGGATCGGCGGGCGGCCGCGAGGGGTCGTCGAGCCCGGCTCCCGGGTGCAGCTCGATCACCCGGGGGATCCGGTCGCGCCACTCGGCGTGCAGCGCGGCGGCCACGTCGGGGTCGATCCGCTCGACCACCCGGCGGTCGCAGTCCGACCACGGCGCAGGTGGACGCTCGCCGGGTCCGACGACCACGTTGCGGCCGAGGAGGAGAGGGTCGGGCACCCGACCATGATGGCCGAGGGCTGTGACTCTCACGCTGGCTGGCGGGGGAGGACTCGAACCTCCAACATACGGCTCCAAAGGCCGTCGTTCTGCCATTGAACTACCCGCCACCGGGTTTCCCTACAAAATAGAACCTCCCGGGGGTGGGGGCCTGTTTGGCTGCCGGCGCCGTCGTTGCTAGACAGTTGGCATGCCCGCCGCGAACAAGCTGTCGGCCGTAGTGCTCGCTGCGGGGGAGGGCACGAGGATGCACTCGGAGAGACCCAAGCCCCTGCACCGCCTCTGCGGCCGGCCCATGGTCCTGCACGTGCTCCACGCCCTCGCCGAGCTCGACCTGGAGCGGGCCGTGCTCGTCGTCGGCCACGGTGCGTCGAGGGTCACCAAGGTCATCGGTGAGCAACCACCTCCCGGCCTGCACATCGATTTCGTGGAGCAGCGGGTCCAGCGCGGCACGGGAGACGCCGTGTCGGTGGCGCTGACCGCGTTCCCCGAGGACGACACCGAAGACGACGACATCATCGTGCTGCCCGGCGACACGCCCCTGCTTCGGCCGCCGACGCTGGCGGCGCTGGTCCGGACCCACCGCCGGGCCGAAGCGGCGGCGACGGTCCTCACCGCCCGGGTGGCCGAGCCCACCGGCTACGGCCGGGTGACGCGCGACCGCAACGGTCGGGTGTGGCGCATCGTGGAGCACGCCGACGCCACCGAAGAAGAGCTCCAGATCGACGAGATCAACACGTCGATATACGTGTTCCGTCGGTCGGTGCTGGCGCCTTCGCTGCGCCGCCTCACCCCGGACAACTCGCAGGGGGAGTACTACCTGACCGACGTCGTGAAGGTGCTGCACGACGCCGGCTACCCCGTGGTCTCGATGGTCGTGGACGACCCCATGGAGGCCGCCGGGGTCAACGACCGCCACCAGCTCTCGGTGGCCGAAGCCGAGCTGCGGGCCCGCATCAACGAGCGCTGGATGCGCCGCGGGGTGACCATGGTCGATCCCGAGGCGACCTACGTCGACTCCACCGTGGAGCTGGCGCCCGACGTGGTCCTGTACCCGGGGACCCAGCTCCAGGGGCGCACCGTCGTGGAGACCGGAGCCGAGCTCGGCCCCTACACCCAGCTCGCCGACTGCCGGGTGGGTGCCCGCGCCGTGGTCACGGCCACGGTGGGCACCAACGCCGTGGTGGGCGCCGACGCCCGGGTGGGGCCGTGGGCCCATCTGGCGCCGGGCGCCAGCGTGGCCGAGGGGGAGGTCGCCGGGCCCGGACTCGGCGGGGGTGCGGGGCCGGTAGAGTGAAGGCAACTGGGGCCATGAGGACGACGACCGGGAACCGGGGGCCATTTTGAGCACTGAGGAAGAAGGCGGGCGCAGCGCCTCCATCGAGCTGACCCCGAAGCGGAAGCTCCACGTCATGACCGGGAGGACCCATCCCGCCTTGGCCCGGGACGTGGCCGCCCATCTCGGCGTCGAGCTGGCCGATCCCAAGCTGGTGGACTTCGCCAACGGTGAGATGAGGCCGCGCTTCGAGGAGTCGGTGCGTGGCGCCGATGTGTTCGTGATGCAGTCCCACGGGTGGTCGCCCGGGCGCTCGGTGAACGACTCGCTCATGGAGCAGTGGATCATGATCGATGCCGCCAAGCGGGCGTCGGCCAAGCGGATCACCGCAGTGTGCCCCTACTACGGTTACTCCCGACAGGACCGCAAGTCCAAGGAGCGGGAACCCATAACGGCCCGCATGGTCTCCGATTTCTTCCACGCCGCCGGCGCCGACCGGATCATGTCGATCGACCTGCACTCCGGCCAGATACAGGGTTTCTTCGACGGGCCGGTGGACCACCTGACGGCGGTGCCGCTCCTGACCGACTACCTGCGCGAGCACGCCCCCAGCGGCGACTTCGTGATGGTGGCTCCCGACACCGGCCGGACCAAGGTGGCCGAACAAGCGGCCCGCTACGCCGGGTCGAGCGTCGATGTGGCGGCCGTTTACAAGCGGCGCCCGAAAGACGCCGTCAACCAGGTGCAGGCCCTCGACGTGATGGGCGAGGTCTCGGGCCGCATGTGCGTCCTGATCGACGACATGATCGACACCGCGGGCACCATCTGCGCCGCCGCCGACATCCTGTTGGACAAGGGGGCCACCGAGGTGTGGGCCATGTGCACCCACGCGGTGCTGTCCGACCCTGCCGTCGACCGGCTCAAGAATTCGGGTATCGCCCGGGTCGTGGTGACCGACACCCTCCCGCTTCCTCCGGAGAAGCAGATCGACAAGATCGAGGTGGTGTCGATCGCCCAGGTGGTCGCCGACTGCATAGACGCCGTCTTCAGCGATCGTTCGGTCTCGCAGATATTCGGCGGCGAGAACCAGACCTGACGCCAGCCGAGCCGGCCTGCGGGCCGGGACCGGCTAGGATTGCACGGTCTGTTTTCAGCAACGAGGAGCGCACAAGCGATGGCAGAGATCACCCTGGTAGCCGAGCCGGGCCGGGCGACCGGATCGCGCGAGTCGCGGCGTCTCCGGACCGCCGGGCGTATCCCGGCCGTCGTGTACGGCCATGGGGCCGAAGCGGTCTCCGTATCGGTCGACGGGAGGGATCTCCGTCACGCCCTGTCGGGGGCCTCCGGGGCCAATCAGCTTCTGGAGTTGCGCATCGGCTCGGATCGCCACCTGGCCCTGGCCCGGGCGCTGCAGCGTCACCCGGTGCGCCACACCGTGGTCCATGTCGACTTCCAGATCGTGAGCCGGGACGAGGTCATCTCGGCCGACGTGCCCGTCGTGCTGATCGGCGAGGCCAAGGCCGTGGAGCTCGAGCAGGGGATGGTCGAGCAGCAACTGACCTCA
>JAKCDU010000035.1 GCA_021838445.1 Actinomycetes bacterium | reverse complement strand
CGCCAAGGCAGCCGCGTTCTCCATCCCAAGCGACCCGGGGAAGGAGCGTCATCTCACGGACTTCGCCACGCTGGCGGCGATGGCTCGGGGAGCTGACCAAATCGGCGAGCAACTGAGCGCCCGGGACGGCCACTACCTGATCCCCATGCTCACGGCGCTAGACGACTCTCGTCGACTGTGGGCGTCCATCGATGGCGCCGAGCGCGGCGTGGTCGCTCTGGCGGCAATCACGGCAACCAAGTCCAAGCGGACCGTCGCCGCCCCGCAGTCACCGACTGCGGCGCCAGAGCCACCAGCTCCCGATCTATAGCAAGAATCGAACCCCAAGCACCCCTCGGGTGGCGTTTGGTGCTTGCTCGAGTTGCTGCGCCCCACACGGCACCTCGGGGCTAGGGGAGCGTAGGCTCCGGTAGGAACATTCTGGGACGACCTGCAACCGGTTCGAGCTGAGCGGATCGTTGGTTCGGTCCCGCTGCGGGAGGCGCCCGAACTCCTGATTATGCAACTGCTTGGCGATCAGAGGCCGAAGGTAGTCGCCTTGATGTCCTTGCGACCCAATGCCTCCAATGTCAGCCAGCCAATCCGGTCATCCACCCAAGCCATCGGCCTCTTTCCCGCTCCGGCGGTACTACTCTGCGGTGCCCTGCACCATCTCCAGGGCGGACCTATACAGGAATGGAACCCAATAGTCTGGGTCAGTTCGCGGTCCGCGAGCCTCGAAGAATCCAATATCGACCAAGCGATCAGCTACCTCTTGCGCCTCCTCAGGAGCTATCTGCCAGAGTTCAGCGAGTGTGGCCGCAGACTGGTTCGTCTTCTCGGACGTAAGCTTCTCAATGAAGGGTTTAAACGCCGGATATTCTGCGAATATCGTCTGCTCTAATCTCACCTTCGATACGGGAAGAAGCGCGTCCCTGAAGGCAGCCCGACCGAAGATAGCTCCGCCCTCCGGTGCCGGCTCGCCCCGCTCAAGGGCAGCAACCTGCGCCTCCCGAGTCTGATCCATCAGGTGGATGATCTCTCGAGGAGCCACAATTCCTTGCCCATCCCTAACTCGACCGACAATCCATTCGAACGTCTTCGGGTTACGCCCCGAGTCGATCTGATCGGGAACAAGGCCATCGAACCAGGTCCGTTGTTTGGTCGCATCCGCGAGAATGGCATGTCGATTGGCGTCCGTGAATTCGAGTAGCGAGCCGTTCGAAACTAACCGTTGAACTATGAGGTTCAAGAGCGACCTGTCGTTCCACGAGATATTTACAGTCCGAGTGATGTGGCTAGCCTCACGAAAACCCTCTTCAGTTATGGCACGCCAAATATCCGAGCGGAGAAATATCTTGAGCTTGATGGCCGAGAAGCCAAGCATGTCCAGATATACGCGAAACAGTGATCGAAGGGCGTTGGCCTCTAAAGCGTGGTTCTCTGCGAAAGCGACGTCAAGGCGGTCAAAGAGCACCCAGACATCAAATCCAGCCTCGGCGAGGGCGTCATCGGCAAGCTGCAACAGGTCATCGGCGGAGATGAAACCGGCTCTTCGCTCATCCGGCGTTGGTTCAGCCAGCGTTATGCGACCGACGATTCCAACCGGAACGCCGGTGGAAGGATCAAACTTCAATTCGCTTTCGATCGACTGCGGCCTGACGATCCGGCCCACATAACTACGCACCCGCTGTACCAGCCCTCAGAGGCCACCGGGCCCTTGCGCAAGACCTTCAGCCGCCAGCGCCTGCCGCACTGTTGCTGCCGGATCACCCTTGACGTCAAAGTCCTCCAAGAGACCATTCACCAGACTTAGGATGTAAAACTTCCAGATGGCAGTGAACTCTGCTTCAGAAGTCGGCGGATCGATGACAACATCTCGGAAGGCAGGCGTGCCTCGCGGAATCTCCCCAGCTACCAACGTAACCCGGCGTCGAACATCTCATCGGCACGTCCGAGAAGAGCCGAGTAGATTGCCGACTTTCCTGCCCCTTTCGGCCCGAACACGACATCGATCTCTCCGCGCAGGAGACGCCTGAACTGATCGGTCTCCACGAAGTAGCTCGCGAGAGTGTCGGCTTCGTCCTCAGCCACGCGGCTACCCAGTTTCAGGTTGCGCAGGACGTCTTCCACAGTCGGCACAGAGACATAGTGGCATGCCCAGAGCGCGCCATCTCGGAGGCGTGCAGGGACGCGAGAACGGGCGTTCGAGAATCCGACGTGTCGGTCGGCGGGCAGATCGGCATCTCGGGCGTCCCGCCCGTGCCCCCGAATGTCTGCACCGAGCGCACTCGCCGGTAACCCTGATCGCCGGCTCGTGGGCGCGTGCTCACCGTGTTGAGAAGGCAGGACTTGCCATTCTCCGGAGGTCAGTCCGTGACGATCCGAACGGTCTCCCACGTGACGCCTTCTTGATCAAGAACGTCTGGAAGAACACCGCCGGCAGCTTCTGCAGAGAGCCATACCGTGGCTCCCGTTAGCTGACCGACCGCAACGGCCTCGAGATTCAGAAGATTGAGTCGAGGGTGACGCTTGGCGATCTGGGCCATGCGAGGAACGGTCGGTCGTGAGTCGGGAAGCTCGATATCGCTACGCAGTTCCAGGAGACTCAAGATCGCTTGCTCTTGCTCGTCGTTGTCCAATTCCTGGAACGGACCGGAGAGATGGCCACCCGCCCCGAGCACGGCCGCGCGACAAGCTCGGTAGTACCAGTAGAAGGTCGTACAGAGGGCAACGTCATTACCCTTGGCGAGTCCGAACAGCAACTCCTCAATCAGCAACCGGTCGTCGACTATGACCAGCTCAGAAGTCCGAGGCACGTTGAGCTATTGATCAGCAAGATCTGGATCGTCAATCGCCGCGATCCCAGTCGCGTATCGATCTCGCAGCACTCGCCGCAGTTCCTGGCGCGCCACGTCTACCCCGCCGGGTACGACCAAGGCGGCGTTCCCGAGGTCGATGAATCCGATCTCCCCACCTGCCTCGATGCCCCAGCGGTGGCGTAGGTCGGCCGGCAAACTTGTCTGTCCTCGATGAGACACCTTGGCGTTGATCGTGATAGCCATATCCTGCATTGTACAGCGCCGTAACTTACAAGGCGAGATATCCCATACCACTCTTCCGAGACATCCCCGAAGCACACAGGCGCGACGTCTCCTAACGCCGGCCTGGGGACCCATATTTAGCGGCGCGCTGCCTCGGGGCGCTTGCTGCGGAAGGCACCCGGGCATTGGGGGACAGACGGCCCGTGGTCACAGGCTGAGATCTGGCCCCCCGGGATGTAACGACTGGTCGACGTTCAGATGTTGCTCGGCCGGGTGCGTCTAAGCCGTGGTCCGCTCTTGTGCTTGCCGGACCCTGAGGTTCCTGAGCATGTGGTCGTAGATCGTGCTGGCCTGTTGAGCGAGCCTCGACCAGTCGCTGGGCTTGATGGCTTCTGCCTGGGCCTCCAGGTGCTGGTCGGCGATGGAGATCTCCTCCTTCGCCCGTTCGGCATCGGGGCTCCAGCCGGTCCAGCGCGGGTCGACACCGTCGTTGCGGTCGAGGACGGCTTCGACGGGTAGGGCGTGATGGCACCACAGGGCCTGCCCGGCCGCCGTGGGGGGTGGGGGCCCGAGCTGTCGACTAGCCGCTCGAGGAGATCGCCGACGTCCTCGGGCACACCTCGACGCGGATGCTCGAGCAGCACTACCGCCACCAGGTGAAGCCGTCGATCGACGCCCACGTGGGGTGCGATGGAGTCTCTGTTCGGCTAACTCTCGTTCGAGTTAGGCACCCCGTTAGGCACCCCAAACTCGTCATCGATGTCCGACCAACCGCATAAGTGCTGGTCAAAGGGTGGAGGCGATGGGAATCGAACCCACGAACCTCTTGCATGCCATGCAAGCGCTCTACCAACTGAGCTACGCCCCCAGAAGGTCCGCTGACTCTAGCAGCCGGAGAGGCCGGCAAGAAAGCCAGGTCGGTGGGGGCCGCTCCGCCGGTCGGGCTCGGTCGAAATCGACTGTGGGGGCTCGGTCGAATCGACGGTGGGGCAGGCAGGCCGCCCGGTAGCCTGGAAGGTCATGGTAGAGCACTACGACCCCCAGGCCGTCGAGGCCAAATGGCAGCGGCGATGGGAGGCCGATGGGGCCTACCAGGTGGACAATGACGACCGTCGTCCCCCCTTCTACGTCCTGTGCATGTACCCCTACCCGAGCGGGGCCGCCCATCAGGGGCATGTGCGCAACTACACCTTCGGCGACCTGCTGGTCCGCCAGCGGACGATGCAGGGCTACGCCGTCCTGAGCCCCATCGGCTTCGACAGCTTCGGCCTGCCCGCCGAGAACGCCGCCATCCGCACCGGGGTGCACCCACGGGAGTTCACCGACGCCCGGATCCAGGAGCTCAAGTCGAGCCTGAAGCGGCTCGGGGCGAGCTACGACTGGCGTCGGGAGATCCGCAGCCACGATCCCGAGTACATGCGCTGGAACCAGGTCATCTTCCAGCGCTTCCTCGACGCCGGGCTGGCTTACCGCAAGAACGCCCCGGTCAACTGGTGCCCCGGCTGCCAGACCGTCCTGGCCAACGAGCAGGTGCTGGCCGACGGCACGTGCGAGCGCAGCGGCGACCTGGTCGAAAAGCGCGACCTCGAGCAGTGGTTCTTCCGTATCACCGCCTACGCCGACGAGCTGCTCGAGGCCCTCGAGGGGCTGGACTGGCCTGACCGGGTGAAGGTCATGCAGCGCAACTGGATCGGCCGCTCCGAGGGGGCCGAGTTCGACCTGGCCGTCGAGGGGCGAGCCGGGGAGCCCGGCATCCGGGTGTTCACCACCCGGCCCGACACCGCCTTCGGGATGACCTTCGTGGTACTGGCCCCCGAACACCCCCTGGTCCCCGCTCTGACGACCGCCGAGCAGCGGGGCGCGGTCGAGGAGTTCGTGGCCCGGGTGCGCACCGAGTCCGACATCGAGCGCCAGTCGAGCGACGGACCGCTCGACAAGAGGGGGGTGTTCACCGGCTCCTACGCCCTCAACCCGTTCAACGGGGCCCGGGTGCCGATCTTCCTCGCCGACTACGTGCTGATGACCTACGGGACCGGGGCCATCATGGCCGTGCCCGCCGAGGACCAGCGGGACTGGGACTTCGCCAAGGCCTACGACCTGCCCATCGTGCGCACCGTGGCACCGCCCGATGGCTGGGAGGGGGAGGCCTACACCGGTGAGGGACCCCGGATCAACAGCGAGTGGCTCGACGGCCTGACCGATACCGCCGAGGCCAAGGCCAAGGCCATCGAGTGGCTGGAGAGCGGCGCCATCGGGCGGCGCACGGTCAACTACCGCCTCCGGGACTGGCTGCTGTCACGCCAGCGCTACTGGGGCTGCCCGATCCCGGTCATCCACTGCCCGACCGATGGGATCGTCAAGGTCCCCGAGGAGCAGCTGCCGGTGCTGCTGCCCGACGACGTCGAGTTCCTGCCCACCGGTGAGTCGCCGCTGCGCCACCACCCCGGCTTCTTGAACGTCACCTGCCCCCGCTGCGGTGGTCCCGCCGAGCGCGAGACCGACACCATGGACACCTTCGTCGACTCGTCGTGGTACTTCCTGCGCTTCTGCGACCCCTGGGAGCGGTCCCGCCCGGTGAGCCTCGACGCGGCCCGGCGGTGGATGCCGGTGGACCAGTACATAGGCGGCATCGAGCATGCCATCCTCCACCTGCTCTACGCCCGCTTCTACACGCGGGCCCTCGCCGACCAGGGGCTCGCCCCGGCGGAGATCCGCGAGCCGTTCGGGCGGCTGTTCACCCAGGGCATGATCACCATGGACGGCTCGAAGATGTCCAAGTCCAAGGGGAACCTGATATCCCCGGAGCAGTACTTCGAGACCGTCGGAGCTGACTCCCTGCGCCTGTTCCACCTCTTCGTCGGGCCGCCCGGCGACGACTTCGACTGGAGCGCCCAGACCGACCAGATGATCGAGGGTTGCCACCGCTTCCTCGGCCGACTGTGGCGCCTGGCCGCGGGAGCGGTCTTCGAGTCGGGGGGCGGGGCGACCGTATCGGAGCGGACCGCCGAGCCGGTGGACACCAACATGGACAAAGAGACGCACCGGTTGATGGATCGGGTCGACTCTGACTACACCCGCTGGTCGTACAACACGGCGGTAGCGGCGTGCATGGAGTTCCTCAACACGCTCTACAAGTACGTGCAGGGGCCGGCCGGCGGTCGCGCCGAGACGGTGGACTTCGCCGTCGACACCCTCCTGCTGCTACTGGGCCCGATGGCCCCCCACATCACCGCCGAGCTGTGGGAGACGCGCCACCCCGAGGCCCCGCCGCTGCACGCCCAGTCCTGGCCGGCGGCCGACCCGGCCATGCTCGTGGTCGAGACCGTGACCATGGTCGCCCAGGTGAACGGCAAGGTGCGAGACCGCCTGGAGATCCCGGTGGACATCACCGTCGAGCAGGCCGAGGCGCTGGTCCTGGCTTCGCCCCGGGTGGCCGAGGCGCTCGGAGGGGCGACGCCGAAGAAGGTGATCGCCCGGCCCCCCCGGCTGGTCAACGTGGTGGTCTGAGGGAGCAGCCGCCCCGGTCTACTACTCGCCTCGCAAGAAGCGCTCCAGCTCGGCGGCGATCTCGTCGCCCGAGGGCAGATCGCCGAACTCGCCGACCTCCGACGACATCTCGCTGTCGTGCTGCTCCTCGAGCTGGCGGACCAGGGCGCTGTGCTCCTCGCTCCCCGCGATGAGGGAGGCGACCTGCTGGCTGGTGAGGGCGGCCGCCGCCTGCAGGGTGGCGGTGTCGACCTCGATGTCGGCGACGCGGGCCAGGCCTTCCAGCAGGGCCACCGCCGCCGCCGGGTAGGGCATGGCGGCCAGGTAGTGGGGGACCCGGGCCCACAGCCCGACGGCCGAGATGGACGCCTGGCCGAAGGCCACCTCGAGGGCTCCCTGGACCCCGGCGGGGACCTCGATCCCCGCCGGCAGGAAACCGACCGCGGCCGCCGATTCGGCACTCGGGGAGGTCCCGACCAGGCGTACCGGACGGGTGTGGGGGACCGGCGCCGGGAAGGCGCCGAGGCCTATGACCTTCTCCACCTCGAGCCGGCTGGCCAGTCCGACGACCTCGGCGCAGAAGCGCTGCCAACGCATGTCGGGCTCCGGCCCCGATAGCACGAGCACCGTGCGGCCGGTCCGGTTGGTGGCGGCGTGCAACTTGATCTCGGGCCAGCGCAGGTCCTCGTCCACGCCGTTGACGATGCGCAGGGTGGGCCGCCGGGCCCGGTAGTCGATCAGCTCGTCGGCGTCGAAGGTGGCGACCAGGTCGTGAGGCATGGCGGCCATGAGGTGGTTGCAGGCCGAGGACGCGGCCACGCCGGCGTCGATCCACCCTTCCAGGCACATCACCAGGACGGGGCGCTCTAGGGCCGGCCAGTGGTGGATCTTGACGAGGGGCTGATCCCCGGCGCTCACAGGGCCTGACCGTCCAGTGCCCCCCGGGCCCGGTCGGTCAGCCAGGCGATGTTCTCGGGGAGCTGGCCGGGGTCGTGGCCGTCGTCACCCATGGCCCCCCCCACGTAGCGGGCGTAGACCCCTTCGAGGATGCAGGCCAGCTTCCAGTGGGCGAAGGCCACGTAGAAACTCAGCTCGGGGAGGTCCCGGCCGGACCGCTCCCGGTAGCGGTCGATCAGGTCCCGCCGCCGGGCGAATCCGGGCATGGTGGTGGCCGTCTGGTTGAGGGCCGAGAACTCCCCCGGCTCGGGCCAGTAGACCAGCAGCTGGCCGAGGTCGGCGAGGGGGTCGCCGAGGGTGCACAGCTCCCAGTCCAGCACCGCGGTGACTTTTGAGCCGTCGGGGGCGATGACGCAGTTATCCAGGCGGTAGTCGCCGTGGACCACCGACGCCCGACCCTGCTCGGGGATGCGGGCGGCGAGGCGGTCGTGGATCTCCTCCACGGCCGGGATGGGCTGGCCGCCGCGGGCGGTGTTGGCGGCCTGGTAGTTGCTGAACCAGCGCTTCAGCTGCCGGGGGATGTAGCCCTCCTTGCGCCCTAGATCCCCGAGACCTATCTCGTCGGGGTCGGCGCGGTGTATCTCCACGAGGGTGTCCACCAAGGCGGTGCTGGCCCGGCCTCGGGCGGCCTCGTCGAAGGCCTTCTCCACGTCGGCGTTGCTGCGGGCGATGACCCCGTCGACGAAGCCCATGACGTAGAACGGGGCGCCATTGACCTCGGGGTCCTGGCACAGCCCGAGCGCGGGGGCGACCGGTATGCCGGCGGGGCCCATGGCTGAGATGATGCGGTGCTCGCGTTCCATGTCGTGAGCGGTCGGGAGCAGGTGACCGGTGGGGGGACGCCTCAGCACGTAACGGGCGCCGGCCGCGTCGCTGACCACGAAGGTGAGGTTGCTGCGGCCGCCGGCCACCAACTCGAAGTGCAGGGGCGGCTCCACCCCCGCCACGTGCTGCGAGAACCACTCGGTGACGCGAGGGGCGTCGATTCCCCTCGGTGCCTCTGTACCCTGGAGCTCCGGGTCGCCCATGACCCAAGAAGCTACCGGAAGGATCGAGCCCACCCATGTCCGCCGCAACCGACGTCAACGACGCCACTTTCGAGACCACCGTCCTCGACCGTTCGACCCAGGCGACGATCGTGGTCGACCTGTGGGCGGAGTGGTGCGGCCCGTGCCGCACGCTCGGCCCCATCCTGGAGAAGGTCGTGGGGGAGACGCCCGGGGTCGAGCTGGTGAAGATCGACGTCGACGCCAACCCCCGCTCGGCGGCCACCTTCCAGGTCCAGTCCATCCCCGCGGTCTACGCCATCCGGGACCGCAAGGTCGTGGACAGCTTCATCGGGGCCCTGCCCGAACCGGCGGTACGGCAGTGGATCGCCGGGCTCAACCCGCCGCCCAGCGAGGCCGACCTGCTGATCGCCAAGGGTGACGAGCCGTCGCTGCGCCAGGCCCTGGCCCTGGAGCCGGCCAACGAGGAGGCCGTGCTGGCCCTGGCCGCCCTGCTCGTCGCCGAGCGGCCCGACCAGGCCCGCCGGGACGAGGCGCTGAGCCTCCTGGCCAAGGTCCCCGAGTCGGCCGAGACCCGCCACATCGCCGCCCAGGCCCGTCTAGGGGGTGAGGCCGACCAGGCCACGGGGGCGGCCCCCGAGGGCGTGGAGCGCAAGCTCGACGAGCTGCTCGAGCGGGTCCGCACCGACGACGCCGCCCGCCAGGAGTTCGTGGATCTCCTGGAGATCCTCGGTCCCGACGACCCCCGCACCATCAGCTACCGCAAGCAGCTCACGGCTCGCCTGTTCTGAGCCGGGCCGGCTGCCTGTGACCTCGGTGTACCCCCGGCTGGAGCTCGGGGAGCGAAGCTACGACATCACCTCGCGGGCCCTGGTGATGGGGATCCTCAACCGCACGCCCGACTCGTTCTACGACCGGGGCCAGTACTGGGACCTCGACCGGTTCTTCGCGCTGGCCGACCGGCTCGTCGCCGACGGCGCCGACCTGCTCGACGTGGGCGGGGTCAAGGCCGGTCCCGGCCCGGAGGTCACCGAGTCCGAGGAGATGGACCGGGTGGTGCCGGCCATCGAGGCGCTGCGGGCCCGTTTCGACCTGCCCCTGTCGGTCGACACGTGGCGGGCGTCGGTGGCCCGGGAGGCCTACCGGGTGGGCGCGGTGGTCGGCAACGACATCAGCGGCTTCGCCGACCCCGACTACCTGCCCGCCGCCGCCGAGGCGGGGGCCACGGTGGTGGCCACCCACATCCGCATCGGCCCGCGCATCGCCGACCCCGAACCCCGCTACGACGACGTGGTCGCCGACGTGGCCCGCTTCCTGCTCGAGCGGGCTGACCGGGCCCGGGCCGCCGGCCTGCCCCCGTCGCGCATCGTCGTCGACGCCGGGCTGGACCTCGGCAAGACCGCCGAACAGTCCCTCGAGCTGCTGCGGGCCTCGGAGCGCCTCGCCGGTCTCGGCTACCCGCTACTCCTGTCGGCGTCGAACAAGACCTTCCTCGGGCGGATGTTCGACCTCGAGGTCGGGGACCGGGCCGAGGCGACGATAGCCGCCCACTCGCTCGGGGTGGCCCTCGGGTGCCGCATCCTACGGGCCCACGACGTGCGCTCGGCCCGCCGGGTGGCCGACACCGTCGCCTCCCTGCTGGAACCGGCGTGAGCCCGTCGGGAGGAGTCCCGCCGGTGGTGCTGGTCGAAGGCGGCGACCCGGTCCTGGTGGGCGCCGCCCTGGCCCGTGTCGTAGGCGAACTGGTGGCCGGGGAGGACCGGTCGCTGGTCCTCGAGGACTACAGCGGCCCCGAGGTGGACCTGGCCGCGGTGGCCGACGCCTGCGCCACGCCGCCCTTTCTCGCCGGCCGGCGGGTGGTGGTGGTCCGCGACGTCGGCTCGTGGACGACCGACGACGTGGCGCCGCTCATCGCCTACCTCGAGGACCCGCTGGACACCACCGCCCTGGTGCTGGTGGCCGGGGGCGGTCAGACGCCGCCCAAGCTCGCCGTCGCGGCCAAGGCCAAGGGCCGGGTGGAGTCCACCGCGGTGGACAGCCGAAAGTCCGGCGAGTGGATCGCCGCCCGGGTCCGCGAGTCGGGGCTGCACCTCGACGGTCCGGCCGTGGCCGCCCTGGCCGACCACCTGGGGGAGGACGCCAGTCGCCTGCTGGCCATCCTCGAGGTCCTCGAAGCGGCCTTCGGGGCCGGGGCGCGCCTGTCGCGCGATGATCTCGAGCCGTACATGGGGCAGGCCGGATCGGTCACCCCGTGGGCCTTCACCGACAGCATCGACGACGGCAACGTGGCGGTAGCCCTGTCACAGCTGCACCGCCTGCTCGACGGGGGCGCCCGCCACCCCCTGGTGGTGCTGGCCATCATCGCCCGCCACGTGCAGTCACTCATGCGCGTGGACAGCCCGTCCATCCGCGGTGAGGCCCAGGCCGCGGAGGCCATGGGTATCGCCAAAGGGCGCAGCACCTACCCGGCCAAGAAGGCCCTGCGCTCGGCCCAGCAGTGGGGCTCCGACCACATCGCCGACGCCATCAGCCTGGTCGCGGCCGCCGAGGTGGCACTGAAGGGCGACAGTGCCTGGCCGGCCGAGGCCGTCCTCGAGGTGCTGGTGGCCCGATTGTGCCGCCTGGCCCGGTCGCGTCCCGCATCCCGCCGTCCCGCCCCTACCGGCCGGCGCTGAGGCGAGTCACCCCGCCCGGTGCCCCTGCACGCTGCTGATTACGTCCTGGCCGGCGCCGCCGCGGTGGCGGCCGGCGCGGTCAACGCCATAGCCGGTGGCGGAACGCTCATATCGTTCCCCACCCTGATCGGCCTCGGGGTGCCCGCCGTCGCCTCCAATGTCACCAACACCGTCTCGCTGCTGCCCGGCTACCTGTCGGGGGCCTACACCCAGCGCGACGACCTACGCCCCCAGCTGGCCCGGGGGCGGGCGCTGGCGGCGGTGGTGGCGGTCGGCGGGCTGGCCGGCTCCATCCTGCTCCTGACCATCCCCAGCCACGCCTTCCGGGTGGCCGTCCCCTACCTGATCGTGGCCTCGTGCGCCCTGCTCCTGTTCCAGGAACCCCTCCGCCGCCGGATCGGAGCCAGCGAGCCGGGAAGGCGGGGGCACGGGATAGCCCTCACCGCCAGTTGTTTCGGGGCGGCCGTCTACGGGGGGTTTTTCGGGGCCGGTCTCGGCATCATGCTCCTGGCCGTGCTCGGTCTGTTCAGCTCCGACTCCCTGGCCCGGGTCAACGCCTTGAAGCAGGCGCTGTCGTTCCTGATCAACCTGGTGGCGGCGGTGTTCTTCATGTTCTCCGGGCGGGTGGTCTGGACGCTGGTGCCGGTGATGGCGGCGTGCAGCCTGATCGGTGGTTGGCTCGGCTCTCGCTCGGTCAATCTGATCCCCGCCGGGGTGCTGCGCCGGGTGGTGGTCGTCGCCGGCCTGGCCGTGGCCATCTCGCTGTGGGTGGGTTGAGGGGCCCTTCCCCGATGGTCAGGGGCGGAGCTGGAAGCGGGCCCGGCGGCGGGCCAGCTGGCGCAGGGCCCGGTGCTGGACCACCCGGATCTGCCCGGGGCTCAGACCGAGGTGGGCGGCGGCCTCCTCGGCGCTGAAGCCGGCCACCACCCGCAGCCGCAGGACCTCGGCCTGCAGCGGTTTGAGCCCTTCGAGGAGATCGTTCAGGTGGGCGGCGACGGCCGGCTCGGGGCGGGGGTCGGCGGCCAGCGCGTCGAGCCGGCGGGGTGGGAGGAGAACGGCCGCCTTCTGGCGCCCCCGGCGCTGGAGGAGGTCCCACTGGCGGCGGGCCTCGCGCAGCAGCAGCAGGGTCAGGTCCGGACGCTCGTCGGTCCAGCCGGCGAGCAGCGGGGCCACCGCCAGCCAGGTCTCCTGGGCCAGGTCCTCGGCGTGGGCGGGGGAGAGCGACCTCAGGTAGCGCAGGAGAAGCCGGTGGTAGCCGGCGTAGCGGTCCTCGAGCGCAGCCGGCCGGGCCGACGCGTCCACGGGCTCATCTCCCGAAGTGATCGATTCGTCCAGTGCCCCGTTGCGTTCGACAGGGTCATGCTAGCGGCCCTGCCGGGGCGGGCCGGGGACGGGTGTCAGCTCTCGGAAGACCCCGAAGTCAGCGCGTTGATGCGTCGGACCAGGCGGGACTTGCGGTTGGAGGCCTGGTTCTTGTGGATGATGCCCCGTGCCGCGGCCTTGTCGAGGCGCTTGACGGCCAGGCGGAGATCCTCGAGGGCGGTCTCCGAACCGCTGGCCGCCGATGTGACGGCGGTCTTGACGCGGGTCTTGACCTCCGAGCGGGCCGCCTTGTTGCGTACGCGGGCGAGTTCGTTGGTCCGGTTGCGCTTGATCTGACTCTTGATGTTGGCCACTGCTCGTACTCCGATCGGGGAACCGGAGGATGTTAGCAGGACCGGCCGGCGGTGAGTATTCGGGCCGGTACGCCCACCGCGGTGGCACCCGCCGGGACGTCGCAGACGACCACCGCGTTGGCTCCGATGCGGGCCCCGGCGCCGATCGTGATGGCCCCGAGCACCTTGGCCCCGGCGCCGATGAACACGTCGTCGCCGATGACCGGGCGGTGATCGCCCCGGTAGTCCCAGCCGACGGTCACCCCCTGGTGCACCTGCAGGTTGGCGCCGATGCGCTCGGCCGAGAGGATGGTCCCCTGGCCGTGGGAGATGAACAGGCCGGGCCCTATGGGGGTGCCGCTCAGGTCGAGGCCGGGCACGCCCGGCCACACGTGCGCGGCGAGGCGGGCGGCGAGAGCTCCGGCCGGGTTCCCGCTGGCCAGGCGGTGGTAGTACACCGAGCGGAACTCGGCGAAGGCGAACAGGAAGCGCCCGAGCAGGCGGTAGCGCTGGTCGGGGGCCAGCCAGAGCAGATCGGCCCACTTCTCGCAGTCGGCGTCGATGACCGCTTGCTGGTCGGTGAGGCGGTAGGTCATGATCAGCGGCCAGACCGCGACCGACCGCCACGTCTCGATGTGGTCCAGCACCCAGCGGGCCGGACGGTCGAGGATCATCCAGCCGGCGGCGAGGCGGCGAAGAACGACCGGCTGGCCAGCTTGATGACCTCCACCGCGGCGTCCACCCCCATCACGGTCGGATCGAGCAGCAGGTGGTAGAGCTGGGGGTCGGCGGGGTCCTTGCGGTACAGGCGCTTGACGAACGACGTGCGGGCCCGGTCGGTCTCGGCCTGCCGCCGCTTGGCCGCCTCGAGGTCGAGCGACTCGTGGGGGGCGGCCCAGGCCAGGCGCCGCCCGACCGGCCCGTCGAGGCGGACGTGGTAGGCCCGGGGTCGCCCGGCCAGGACGATGGCCCCGGCCCGACCGAGGACCACGGCCGGGTCCCCGGCGGCCACCGGGCGCAACGCCGACTCGGTGCGGGCCCGGATGTCCTCGTCGTCGGGGAGGTCGGGGTCGGGGCCGATCACGACCCCGACGGTCGCCGCCCGGGCGAAGTAGCTGAGGAAGCGGCCCGTCGGCGTGGACTCCTGCTCGCCTCTGACCAGTCCCTCCTGGGAGGTGGGGGCCTCGGGGTGGGCGGCGGCGTCGGCACTGATCAGGCGGTCCACGAACGGCAGTCCGAGCTCGGCCGCCAGTCGCGGCGCGATGACGCTGCCCCCGGCGCCGTAGGTAGCCGATACCGTGATGACGGGCGCGTAGTCGATGGGGGCCACGGGCCAAACCATATGCGTTCCGCCTCACCCGCAGGGTGTGGGCCACACTGGTGGTCAGCCGCTTCCCCCCCCGCCCCTTTTTCCCCCTTCCCGAAAATGAACCTGGACCGCATCCGAAACCTCAGCATCGTCGCCCACGTAGACCACGGGAAGTCCACCCTTTCCGACCGGATACTGGAGTTGACCGGGGCGGTGGACGCCCGCGACATGCGGGAGCAGTACCTCGACTCGATGGACATCGAGCGCGAGCGGGGGATCACCATCAAGGCCCAGAACGTGCGGGTCGAGTGGAAGGGCCACACCATCCACCTCATCGACACCCCCGGACATGTGGACTTCGGCTACGAGGTGAGCCGCAGCCTGGCCGCCTGCGAAGGGGTGGTCCTGGTGGTCGACGCGGCGCAGGGGATCGAGGCCCAGACGCTGGCCAACGCCTACCAGGCCCTCGAGAACGACCTCGAGATCGTGGCCGCCCTCAACAAGATCGACCTGCCGGCCGCCGACCCCGACCGCTACGCGGCCGAGATCGAGAAGGTCCTCGGCGTGCCCGCCGACCAGATACTGCGCATCTCGGCCAAGACGGGCTTCGGCGTGGCCGACCTCCTCGACGCCATAGTCGAGCGCATCCCGCCCCCCAAAGGCGATCCCGACCTGCCCCTGCAGGGGCTGATCTTCGACTCCTACTACGACCAGTACCGCGGCGTCGTGAGCGCCATCCGGATCGTGAACGGCTCCCTGACGGCCGGTGCCCGCCTGCGTTTCCTGCAGGCCGGCCGGACCCACGACGTCGAGGAGATCGGGATCCGAACCCCGCTCAACGTGCCGGTGGCGGCACTCGGCCCGGGCGAGGTGGGCTACCTGATCGCCGGGATCAAAGACGTCGGCGAGGCCCGCTCGGGTGAGACGGTCACCGACGCCGGCCGCCCCGCAGCCAAGGCCCTCGAGGGTTACGAGGACCCCAAGCCCATGGTGTTCTGCGGCCTGTACCCGGTGGAAGGAGACGACTTCGCCAACCTGCGGGAGGCCCTCGAGAAGCTCCGGCTGAACGACGCCTCGGTCACCTACGAGCCCGAGACGTCGGGGGCGCTCGGCTTCGGGTTCCGCTGCGGGTTTCTCGGCCTGCTCCACATGGAGATCGTCCGGGAGCGCCTCGAGCGGGAGTTCGACCTGTCCCTCATTGCCACCGCGCCCTCGGTCGAGTACCGGGCCCACCTGACCGACGGCTCCACGGTCGAGGTGCACAACCCCTCGGAGATGCCCGAGCCGCAGACGCTGGACTCCATCGAGGAGCCCTACCTGCAGGCCACCATTCTCAGCCCCACCGAGTACACCGGCACCTTGATGGACCTCTGCCAGTCCCGCCGGGGCGACATGGTGCGCATGGAGTACCTCTCCCCGGAGCGCCTCGAGCTGGTCTACCGGATACCGCTGGCCGAAGTGGTCATGGACTTCTTCGACGCTTTGAAGAGCCGGACCAAGGGTTACGCCTCGCTGGACTACGAATCGGCCGGGTGGGCCCAGGCCGAGCTGGTCAAGATCGACGTGCTGCTCAACGGGGTGCCCGTCGACGCCTTCTCGGCCATCGTGCACCGCAGCGAGGCCCAGGAGTACGGGCGGCGCATGACCGAGCGGCTGCGCGGCCTCATCCCCCGCCAGATGTTCGACGTGCCCATCCAGGCCGCCGTGGGAGGGCGCATCATCGCCCGGGAGACGGTCAAGGCCAAGCGCAAGGACGTTCTGGCCAAGTGCTACGGAGGGGACATAACCCGCAAGCGCAAGCTCCTCGAGAAGCAGAAGGAGGGGAAGAAGCGCATGAAGAACATCGGGCGGGTGGAGGTGCCCCAGGAGGCGTTCATCCAGGCGCTGCGCCTGGAGGAGTAGCTGCCTGCGGGCCGAACAGCCGGGCCGCCTCGATCGGGCTGCGGGGCGCCAGCAGGGCCACCGTGGCGGGGCCCGCGCCGAGCACCCCGAGCGACGGTCCCAGGTAGGTGACGCCTCGGCGTCGGCAGCCCTCGATGCTCCCCGGGGGCGCCGGGAAGGGGCCGCGCACGGCTTTCAGCTCCACCCCCGGGACGGCCGGGACCCCGCCATCGGTGGTGACCGCGCCGAGGTCCACCGCCCACCGGTCCAGGGCGGGGAGCAGGCCCGGGTCGGCGAGCAGCAGGTCGGGTGGCCGCCCCAGCCTTGCTTCGATGACCTCCGGGCTGCGGACCGGCCCGGTCAGGCGGGCCACGAGGTACACCCCGCCCAGGGCGGCGTCGCGTATCAGGTCGGCGAAGGGGCCGAACGGCAGCGGTACCTCCACGATGTCGACGCCCCGGTCGATGGCGGCGAGGATGGTCTCGAGGGCGTTGTGGCGCCCGACCCGCTCGCCCCACATGCCCGTCGAGCCGACCCCCGTTAGCGTCAGGGCCCGCCGCTGCAGCAGGCGTCCCCCGAGCGTCACCCGGTCGGTCCCCGGGTCTTCGCGCTGCTCCACCTCCGAGTTGTACACCGGCTCCGTCCCCGAGTTCCACGGGCCGCCCGGCGGGAGTCGCGACTTTTCGGCTAGCGCTCGGTATCGTGGAGCGCCAACGATGCTCGACGATCGCAAAGCCGCCATCCTCCGGGCAGTGGTGGAGGAGTACATCGAGACGGCCCAGCCGGTTGGCTCCGCCGCGGTGTCGCACGCCCCGGGCTTGGCCGTCTCGTCGGCCACGGTGCGCAACGAGATGAACGCGTTGGAGCGCGACGGGTACCTCGTGCAGCCCCATACCAGCGCCGGGCGGGTACCCACCGATAAGGGTTACCGGTTCTTCGTCGACTCCCTCACCCCCAACCAGCGCCTCGAGCCCTCCCAGAGCGAGCAGGTCCGCACCTTCTTCGCCCGGGCCCACGGCGAGTTGGAGCGGATGCTGTCCGACACCTCCCGCTTCCTCGCCGGCCTGACCGACTACGCCGCGGTGGTGGTGCGCGACAGCGAGGACCCGGCTCGCATCAAGTCGGCGCAGCTGGTCTCGCTCACCTCGCAGGTGGTGCTGCTCGTCGTGGTGCTGGCCAGCGGCGTGGTGGAGAAGCGCACCCTGGAGTTGCCCGACCCCGTCGACGAGGTGGTCGTCGGGGCCGCCTCGGCCCGGCTGGCGGCCCACGTGGTCGGCGATACCTACGGGCGGCCCCTGGGCGTGCCCCCCTCGGCCACACCCGAGGTCGACACCGTGGTCGACGCCGCGGTGGCGGCCCTGGTGCCCGGTCCCGATTCCGACCACCAGCCGCAGGTCTATGTCGGCGGGGTCTCCCGGATGGCCTCGGCTTTCGATGCGGTCGGCACCATACGCCAGGTCCTCGACACCCTCGAGCAGCAGTACGTCCTGGTCAGCCTGGTGAAAGACGTCCTCGACCGGGGCCTGTCGGTGGCCATCGGGGCCGAGCACGGGGTGGTGCCGTTGGCCGACTGCTCGATCGTGGTCGCGCCCTACGAGGTGGAGGGCGAACCGGCCGGAACCGTCGGCATCCTCGGCCCGACCCGCATGCACTACGAGCAGACCCTCGCCGCGGTGGCGGTGGTGAGTCGCCGCCTGGGGCAAGCCCTGAGCAAGGGTGCCGAGGACAGGTAGGGTCTCCTGGTGGCCGCCAACGACGACTTCTACGCAGTGCTGGGCGTCAGCCGGAACGCCTCGGCTGACGAGATCAAGAAGGCCTACCTCCGCCTGGCCCGCGAGCTGCACCCCGACGCCAACCCCGACGACCCGACCGCCGAGGAGCGCTTCAAGCAGGTCAACCTGGCCTACGAGACCCTCCGGGACCCCGAACGCCGCCGGCAGTACGACATGTTCGGCGCCACCGGCCGAGGCGGGGGGACGGGAGGGGACCCCTTCGGGGCGGCCAACCCGTTCGGGGCGGCCGGCTTCGGCGACCTCTTCGACGCCTTCTTCGGTGGCGGCTCGTCCGGCGGCGGGTCCCGCAGCCGCAGTGGGCCCCGCAAGGGCGAGGACGCCGAGGCGGCCGTCCTGCTCGACTTCGCCGAGGCCGTCTTCGGGGTCCAGCACGAGCTGACCGTCCGTCTCCCCCAGACCTGCGAGACCTGCCAGGGTTCGGGGGCCCGTCCGGGCACCACCCCGGTCAGTTGCCGGGAGTGCGGCGGCAGCGGCGAGATTCGCCGGGTGCGGCAGTCCTTCCTCGGCCAGATGGTCACGGCCAGCCCGTGCAACCGCTGCGGCGGCACCGGCGAGGAGATCCCCTCCCCGTGCGCCGACTGCAAGGGCGAGGGCCGCAAGCGCGAGGAGCGCTCCTTCGTCGTGGACGTCCCGGCCGGGGTGGACGAGGGTTCCACCCTGCGCCTGCCGGGTCGCGGCGCCGGCGGCCTGCGCGGCGGCCCGGCCGGCGACCTTTATGTCCACCTGCGGATCCGGCCTCACCCCACCCTTACCCGCAACGGGGTGGACCTCCTGGCCGTCACCCACGTGGCCGTGACCCAGGCCGCGCTGGGCACCACCATGGGTTTCACCTCCCTCGACGGCGAGGAGGAGCTGTCGATACCGGCCGGCACCCAGAGCGGGCGGGAGATCCGCTTGCGAGGCAAGGGCGTCCCGGTGCTGCAGGGGCGCGGCCGCGGGGACCTGATCGTGACGGTGATCGTGGACACGCCGACCGACCTGCCGAAGGAGCAGGAGGACCTTCTGCGCCAGTTGGCCGAGATGCGCGGCGAGGCGGTCAGCGCCCACGAGAGCGGGCTCATGTCGAAGCTGCGGGGCGCGTTCAAGTAGCCGACGTCGGGCTCATCCGATGACAGGCGGGTACCCGAGGGGCACCGGAGCGGCGTCGCCGGCGGGCACCGGAGCGGCGTCGCCGACGGCGGCCCATGTCGTCGTCGACGACCTGGCCGAGCCGCAGCTGTCCAGCGAGGACGGCCACCACCTGAAGTCGGTGCTGCGCCTGCGGCCCGGTGAGCCGGTCGGCGCCACCGACGGGCGGGGCGGTTACCGGCGCTGCGCCTGGGGGGGCGGTGGCCGGCTCGAACCGGCCGGGGAGGTGGTGGTGACGCCGGCGCGCCGGCCCGTCCTGACCGTCGGGCTGGTCCCGGTCAAAGGCGACCGGCCGGACTGGGCGGTGCAGAAGCTCACCGAGCTGGGCGTCGACCGGATCGTCATCGTGGCCTCGGAACGGGCCGTGGTGCGCTGGGCCGGCGAGCGCCTGGCGTCGCACCTGGTCCGCCTCCAGCGGGTGGCGCGCGCCGCGGTGATGCAGAGCCGGCAGCTGTGGATCCCGTCGATCGTGGCGGCGGCCAGCGTGGCCGATGAGCTGGGCGACCCGGTGGCGGGGGCGGCCCGGGCCCTGGCCGACCCGGGTGGCCATCCACTGGCGCCGGGCATCGACACGCTGCTGGTGGGTCCCGAAGGGGGCTGGTCCGACGCCGAGCGGGCCGCCGCCGGCCCCCGGCGGGTCGGGTTGGGCTCGTCGGTCCTGAGAGCCGAGACGGCGGCGGTGGCCGCCGGGGTGCTGCTCACCTCGGTGCGGGCCGGTCTGGTCGGGGCCGTCCGGGCGCGACCCGGTCCGGGCGCGCCGGGCGGGTCGGCTCCCGACGTGGCGGGAGTGGCGGGGGCGGGGAGTTGAGCGACCGGCACGGGGGTGGGGCTTCGAGCGATCGGGGCGGGGGCGGGGCGTGGAGCCGTCCGGGCGGCGGCACGGGCGGCCCCCGGTGAGTCCGGCCAGCCGACCGGCGGGCGGTGACTTCGGGGTCTACGTCCACGTGCCCTTCTGCACCCGGCGCTGCGACTACTGCGCCTTCGCCACCTGGACCGACCGCTTCCACCTGGTCGACGCCTACGTCGAGGCGTGCGTGGTCGCCGCCCGCCGCCGGCTGGACCCGGCCCGTCCAGCGACGTCGGTGTTCTTCGGGGGCGGAACCCCGTCCCTGCTGGCGCCGGGGGCCGTCGGGCGCATCCTCGCCGCCGTGCCGGCCGCGGCCGGCGCCGAGATCACCGTGGAGTGCAACCCCGAGTCGGTGGACCGGGACAAGCTGCGCGGCTACCGCGACGTGGGGGTCACCCGACTGTCGTTCGGGGTGCAGTCGATGGTCGACCACGTGCTCGTCAGCCTCGGACGCGACCATGCCCCCGACTCGGTCCTGCGGGCCGTGGAAGCCGCCGGCGATGCCGGCTTCGCCGACTCCTACAACGTCGACCTGATCATGGGGGCGGCGGGCGAGTCCGTCGACGACTTCGCGTCGTCCCTGGACCAGGTGCTCGGCCTGGACCCGGCGCCCGCCCACGTGAGCGCCTACGGACTCACGGTGGAGCCGGGAACGCCCCTGGCGGCGGCGCCCGGGAGACATCCCGATCCCGACGACCAGGCCGACAAGTACCTGCTCGCCGACCAGCGCCTGGCCGCCGCCGGGCTGGAGTGGTACGAGATCTCCAACTGGGCCCGCCCCGGATCGTCGTGCCGCCACAACCTGCTGTACTGGAGCCAGGGCGAGTACGAGGGGCTCGGCTGCGCCGCGCACTCCCACTCGGTGGACCCCCGGACGGGGCGGGCTCGCCGCTGGTGGAACGTGCGCACCCCCGAGCGTTACGTGAAGCTGGTCGGCCAGGGCGGCTCGGGCGAGTCCGCGGCCGAGGTCCTCGAACCTCCCGCCCGGCTCCAGGAGGCGATGGAGCTGGCCCTGCGGACCAGGGCCGGGGTGCCGCAGGGGGCCCTGCCGGGCTGGGGCACCGACGAGAGCCTCGACGGCCTGGTCGAGTTGCACGGTGACCACCTGGTCCTCACCTCCCGAGGCCGGCTACTGGCCAACGAGGTGGCGGTGAGGCTGGCCTGAAGGCCCTCCGACGGCGGCGGTCATTCGCTTCCGGCGGCCGTGGCGATCCCCCTCCCGGCGGCCGTGCTCATTCTCGTCGGGCGAGTAGTGACCATTGAGCTGGAAGGAAACGGCTGTCGCGATGGGCTGATCAGTGGCTGATCAGGGGAGGGGGGCCCGGTCGCGCCCGCCGGGACGGGTGATGACGAAGCGGGCCAGCATGACGACCAGGGCGAGGGCGAAGCCGATGGCCGACAGCCAGGCGAAGAGCGGGTCGACGTGGCCGTTGGTGCCGGTCGTACGCAATGGGATGGTGACCGGGCCGGGGGTGAACTGGTCCCCGATGCCGGCGATGGTCGTCGTGGTCGTGGGAGCCGCGGTGGTGCTGGGGGCAGGAGCGTAGGTAGGAGGGGGGAGGACCGGCGTCACGTTCAGGGGAGCGGGCAGGGTGGTGGACGGGGCCGTGGTGGCAGGGGCGGCGGTGGTCGGAGCGGGCTGGGCCGGGGTCGTGGTGGGAGCCGCGGTGATGACCGGGGCGACGGTGGTCGGCACGACGGTGGGCGTGGTGCTGGCGGTGGTCTGGGCCCGCAGATCGACCAGGTCCGCGATGCCGTGGTCTCCCCGGGGGGTGGCGCCAGCTGGGGGGGTAGCCGAACGGCGGGCGGTGTTGACCGGGCCGGTCAGAGCCGGGATGAGGACGGTGATGGTGAGGAGGGCCGCTCCGATGGTCGGCCACCGCGGGAGGCTCCTCATCAGCCAAGTCTGGCTCAACCGGGGCCGGTCAGGGGGGAGGCAGTACCAGTACCTGCCCGGCAAAGAGGAGGTCGGGGTCGGAGGGGTCGGCCAGGCGTGCCCGGTTGGCCTGGATCAGACGTAGCCAGTAGCGGGCCACCCCGGCGGTGTCTGCCGGAGATGGGGAGGCGCCGACCACGGATTCGGCGATGGTCCAGAAGTCGTCACCGGGCCTCACCGTCCAGCTGCCCGGAGAAGGGGTGGCGGCGGGCGATGGGGAGGTGGCGGATGGTGGTGAGGTGGCGCCTGGCCGGGGACCGGTGGCGCCCGGAGGAGGCGCAACCGGGGCCGGCGACTGTGACGGGGGGCTTGCCACCCTTGACGGCGGGGTCGAGGATCGCGGTTGCGCCGGCGTCGGTGGCGGGTCTGCGGCCGTGGGTGGGGCGGTGGGCGCGACGGCGGCCGGGGCCGGGCTGGACGCCGAGGGCCGGCCCCGAGAATGGGGGCTGGGGGAGACCGGCGGGGTCCACACTCCCGGGGCGGTCCCTGCCGGTGCCTGGAGGATGGGGGCCAAGGGCGTGGTGGCGGCGGGCGTGCCGGGGCCGATCACCGGTGCCGGCGGGACGGCGGTCTCGGCGGGGGTGGAACCGGGCGGCCCGACGGTCGCCTGGGTGGCGGCGCAGGCGCCCAGCGCCACCCCGGGTCCCGCGATGCCGAGGATCAGCCGTAGCACCGTGCGGACGCCGGCCACCCGCCCCCACCCGGCCAGGAGATCGGTGCCCAAAGCGGCTACCCGGCTGCCGCGCCGGCCCGCGCCGATCAGCGCGGCCAGGAGCAGCGACGCCATGGACAGCCCGCTGGCGGCGAGGCCGATCGCGATCAGTAGGCCCCGAAGGGCACCGAACCAGGCGACGGCCGGGGCCAGCTGGCTCCACCACCGGCCGATGAGGCGAGGGTGGGCGACGGGAGGGAGTGGGAGGGCCGCCTTTCCGGCCAGCCACAACGCCACGGTGGCGCTGGCGGCGATGGCGAAGCGGCGCGCCGTCGCTCTCACCGCGCCGGGGACACCTTGACGTCGAGGTAGCCGCCGGACGGCCCAAGGACCACCAACCGGTCGCAGCGACCGGGACCTGACACCACACCGAGACCGGTGGCGTCAGAGACCCGCTCGACCAACCGGGCGGCCAGCCGCTCCCCCGGGGTCGGCCAGCGGTCGAACAACCAGAGCGATCCGCTCGAGGTGTCGAGCACGGCCGGTCGCGACGGTCCACAGGTCCAGCGTCCCGTGACTGAGACCACGGCCTGGTTGGAGGCCACGTTGAGCACGTAGCTGTCGGCCGGTGTCGCCGGCGCCGGCGCGGCGTGGGAGAGACCGAACAGGAGCCCCACCGATGCGGCGAGCACCGATCCGGTCAGAGCCCCCAGCGCACCGGAACGGCGGTCGAAGCGCCATCGACGTCGCCGGGTAGACGTCATGCGGCGACCCCAACCATCGTGGGTCCCGATCTCGCGGCCCGTCCCCCGGCCGGAGGGCCGCGCCTCGCGCTCGGTCAGCTCGGCTGGCAGCACCTCGGATTCCGCCAACTTGGCTGGCCCCGCCGGGTCGATCTCCTCGGCAGCGGCGGCGAGTCGAGCGTCGGGTACCACCCGCACCAGGTCTCGGGCCAGACTCCGGGCCGACCCGAGACCCCTTCGCCGTGGCCGGTGGGGGCCGTCGGCGTAGCGCGCGATGGTCCGCCTTTCGCGGCCGCGCAGAGCGGGGGCGCGATCCAAGACCAGGCGGGCGATGGCCGCGGTGTCCTCGGATGCCAACCGGTCAGGGTTGGCGCAGCCGCCGAGCCGCTGGGCGTCGGCGAAGCCGCACAGCACCGGACGGCCGTCCCCGTCGATCACGACGTGCTCGGGGCCGAGCGTTCCGTGGGCGAAGCCGAGATCGTGGATGTCGGCGACGATGGTGGCGATGGCGGCGCCCCAAGCGGCGACGGTCTGCAGCGGGGCGGCCGGCAACTCGCCGAGGGTTGCGCCCGGGATCCGGCGCAGCGTGAGCCGCTCGACCCCGCCCCCGCGGCGATCCGCCGCGACGACGGAGACGACCCCGGGATGGACCAGGGATTCGAGCACTGCCGCCTCCGCCGCCAGGCGCCCCCGCTCGGCAGCGGTATGCCCCACCTTCGTCACCGTGTCGGAACCCGTCTCAATCAACATGACATGAAAATATATAGAAAGTGCGTAGTTGGCAACCTATGCTCTCCCGAGTGAAGAAGCTCATCCAGTACGGCCGAGACGACCATCCCGACGCCGAGGACAGCGACAAGGCCCAGTCGACGTGGGTCGTGAACATCAGCGACGACTGTCCCGACTGCGCCGACATCCGCATCGACCTCACGCTGGAGGAGTTGGGTCGCCCCGGCTACGGACAGGTGGCGCACCTGTCCGTCGAAGGCGCCCAGCGGTTGCGGGCGGCGTTAGCTCAGGCTTTGAGCGAATTGGGCGGTGCCAACGGAGTCCTCGAGAGAAATTAGGGACTTAAGACCTTGTTCGGGGAGGGTCTAAAGGCCCGAGACTGGTGCCCCAATGACCGGGATCGGCGACCCACACCGGATGGACGATCTGGAGGCGGTGGACTGCAGGCCGACGGGTCACTGGGTCAACGAGCGGGGCACGGCCATCGACCTTCTGCGTTACCCGGACGGAAGGGTCACTGGAACGGTCCGTTTCGCTGCGGACGGAACCAGCTACCGGCCCTACGAGCTGCGCGGCACGTGCGTGGTCCGACCCGGTGGCCGTAGCGGTGTCGTAGGTACGTTGCTCGAGTGGCCAGCCCCCAAGTCGGTGACCGTGTGGTGCGGTGAGATCGACGAGGAGGGGATCATGACCACGTTCCTGCTGGCGGCGTCGGGACCCTCGTTCGAGTGGGCGGCAGTCGCCGGCGGTGTGTCGTTCAGACGGTCGACCTGAATCCTGCATCGACCAGGATCACGGGGCGTCGTGTTGGTCCGAGTTTCGTCGCTCTGCCGTGGTTCAGCTGGCGGGTGCGGAATGCCTCAGGTGGTTAGCTAAATAGGGTCGCTACTCGAGCACGAACTCGTCCGTCGTTCTGTCGGCATCTTCGGTTGGTTAGTCCCGCTCGGGGACGTCCCAGGCAACTGGGAGGCTCTGAGGACCCCACATCATGAAGCTTGCGACGCGTTCGTCAGGCCCATTGAGTCGTAGGTTGGGAAGTCGGCTTCCGAGCACTTCCAGGGCAAGGCGAGCCTCGCGCCGGGCCAGGGCGGCGCCCGGACAGAACCAGATTCCTACCCCGAAGGACGTGTGCGTAGCTCGAAGATGATCTAGATCGCGGTCTAGCCGGAAGGTATCCGGATCGTCCCAAACAGCAGGATCCCGGTTGGCAGATGAGAAGAGGCCCTGCACCTTCGCGTCAGATGGAATGGTCACGCCGTGGAGGCTCTGCTCGCCGCGAGCCGTGCGGAACAAGCCCTGGACCGGAGGGTCGTAGCGCAGAGACTCTTCGATCGCCACATCCCACAGGCTCTTGTCTCGAATGACCTTTTCCCAGAGGCCAAGCTCGAGAAGGCGTCGAACCAGACTGCCGATCAGCGACGTGGTCGTCTCGTTTCCACCGACCAACAACAGCAACAGGAGGGGCAGCAGTTCTCGGTCCGTGAAGTGCCGACCATCACTCTCATACAGCATGACTGCGGTGAGGATGTCGTCTGGGAGAACTGATTCAACAGGATCCACCCCGGCCGGCACCGATGAGAGAAGTTTCCGTCGCCGCTCCAGTTCGGTGCTGAAGAAGCCATCGATTTTGGCTCTCGCCCGCCCCTGCACTGCCGGGTCGGACGCATTCTGCCCGGCCATGAACTCGTCCGACCACGCCTTGAACTCGTCTCCCATCTCTGGGGGAACACCCAACATCCGGGAGATGGCGATCACCGGCAGTGGCATGGCGAAATCCCGGATCAGGTCGCCTTCCCCGCGTTGGGCGATGCTGTCCACCAGTCCTTCAGCGATGAGACGCAGTTCCGCCTCCATTGCCGGCACGCGGCGGGCCGGCATGGACCTCGTGACTAGCCGCCGGTAGACGGTGTGCTCGGGAGGGTCCGACCGTAGGCCGCCCTCCTTGTAGTAGATGGGCCCTTGTCCGAACTCTCCAGACCAGCGCTCGAGGTTGCGAAACAGATCCACCACGTCGTCGTAGCGGGAAAGGGTGAAGAAGCCCCGATCTCCAAAGCCGGCATAATAATGAACTGGGCAGTTCTCCCTCAGAAGCGTATGGGCGCTAAAGGGATCCGCAAGAGTCGCGGGCGCCATCGGGTCGTATTCGGAGCCATCCTGACTGCTCATTGACCATCTGCCTTTATTGCTTGCTCAAACGGGCCAGATGCATCTACGCCGTCGCCGGCGGACCCGACTTGCATGCCCAGAGCGCCCTGGTAGGCCTGCTCGAGCGCCCGACCCCCCTCCTCTTCGGAAGCTACTATCTCGCCCCGGATCAAGACGTAGCCGCGGGTGACGGAGGCGCTCAGAATCCCCATGGCGGGCTCAGCGAGCAGAATCGCTACGCCGTCGCGTGCCAAGTCCCTAACCGTGGCTGCCAACTCGTGGACAATGCGGGGGGCCAGGCCGGTCATCATCTCGTCCAGAAGCAGGACTCTGGGTGTGCCCATGAGAGCACGAGACACGACGAGCATCTGTTGTTCCCCTCCAGAAAGAACGCCGGCTGGTACCCGGGCCCGCTCCTTGAGATTGGGGAATCGATCGAGAGCCGTTTCGACGGCCTGGCCCGGCAGTTTCAGGGTCTCGGCCATCACCCTCAGATTGTCCCGCACGCTGAGACGCGGGAAGAGGCGCCGGCCCTGTGGAACCACCGCGATCCCCCGGCGAGCCCGGGCTGCAGGCGTCAGACGACTCATGTCCTCACCGTCGACGGCAATCGCGCCTTCGGATTCTACGGACCCATAAATGCTCAGTAGCGTGCTCGACTTCCCCGCTCCATTCGGCCCTACGAGAGCAGTGACCGACCCGCCCGTCGCCGAAAGCGAAACCCCCGAGACGGCGGTTGCATGCCCATACCGAACAGTCAGCCCTTGGACACGGAGCTCATGTGGCACTTTGGAACTCCTCTCCACCGAAATAGACCTGTCGCATTTGTGGGCTGGCGATACAGCTGAGAGGATCGCCGTCGAAAGCCACTGTGCCCCGATCGATCAACATCATCCGATCTGCTAGCGACGAGACAAGATCGACGTTGTGGTCCACGAGGATTATGCCGTGCCCACGCCCCTGCACCGTCCGGATCACCTCGGCGATACCCAGTACGCCGGCAGCGTCGGATCCCGCAAAGGGCTCGTCCAGCAGCATGACGAGCGGTTCCTGCGCCAAGGCGCGGCCAACTTCGAGGAGACGCTGTTCACCAAGGGTCAGATCCCGTGTCACCCGCTCGAGGCGGTCGATGCCCAGTTCGTCGGCGATGGCTCGGACGACACGCAGGTCTTCGGGATCAGTTCTCCAGAATGCACCCCGGAACGCGCTGGAAACCATCCCGATCGCAGACCGATGCCGGCCGGCTACCCGCCCGACTATCAGGTTCTCCTCGAGGGTCAGATCGAGGGCTAGCTGTGGATACTGGAAGGTCCGGGCAAGCCCGAGCCTGGACCGGCGCGAAGCTGGCCCATGAAGGCGGTTTCCGAGCACTTCGAGGGTCCCTGCGTTGGCGCGCTGGGTTCCTGAGATGACGTCCACAAGGGTCGTCTTACCCGCTCCGTTCGGTCCTACAAGACCTAGAATTTCCCCACGGCTGAGCCGTATGTGTACCTCTGACAGGGCAACTACTCCGCCGTAACGCTTCTCTATTCCTCGGCCCTCGAGCAGCAGCGCTTCAGGGGGCATTGCCAACCCGGTTGCGCGCAATCACGTCCCATGCTCGCTTACGTGCCGCGCCGAGGTAGCCGAGCAAACCGCGAGGTGCGATCAACATGATGGCCAGCACACCCAAGGCTACGAGGAGAGTGCCGCTCGTGTGAAGCGACGGCAGGTTCAGGGTCAGTTCGACGACGATCAGGGCGCCTAGTACTGCTCCCCACGGCGTACCCGACCCGCCAATGATAGGCATGAAGATAGCAAGAAACACCAGATTCAGCGTGAAGGTGTCGGGCTGCACCGATCCAACCATCTGGGTGAAGAGTGCTCCCCCGAGAGCCCCGACCGCAGCGCCTACTGCTAGAGCGACCAGGTTCAGGACCGGCACGCGAGCCCCGCATGCTTCCACCGCTGTGGGTACCTCACGCATGGACCGGACTACTACTCCCCAAGGGCTTCGGCGTAACCGGCTGAGTAGGAATGCCACCACGCAAACCAGCGCTGCCGTGAGGAAGATCAGCTGATTGAATGTAGGGAACCAGCCGAACACATCGAGTGCCCGGAACCGGGCCAAACCGGCATTGCCTCCAGCAAACGAGGAATTGCTCATGTAGTTCTGGAAGGCCTCGCTGAAGAGCAAGGTCACGGCCACGAGGTAGAAGCCGGACAGCCGACGAGTGGCTATGCCCAATAGGACTGCGGCACCCGCCGCAATTACGGGTCCGATAAGCCAACCCACCCAAAGTGGAGCCCCCGTCTTGGTCGATATGAGGGCTACAGAGTATCCACCGATACTGGCGTAGGCCCCATAAGCGAGAGACAGCGACCCTGCCAGGACGAAAGGAACATACATTCCCAGAGCTACAAGAGCATACGTAGCCGCGGTAATGACAAGTGTCTGACGGTAGCCGTTGGACCCGACCCAGGCCAGCACCACGATGGCACCGAGTAGGCCGAGAAGAGTCGGATTCCCTCTTGACAGCCACGATCGCCAGGTGAACCGCGTCAGCCAGGAGTCGCCAGCGGCCTTCATACCCTCACCCGGCGGTCGAAGAGCCCCTGTGGACGGAAGGCAAAGAACACCGCGGCAAGTATCAGGAGCAGATAAGGGAGGGAGGTGCCACCGAAGTAGAACGGAATGAATATCTGGAGCATGCCAAGGATGAGGCCGCCAACCAGAGGGGCCCACACCGAAGCAGTTCCGCCAACCACCAGCGCCAGGAATCCACTCAGCGCCCAATCCAGTCCGCTAGATGAACTCACACCCGCCTTGGGGGCAAAGAGTAATCCCGCTGTCCCAGCCAAAAGACCCGAGAGCGCAAATCCAATGATTCGGATACGGCCCACAGGCAGGCCGAGCAGGGACGCCGATTCCCGGCTGTCGCCCACCGCTCTGAGAACGCGTCCTGTGCGGGTGAAGCGTACCCAAGCGGCGACCAGGAAGAAGACGATCACGGTGGTCACCACGAGCACCAGTGCAGATGGAAGGATTATCGATGAACCGAGGTGTATGGAATGAAAAGTCCATAGGTTCTGGCCCGGTAGTGTCGTGTATCCGAAGGTGACCCCCCCCAGCTGCTGTATCGCGAAGAGCACGGCCGTCACGGCCACAAGAGCCGGGAGCTCGCTTCCCTCCGACCGGCGCTGCACCGGTCGGACGACCGCGACCTCCGTCACCGCGGCCAATGCCACGGTCGCGACCAGAGCGATCAACACGGCTGGCCAGAGGGGATAGTTATGGTTGATGACCAGCCACGCAGCACATAGCCCTCCGACCATCGCGTAGGTTCCGATAGCGAAGTTGAAGAATCCAGTCCCGGCTAGTACGACGTAGTAGGACAGGGCCAAGAGCCCAAAAAAGCAGCCGATCTGTACTGCTGATATCCAGAGTTGAAGGTCGCTCACCTCAGCTACAGGACGGTTGATACTTGGAGAACGCAGTGTCCGGATGGTTGTTCGAGCCGAATTGTTCCAATACCAGTCCACACAGGCCATTCGCACCGGAGTGCTTGCTAGCTGAGTATGTCAGCTGATACCCAGGCTGACCGAACGACGCCGTGTATGAAGAGATTCCTTGCATGGCCTGGTTGACCTTTTGCGGATCGTCAGGGTTACCCGAGTTGACCATGGCCTCTTTCATGATCTGAACTGCATCCCATGCATTGGCGTCGAAGGCCGTCATGGAGAAGGAAGAACCGTACGCGGACGTAAGCATCTGTTGGAGCTGTGCCGTCCGAGGATTCGTGGGATTGAGCGAGCCCATTGATATCACTCCGTTGAGGGCCCCAGCGGTTGCCAGCTTCCAGGTAGATGGCTCGTTCACGATCGTGGCCAACGAATATCGGGTGATGTTGGGATCGGATTGGTAAATCGTATCCTGTGCCAGAATTTCGAATGGACCGCCCAGGTCAGCGACCAAAATGGCGTCTGGGTGATGCCCGAGCAGACGCGCCACAGGGGCCGTTAAGTCCGATGCGCTTCCCGAGGCAGTCTCTATGTCGGTGATGTTCACGCAACCCTGGAGCTGAGGAAAGAGGATCTTGTCCAGCCCAGCGGTAGTCGTCGAATCGTCGCGTATAATCCCAATAGTCTTGACGCCGGTTGCCTTCCAAGCGCCGCAATAGACCGCGGCCCAATTGCTCAATTGACTGGCGACCTCATAGGTGTAGGTATTGTCGGGCGGAGAGGCGAATGTCGGCACGACATCAGTGACGCCTATGGCCGGAATGCCAAGCTTCTCTATGGTAGCTTTCGAGCCGTAATCAGTGCCTTCGTTGTACAGCAGGAACTTGGCTCCGGAGTTGACCAGCTGCTCGGTTACGGCTGGTCCATTGGAGGGCTGGCTCTGATCATTGCCGAAGATGAGCTTGATCGGGCGACCCAGCACTCCTCCGTGGGAGTTGATGTAGCTGACGGCATAGGCCAAAGTCTTGGCCGTTACATCGGTGAAGGCGGCGTCGGCGCTGGTACTGTCCCAGTCCTCGCCGACGATTATCGGGGCTCCTGTAGCCTGCTGCCCTACCGTGGTCGAGGCGCCGGATCCACTCGCCGATGTACCAGTTGAGCCAGCTGTCGAATGACCTGATGAACCGCACGCCGACAGCATCAAGGCGCTCAGGCCCACGCTCCCGAAAACCGCCGTGACGGCGGATCCCCGCCTGGACCTTGTGGTCCGAGTAGTGCTGGCTGCTACGTCCACTGATTCCCCCCGCTGAAGATGACCGGTCGCCACGCTGACGATCGAGACCTACTCTTACCCGAACCTTAGGAGGATTGGTGGGGCGGAGCAAGCGAGCATCCCCAATCGGCACCTGGTTGATGCTATTTATTGCCTTGTTATTGTCTGCGGTGAAGGCGTCGCCTGGGCGGTAGTCATCCCGCCCCACCTGCCACGCCATACCGAGTATGAGGTCGGGGGAGGGTGCTGGGGGTAGCCAGGTGGGGGGCCGCGGAGAGAGCACTCACCACCGACCTGTCGACGTCCCGAGAAGTGGCCAGCTAGAGACCGTGATGCCTTGGGTCGGAAGGCCTGGCGACCTGGGCCACGGCGGCCTTGCCAGCCCGGTACGCTTCGGCCCAACGCCATCCTGTGTCCGAGCCGTAGGGGCGTATTCAACTGGTTCCAGCCTCCTCAGTTGAGGCCGTCGAGGGTCGGCCGCAGTTGAGCAGCGGAGAAAGGTCTTTCCGACATTGATGTAACTTGAGTACATTCCCGGGAGTGGCGGGAACGCTGGTTGGCGGGGTGGAGCAGCGTTGGGTATCGCCCCTGCGGGAGATCGAACGAGCGGTGCAGGATCGGGCCAAGTCGGCGGGGATCGACATGGCCGATACCGACGGCGGTGTTCGTTTGCGGCACCTGCTGGTGGAGGAGGTTGCCGACTGGCGGGCCGAGTACCGCCGTGGTCAGAGGGCTCAGGACATCGCCGACCCCGACGCGGCGGTCGAGCGGGCCATGCGAAACCTCACCGGTTACGGGCCGTTGCAGCCCCTTCTCGACGATCCCGACGTGTGGGAGATCATGATCAATGGTCCGGCGTCGATCTTCTGCAAGCGCCACTCTGGCAGTGGTGGATACCACCACGAGGTCTTCCATGACGACGATCACGTGGTCCGGGTGCTGACCAAGATCCTCGACGACGCCAGTCGGTCGCACCGCAAGCTCGACCCGTCCGAGGGCCTCCAGGACGCCCAGTTGGACAATGGGTCCCGCCTTCACATCGTGCACTCCGATATCGGGCGCGACGGCCATCTACTGATCAACATTCGGAAGTTCTCCGGGGTAGCGCACCGGGACCTGCGGGAGTTGGTCGAGAGGAGCATGCTCGACATCCAGACCGCCCGCTTCCTGACCGCCTGCGTGCGCAGCGGGCTTTCGATACTCATTGCTGGCGCACCCGGCGCGGGGAAGACGACCGTGCTCAGCTGTCTGGCTGCCGAGCTCGACCCGGCATTACGGGTGGTGGTGGCCGAGGAGGTGTTCGAGACCGACATCGATCAGCCCAATGTGGCCCACATGCAGACCCGCCCAGCTAGGGCTGACCGCAAGGAGGTGGATCTGCGCCGCCTGGTGGCCGGGTTTCTCCGCATGGCCCCCGACGTGGCCATAGTCGGAGAGGTCCGCGACCGCGAAGCGCTGCCGCTTCTGCTGACGCTGTCGTCGGGCGTACAGGGATTCACGACGATCCACGCCGGCTCGGCCCGCCAAGCCCTGTCCCGGCTGCGCTTCATATGCCAGCTCGCCGAAAGCGGCTCCGAGCTGACCGTGTCGGCCCTGTCGGCTCTGGTGAGCGAGGCGGTCGACCTGGTCGTGTTCTGCTCCCGTAGAGAGAGCGACCTTCGGGTGACCGAGGTCTTGGCTGTGGAGGACCTCCAGGTCGCGGCCGGCACCGTGGCGTTCACCACGACCAGCGTGTTCGCCCGGGCACGCTTCAGCGATCCACTGCGCTGGTCGGGGGGCCTGCCGGTCAGAGCAGCCCGGGCTTTGGAGCTGCACGGGTTCGACCTGCGGGCGTTGGTCGGCCAGCAGTGACCAGTCCTATGAGCTTGACTGCCGGCGGGATCGCGGCCGTCTCGGCGATGACCGGAGGTTGGCTCGTATACACCTCGGCCACCGGGGCCGACCGCCGATCGCGGGGGAGGAGGACGGCCGAAAGACCACGTCGGCTCGGTCAATCGGTTGGCGCGGCGCTGGGGGAGCGGTTAGGTCCATCCAACCGGCGGGGAGGCCGGTCCGGCTCGGCTGGGAGGGAGGTGGCAGCGGCGGTTGCGGTGGCAGTCGCTGGCGGAGCCCTGTTGGCGTGGCTCCTGTTCGGCGGTCTGGCGCCAGCGGTGCTGTGCGGGGTGTTCGCCGGGACTTTCCCGGTAGCGGCCCACCGCCGGCGTGCCCAGATGCGGCTCGAATCAGCGATCGCCGAGTGGCCGAGGGTGTTGGAGGAGATCCGGCTGCGAACGGGGTCCCTGGGCCGGTCGGTGCCACAGGCCGTGTTCGAGGCAGCCCGCAAGGTGCCCGACGAGTGGCGGCCGACCTTCGACGCGGCTGAGCGGGAGTGGCTCCTCACCGTCGACTTTGGCGCCACGGTCTCCATCCTGAAGGAGGGTCTGGACGATCCGACGGCCGATGCAGTATTCGAGACCCTCCTCATGGCTCACGAGGTCGGTGGGACCGACCTCGACACCAAGCTGGTCGACCTCATCGAGGACCGGACCCTCGACCTGCAGAGTCGCCTCGACGCCGACAGCCGGTTGGCCGGGGTCCGGTTCGCCCGCCGGTTCGTCCTATTGGTGCCGCTCGGCATGGCCCTGGCGGGGCTCACCATCGGCAGCGGTCGCCAGGCCTATGAAACGATTGGAGGACAGATTGCGGTGGCCGCCGGGCTGGTCGCCGTGGCGCTCTGCTGGTGGTGGTCGGGTCGGTTGATGCGACTACCGGTACCGCCCCGGGTCTTCGGGTGAGCCGGCTCGTCGTAGCGGTAGGCCTAATGGTTTGGGCTGGGTCGGCGCTGTTGCTGTCGAAGTGGGATCGTCTGGCCCGGCCGTCTCTGACCGAACGGCTCCGACCGTTCCACCCGGGCGCGGTCGTAGCCGCCAGGCGCACGGGTGCGGAGCCGTCCTCGACGATGTACGGGGTGGTCGGACCGCTCGTGAAGGACCTCGGGGACGGATTGGCTCGCGCCTTCGGGGTGGGGGAGGGGGCGGCCCGGCGGTTGGCCCGCGTGCATTCCCCGCTCACAGCAACGATGTTCCGGCTCCGCCAGGCCGCCCTGGTGGCGGCCAGCGGGGTGATCGCGGGAGTGCTGTCGCTGGCCTCGGGTGTTCCAGCGGCGTTGGCATTGCTCCTGTTGGGGGGTGGGCCGACTCTGGCTTTCTTGGTGGTGGAACAGCGTCTGGCCCACCGCTCAGAGGAGTGGCAGCGTCTCACCGCCGAGGAACTGCCGGTGATGGCTGAGCAGTTGGCCATGCTCCTCAACGCCGGGTACTCCGTCGGGTCGGCTCTGGGGCGGCTGGCGGCCAGGGGACGCGGCTGTGTGGCCCGGGACCTGCAGGAAGTGGCAAATCGGGTTCAGCAGGGACTGCGCGAGGCCGATGCTTTGGGCGAATGGGCCGACCGGGTCGGGGTGGAACCGGTGCGGCGTCTGGTCGCGGTGCTGGCCCTGCACGCCGAGTCGGCGGATCTCGGCCGGTTGGTGTCGGCCGAGGCTCGGGCGGCGAGGCGGGACCTGCAGCGGCGAACGGTGGAGAGGATCGAGCGCCGGGCTCAGCAGGTCTGGGTGCCGGTGACGGTCGCCACGCTCGTTCCGGGAGCCATTCTCTTGGCCGTCCCTTTCCTCGCCGCCCTGCACTCCTTCGCCAACGCCTGATTCAGTGTGGAGGGTAGAACACATCGATGTAGTTTCAGTAGGTTTCATTCAACCCGGAGGAGGTCGAGATGAATGAGCATCCAGAAGCGGTGGACGGACCGGATCGGGGGGTCACACCCAAGCGGGACGAGCGGGGCGAAGGAGTCATCTCGGCGGCCATTGCTGTGCTCGTCATGGCCTTCCTCGGGGTGGGGATGTGGGTGGCGTTCAACGCCACCTTCCAGCACGCCTCGTCCCATGTGAACCAGCAGGTCAACTGCATAGGACAGAGCACCACCAGCTGTTGAATCGTGGGCGCTCGTCGACCCGACGCCGGCACGGCCATCGTCGGCACCATCGTGGGCTTCCTGATCCTCATGGTGCTGCTCCTCTTCGCCACCCAGCTGATCGTCCGCCTCTACGCCGAGTCGGCCCTCACCGCGGCTGCTACGCGGGCGGCCGAGTCCGTGGCGACGGCGCCGAGCCCGGCCCTCGAGGTGGGCGCCGCCGAAGCCGCGGCCCGGGGCCAGCTCGGCACCTTCGGGTCCTCCCATCTGAGCTTCGTGTGGGAGGAGGTGGATGCCCAACAGGTGGTGCTCCTGGTGCGGGCGCAAAGCCCGGAGTTCCTTCCTGGCCTGTCGGCTTGGAGCCGGATCGAGCGTATGGTGACCATCCGGACCGAGCGGTTCCGTTGAGATCCACCGGGCGGGTCGGCCGCCTTCTTCGCGACCGATGGGGATGCCACGTCGCCGATCGCATTCGCGACGACGGTTTCGCCGGCGGCTTCGAAGGTCTGCTGTTCGGCTTTCTGATCTTCGTGGTGGGTCTGCTGCTCGTCGCCTACGGGTGGGCGGTGGTCGACACCAAGAATGCGACCGCCGAGGCGGCCCGCCAAGCCGCTCGAACCTATGTCGAGGGAGCCGACGCGGCGAGCGCGTCGGTGTCGGCGTCGCAGGCCGCGGCGGCCGCCCTGCGCGGCTATGGGCGCGATCCGCAGCAGGCCATGGTGCGACTGATCAGTGGTGGCTTCGCCCGCTGCGCCCGGATCACCATCTCGGTCAGCTACCCGGCGCCATTGGTGGAGCTGCCACTGATCGGGCCCCTCGGACGGGGCCAGTCGGTAACCAGCGACCATTCCGAGCTGGTCGATCCCTACCGCACGGGCCTACCAGGCAGCGCGGTCTGCCCATGACGGCGGCTGGCCGCCGGGATCTCCGGTTGAGACTGCGGCGATCCGAGCGGGGCAGCGTGCTGGCCCTGGTGCCGGCGGCGTTCCTGGTGCTCATGGCCCTCGCCGCGCTGGCGGTCGACAGTGCCGTCGCCTACCAGGCCCAGGCCCAGCTCCACGACGACCTGCTGGCAGCAGCCAACGACGCTGCCTCGGCGGGACTGAGCAACGCCAGCTTCTACGCCGGTCACGGCGTGACACTCGATCCAGCCACGGTGGCGACAGTGGTGTGCCAGTCGGTCACCGCCAGCGGGGTGGCATCGTCACTCCACCACCTGCACCTGGCCGTCGCCGTAGCCGGCGACGCCGTGGAGGTGACGGCGACGGCATCTGTGGACCCGGTGTTCGGCCGGATCGTGCCCGGCTTGTCGACCCGGTCGGTGCGCTCGACGGCGGCGGCCGCCCTGGTCAGGGGTCCGACCCTCCCCGCCGCCGCCTTCGGGCCGCCCCAGCCGGTGTCGTGTACCGGCTGAGGCGGCGCGAGACCGGTGCCGGCCCCTCATCTGCCCGCCGCTTCGGTGGTGCCGACCCGGGCCATGCCCGTGACCCAGCGGTGGGCCCGGTCCCGCTGAAGGGACGACAGGCGCAATGTTGGTGGGCTGGGCGGCGGTCAGTCGACGAAGACGATCTTCTTCTTGGACTTGGCCGAGATCACCTCGGTGATGGCTGTCCGGTTACGCCCGGCGCTGATGCCCTCGCTCGTGACTGTGCCCGGGTTGA
>JAKCDU010000008.1:20107-110943 GCA_021838445.1 Actinomycetes bacterium | reverse complement strand
CGCGTCCGCATCCTTGCTCACACACAACGCTGTTGCGCCGACAGGCGGCTGGCAACAATCCCCGACGATCCGCGGTCGCAGTCACAGCGCAGCGGGACCGAATCCGGCTGCTTCTCGGCATCGACACCGACGATGGGGAGGGTGACGCCCGATGGAAGTGCTGGTGGATCGGATCGCCGATCTGGGCGTGCACAAGGACACGCTGATGGCGTGTGTGGCCGTCCGACGCGCGTCTGTCGGCACCGATCGGTGATTGATCCGCATGTCGAACTCTGACTGGGTCAGCTCGTCACATAGCCTGGCAGCGTCCGAGGACGCCTTGACAGAGGGTCTCGATGAGCTCTGGACCGAGGTGGCGGTGCCGTACCAGGCGCTGGTAGACGAGGTAGCTGAGCACGAGGTCGGTCTCGTGTTCGGGGTCGGTGCCGGTGCGGATGGCTCCTGAGGCGATGCCGGCTCGGAAGATGGCGACGCCGTGTTCGTTGCGGGCGACGGCGTACTGGAGGTGTGCCCTGCGGTAGGTGTGGTCGCGTTGGGATTTGTCGATCTGCGCGGCTAGCGCGGCTGCGAAGCGCTCCTCGTTGAGACGATCTGCGACGTGTCGGATGTAGCGGGTGATGTCGGTGGCGAAGTCTCCGGTGACTTCGGGGGGTTCCATCTCGGGGGTGGGGGGGTCGAAGGCCTCGAGGAGGAGGGCGGCTGGATCGGGCCAGTGTCGGTAGATGGTGCTGCGGGATACGCCGCTTCGCTCGGAGATCAGTTCGATGGTGGTTCCCTCGAATCCGACCTCGGCGATGAGGTCCAGGGTGGTGTCTTTGACCAGGCGTTTGGTCTCGGCGACGCGCGGATCGGGTCGGCGACCCCGGGCGACGGTCTGAGGGCTGGCTGCCATTTGTCGACAGTAACGCTCCGCCGCCTGTATGGGCTGACTGTTGTTGACGCTAGTGTCGTGGTGTAGTACATCAGTGTCCTACATCGTGGTTCGAGGGAAAGGGCATCCATGACTGAAACCCGGGTCGCAGTGGTGACCGGCGGTGCGAGTGGGATCGGGGAGGGCATCGTCCGCCAGCTCGTCTGCGAGGGGACGAGTTGCGTGATCGCCGACCTCAACGTCGCACGAGCCGAGGCTCTGGCTGCCGAGCTTGGGGAGGGGGTCGTCGCGCTGCGAGTCGATGTCACCCAGGAGGCCGACGTTGCCGGCGCGGTCGACCTGGCCGTGTCGCGCTTCGGACGCCTCGACTGCATGTTCAACAACGCGGGCATGCTCGGCGCCGTCGGTTCCCTCGTCGATCACACCCTGGACGCCTGGAACGCCACCATGGACGTGCTCCTGACCAGCGTGTTCCTCGGAACCCGGGAGGCGGCTCGGGTGATGATCGCCCAAGGCGGCGGGTCCGTCGTCAACACTTCGAGCACTGCGGGGGTGCGGGGTGGGCTCGGCCCGCATGCCTACACGGTGGCCAAGTTCGGCGTGGTCGGACTTACCGAGTCAGCCGCTGTGGAACTGTCGACCCATGGCATCAGGGTCAATGCAGTGGCGCCGGGCCGGACCGTCAGCGGTCTCACCGCAGGGTTGATCGCCGGCGACCCCGACGATGTCGCCACCACTGCCGCTCACATGGCCTCGCGTTCGCGCAACGGGCGGGCCGCCTATCCCCAGGACGTGGCCGCCGCAGCCGTGTTCCTGGCCAGCGAGGCCGCGTGGTACATCAACGGGGCCTGCCTGGTCGTTGACGGAGCCGGCGAGGTCCTGGGCGAGAAAGCCAGCCGCTACTACGGGACCCCGATGTCGCTGGTGGGGCCGGCCGTCCGAAAGCCCGGAACCGCATGACCGACATCGTCGCCGCGCTCATCACCGGGCCAGACACCCTCGAGCAGACGCGGTGAGCTACGTCTGGGCGTGGCACCGCTACGCCGACGGCGAACGTCCTGACACGGTGCTGTGGGGCGAGTACCCGAGGAGGGCCAAGCGATGAAGTTCGGCGTGGTGTTCCCCCAGACCGAGCTGTCCCACGATCCCGCCGCCCTGCCGGCCATCGGCCGGGGCGTCGAACACCTCGGGTACGACTCGATCCTGTTCTACGACCATGTGGTGGGCGCCGAGCACGCCGACCGGGAGCCCCCGCTGTGGGGCCCCTACACCGAACACGATCCGTTTCACGACCCCTTCGTGGCCATGGGCTTCCTGGCCGGGATCACCGAGCGGATCGAGCTGGCCACCGGGGTGATGATCCTCCCCCAACGCCAGACGGTGCTGGTCGCCCAGCAGGCGGCCGACGTCGACCTGCTCTCGCAGGGTCGGATGAGACTCGGAGTGGGAACCGGATGGAACTGGGTCGAGTACAACGCGCTGGGTCAGGACTTCGCCAGCCGCGGCCGCCGCCTGAGCGAGCAGGTGCCCTTCCTGCGCCGGCTGTGGACCGAACCGCTCGTCACCTTCGAAGGCGAGTTCGACCGTATCGAGCGCGGCTGCATCAACCCGCGACCCGCCCGGGCCATCCCGATCTGGTTCGGCGGGTTCGGCGAGGCCGCCTTCCGCCGGGCCAGCCTCCTCGGCGACGGCTTCACCCTCGCCGGCGAGGTGGACAAGGCCGTCGAAGGCCTGGCCCGCCTGAACGAGATGCTCACCGAGGCCGGCCGCGACGGCGAGACCTTCGGACGCGAACTGATCATGACCCGGGCCCGCACCAGAGACGAGGTGGTGGATACGGCGGCCCGGTGGCAGGAAGCCGGCGGGACCGGCGTGTCAATCCTCACCCAGAAGATCAGCCTCGACAGCATCGAAGCCCACCTCGACCACCTCGCGTCGCTCAGGGATGCCATCGACGAGCGGTTCGGTTCGTGACCGACGGCTCCTGCGGCGGTGACGGCACCATCTCGACGGCTGACCAGGCGGCCGCCGCCGCTCTGCTGGCCCGTATCGCAATCGCCCAGGACGAGCACGACTGGGAAACGCTCACGGACTGCTTCGAGCCGGACGCCGCCTATGAGCATCCCGGAGGACGAATGACCGGCCGAGACGCCATCGTCGCCCGGTCCCGGCGAGCATTGGATCGGCTCGACGCCAGTCAACATCTGATTGGCACCATCACGGTCACGCCAGACGGCGACGGGAGTCTGGCAACGACGTCATATTTCCAAGCCCAACACGTTCGTCACGGCTGCCCGGGAGGCGACCTGTACACCATCGCCGGCACCTACCGCGACCAGCTCATCAGACGCAACGGCACGTGGCGGGTCGCCCACAGAGCTCAGAGCTACACGTGGCGGCAGGGCAACCCCGCGGTCACCGCCCGGCCCGGCGAGACCTCCGGTTCCGGAGCATCGGCGTGACCGTCCCGGCCGGCGGCTGGGTCCTCTGGGCCGGGACACTCGGCTTCGAGACCCCGGTGCTCGAACGCCTCGACGCCGCCAGGCATCTCGACGTCCAGCGGTTCTCGGTCACCCCCCTCGACCTCGACCCGGAGGTCGGGGCGCGAATCGGGCCGGCTGAGCTGGGCCGGCGGATACGCGATGCCGGCTACGACGTGGTGCTGGACCCGATCGTGGGCTGGTATGGCGGTACCCCTCATCCGGGCTCCCGGTTCGGCCGCTACAGCACCGATCAGACCCTGATCTGGGCCGAGCAGCTCGGGGCGGTGGCCGTGAACCTCATCGGCCAATCCGTGCACGACGTATCCATGGAGACGCTGGTAGGCGCATTCGGCGCTGTCTGCGACAGGGCGGCCGGATTCGGGGCCCAAGCGCATCTCGAGTTCACGCCCATCACGGCGATCACCGACCTGGCTTCGGGCTGGGACATCGTTCGTCACGCCGACCGAACCAACGGCGGCCTCCTGTTCGACACCTGGCACTTCTTCCGCAGCGTTCCCGACCTGGTCCTCTTGGAGCAGATACCGGGCGACCGCATCTTCTCGGTTCAAGTGTCCGATGCTCTCGCCGCCACTGGGGAGCTGGACATCCGCCAGGACACCCAGCGCCGGCTCCTTCCCGGCCACGGCCAACTTGACCTGAATTCCGCCCTGCAGGTCCTGGCTCGCACCGGAGGCCTCAGCTGGGTGGGTCCCGAGGTCATCGCTCCCGAGATGGCCGCAATGCCACCGGTCGAGTCGGCCCGCCTGGCCGATCACGCCGTCCGGCAACTCGTCGCCGGCCTCCGCCCTTCGGCCCTCGGGGAGGAAGCATGAAGGACCGGACCGCCGACGAGCTCAAGGGGTGATTCGACGGAAAGGGTGCAGCCGTTGCTCCGAGGATGAAGACTGACTACCGTTGCGTTGCCAGTTCTCGGGATTGCCCGCACTGTGCGGACGACGCGCTGGCTCCAGCCTGGGAGGACACGATGGATGCAGACGTAGCGGAAGCCATTGACGGCATCAACCAGGAGATGGGCCGGGTGACTGAGCGGATCACGTCCCTCGAACAGCACCTGGATGAGGTCATCGAGCATCTGAATCAGCAGATTGATCAGCAGAATCGTGAGCTTGATGAGCAGCGCGGCTTGGTCTCACATATCGAGGATGAGTTGAAGGCAAACATTTCAGGTATTGACGGGCGGTAGAGCGGGGCGAGGGTCTGTCAGCCTGCCGGGGTTGGTAGCAGGATCCAGTTTCGGGAGCGGACGCGTCTGGTCTGGCACTCTGCGGGGCCAGCGAGCTCAGCTGCTGAGGTCGTCGTAAGGGGCAGGTGCACGGTCCGTGACTCAGCCCGATGTCGCCACGACCTGGCGTCACATGGCAGGGTGGGCCGGTGGTGACATCCGGGCTCATCGATGCGCTGAGCCGCGCCGGGGCGCACAGGGGCGATCCGGTGGCCCTCGTGGTCAAACCGGGATCCGGGATCGGACTGGCCGTGAACGGGCAGGCGTGGGCGGTGGGCGGGTCCGAGATGGCTCCGACGGTCTCACCCCTGTCAGATGTCGCGGCGATCGAAGCGGCGCTTCGCCCCAGGTGGGTGCTGTGGTCGGCAGCGACGGCGTCGGCGCTGGTCCGGGTCGGACTCCACATATCCACGGCATGGGACCTGACCGCAGTGCACGCCCTGCTCCACGGCGGCTGGCGGGTCGACGTCGGCCGGGTCTGGGCCGCGGCCCATGACCTTCCCCTCGACGGGGTGCCGACGGTCGCGCCGGATGACCTCTTCTCCGCTCTGCATGACGTGGCCGGCGATCCCGAAGACCCCGTCCAGCCCGACGGTCATCTGCGGGCCGTGTGGGCCGACGGCGGCTGGGGCGACCGCCCTGAGCGGCTCCGACGGTGGGCGTCCCTGGCCCTCGATGTAGCCGACCGCCAACTGGCTCAGCTGACCGCCGTGGCCGACGCTTACGGGCCGAGGGCCGTCGTCACGGCCCGCTCCGAGTCGGGTGCCGAGCTGCTGTGCGCAGAGATGACCGTCGGGGGACTACCGATGGACCGGGCCACTGCGGAATCGATCATCGCCGGGTTCGTAGGTCCCCGGCCGCGCAACGACGCCGAGGCGGTCGAGCTGAGACTTGGACGCGACGCCGAGGTCCTGCGCCACGTCCCCGCCGGCGTCGAGGTCGACCTGCGCTCCAACGCTCAGATCAAGGTCCTGCTCAGCCGGCTCGGGATCGAGGTCGCCGACACCCGCGCCTGGCGGCTGCGCGAGGTGCAGGGCCGCCACCCGGTGGTGGGGGCGCTGCTGGCGTGGCGCAAGGCCGAGCGAATGGGCACCACATACGGCTACCGCTGGCTCGACGAGCACCTCGGTCCCGACGGTCGCCTGCGCGGTGAGTGGTCGGGCTCCGATGGCGCCGCCGGGCGGATGACCGCCTCGGCCGGGCTTCACAGTATGCCGGCCGACCTGAGGGCGGCCGTCGTGGCCGAATCCGGGATGGTGTTCGTACGGGCCGACCTGGGCCAGATCGAGCCTCGGGTGTTGGCCGTCGTGTCCGCCGACCGGGCACTTGCCGCGGCCGCCGGGGAGGACGACATGTACGCCCCCGTCGCCGCCCAGCTCGACGTCGATCGGGCCACTGCCAAGACGGCCGTGCTCGGTGCCATGTACGGCGCGACCACCGGCCACGGCGCCCAGGCCCTGCGCCGCCTCGACGCCTCGTACCCGGTAGCGATGGCCTATCTCGCGGGAGCCGCTCGCCAGGCGGAGGCCGGAAGGGACCTGCGTACCTACGGTGGACGCCTCATCCGGATGGGTCCGGCCGGGGCCGGCGGTTCCTCCACCGAAGCCTCCGGTGCCGTAGCGGCCCGTGGCCGGTACGGCCGGAACGCAGTGATACAGGGCGCCGCGGCCGAGCTGTTCAAGATGTGGGCGGTCACGGTGCGGGCCCGGATCGCCGGTCTGGGCGCCCACATCATCTTGTGCCTGCACGACGAGCTCCTGGTCCACGCCCTGCGGTCGCAGGCCACGGCGGTGGCGGAGGTGGTGTCCCAGGCCCTGGAAGAATCTGTGCGCCGGTGGGCTCCGGGGACGTCGGTCCGGTTCCCCGCCGACATCGCCGTGATCACTCGTTGGTCAGAGGCCAAAGGGTAGGTGATCGGGTCCGCCGGCGCGGCCCATCCGACAGTATGTACCAATGGCCCACACCAGACGTGCTCGGAGGCTCCTGAATCGCGACCGCGCGGCGCGAGCCCTGCTCGGACTGGTCGGCCGACAGCCGGCACCGACGCCCGACCAGGTGGGCCCCCGGGTGGCCGCACCCGACGAGGCCGACCTGCGCGCCGCGTTCCGGCTGCTGCTGGGGCGGGAACCCGACGAGGAGGGCCGGCAGTGGTGGCTACCACGGCTAGCCCAGCTGTCGATGGAGGAGATGGTGACGGGTGTCATGGACTCCAGGGAGTTCCGCTCGGGCGCGGTCTGCCAGCATCTGCTGGCCACCGCCCCCGGAGCCGGCACCGGCGCCGGGACGATCCAGGTGGACGCCGTGGGACTGAAGTTCTGGATTGATCCCACTGATCGTTTCATCGGCTCAGAAGTGGCTCGCGGCGCCTACGAGCCGCATCTGACACCCGCCATCCTGGCCGAGCTGACCCCGGGTGCCACCTTCGTCGATGTCGGTGCGAACATCGGCTGGTACTCGGTGCTGGCCGCCCGGGCGGTGGGGGCACAGGGCCGCGTGCTGGCCTTCGAACCTGATCCCGAGAACATCGACTTGTTGCTCCGCAGTGTAACCAGCAACGGGTTCGCCAACGTGACCGCTCTACCGGTGGCGCTGAGCGACCGGACCGGAACAGCGGTGCTCCAGCGGTATGGAGGCAGCAACGCCGCCCTATTCGCCGACGACGGGGCCAAGGGAGTCGGCGACCACAGAGTGTCGTGCCTGCCGCTCGACGTGTTCGGCGATCTGCTCACCCGGCTCGACGTGATGAAGGTGGATGTCGAGGGAGCCGAGCTGCTCGTCCTGCGCGGCGCCGACACGGTGTTCTCCCGCTACGGGAGACCGGTCATATTCCTCGAGTTCACGCCTTCGGCACTGGAGCGGTTCCCGACGTCATCGGCGGACCACCTCGGCGCGTGGGTGACCGAGTACCGCTACGACATGGCCGTGGTGCGATCCAGCGGGGAGGCGGTTGCCGCCGCCGACATCGGCGCAGTGTCGGACCTGCTCGGCGACGAGCAGCATCTCGACGTGAAGCTGACGCCTCGGTCCTGATCGGCACGACCACTAGTCGGTCCCCGAAGCCCCCTTGGCCGCCGTTCTGTCAGTGCGCCAACCGATACGCAGCCGTCGCGACCTCACGGAACCCGAACCGGGACCTGATTCCCCGCCGGTGGCCGCCCCTGCGGCCACCGCCGCCGGTTGCTCTGATGCCGTGGGGTCCGACCCGGGCGTATCGGAGTAGGCATCGTCGCGGAGGTCAACCACCAGTTCGGATCGCGGCTGGCTCATCGATTCGACCAGCTCCTGGGTGGCGCGCTGCTGGGCGAGCATCCCGTTGAGAGCGTCCTGCACAGCCGAGAAACCCGCCCCCGCCAGGGGGATGAACTGGCTGGTGCTCGCCATCAGCCGGGAAAGCTGATCCGACTGGCGGTCCGTCTCGCTCGCAACGACGTCCACGCGCGACTCGAGGGTGCTCAGGGCGGACGCCAGGTCCTCCAAGCCGCTGGCGACCTTCCGCAGGATCGCGCCGCTCGTCGCATCGGGCCCGGGGGCACCATCGCGCTGGAGCAGGGTGTCGAGGTCCCGGCGCTGGACGGCCAGAACATCGACCAGGACCCCCACGGTGCGTCCTATGTCTTCGATGGTGCTGCGATCGTCGGGCAGTTTGGCGACGTCACGGGCGGCCATGTCCGTGGCCGAGCGCAACAGTGAGAGCAGTTGCTCCCCCACCAACTCGCGTCGAACCTCGCCTCTGAAGCGCTCATCGGTCCGCAGAGCCTCGACGAACTGCGCCCGCAGCGTGGCATCCATGACGCTACGGTAGCCCCCTCCCGGAATCGTTCAATCCCCAATTCCAGTATTTCCGGGATGCAGGATCGTTGCGCTTCCCAGCGGCGATCAGCCGCCGATGATCAGCCGGCGATCAGCCGGCGAAGCTCTGCTGGCGCCGGTAGGTCTCCAGATCGAAGTAGTCGCGCCACAAGACGACCTCACCCTCGCGCACGACGAAGATGCCGGCTACGGCGATCTCGATCCACCGGTCACCCACCTCGAAGCGGTCGAGCCTCTCGTTCATCACGGTGTCGTCTACGGCCACCTGCCGGATGACTCTCCATTCGACGGCGTCGGCCCGGTCCAGGGTGCGGCGGAGCACGGCGCTCACCTCGGACCGTCCGTTCACCACGCCGATGGGAACATTGTCGTAGACGATGTCCTCGCCCAGCACGGCCTCGATGCCTTCGTAGTCGTGGGCTTCGACCGCCCCGATGAGGCGGTCCACCACTGCGGCCGCGTCGCCGCCGCCACTCTGGTCGGCGGCCATGTCAGCCCTCACCGACGAGGCCGTCGATGCGGACCTGAAGGCCCGTCACCCCCCGGAGCAGGAAGGTCGGCGCGAACTCGAGAGGCAGTCCCTTCTCCACCCGGAGCATCCCGACTCTGGCCAGTTCGACCAGGCATATGGTCGCCTCTTTGCGGGCCAGCGACGCACCGAGGCACACGTGGATGCCTCGCCCGAAGCTCAGATGCGACCGGGTATTGGGACGGTCGATGTCGAGGGCGTCGGCGTCATCGAAGTGGTCTTCGTCGCGATTGGCCGAGAGGAACGAGAGGAAGAGCGTGGCGTCTCTCTCCAGGGGTACCCCGCCGAGCACGGTGTCACGGGTGACGCGGCGGAACATCCCGTGGACGGGGCTGGCCAGCCGCAGCCCTTCCTCGACGATGTCCGCGGCCCGGCCCGGTCGGTCACGAAGCAACCGCCACAGCTCGGGGCGATCGTCCATCCGGAGCACCAGATCGGCCAGGAGCTTGGTCGTGGTCTCGTTACCGGCGACGAGCAATTCCCTCACGAACCAGGCGAGCTCGGCATCGGAAAGGGTTTCGCCGGTTTCGTCGGGCTGCACCAGGAGGCTCAGTACGTCGTCGCCCGGGGCTGAGCGCCTTTCGGCAATGACGGCCAGGATGGCCCGCTGGTAGTCCAGCGTGGCTTCTTCGGTCTGGATCCATCGCTGCGGGTCCATGGGTGCCGCGGCCAGCGACGCGGTCGCCGCATCCGACCACCGTGCGATGTCGTCCCGAAGTCCCGGGGGAAGGCCGAGGATCCGGCAGATGGCGTAGATGGGAAGCGGACGGGCCAGGGTGTCGATGAAGTCAAAGGTTCCCGCCCGGGGCAGCAACTCCACCAACTCGACGGCGATCTGCGTGACCACCGGGTCCATCCACTCGAGCGCCCGGGGCGTGAAGGCACGCGACACCAGTCGACGCATCCGGGCGTGGTCCGGCGGGTCGCTTCCGTTGAGCGTCGGGACGTAGGGCACACCCTGGGCCCGGATTCTCTCCACCTCGTCGGCCACCTCGGGAGGGGGCGGGGTACGCCGGCCACGCGTGACCGAGTTGGCGTAGGTGGTCGGGTCGGCGAGCACCTCCCGTATCAGCGCCATCGAGCTGACGATGTGGAACTCCGCGCCGGGCACCTGGTACACGGGCGCCTGAGCTCGGAGCGCGGCGTAGGTAGAAAAGGGGTCCCGTTGGAACGCCCGCGAATAGGGGTCCACCGTCAGAAGAGCGGCGCTTTCGACCATGCTGAGTTACCCCTCCTCGTGCTGCGCTTCGGGTATCTGAAGCAGGGACGTGATGCTAGTCGCCCCGCCGGTGGAGGGATTCCCCCCCCGGCGGGGCGACCGATCAGCTTCCAGCGGCCAACCGTCTAGTGACCGTCGCCACCGTCCCCGTCTCGTACCGGCGTGCCGGTCATGGGATCGAGGAAGAGCTTCGCCGACTGCGGATGCTCGAAGGAGAACATGCTGTCGAGCGAACCGGCCAGAGCGTCAGCCCCGGCGTTGCCGACACGCTGCCCTCCCAACCAGTTGTCCTCGATGAAGCGTACGACCGACGACTGGTCGCTGATCGAGCCGTCCACGAAGTTGGTCCGAGCGTACGGGGAGATCACCATCATCGGCAGACGCGGTCCGTATCCGCACCGGGCCTGCTCGGGCTGACCGCTGGCCGACATCGGGACCCGGGCGGTGTTGGTCCCGCACTGCCCGCTGTAGGCCGGCACCGGACCAATCGCCGGCTCGGTGCCGGTGAGCGAGTCGAGCGTCGTCTGCGACTGGGACACCACGGGAGCGAGCTGGTGGTCGTACCAGCCGTCGCTGTCGTCGTAGTTGATCACCACGGCAGTGCTGCTCCACGACGGCAGCGACTCCAGATGGTTGATGGTGCTGACGAGGAAGTGCTGCTCATCGATGGGGTCGGAGTACCCGGCGTGGCCGTCCTGGTAGGCCGGGGCCTTGAGGTAGGACACCGCGGGCAGATTGCCCCTGTCGGCCGCCGCCCAGAAGTCGGACAGGTCGTACTGGTGGTTGGCCTGGTCCTGGTGGCCGATCATCGAGACCGACGTGGGCGGCAGGTGCAGGGGATTGGCCGTGGACTGGTAGTACTGGAACGGCTCGTGATGGGGGCTGTAGTCATTGATAGAAGCCCCGGCGATATTGGTGTGGCTGCTGGTGCACACGGCCGAGAGATTGTCGGTACTGGGCTTGCCGGGTACGTAGCCGGGGCTGGCGAAGCCACCCTGGAACCACCCCCAGGAGACACCCTTCTGGTCGAGCAGGTCGCCGATGTTGACGCCCCCCTGCTGGATGTCCGACGCCGAGGTGTGGCCGTCCTGAGTGGCCGAGCACACGTCGTAGTAGGGGTCGGAGTCGCTGTAGATGGTGCCCGGGCCGGCCGCCTGAGGGGAACCGGGGGTGGGGCTGACCGCCGAGGTGGTGGTGATGGTGGGGGCGCTGCAGGGCGGCGCGTGGTAGACCGCCGTCGACGGCCCGCAAATGCTCCCGTAGGTGTTGGCCGCGGTGACGTTGATGGCGCCGTCGGTCGAGGGACCGAAGTTGGTCCCGTACGAGTTGTCGCTCATGGCGAAGTGCTGGGCGTAGTTCCACATGGCCGTCACGGTGTTGCCGTCGAAGTAGTCCATGACCGCGTAGTTGGGGGCGGTGCCGGTGACGGGGGCCGGGTTGCCCTCTTTGGTGAGGCACTGCTGGAGGGTCAGGCTGTGACCGGTGGTCTGGACGAACAGGTCCATGAGCCCATTGTCCGCGGCCTTCTGCTCGGCGCTGTAGCCGTGGTCCTGATCACAGGTCGCCGCCATGGCGGGGGTCAGGCGCTGGGGGTTGGACAGGTTCGGGTTGGCGGCGAGCAGCGCCGCGCTCAGTCCGTTCACCGTCGGCGTACTTGGGGCGGCGTGGAACGGCTGTCCGTCGGTGTTGGTCGCGGTCGGGTAGGTGCCGAAATAGTGGTCGAACGACACGTTCTCCTGGAAGATGACCACGAGGTGTTTGATCGGCGTGGCCGCATTCGTCCGGTCCCCGTGATTACCCTCGGCCATGGCTCCCGACGCCGCCGAGGTGCCAGCCCCGGCCAGAGCGGCGGTAGCCAACAGGCCTCCCATCGCCCAACGCCATCCTCGTCCCTGGGTCAACTCACATCCTCCCTTTATCCGTTTCTCAGGAATCGATGATGGCCGTGCCGGGCAAAGACCCGATGGCGAACAGATGAAGCCCCAATGGATTCGAGATGAACTCTTTCGATCCCGCCCGGCGAGGCCCGACGAAGGGCCCAGCCGACCCGGGGAGGTCGGGGGCGCAGTGACCCGCTATCTGGAGGTGGTGAGCGTGAACCACGTCGGCCACCCGCCGCCGTACCGTGAAACCTCCGCCGCGGGTGACAGCGGCCCGGACGCAGTAGACGGAGCCGGCCCCGACCATCCTGGCAAGCAGTCCCGCGTGCAGCCGCGCTCACCTGCGGCCCCGCCGAGGCGGCTGCTCGCCTCGCGCCCTGCCCGGTCCGCGATCCCGAGGAGGGCGGGAATCGAGACGACGACCCTGGGTATGGACCCATCGCCGACTTATGAACGATACCTACCCTCTTGACCAGCCGATCTGGGCCCCTGGAAGCCGACGCTGATCGGTGGTGGCCGGTGAGCGGCGGTGGACAGATGTCGGGGAGATGGAGCGCGAGCCGGGCATGCGCCCTACGCGGTGAGCGCGGCCGGCCGGCTGCTCAGGCCGAAGGGGCTCGGTCGGGCCGACGCCGCCGGCCCCTGAAGCCTTGGGCCACCCACAGCGCAAGTCCCCCGCTGATGAGGGTGAGGACCCCGAGGACCAAGGCCGAGACGTAGCTCCCGCCGGTCGGTCCGGCGGCGTTGACCGAGCCGGGTCCCGTCCGGGTGAGGCTGTTCGGGTCGGACGGGACGACCCGCCCGGGGATGGCCGTCCCGACCGCGAGCTGGTTGCGGCTGGCGTGGATCAGACCTGTGATGGATTCACCCTGAAGGCGGTACGTGCCCTCGCAGGAGTAGTACTCGATGGCCATCCCGATACCCGAGCTCACGCCGGAGCAGCCGGTCACGGTGATGGAGACGGGAACGCCGGCGTGCTGTAGGCGAGCGGCCGCGGAACGGTCTGACGCGGTGGCCGCGGCCTGCCATACCGTGCCCGCGGCCAGGCCCACCGCCAAACCGATCAGGACGACCAGCCCGACCAGCCTCGTGTCCAGCGTGACGCCGCCCCCGCCCCTGATGTAACTGCCTTCAGCCATGGATCCGGGATCCTAGGCAGCCGGCCACCGGACCCGGGCGTCCCCACTCCGGACGACCGGATCGGGCGTCCCACCCTGGGCGCCGGGCCCAGGCGACCGGGGTCAGGAAACCGGCTGAGGCGCCGGGTCAGGCGACGGGCTGGGCGATCCTGGCCCCGGCGGCCACCGCCGAGCGGACCAGGAACTGGCTGAACGTCTTCATCACCCTGACGCCTCCGAACGAGGCGAACGACGATGAGGGGATGAAATAGCTGGTGTACACGCCGGTGGCCGTCTCCATCTCGATGACGCAGCCATCGATGACCACCTCCGACGAGACGAGCGCTCCGGACCACGGAAGCTTGCCGAAAGTACCGACGACGAGGCCGTCCTCCTCGATGGTCAGGGAAACCGTGTGGGATCCGTCCCCGACCGTAGCTGTCACGTTCTCGATAGTGGCGAGCGGCATTTCAGGCTCCTTTTTGTCCGATAAGTGCTATCGGCGGGAGTGGCCCGGCGCTTGACGCGGCCAACCTGTTTTACGGCTATTGAGGAAGTTCGGGGAGATCGTCGCGAGCCGAAGCCCGGTACTCTGCGAGGTGGATGGCGGCAACCACCGGAGCGCCAGGCGAGATCATAGGGAGGCGCCGTCGGCGGCTCGCCTCCGATGCCCTCATCGTCGCCTTCGGTGGCCTGTTCGGAGCGGCGGCGCGCCAGGCCGTGGAGCAGGCGATCCATCGTGCGCCCAACTCCTTCCCCGTAGCCACCCTGGTGGTGAACCTGGCGGGGTCGGTGGTACTCGGCGTGCTTCTCGAGGCTCTGGCCCGCTCGGGCGGCGACCCCGGTCGGCTCCGTGACGTCCGCCTCGTGGCCGGAACCGGCTTCATCGGAGCCTTCACCACCTACAGCACCTTGGCCGTCGAGTCCGACCTCCTGGTCCGCGCCGGCCACGTCGCCACCGCCGCCGGGTACGTCGCCATCAGCGTCGTCGGCGGTCTGGTGGGCGCCGGGATGGGCGTCGCCGGAGCGGCCCGCGTCGGCCGCTCGGCATCAGCCGAGGGGTCGCCGGGAGAGCTGCCGCTCGATCCCGACGTGGACGGAGCGGAGGAGTGAACTTCGCCGACATCGCCGAGGTGGCCGGTGCCGGCGCCGTTGGCGCGATGACCCGGTTCCTCCTCGACGGCGCGGTGCGCAAGCGTTGGAGCGGGCCGCTCCCGGCGGGGACGATGTTCATCAACCTCAGCGGATCGCTTCTCCTCGGCCTGCTGACCGGGCTGGTGCTCTACCACGGGGCGCCGGCCCGACTGACCCTGGTGGCCGGTACCGGGTTCTGTGGCGGCTACACCACTTTCTCCACCGCCAGCTTCGAAACGGTACGACTCATGCAGTCGGGAAGGGGGCGCACCGCCGCCACCAGCCTGGCGGTCACTGTCGCGGGGACCCTCCTGGCGGCGGCCGCCGGACTCGGGCTGGCCGCTCTCTGATCCCCGGGGCGGGGAGGTGAGCATCGGGCAGCGGTGCGCGAGACTGCTGGTGGCCGGCCCGCTTAGGGACTGCTCCGGCCGTTGGACGCAAACTGACAGGGGGATCTTCAATGACTGCTGCCGCCGACCGGACCGACACTGACGTCGTCGTGGTGGGCGCCGGGTTGGCCGGCCTCTACCTGATCTACCGGCTCCGCCAGCAGGGGCTCTCGGTGGTCGCGCTCGACACCGCGGACGACGTGGGGGGCACGTGGTACTGGAACCGCTACCCCGGGGCTCGCTGCGACATCCCGACCACCGACTACGCCTACAGCTTCGACGCCGACCTGGAGAAGGAGTGGACGTGGTCGGAGAAGTACGCCACCCAACCCGAGATCCTGGCCTACCTCCGCCATGTCGCCGACCGCTACGACCTGCGCCGTGACATCCGCTTCGCCACCAAGGTCGAGAAGTCGGTCTGGGACCAGGATGCCGGCCGGTGGGACATCGAGACCGACGCCGGGGACGTGCTCCGCGCCCGGTACTACGTCATGGCCACCGGATGCCTGTCGGTTCCCAAGGAGCCCGACATCGCCGGCGCCTCCCGCTTCACCGGCGAGGTGTACTTCACCGGGCGCTGGCCCCACGAGGGGGTCGACTTCACCGGCAAGCGCGTCGCTGTCATCGGCACCGGCTCGTCGGGTATCCAGTCCATTCCCCTCATCGCCGCCGAAGCCCTGCAGTGCACCGTCTTCCAGCGCACCCCCAACTACTCTTTCCCGGCCCTCAACGGTCCTCCCTCGGCTGAGCGCATCGCCGCCTTGGCCACCGACCGTGACACCTATCGCAGTGAAGCCCGCATGTCGATGGGAGGGATGCCGGGCTACGAGCTCACCGACGTGAGCGCCCTGAGCGCCCCTCCCGACGTGCGCCAGGAGCGGTTCGAGTGGGCGTGGGAGTCCGGCGAGCTGTTCGCCACTTTGTCCATGTTCTCGGATCAGGCCATAGATATCGAAGCCAACGAGATCGCCGCCGAGCTGTGGCGGGACAAGGTCCGGTCGATAGTGAAAGACCCCGAGACAGCGGAGGCGCTCTGCCCCCACGACTATCCCATGGGCACCAAGCGGCCGTGCCTCGACACCGGCTACTTCGAGACGTTCAACCGCCCCAACGTGAGACTCGTGGACCTCCGGCGCCATCCCATCGCGACCATCACCGAGCGGGGCATCGACACTGTGGACGAGTCGATGGAGTTCGATGCCATCGTCTACGCCACCGGCTTCGACGCCATGACCGGAGCGCTGGTGGCAGTAGACATCGTCGGGCGGGACGGGATCACCTTGAAGGAGAAGTGGGCGCACGGACCGTCCACCTATCTGGGGCTCATGACCCGAGGCTTCCCCAACCTGTTCACCATCACCGGGCCGGGCAGTCCTTCGGTGCTGTCCAACATGGCCGTGTCCATCGAACAGCACGTCGACTGGGTCACCGACTGCATCTCGTACATGGATTCCCACCGCCTCGAGACCATCGAACCGACACCCACGGCCGAGGCGGGGTGGAACCAACACGTGCAGGACTGCGCCGCCATCACGCTGTATCCGAAGGCCGACTCTTGGTACATGGGAGCCAACGTCCCGGGCAAGCCCCGCCTCTTCTACCCCTACGTGGGGGGCGTCGGCGCCTACCGGCAGGCCTGCGACGAGGTCGCCGCCGAGGATTACCTCGGTTTCGAGCTCGACGGTCCCGGCGGCCACCTCTGCCACGACGGGGTCATCCGGCGCCTCCAACCCGACGTGGCCATGGTGCTCCAGGCCATGGAGGCCATGGACCTACCCCCCATGGAGACGATGTCGGCCGAGCAGGCTCGAGAGTTCATGGCCGCTTCGGTCACGATGCGCCCCCCCGGCCCCGAGGTGGCAAGGGTCGCCGACGGTACCCTGCCCGGTCCGGGGAGCGACCTCCCCTACCGCCTGTACTCGCCGGGCGACGAGCCGGTCCCCGTCATCGTGTACTTCCACGGGGGTGGATGGGTCATCGGCGACCTCGAATCCGACGACCCGCTGTGCCGGGACCTGTGCCGGCGGACCGGTGCGGCGGTGATCTCGGTCAACTACCGCCACGGCCCGGAGCACCGCTTCCCCGCCGCGGTGGACGACGCCCTGGCCGCCGTGGAATGGGTGGCCGCCCACGCCGCGGACCTCGGGGTGGCACCGGGCCAGCTTCTGGTGGCCGGGTGGAGTGCCGGCGGCAACCTGGCCGCCGGCGTGTGCCAGACCGCCCGGGCCGCAGGAGGCCCGGCCATCGCCGGTCAGATCCTGATCGCTCCCGTAATCGATTTCGACACGAAACGGACCTCGTACCAGGAGAACGGTGAGGGTTACATACTCACCAACGGTCTCCTGCACTGGTTCTTCGATCAGTACATCGACCCCGCCGACCGCGACGATCCTCGCTTCTGTGTCATCAACGGGGACCTGGCCGACCTGCCCCCGGCGGTGGTGGTCACAGCCGAATTCGACCCGCTGCGCGACGAGGGCACGAGCTATGCCGAGGCCCTCCGGGTGGCAGGAGTGCCGGTCCGCCACATCCCGGCACGCGGCCACACCCACACATCGGTGACGATGGTGGGGGTCGTCATCTCGGGGGCCCCGGTCCGAGAACAGTTGGCCGACGCCATCCGCGATCTCGTCCCCTCCCCGGTGAGCTGATCACCGGCCGCCTCTCGATAGTTGGTCGGAGCGGTGGGCCGCCAGAACCTCCCGGATGTAGGCCGAGCGGCACAGCCACAGCACGGCGCCCCCGAACAGCATGGGCGCGGCCAACACCACGAAGGCCAGCTCCAAGCCGTGGGCCGCGGTCGCCGACCCTTTCAAAGCCGAGGTGTCCACCCCGGTCGAAAGCCCGGCCCGACCTCCTCCGAAAGCCTGTGACACCAGTCCGAACAACAGGGGTGCCACCCCTTGCAGAACCTGACGCAGGGCTGTCCGTACCGCTTCGGCGCGCCCCCACAGCCGGGAGGGGACGATGTCGAGGCGGGCCGCGTCGACGGGTGGATTGGCTGCGCCCACGCTGAAGGCGGCCAAGAAGAACAGTGGCAGGGACAGCACGAGGGTACGGCTCAGCACCCCCGGAATGAACCAGACGGTGGTCGCGATGTAGGCCACGGCACCGACGATGACCCGAGCCGAGGTACGGCCGCGTGCGATCAGTCCGTCGGTCACCCGGCCACTCACCACCACCCCGAACACGGCGCCGACGGCTACCACCAGGAACAGCATCGTGGCCACCCCCTGGCCGACGTCGTAACGCTCCCTGAAGTACAGCTCGGCGAAGGTCTCGAGGCCGGCAAGGAAGAAGTAGCCGAGGCCGGACGCGATGATCAAGGCCACGTTGGTCCGGATACGCAGTACGTAGCGGGTGGCCTGCCACAGGCTCAGGTCGAGCTCGTCGGTGAGGATCAGCTCGGGTTCGGGCTGCATGCCGGACGCCACCGCTTGGCGTTCTATCTCGGAGGGCTCGTCCGCCCCCGCCGAGGCGGCCGTCTGGGTGGGTCCCCCGCCGGCCTCGTCGACCTGGTCGGCGGTCAGGATCTCCTCGTCGCCCACCCGGAGATGGGCCTGACCGCCGCGCGCCGGCTCGGGTAGCCACTTGCGGATGGCCCAGGCCAGCACCGCCGCCGGCATCCCGAGCAGACCCATGGCCCACCGCCACCCGAGCGGGGCGGACAGGATGCCGGCCGCCAGGATGCCCAGGCCCGCCCCGATCAGCTCGCCGGTGAGGACATAGCCCCATAGGCGGCTGCGCTCGTCGCTCGGGATGAGGTCGCCGAACAGCGAGGCCAGCGCGGGGCCGGCTGCCGCCACGACACCCCCGAGGGCGAGCCGGGTGACGAGGAGCATGGTGTAGTCGACGGAGAGGGCGCTGGCCAGGGTGGCCACCGCCCACAGACCCACCACCACCTGGAGCAGCTGCGTCCGGCTGTGACGGTCGGCGAGGTTCCCGAAGGGGAGGGTGGCCACGCAACCGATCAGGGTGGTCACGGTGACGAGCAGTCCGACCTCGGCGTTGCCTATGTGAAACGACCGTTCCAGCGGCGCGGCGAGAGCACCGACCGCCCCGGTGTCGGCCGCCTGCAGGCCGAGGATGGAGCCGAGCAGGAGGATGACCCGCCGCCGGGCCTGGCCCCCGACGGCCTCGTCGATGACATCGGTCAGGTAGAGGTGATGGCCGTCGCTCACCGAGTTGACCGCGCCGGACATCCCGGCGTTCCTACCCGGGCTTCCGGCCCTCCACACCGCCGCCGGGGAACCCGGTCCACTAGGCGGTTCCGTGGCGGTGCGGCGGCCGCTCCATCCGGGGCCCGCGGCGGGGTGGCCACCCCGCCGCCCGCTTCCCCCCGCAACCGGTAGGTGACCGCCCCGGTGGCCATGCGCGACGTCCGCCACAGGGATCCGTCAGGGCGGTACTGGTGGCAGGGGTCACTGCGTCCCACCCGCAGTGCGCCGAGGGTCAACCCGACATCGACGGGGTATCCGGGTCGCCACACCCGCCTCACGGCCGTTCCACCCAGGGGCAGTGACGACAGCCGGACCCGCAGCAGCTACCCCGGTCCCACAGGGTGCGGGCGGTGAGGACGAACAGACCGGTGGAGGGATCCGGGTAGCCGGAGCGGCCCGCGGCCACGGCCCGGCGGTGGGCCCGCATCACCTTCTCGTAGTCGGGCCGGCGGGGGTCGAGCCGGGCCGGGTGGGGGGCCATGCGCTCGGCGTCGAGCGGGCCGGGGGCACCGGGCCGCTCAGGTGGCACGGGCGGACTCCTGGTCGGCGTGCAGCTTCTCCATGTGCCGCCGGAGAGCGTCGACGAAGACAGCGGCCGACGGGGACAAAGGGCGGTCCCGTCGCGACGCCAGCCCGATGGTCCGCTGAAGAGAGGCCCCCCGAAAGCGGATGGCCTTCAACGGGCCGGTGGCGGCCACCACCGAACCGGGGACCACGGCGGCGGCCACCCCGGCCGCGGCCAGGGCCAGCGCGCCGTCCATCTCGAGGCCCTGCATGGCCATGACCGGGACGAACCCCGCCTGTCGGCAGGCGGCCAGGGTCGCCTCCCGCAGGTCGTATCCGTCCTTGAACATCACGAGGGGAACGGTCTCGAGCTCGTTGACCCGTATGACGCGCCGGTGGGCCAGCGGGTGGGACCGGTTGACGGCCAGCACGAGCTCCTCCTGCATCAGGGCGTCGGCCCGCACCGATGGGCGGTCCACCGGCAGGATCACCACGGCCAGGTCCATCTCACCCCGGCTGAGGCGCTCCACCAGCTCCTGGGAGCCGGCCTCGTGCACGGTCATCTCCACCCCCAGGTGATCGACGTGGAAGCGCGACAGCACCGGGGGCAGCAGGTTGGTCGTGAGGCTGGGGGTGGCCCCGATGACCAGGCGACCCCGCTCCAGCCCGAGCAGGTCCCGCACCGCGGCCGCTCCGGCGTCGCAGTCGGCCAGCACCTGGCGGGCCCAGGGCAGGAACACCTCCCCCGCCCCGGTCAGGGTGACCTCGCTGCGGTCGCGGTGGAACAGGGTGGCTCCCAGCTCCTGCTCCAGAGCCGCCACCGCGCTCGAGATGGAGGGCTGGGCCACGTGCAACCGGGCCGCGGCCCGGGTGAACCGCTTCTCCTCGGCCACGCACACCATGTACCTGAGCTGCTGCAACTGCACCATCCATAGCCTACGTCTATGGCTGGCAGAGGCATCCGATTCTTTACCTCTAACCCTGATGGGCCTAGCTTGTAACTGCTTCAAAAGTCAGCGCCCATCATCAGAGGAGACCAATGGCCGCACCCGTGGCATCCGCGCCTTCCCCCAAGCCGCAGATCCGTCCCAGTCCGCGAGCCGCCATCGGGGCGCGCACCCTACGTCAGGACCGATGGTGGGTGTCGCCGGCCATCTCCTTCGCGGTCCTGTCGTCATTCGTCGCTTATGCCACCTATGCCGCATTCGTCAACGGCTTCTACTACGTGAAGCCCTACATCTCGCCCTTCTATTCCCCCTGCCTGGCGACAGTGTGCGGGGGCGACAGCCACCAGCGCATCCAGGGAGCCAACGGAGTACCCCACCTCGGTGTCTTCGGACCCTGGTGGGCCATCTCGCCGGCCATCCTCATCCTCATCTTCCCTTTGGGCTTCCGGATGACCTGCTACTACTACCGGCGGGCCTACTACCGGGCCTTCTGGCTGTCACCCCCGGCGTGCGCCGTCGCTGAGCCCCACAAGAAGTACAGCGGCGAGACCCGCTTCCCGCTCATCATGCAGAACATCCACCGCTACTTCTTCTACTTCGGCCTGATCTTCAACGCCATCCTCACCTATGACGCGGTGGCCGCTTTCGTCGAGAGCCGCTCGCCGGCCTACGGCGGCGGCCACGTCGGCCTCGGCAGCTTCGTGCTGCTCATCAATGCCTGCCTGCTGTGGGCCTACTCGCTGTCATGCCATTCCTGCCGCCACATCGTCGGCGGACGGTTGAAGCATTTCTCCAAGCACCCGCTGCGGTTCAAGTTCTGGGGCTTCGTTACCAAGCTGAACGCCAAGCACATGCAGCTGGCGTGGGCCAGCCTGATCTTCGTCGCCCTCACCGACGTCTACGTCCGCCTGGCGGCCGCCGGCTGGTTGGGCCACGGGAGGTGGATCTGATGTCTGACACAGAGCGACACCAGTACGACGTGATCGTCGTCGGCGCCGGAGGGGCCGGCCTGCGCGCCGCCATCGCCGCCCACGACGCCGGCGCCCGCACCGCGGTCATCTGCAAGAGCCTGCTCGGCAAGGCCCACACGGTCATGGCCGAAGGCGGTATCGCCGCGGCCATGGGCAACCTCTGGCCCGAGGACAACTGGAAAGTCCATTTCCGCGACACCATGCGGGGCGGCAAGCTCCTCAACCACTGGCGCATGGCCGAGCTCCACGCCAAAGAGGCCCCCGAGCGGGTCTGGGAGCTGGAGCAGTGGGGCGCCCTGTTCGACCGCACCGCGGACGGGCTGATCAGCCAGCGGGACTTCGGCGGGCACCGCTACGCCCGCCTGGCCCACGTCGGCGACCGCACCGGCCTCGAGATGATCCGCACCCTGCAGCAGCGGACCGTCGCGCTTGGCATCGACGTGTTCATGGAGTGCACCATCACCCACCTCCTCAAAGACGGCGGGGCCATGTCGGGGGCTTTCGGCTACTGGCGCGAGACCGGCCGCTTCATCGTCTTCGAGGCGCCCTCGGTGGTCCTGGCCACCGGCGGTATCGGCAAGTCGTGGAAGGTCACCTCGAACTCGTGGGAGTACACCGGCGACGGACACGCCCTGGCCCTGCGGGCCGGAGCGGGCCTGATCAACATGGAGTTCGTCCAGTTCCACCCTACGGGCATGGTCTGGCCCCCGTCGGTCCGGGGCATCCTGGTCACCGAGTCGGTGCGAGGTGACGGCGGCGTGCTGAAGAACTCCGACGGCGAGCGCTTCATGTTCAACTACATCCCGGAGTTCTTCAAGGCCGAGACGGCCGACACCATCGAAGAAGCCGACCGCTGGTACGAGGACAAGAAGAACAATCGCCGTCCCCCCGAGCTCCTTCCCCGCGACGAGGTGGCGAGGGCCATCAACAGCGAGATCAAGGCGGGGCGGGGATCCCCCCACGGGGGCGTGTTCCTGGACATCGCCAGCCGCCGGACGCCCGAGTACATCCAGAAGCGGCTGCCTTCCATGTACCACCAGTTCAAAGAGCTGGCCCAGGTGGACATCACCAAGGACCCGATGGAGATCGGGCCCACCTGCCACTACGTCATGGGCGGCGTCGAGGTCGACCCCGACAGCGCCCAGTCCACCGTTCCCGGCTTGTTCGCCGCGGGCGAGGTGGCCGGCGGCATGCACGGCGCCAACCGCCTGGGTGGCAACTCCCTCGGCGACCTCCTGGTGTTCGGCAAGCGAGCCGGCGAGCACGCAGCCACCTACGCCAGCGGTTTGGCGGCCCGCCCAGCGGTCGACGAAGCCGAGCTCGAACGAGCCTCAGAGGAGAACCTGGCACCGTTCGACAACGAGGACGGCGAGAACCCCTACACCGTGCACCAGGAGCTGCAGCAGGTGATGCAGAACCTGGTCGGCATCATCCGCAACGAGGAGGAGCTGTCCTCGGCCATCAAGGAGATCGACTCCCTCAGGCACCGCATCGCCAACCTGACCGTGGAGGGCCACCGGCAGTACAACCCGGGCTGGAACCTGGCCATCGACCTGCGCAACATGCTGCTCGTCTCCGAGGCGGTGGCCAAGGCGGCGTTCGAGCGCAAGGAGAGCCGGGGCGGTCACACCCGCGACGACTTCCCGATGACCGATTACGCCTACTGGGGCAAGAGGAACCTCATCTGCGAGCTGTCCTCCACCGGTGAGGTCGGTACCAGGGAGCAATCGCTACCCGAACCCCCGCCCGAACTGGCGGAATTACTCGAGGAAGGCCACTAGGAACCATGGGATACGACCTGAAACTCAAGATCTGGCGAGGCGACTCCTCGGGCGGCCAGTTGGTCGACTACACGGTGCCGGTGGACGAAGGCGAGGTGGTGCTCGACGCCGTCCACCACGTACAGGCCATGCGGTCCGGCGATCTGTCGTGCCGTTGGAACTGCAAGGCCGGCAAGTGCGGCTCCTGCTCGGCCGAGATCAACGGCCGGCCCCGGCTGATGTGCATGACCCGCCTGTCGGACTTCGACCCGGCCGAGCCCATCACCATCACCCCCATGCGGGCCTTCCCGGTGATCAAGGACCTCGTCACCGACGTCGGGTTCAACTACGTCAAAGCCGCCGAGGTGCCGGCGTTCACCCCCACCGCGGAGCAGCCCCAGGCCCCCTTCCGGATGGCCCAGGTGGACGTGGAGCGCTCCCAGGAGTTCCGCAAGTGCATCGAGTGTTTCCTCTGCCAGGACACCTGCCACGTGGTGCGTGACCACGAGGAGAACAAGCCGGCCTTCTCCGGTCCCCGGTTCTTCATCCGCTACGCCGAGTTGGACATGCACCCCAACGACGCCCTCGACCGCAAGAAGTTGGTCCAGGAGGAGCGGGGCCTGGGCATGTGCAACATCACCAAGTGCTGCACCGAGGTCTGCCCTGAGCACATAAAGATCACCGACAACGGCATCATTCCCATGAAGGAGCGGGTCGTGGACGTCAAGTACGACCCCATCCGATTCTTCCGACGGAAGCCCAAGGCGGAGACGCGCTAGTCTGTAACTTCGCCCTCCCGGATGGCCTCATCTTCCGGGAGCTTGGTCCTGTGGTGCAGTTTGGAGTGCACGCCGGCCTGTCAAGCCGGAGGCCGCGGGTTCAAATCCCGTCAGGACCGCTCTACCCTTCTCCCGTAGCCCTCGGCTGGCGACCGCTGCCACCGCGAGTCCCGCCAGCTTGGCCTCAGGTGATATCACGGTATTCCATGCCTCAGCGTAGGGCGCAGAGCATCCGGCCTGTACCGGCCAGCCGATGCTTGGCTATGATCTCTACTTCGCACGGTCGGATAGCTCAGTTGGTAGAGCGCGCGCCTGAAAAGCGCGAGGTCACCGGATCGACACCGGTTCCGACCACCACCACCAGAAGAGGCCCTCCCGAAGGGCCAAATCGGCGGCCCGACCGTCGTTGGGCACCGGGCGTGTCCGGAAGAGCGCGTTGTCCCCCGGGGTCCTCTCGAGCAACGATCCCGCCGTCAGCCCCAAGGCCACGACCGGAGGAGCCGGTGCGGCCTCCGATTCAGCGAGACCGGCGACGCCAGAACCGCATCCCCGCGCCTCCCGCGTCGGCCACCTCGCACTGGCAGCGCTCCGAGGGCGGTACATGCCCGAGCACCTGCTCGACGTGAGCACCGCACCCTTGCCAGCTGGGTCGACCACAGGTTCCACATTCCACGGCCACACACATACCCCGGAGGGTATCAGAAGCGAGGTCGCTGAATAAAGAGCGATCTCGGGCTGCCGTTCCGGGGCACGCTGCGGCCGTCAGGCGAAGAGCGCGAACTGCTCCCGTACCAGCTCGGCCACCGCGACATCTTCGGCCAGTGCCGGATCCAGAGCGCCCAGCACCGCCGGCACGGCGCTCTCGGGAGGGCCTGCGGCCAAAGCGACGAGCTCCGCCGCTCGTGGGTCCGCTACCTTCCGACCACTTCGCAGATGCAGAATCCACGCCGCCAGGACCGCAGCGGCGGCCTCGGCTGTCCGATCCGCAAGGCGTTCGAGTCTCAGGACTGGCAACACCCGGATCGGCAGCTTCTGCGAACCGTCCTCGGCGATACGCAAGAGCCGGTCGGCCAGCCTCGGATTGGCCAGTCGCCTCAGCAGCTGGTTGGTGTAGCCCTCGATCTCCTCGGCCGGTTGCGCCAGGTGTCGCGCCGCTTCCCCCCACCACCTGTGCAGCCATTCGGCACACATCTCGTCGCCCAGTGCCTCCACCACGGTGGTGTGGCCCCGGGCCAGTCCGAAGTACGCGAGAAGCGAGTGTCCGCCGTTCAACAGCCGGAGCTTGCGGTGCTCGTAGGGCTCCAGATCATCGACCAGGCGAACGCCGGCGCTCTCCCACTTCGGGCGGCCGAGGACGAACGTGCCGCTCATGATCCACTCACTGAACGGCTCGGTGACCACGGGACTCCGGTCATCGAACCCGGTCGCCTCGGCAACGGCGAGGCGATCCGAATCGACGGTACGCGGCGTGATCCGATCCACGACGCAGCCGACCACCCCTACCTGGGTGTCGATCCACTGCGCCAGGTTCGAGTCGACCAGATCGGCCAGTTCCGTGAGGACCCGGCGGACCAGCGGTCCGTTTCCCGGGATGTTGTCACAAGGGATTACCGTCAGAGGCGGGGCGCCGCCCTGCCAGCGGGCCGCCAACCCGGCGACCAGGCGTCCGGGCGCGCTGCCGACCGAGCCTGGCTGCCCGGCCCGGAGAGCTTCGACATCGGAGATCACCTCGGGATGGCCCACGTCGAGGCCACCCCGACCGGAGCCGTGCCAACCCGCTTCGGTGACCGTAGCGGTGACCGCTACGACCGCAGGGTCGGCCAGGGTGCACAGCCACGCCTCGCTGTCTCCAGCTGGGTAGGCCTTCGAGATGGAGCCCACTGTCTCCATGTGGTCGCCGGTCGGCTCGCGGGTAACCAGGGTGTAGAGGCCGTCCTGAGCTTGGAGAAGGGCGGCCGCCTCTCCCCCCCGGCCGCCGAACGCGGCGATTCCCCAGTCCGGGCCGTCGGCGCTGTGTTCGGTGTACCACGCCTGGTGGGCCCTGAAGAAGTTCCCTAGCCCCAGGTGGGCGAGCCTGACCGGCGCGGCGGGACGTCCGACGGGGCCAGCCCGACGGAGGCGGCGAAGGGTCACAGCTTGAACACCTGCCGGGGCAGGGTCGACACCAGGTCTTCGGCGGTTTCCCCGGCCTCGTCCTCGTCGAGGCGGTGCTGGGCGACCATCTCGGCCAGCACCCCGGCGTCGATCCTCCTGGCCATGTCGTGACGAGCCGGGATGGAGCAGAAAGCCCTGGTGTCGTCGACGAAACCGGAGGTGCGGTAGAACCCCGCGGTCTCGGTCACAGCCGCCCGGAACCGCCTGATGGCCTCGGGGGCGTCGAGGAACCACCAGGGAACCCCTATGAACACCGAAGGGTAGAAGCCGGCCAGAGGAGCCAGCTCACGCGACCAGGTCGTCTCGTCCAGGGTGAAGAGGACCAGGTGGAATCCGGGGTGGGTCCCGTACCGGCTCAAGAGGGGGCGCAGGGCGTCGGTGAACTCGACCCGTACAGGCAGGTCGTGACCGGTGTCGGGACCGAATCTGGCCTCGGTCGGCAGATGATGACTCCTGCGCACCCCTGGGTGCAAGGTCATCACCAGGCCGTCGTCGCAGGACATCCGGGCCATCTCGCTGAGCATGTGCCGGCGGAATGCCACCGCCTCGGCGGCGGTGGCCTGGCCCCCGAGGCAGTCCTGGAAGATGCGCGAAGCATCGGCTGGGCTCAGCGGTTCGGAGCCGACGTCGATGTGGCTGTGGTCGGCCGAGGTCGCCCCGTGGTCCATGAAGTAGCGGCGACGCTCCTCCATGGCCTGGACGAACGCCGCGTAGTCACCGATGTCGTGCCCGGCCGCTTCGGCCAGATCCCTGACCGCGGCGGCCCAGGCCGGCGATGCCGGTTCCAGGTACCGGTCGGGACGGAAGCTCGGCACGACCCGCCCGGTCCAGGTGGGGTCCCGCTCCAGGCCTTCGAAGGCGGCCAGATCGTCGGCAGGGTCGGCTGTGATGGTCAGCACGTCGATGCCGAAGCGCTGGTAGAGCGCCCGTGGACGGTAGTCGTCCCGGGCCAGCCGTTGCGCGACGTGGTCGTACACGTGGTCCGCGGTAGCGGCCGACGGTCGCACTTCCACGTCAAAGATGGTGACGAGCTCGTGCTCGAGCCAGGTACGTACGGGCGTACCCCGGAACAGGTGCCATCTCGAGCACAGGTGCCACCAGGCGCGCCGAGCCTCGGCCTCGGTCATCGCGGCCCCCCGGCCCACGCCCAGTTCATCCAGATCGACCCCGTCGGCGTGCAGCAGCCTGGTCACATAGTGGTCGGGTGCAATGAACAGCGACGCCGGATCGCGGAAGGGTCGGTCCTCGAGCAGCAATGTCGGATCGACATGCCCATGGGGCGACAAGATGGGCAACTCCCTCACCGCGTCGTACAGGCCCCGGGCGATACCGCGCACCTCCGGGGAAGCGGGCAGAAGGCGGTCTGGATCGAGCGCGAGAGACGGTCGGGGCAGGTCCACCTTCCTATACTGGTTCGTGGTGCCTGGGGAGCCAAGCCCGGCTGGCACCTCGCCCAGGCCCCGGAGCGTGGATGGTCCATTCAGTCGGTTCTGACGTCCGTCGGATCGGAGGTGACGGAGAGCTCCTGTCCGAGCGGGCCACAGAACGTTTCATCGAGGAGTGTCTCGGCTCCGAGCCGCTCGACGGGCGCAGCCTCTGCGTGCTGGTGCCCGACGCGACGCGCAGTTGTCCGCTCCCCCCGCTCCTCGCGGCCCTACACCGGTCGGTCGGCGACCGGGTCACGCGCCTGACCATCCTGGTGGCGCTCGGAACCCACCGACCGATGACCGACCAGGAACTGAGCGCTCACCTCGCCGGAGGGGCGTCGCTCGGGGAGACCCTCCCGCGGGCGACGGTCACCAACCACGAGTGGTGGCGCCCGGAGCAGCTGACCACCGTCGGTTCGATACCGGCCGCGCGGGTAAGGGAGCTGTCGGGCGGGCTCATCGACCAGGAGGTGCCGGTCGAGATCAACCGGGCCGTCATCGACCACGACGTGACGTTGATCGTCGGGCCGGTGCTGCCCCACGAAGTGGTCGGCTACTCCGGGGGCAACAAGTACCTGTTCCCCGGAGTATCCGGGCGCCAGCTGGTCGATGTCACCCATTGGCTCGGTGCCCTGCTGACCAGCGCGGAGCTAATCGGTCGGCCGGGAACGACCCCGGTCAGAGCGCTCATCGACGAAGCCGCCGGGTGCCTCCCCGGCCGCAGACTGGCCCTCTGCCTGGTCACGGGGCGGGCCGGCGGGCTGCAGTCCATGTCTTTCGGGGCGCCCGAGGAGGCCTGGGCCTCGGCCGTGGAGACGTCTTCGAGGGTACATGTGACCTATCTGGAGCGACCGGTGCTGCGGGTGCTGTCGATCCTGTCGGAGCGCTACGACGACATGTGGACCGGAGCCAAGGGCTTCTACAAGGTGGAGCCGGTCGTGGCCGACGGCGGGCAGGTCGTCATATACGCGCCCCACATATCGGAGCTGAGCGTCACCCACCCCGATATCGCCAGGATCGGGTATCACTGCCGCGACTACTTCCTCTACAACTGGGACGCCTACAAGGGTCACCACTGGGGAGATCTGGCCCACAGCACCCACCTGAAGGGGTCAGGCACCTACGACCCCCGAACCGGTGAGCGCAGCAGGGTCACGGTGACTCTGGCCACCGCAATCCCCGAAGAGGTGGTCAGAGCGGCCAACCTCGACTATCTGGACCCCGCCACTGTCGACGTCCGCGGCTGGGCCGACCGGCCCGGCACCCTCGTGGTCCAAGACGCCGGGGAGCACCTCTTCCGCCTCGGAGGGCCCATCTAGGCGCCTCGGACGCCGACCGGGGCGGCTCAGACGCCGACGAGCTCCGAGCTCGCTTCCAGCAACGATCTGATTGCGCAGGTCAATTCGACTCCGGCCATGACGAACTGGAGGCCGCACTCGTTGCCTGAACGGCGCACGAGGTGGAACTCCTCGGTGTAACGGCGGTCGAGCAGCTCGAATTCGACCACCGCGCCGTCCTCGGGAACTTCCTCCCCGCCCGGCACGACCAGCGTCATGCCTCCTTCCGAGATGTTCCGCATCTCGGCTCGGATCCGACTGTTCGTGGTGACGATGGCAGCTGGGGCCACGAACGCGGTCCGCTCGTGTACCCGCCGTTCCAGCTTCTCGGTGAGGCTGGTCATGTTCATGAGCCGGTCGCGGGTATCGGCGAGCACACGGTCGAGTTGGCTGACCCGGTCCAACTGATTGGCGGCGATCTCCGACAGCGCAGCAGTCGAGTCGTTGACGCCCGAGATGCTCGAGCTGACCGCGGCGATGGCCTCGACGATGTTGCGGGCGTCCGCGGAGAGGGTGGAAACGGTGGCACTGATCTGATCGTTCGAGGCCGACGTGGCCGCCGCCAGTTCCTTCACCTCGTTGGCCACGACTGTGAATCCGTGCCCGGCTTCGCCCGCCCGGGCCGCTTCGATAGTGGCGTTCAGGGCCAGCAGGCGGGTCTGGTTGGATACGTCGGCGATCAGCTTGGTCATGGCCGACACCCGGTTGAGGCTGTCGTCGAAGGTGGCCAGCACCTCGTTCATCTGGGCGGCCCGGCGGACCGCGCCATGGGTCAGGTCGTCCACCATGCTCACCTGGCGATCGATCGTGCCGGTCGTATCTCGTACCGCGGCCATCTGCTGCAGGACCTCGCCGAGCTCCCGGGACACGGTCTGGGCGGTGTCGTCGATCATCTCCTGGGCCCGGCGCCTCAGCGCCCGCTGCATCTCCTGCTGGCCGGCGAAGCGATCCTTCAGGAACTGTTCGCTCTCAACCTGTACCCGCGCCACCTCCTCCTCGCGTACCTCCAGAGAGGCCAGCAACTGGTTGAAGGCTTCGGCCACGAGGCCGATCTCGTCGTGACGTTCGACGGTCAGACGGTCCCCCCGGTCCCTTTCGGGGGAGGCGGCCCGGCGGATCCCTTCGCGCAGCACCAGCAGGGGTCGGAAGACGAAGACCAGCATCAGGGCACCGAGCGCGGCGATCATGGTGACGGTGAGAGCTATGGCGATGAGCGCCAGCCACTCGACGATCGACTGCTGGGATCTCACCTGGTTGAGCGCCTGCGAAGCCAGGACCGAGGACTGACTCTCGGCCTGCTGCAGGGCCGCCATGAGGTCGTTCGACGGCTGCAGGTTGCCGACGGTCTGGATGCGAAGGGCCTCGGCGGCGGCCCCGCGCCCGGCAGCGGCGCGGGTCTGGTCGCTGAACCCGTTGTAGCTGGCCACGTCGGCGGCGATCCTGGTCAGCGTCGCCTGGGCCTGCGGCGACGGAGCGAGCCGCCGCGCCGCCACCAGGTCGCCAGACAGAGTCTGGCGGGCGGTGAACGCCTGCTGGTAGGTCGATTCGGACAGGCTGGCCTGACCAGGGTCGCCCACGAGCACCGCGACGTACATGTTCATCTGATCGTCGTAGTTGTAGAAGTCCGTCTTCAGGTTCTGCACCGCGCTGTGATAGGCCGAGACGCGCTGCTCGTAGTGGACCGTGTCGGACTTGGCCTGATGCGAGAGCACGTACACCACGCCTGAGGTGCAGACCGACACTGCGAGCAGGGCACCGAAGCCAATGAGGATGCGTCGGGAAATCGACATCACCTTTGGTCCGCCTGTCTGACTCATGGATTCCTGCTCTGGTCGCATCGGATGGGCCTGCGGTCAGCTATCGACAGGGTTGCTCGTCGGGTTGACGCACGCGAGGCGGCGACTTTCCCGTGATGCGCCAACCGACCCTTTCGGCCCAGGGCAGCGGGGCGTCGATCATGTTCAGGTGGGGCCCGGCCCCGCCGATAATCCGAGCGTGGCTGCCGAATCGTCGATGGACGAACTGACGCGACTGCGATATGTCATCGAGACACAGCGCCAGATCGGCGCCGCCGGTCTCGGGACAGAAGCGGTGATGCAGATACTCGGGGAGCGGGCCAGGGTGATCACCGAGGCCGACGGCGCGGCGGTCGCCCTCGTGGACGGCGACGAGATGGTGTTCCACGCGTCGAGCGGTCTCACGGGGATCGTCGGGGCCCGCATGGAGGTCGGCAACAGCCTCTCCGGCCGGTCGCTCCGCCTGGGAGTGCCGATGCGCTGCACCGACACCGAGGTCGACGCCCGCGTCGACCGTGATATCTGCGCCCTGCTCGGTATCCGCTCCATGGTCGTCGTGCCCCTGGTGCACAACGACGACCCAGTCGGGGTCTTGATGGTCACGTCGTCCAAGACCGGGCATTTCGGCGAAACCGACGTCGAGATACTGCTGGAGATGACCGGGTTCGCGGCCGGGCCCATCGCCGAACCGGCGGCCACCCCCTCGGCGCCGGTCGATAGCGGCCAACTGCACGACGAGGTGACCGGCCTGGCCGGTCGCCACCTGTTCGTCGAGAGCCTGGCGCAGGCCTGCCGGCGCGCTGACCGCAATGGCACCTCGGTGGCGGCGTTCCTGATCCATGTCGAGGGCTACCAGCGACTCTCCGACCGCCTGGGCCAGGCCGAGGGCGACGAGGTCCTGCGCCTGATCGCCGGCCGTCTCGTCGGCTCGGTGCGGGCCAACGACCTCGTTGGACGACTGAGCGGAGGCGAGTTCGCCCTTCTCTGCGAGGACGCCGCCGGAGCGGACACGGAGTTGATCATGGACCGCATCGGCGGCGCCGTACGACAGGTGGCCGACCAGGCTCCCCACTACGCCGGGCTGGGAGCATCGGTCGGAGTGGCCTGGCGCAACGCCGAGCAGCGCATCGCCGAAGAGCTCCTCACCGCGGCCGACGCTTCGCTGTACCGGGCCCGCAAGGCCGCCGGCCACGACGACTGAGCCCATCCCCCAGGGTTCCTACCGGGGCCGGTCCGGGCCGGTTCACGTGCCCGCCGCCCTTTCCGCCGTGGTGGTAACGGTTCTCGGACTCGACGACCGGCCGCAGGCCGCGGTGCCGTTCATCGTCGGCAGCGCCCGCACCAGCCGGTCCCAGACCCCCCGTCGAGGTGGCCGCCGTGACCGTGTGCGTGGCCGCCGGCGTGGCTCCGTCCCCATCCCCGGGCCTGCCGGGTCCGGGTAACGTCGGCGCGGTGAGTGGCGTGGCGCAGCTGTCGGGAGATCTGGTCGGGGTGACCGCCGACCGCCGGGGTCAGGACCAGGCGATCATGTTCGAGCGCCTCGGCGCCGACGTGCTCGTCGCACCGACCATATCGACCCACCGGCTCCCTGACCCCGACCTGCTCCGTGCACGCACCGAGGAGCTGATCGCCGCCCCGCCCGATTACCTCATAGCCAACACCGGCGTTGGGATACGCACCTGGCTGGAGGCCGCCGCCGGGTGGGGGAACGACCAGCGACTGATCTCGGCTCTCGGACGAACCCGCCTGGTGGCCCGTGGACCTAAGGCTGCCGGAGCGCTGTCCTCGGCCGGGCTGACCACGTGGTGGCGAAGTCCCGACGAGCAACTCGACGATGTGATCCGGTACCTGACCGAGTGCGGGCTGGCCGGAGAACGGGTCGCGTTCCAGTTGCACGGCGACGACGGGGCCGAGTTCGTACGACGGATGGAGAAGGCCGGCGCCCAGGTCTCCACGCTGCCGGTGTACCTGTGGGGCCCGCCTCAGGACCCTGGACCGGCCCTCGAGCTGATCCAGCGGACGGTCGCCACCGAAATCGATGCGGTCACCTTCACGGCCGGGCCGCAGATCCAATACATGCTGGAGCTGGCCGGGCGCCAAGGGGTCGCCCATGCCCTCATAGAAGGGCTCAACCATCCCCGGGTCGTCGTCGGCTGCATCGGCCCGGTCTGTGCGGCCACGGCCACCTCGGCCGGCATCAACGACGTCGTCGTACCGGAGCATTGGCGGCTGGGCTCACTGGTCAAGGCGGTGGCCGCGGCCCTCCGCGACCGGCCTCCCGGCGGAGCACCGACCGACTAACACCTGGCGGGGCGATGGTCCCCCGGCTGGAGAGACCGCCTCTACCCGGCCTGGGCCTGGCGCCAGCTGCCTTTCTGGCTGGCCACGGCCGGCTCCTTCGGCAGCCCGAGGACCATCTCGGCCAGGATGTTGCGCTGCACCTGTGACGACCCGGCGTAGATGGTCCCCGCCCGGCTCATCAGGAACGTGGTCGCCCACGATGCACTGTCGTTGGGTGCACCCACATCGTCGGCCCTGAAAGCGGTGGCCACCCGGCCTGAGGGCGCCGTGGCAGCCGCGCCGAGGATGTCGACGGCCAACTCGGTGACGATCTTGTGGTACTCGCTCCAGTACAGCTTGAACGAGGACTCGGCCGGTCCCGGCTCGCCACCGGAGAGGAACTTGGTCAGGGTCCGCATACCGAGGAACCGCATGATCTCCACCTTGGAGTAGCACCACGCCAGGCGTTGGCGGATGAGGGGGTTCTCGGCGGCACCGGTGGTCCGGGCCAAGTCGACAAGCCGGTCCAACTCGGTGCGGAACATGATCGGGAAAGTCGCCGCCGCTTCGCCCCGCTCGTAACCGAGGAGAGTCATGGCTACCGACCAGCCGGCGTTCACCGCTCCTACCACGTGATCCTTGGGCGTGCGGGCGTCGGTGAAGAACGTCTCGTTGAACTCAGACCACCCGGTCATCATCTTGATGGGTCGGACCTCGACCCCGGGTTGGTCCATGGGGACCAGGAAGAACGTGATCCCCTTGTGCTTGGTCGCCTCGGGGTCGGTCCGGGCCAGAACGAATATCCAGTTGGCGACATGGGCCATGGACGTCCATATCTTCTGCCCGTTGATCACCCATTCGTCGCCGTCGAGCTCCGCCCGGGTCGCCAGGTTGGCCAGGTCGGATCCGGCGTTGGGCTCCGAGTAACCCTGGCACCACACGTGCTCCCCCGACAGAGCGCGCGGCAGGAAGTACCTCTTCTGCTCCTCGGTGCCCCAGTGCAGGATGGTGTTGCCGACCATCTGGATGCTGAAATCGTCGTTGGGGCCCCCGGTCGGCACTCCCGCCCGGTAGAACTCCTCAGCCGCCACGACCTGCTCCAACGGGCTGAGGCCGGCGCCGCCGTACTCCTTGGGCCACGACGGGGCCAACAGCCCCTCCTGATAGAGGGTGTTGCGCCAGTCCGCGGTGAAACGTCGTGCCGCGTCGGGGTCGAGGGCACCTATGCCCTGCCACCCGGCGGGCAGATGGTCGTCGAGGAAAGCCTTCACCTCTTTGCGGAAGCGTTCGGCCTCCGGGGGATAATGAGGGTCCACGGCGCAAGAGTATCGCCACCCATGGCTTACACCCCGGTGTCAGAGCACCCTGAGGCGGATGGTTTCGTCCATGTGGGTCAGACGATCGATCATGTCATCGGTGAAATCGCTGGATATGTCGGTGATGACGTAGCCGACCTCGCCGCTCGTGCCCAGCGCCTGACCCTCGATATTGACCCGGTGGTCGGCGAAGATGGCGTTGATGGCGGCCAGCACCCCGGGCGTGTTGCGGTGGATGTGCACCAGGGTGTGGGCGCCGGCCCGGACCGGCAGGTCGACATTCGGCATGTTCACCGATAGGGCGCTGCTGCCGGAGCGGACGTAGTCGATCAGCTTCTTGGCCACGAACTGGCCGATGTCGGACTGGGCCTCCTCGGTGCTGCCCCCGATGTGGGGGGTGAGGATCACGTTGGGAAGTCCCTGCAGGCGGGACGTGAACTGCTGGTCGTCGCCCGCCGGCTCCTCGTAGAAGACGTCCACCGCGGCCCCTGCGAGGTGACCCGACTCGATGTGCTGGCGCAGCGAGCCGTGGTCGACCACGAAGCCCCGGCTCAGATTGAGGAACAGTGCACCGGGGCGCATGGCCGAGAACTCGGCTTCTCCGAACAGGCCCCGATTGTCGGGGCGGCCGTCGACGTGCAGAGTGACCACGTCGGCCCAGCCGAGCAGCTCCTCCAGTGACCCCATCCTCCGGGCGTTGCCGAGGGCCAGACGGTCGGCGGTGTCGTAGAAGCCGACGGCCATGCCCAGGTTCTCGCCGAGCACCGAGAGCTGGGAGCCGATGTTCCCGTAGCCGACGATCCCGAGACGCCGGCCCCGCACCTCATGAGCTCCGGCGGCCGATTTGGACCATGTCCCGGCGTGCATCTCGGCGTTCTTGTCGGTGAGCCTACGGGTGAGGGCGATGATCTCGGCGATGACCAGCTCCACCACCGAGCGGGTGTTGGAGAAAGGGGCATTGAACACGGTGATGCCGCGGTGGGTCGCGGCGGAAAGGTCGATCTGGTTGGTTCCGATGCAGAAGGCCCCGATGGCGGTGAGCCGCGGGGACTTCTCCAGTACCGCCTCGGTCACCTGCGTGCGGGAGCGGATCCCGAGCACGTCGAATTGCAGAAGCTGCTCCGCCAGCTCGTGTTCGTCCAGCGCGCCCTTCCTGCGCTCCACCTCGAACCCGGCCGAGCGGAGCAGCTCCGCCGCGCCGGGGTGGATGTTCTCCAGGAGCAGGGCACGCCGGCGGGGGGATCGCTCATCGGCCATATTTCACCGATCCTACCGGCGGACGGTTGCGCACCCGGCCGGCCCTCGAGACAGTCAAAGACGACCCAACTGTTACGCTCGAGGGGACTTTCGAGCAGGGAGCGAGAAATGACCAAGGCCAACGACAAGGGCCGCCGGATTTCGGCGGTGACGGTGGGCGCGCTGGTCGCCACCTTCGGTCTGGCCGCGTGCGGCGCCAACAAGTCGGCCGGCGGCCGCGCCACATCGAGCCAGTCACCCCAGCAGGCCGTGCAGTCGGCGGTGACCAAGCTCGGCTCACAGTCGAGCCTGGAGCTGGCCTTCTCCCTCCCCATAACCCAGTCCCAGGCCGAGCAGCTCCACTCGGCCAACAGCCAGGCCCCCACCCCGGCCGAGGCCCAGGCCCTCACTACGGGGCAGTTCTTCCTGACCGAGGCCACCGGCCACGGTGAAGCCCTCGATAGCCCGAAGGCCCTCACCGACCAGCTGAACTCCCTCGACGCCGGCCTTTCGTTCGGCTCCAACAACACCCCTCTGGAGTTCCGCTACGTCGCCCAGAACCTCTTCCTCCGGGTCCAGGTCCAGCAGCTGCTCTCCGACGTGGGACAGCCTTCGTCGACCGCCGCGTCCCGGTTCACCAAGGGGCTGAACCAGCTCAGCTCGTACATACCGGGCCTCGGCGACCTCGCCCAGGGCAAATGGGTGGAGGTCAGTCACGCCTCCCTGCTGCCGCTGGAAGGCCTGCTCGAGCAGTCGCAGGCCTCTGGCTCCTCCAGCCTGTCCCAGACCCAGATGCGCACCTTGCGCAATGAAGTGCTCAGCTCCATCCAGGCCAACTCCACAGCGAGCAGCCTGACGCCGAGCAACGGACGGGGCGGCTACAGCGTCACGGTCAACGTGTCAGGGATGCTTACCACCCTCCTGCCTCAGCTCCAGTCGACCATCTCGTCCCTGCCGGGGTTCAGCTCGCAGGCATCCAAAGCCTTCAGCAAGGCCAAGAACGCCATCCCGGCCGGCAAGTCGGCGGTCATCGACGTCTACACCTCGGGCGGCAAGCTGACCGAAGCCGACCTGGACCTCAACCAGTTCGCCAACCACAAGATGAGCTTCCCGGTCCCCGTCCGCATGGCCATCAGCTCCCCGGGGGCGCCAACCGCTCCTTCGGGGGCCACCAACCTCGACCTTTCGAAGCTGCCGACGCTCCTCGGAGGCCTTCTCGGCTCGCTCGGCCATTCGAGCTCGTCGACCGCACCGGTCGGAGCCTGACCGGGTCGCCTGACCCCCGCGCCCTACCTGGACACCCGACACCCGCGCCCAACCCGGGCGGCAGCGACGATCATCGTCTGGGCGGCGGTCGGCCGATCAGGTCGTGTAATCAGCGTTGATGCGGACGTAGCCGTCGCCCAGGTCGCAGCCGTAGACGGTGGCTTCGGCTGGTCCCGTCCCGAGGTCGACCTCGATCTCGACATGATCGCGGCGCATCACCGCGGCGAGGGCCTCCAGCCCATCCGGGCCAGGCCGCGCCGGGTAGGCCTCGATGTCGCCGAAGCGGATCACGACCCGCTCGGGGTCGATGTCGGTCTCGTCATGGCACTTACCCACCGCCATGGCCACCCGCCCCCAGTTGGGGTCGGCCCCGTGCACGGCGGTCTTCACCAGCGGGGAGTTGACTATGGCCTTGGCCACGCGGTGGGCCTGACGCCGGTCCCGGGCCGACCCGACGGTCACGGTGATGAGCTTGGTGGCTCCCTCGCCATCGCGAGCCAACTGCAGCGTGAGGTCGAGGCACACCTCCCGTAGCGCAGTGCTCAACTCGGCGGCGGGCACCGGGCCGGCTGCAGCGTTGGCCAGCACCACTGCGCTGTCCGAGGTGCTCGTGTCAGTGTCGACACTGAGACAGTTGAAGGTGTCGTCCACGGCCCGTCGCCACATGCCGTCGAGCGACACCGCGTCCACCTCGGCATCGGTGAAGACGAACGCCAGCATCGTGGCCATGTCGGGCTCGATCATCCCCACCCCTTTGGCCACCCCGACGACCCGGGCCGGCCCAACCGAGCGCTGCGCCGTCTTGGCCACCGTGTCGGTGGTCATCATGGCGATCGCCACCCGCCAGGCGTCAGCGTCGAAAGCCGACCGGTCGAGCTGGGCCAGCCCGGACCTGATCAACTCCATCGGGTAGGGGCGGCCAATCACCCCGGTCGAGGCGATGATCACCTCTTCGGGAGCCAGACCGGTCCCGGAGGCCACCAGCCGGGACAGCTCCTCGGCGTCGAGCCGACCCTGCTCGCCGTTGGCCACATTGGCGTTCTTGGCTACGACGGCCGCGGCCCGGGCCCGCCCCGACGAGGCGCGCTCCCGGCTCAACTCCACGCTCGGACCAGCGAAGAGGCTCCGGGTGAACACCCCGGCGCTCACGCACGCCACGGTCGACAGCACCACGGCGAAATCGTCACCGTCCTCGCGCAGTCCGAGCGACGACGTGTAGGCGATGAAACCTTGTGGAAGAGGTACGGCGGGCACCGTGAGATCATTTCAGATGACCCCCACCCGGTGCCCGCTCCCGGCCGCTGGGCCCGGTACCCGCTCCCGGCCGCTAGGCCCGGTACCCGCTCCCGGCCGCTAGGCCAGGTACCCGCTCCCGGCCGCTAGGCCAGGCTCTCGGTCTCCATCTGCTCGAGGCAGCGGCGGATCTCAGAGGCTCGGAAGCGGCGGTGGCCGCCCAGGGTGCGGATGGCCGTGATCTTGCCGGCGCGGGCCCAGCGAGTCACCGTCTTCGGGTTGACCCGGAAGAGGGCTGCGACCTCAGCGGGGGTCAGCAGTGCATCCGGGCTGGTCTCTTCTGCCATTGTTTTCGATCCCTTGTGTGCGATGTCCGTTTTGAACCCTCAACGTAAGAGGCGGACGGGGTGGCGTACATGGTCCTACCTGACCAAATTGCCAGAGCAAATAGTACTAGTCACCCGTCGTTACAAAATTTGCACACAACGGAAACCCACCTGGATCCCACCAACAACAAAACTGGGGGCTCCCGCTTCGCTCAGAGCAGCCCGGGTGGCGTCCACCGCATCGGGGGCCACGACCAGGACCATACCCAGCCCGAGGTTGAATACACGCTGCATCTCGTGATCTTCCACGCCGCCAGCCGCCTGGATCTCGGCGAAGATGGGGGGCACCGGCCAGGCCGCCCGGTCGAACACCGCGTCGAGGTCATCGGCCAGCACCCGGGGCACGTTGCCGGGCAGGCCGCCCCCGGTGATGTGGGCGACGGCATGGACGTCCACGCCGGCTTCGAGGACGGCCAGCACCGCCGGGGTGTAGATGACCGACGGGCGGAGCAGCTCGTCGGCCAGCGTCCAGTCTCCGGCACCGTCCCAGGCCGGGCCGTCGAGGAACCGGCCGCCGTGGTCGAGCAGGGCCCGGCGGGCCAGGGAGTAGCCGTTGGAGCGCAGCCCCGGCGACGGGAGTCCTATTATCACGTCCCCGGCCCGGGTCCGAGCCGGTCCGTCGATGATGCGGTCGCGTTCGACGATGCCCACTGCGAAGCCGGCCAGGTCAACCTCGCCAGGGGCGAGCAGACCGGGATGCTCAGCCAACTCGCCGCCCACGATGGCCGCTCCGGCTTGGCGACAGCCCTCGGCTATGCCGGTCATCAGGGCCCGGACCTGGACCGGGTCCACCCGCCCCAGGAGCTGGTAGTCGAGGAAGAACAACGGGCGGGCGCCGCAGCAGACCAGGTCATCCACGCACATGGCCACCAGGTCGATCCCGACGGTGTCGAAGCGGCCGGTGGCCATGGCCACGGCCATCTTGGTGCCCACGCCATCGGTGCTCGACACGAGAACCGGGCGGGTGTAGCCGCCGGGAAGCTCGAACAGGCCTCCGAATCCACCGATGCTGCCTATCACCCCCGGGCGGTCGGCGGTGGACGCCACCAAGTCCCGCATGGCCTCGACGGCGGCGTCTGCGGCGTCGATGTCGACGCCGGCCTCGGCATATGTGAGGGGCGGGGAAGCGCCCTCCTCCCGGTCAGACAAGGCGGGTACCGACCGGCTCCTTGCGACCGAGCTGCACCTCGACGCTGGCCGGGAGGGGCGGAGTGGGGTAGACCCCGGTCAGGCAGGCGTCGCAGAAACCGGCTCCGACCGCCCCCGTTGCCCGCTTGAGCCCGTCGAGACTCAGGTAGGCGAGGCTGTCGGCCCCGAGAAAGTCCTCGATCTCGGGCACCGTCATGTTGGCGGCGATCAGCTCGGAGCGGGTCCCGGTGTCCAACCCGTAGTAGCACGGCCACCGGTAGGGCGGCGAGGAAATACGCAGGTGGACCTCCGCAGCCCCGGCTTCGCGCAGCATCCGCACCATGGCCCGGGTCGTGGTGCCGCGCACGATCGAGTCGTCCACCACGATCAGACGCTGACCGGCGATGGCGCTGCGCAGCGGGTTGAGCTTGCGCCTCACCCCCTGGGCCCGCTGGGCCTGGTCGGGGACGATGAAGGTCCGGCCGATGTAGCGGTTCTTGACCAGACCGTGGCCATATCGGATTCCGCTGCGCCGGGCGTAGCCCTCGGCGGCCGGCATCCCCGAGTCGGGAACGCCCATCACCAGGTCGGCTTCGACCGGGGCCTGTTCGGCCAGCAGCTCACCCATCCGCATCCGGGCGCCGTGCAGTTCCTGCCCGTAGAGCCGGCTGTCGGGACGAGCGAGGTACACGAACTCGAAGATGCACAGCCTGGGATCCACCTCCGAGGGAGGCCACGGATAGACGCTGCGGGTCCCATCCCCGCTGATCACCAGCATCTCGCCCGGGTCCACCTCGCGCACGAAATGGGCACCGACGATGTCGAGGGCGGGGGTCTCCGACGCCACCACCCAACCCTCGTCCAGCTTGCCCAGGCACAACGGGCGGTAACCGTGGGGGTCCCGGACCGCGACGAGGCGCTCATTGTCCATGACGACCAGGGAAAAAGCGCCGGCCAGTTTGGGGAGCACGCGCTCGAGCGCGTCCACCAGGTCCCGCTCGGGGGCCGAGTCGAGGTCACGCACGAGCAACTCGCCGATCACGTCGCTGTCGCTGGTGACGGTGCCGGGGAGCATGCCCGCGGCGCTGGCCAGAAGGGCCGTGTTGGTCAGGTTCCCGTTGTGGCCGAGAGCGAACTCCACCGGGCGGACCCGAGCCGGATTACGGGCCGTCACCCGGTACACAGGCTGGGCGTTGTGCCAGGTCGAGGTCCCCGTGGTCGAGTAGCGGGTGTGACCGATGGCCAGGTGGCCCTGCAACCCGGCCAGCTTGTACTCGTTGAACACGTTGGTGACCAGGCCCATGTCCTTGACCACCATCACCCCCTCGCCGGTGGTGGTCGCCATCCCGGCCGACTCCTGGCCCCGGTGCTGCAGGGCGTAGAGGCCGTCGTAGGTCATGTGCGACACCGATCCGGCGCCGTCGCGGTGCAGGTACACACCGAACACCCCGCAGGCTTCCCTCGGGGAACCGTCCTCGGCGGTCTCGGCGCGAGGCTGCCAGCCAGAAGGCTGCGCTGCGTCTACCGACTGGTGTTCAGGCACTTGCCCCATTCTCGCACGCGAAGGCGATCACGCGTCGCCCGGCAGGGCCAGAGAACCGGGAAGTGCCTCTTGCCACACCCGGGTGACATCGGCCAGCGGGAGGTCGTAGGCGCCCGGCACGACCAGGCGGTCGCGGCCGGCCCGGCCTATCACCGTGGCCTCCAGACCGGCCGCCGCGGCCCCGGCCTGGACCGCGGCGCGCTCGGGCGGTGACACGCTCAGGACCACCCGTGACGGGGCCTCGCCGAACAGGTCGGCGGCCGATGGCGCCTCCCCCAGGTCGACTTGGTACCCGACCTGCGAGGCCACCGCCATCTCCGACAGAGCCACCGCCAGACCGCCATCGGACACGTCATGGATACCGTTGGGCCGCCCGGACGAGACCTCGGCGGCCACCCAGGCGATCAGCCGGGAGTGGGCCGCCCAGTCGGCGACCGCCAGCCTGCCGCCCAGGTGATGGTGTACCTCGGCGGCCCAGCGTGAGCCGTCGCAGCGGGGTGCCGTCCCCGGGGCCTGCACCAGGAGGATGTCATCCCCAGCGGTCAGGCCGACCACGGGGGGGCGCCTCTCCAGGTCGTCCACCAGACCCAGGGTGCCCACCACCGGGGTGGGGTGGATGTCGCGACCGCGGCTCTCGTTGTAGAGGCTGACGTTGCCGCCGATCACCGGTATGGACAGGGCCCGGCAGGCCTCGGCCATGCCGTCGATGGCCTCCGAGAGCTGCCACATGACCTCGGGGTGCTCGGGGTTACCGAAGTTGAGACAGTTGACCAGGGCCACCGGCCGGGCCCCGACGCAGGCCACGTTGAGCGCCGATTCAGCCACCGTCAGAGACGTGCCGAGCCGGGGGTCCAGGGCGCACCAGCGCTGATTTCCGTCGGTCGACAGGGCGATGGCTCGGGACCGGCCGTCTTTGGGGACCACGCCCGGCCCCCGCAGCCGCAGCAGGGCGGCGTCGGCACCGGGGGCCACCACGGTGTTCAAGAACAGCTGGTGGTCGTACTGGCGGTAGACCCAGGACGGGTCGCGGATCAGGCGCAGGAGGTCGGCGCCCGGATCGGTTTCGGTCGGCGGCAGGTCCTGACTCAGCCGGTCAGCCTCCTCGGGGCGGCGGCGGGGCCGGTCGTAGAGCGGGGCGTCCTCGTGGAGGGTCGACGCCGCCACGTCGGCCAGGACCTCACCGTCCCAACCCTCGAGGATGCGCAGACGTCCCGAGTCGGTGACCCTGCCGATGACCGTCGCCCGCACCTCCCACTTGGAGCACACCTCGAGGACCCGCTCGACGTGCTCGGGAGTGACGATGGCGAGCATCCGCTCCTGACTCTCGCTGGTCATCACCTCCCAGGCCTCCATGCCCGGCTCCCGCCTCGGCACGGCGGTTACGTCCACATCCATTCCCACCCCCCCACGTGACGCCGTCTCGCTCGTCGCGCAGGCCAAGCCGGCGCCGCCGAGGTCCTGGATGCCCACCACCAGCGCCTCGTCGAGCAGTTGGAGGCAGGCCTCGATCAGCCGCTTCTCCTCGTAAGGGTCGCCCACCTGGACGTTGGGACGTTTGGCCGCCTCGATCTCCTCGTCGCCGGTGAAACCGGCCGAGGCGAGGACGCTCACCCCCCCGATGCCGTCACGACCGGTGGCGCTGCCGAGCAGGACGGCCAGGTTCCCGAGTCCGGTGGCTCGGCCGAGGACCAGGCGGTCCACGGGCAAGACGCCGCAGCAGAGGACGTTCACCAGGGGATTGTCGGCATAGCACTCGTCGAAGACGATTTCGCCACCGACGGTGGGAACTCCGACGGAATTACCGTAGCCGGAAATGCCGGATATCACCCCACTAGCGATCCAACGCGACCGGGGATCGCTCGGTGGTCCGAAGCGCAGTGGATCCATGATTGCTATGGGCCGAGCACCCATAGTGAATATGTCACGAAGGATGCCGCCGACCCCCGTCGCCGCCCCCTGATATGGCTCAATGGCCGAGGGGTGATTGTGACTTTCTATGCGAAGTGCCACCGCCACCCCGCCACCGGCGTCGATCACCCCGGCGTTCTCCCCCGGGCCGACCAGGACGCCCTCGCCTTCGGTGGGGAGTCGCTTCAGGTGGATGCGGCTGGACTTGTACGAACAGTGCTCGCTCCACATTACGGCGTAGAGGGCCAACTCGAGGTGGTTGGGCGCCCGTCCGAGCAGACGCTCGATGGATTCCGCTTCCTCGTCGGTCAGGCCCAGAGCCCGGTGGATGTCGACGTCCATACCGGCGACGTTACTTCCGTCTCGGGCCTACCGAGCCACTCGCGGCGACGGCCATATGGTTGATACGCGTAAGGCAGGATGGTGTGAAATACTGAATGGCATGCCCGTCAAGTCCCCAGCTAAGGCTGCCAAAGCAGCCAAGTCCGCCATGTCACCCGAACACAAGAAGGCCCTCGCAATCGGTCGCGAGGAGAGCCGGGCCGTCCGCCGCTATTTGGAGGCCATTGAGGCCCACAAGCCCAAGCGGGGTCGTAAACGTACCCCGGAAGGTATCCAGAACCGCTTGAATCAGATAGAGGCGAAACTCCCCGGCGCCGATCCGCTCACCCGGGTCCATCTCGTGCAGGAGAGGATGAACCTGGAGTACGAGCTGGCCAACAAGAAGGAGACGGTCGACCTCGGCGCGCTGGAGAAGGACTTCATCAACGCGGCCAGGGGCTATGGCGAGCGTAAAGGCATCACCTATAAGGCGTGGCAGGCGGCCGGCGTCGATGCGACAGTGCTGCGCAAGGCGGGCATCGCACGCACCCGGGGCTGAGGATCCGGCGCTCCGGGCGGCTGAGGGTAGGAGCGGTTCAGCGGGCGGTGGCGGTGACCACCGCCCGCGACGCGTAGCGGATCAGGGCCGACAGGAGGACCGCCCCGTCGGTGGAACCCGTGAGGGGGTCCACGGCCCGTTCGGGATGAGGCATCAGCCCGACCACGTTGCCCTCCTGGTTGGTGATCCCGGCGATGTCACCGACCGAACCGTTGGGGTTCGGGCGGTAACGCAGGATCACCCGGTCCTCATCGCGCAGCTGGGTGAGGGTCCTCTCATCGCAGGTGTAGTTGCCCTCGAAATGGTTGATGGGCACCGTCAGTCGGGTCCCCACCTCGACGCCGTCGGTGAGCGCGCTGCGACTCGTGACCACCTCTAGTTCGGCGGGTTGGCAGAGGAAGGTCAGACCTCGGTTCTTCTGGAGGGCGCCGGGCAGCATATGGGCTTCGGTCAGCACCTGGAACCCGTTGCATATACCGACCACAGGACCACCGCGGCGGGCAAAGTCCTCCACCGCGGCCATGACCGGGGAGAAGCGGGCGATGGCTCCGGGCCTCAGGTAGTCGCCGTGGGCGAACCCGCCCGGAAGCACCACCGCGTCGCACGCCCCGAGGCTGCTGTCCCCGTGCCAGATGAGCTGGCCCCGGGCTCCTAGGGCCTCGATGGCCTCGATGACGTCGTACTCGCAGTTGGTCCCGGGGAAGAGCACGACCCCGATGAGGGCGCTCACGAGCAGGACGGGCCGAAGATGGTCACCGCCGAGTCCTCGATGACCGGGTTGGTGAGGAACCGCCGGCAGAGGTCGTCCACCTGCTGGCGCGCCGCCTCCTCATCGGTGGCCTCGACGGCCAGGCGGAAGGCCTTGCCGCTGCGGACCTCGGAGACGCCGGCGAAACCGAGAGCGGGGAGCGCCTTCTCTATGGTGGCGCCCTGCGGATCGGAGATGCCTGCCCGCAACTGGACTTCGACGAGGGCCTCGAACCGGGTCACCGGCCTACTCTACCGGTCCGGCCTTTCAGGCCGTGGCTCCCGGCCAGTCGGCGAAGGACCGTCCCGTGATCCTCTCATAGGCCTCGACGTAGCGCGCCCGGGTGGCCTCGACCACGTCGGCGGGCAGGGGCGGCGGGGGCGGCGCCTTGTCCCAGCCGGTGGCCTCCAACCAGTCGCGCAGCGGCTGCTTGTCGAACGACGGAGGGGTACCCCCCGGCTGCCAGCCGTCGGCCGGCCAGAACCGTGAAGAGTCGGGGGTCAGGACCTCGTCGCAGATGGACAACTTCCCGTCTATCCATCCGAGCTCGAACTTGGTGTCGGCGATGATGATGCCCCGCCCGGCGGCCAGGTCGGCGGCCTTCTGGTAGGCGGCCAGGCTGACCCTCCGGGCTTCGGCGGCCACGTCCTCACCGGAGAGGGCGGCGGCCGCCTCGAACGAGATGTTCTCGTCGTGGCCTTCGGCGGCCTTGGTAGAGGGAGTGAACACCGGTTCGGGAAGCTTCTCGGACTGCCGCAAGCCGGCCGGTAACGGGGTGCCGTGCATCGACTGGGTCTGGCGGTACTCGGCCCACGCCGACCCCGACAGGTAACCGCGGACTATGCACTCGATGGGCAGCATCTCGGCCCGCCGTACCACCATCACCCGGCCGGCCAGGTAGGGCTCCACCCCGTCGGCGTTGCGGAGGGGCTCGGGTACGTCGAAGCTGACCAGGTGGTTGGGGGCCACATCGGCGAGGTGCTCGAGCCAGAAGGCCGTGATCGCGGTGAGGACCCGTCCCTTGTCGGGGATGGGCTCGGCCATGATGACGTCGAAGGCCGACATGCGGTCCGAGGCCACGAAAAGCAGGTGCTGGCCGTCGAGCTCGTAGATGTCGCGTACCTTGCCCGACGCCAGATGGCGCAGCGGCAGATCGCCCGGCCCGGGCTGGCCGCTCATACCGATCCCGCCGCGGCGATGTCGTGGCGGTAGTGCAGTCCCGGCCACGAGACCGCCGGAAGGGCCCCGTAGACCCGTCGGCGGGCCTCCTCCAGATCAGCCGCGGTGGCCGTCACCCCGAGCACCCGCCCCCCGGCGGTGACCAGGCTCCCCTCCGAGGGGCCGGCACCCACCCCGGCGCAGTAGACGTGAACGCGGTCCATCCCGGCCAGCGCCCCGAGTCCCTCGATGACGTCTCCGGTGTGGGCCCGGGACGGGTACCCGGGGGCGGCGGCCACGACGCAGACCGCGGCCTGCGACGAGAACGCCGGTGGTGCCACGTCGGACAGCCGGCCGGACGCCGCGGCGGCCAGGACAGCGGCCACATCACCTTCCCATCGGGGCAGGACGACCTGCGTCTCGGGGTCGCCGAACCGGACGTTGAACTCGAGCACCCGTGGACCCTCGGCGGTCAGCATCAGCCCGGCGTAGAGGACGCCGCGGTAATCGACGCCCCGCGCCGACAGCGCGTCCAGCGTGGGCTGAACCGCCTCGGCCATCACCTGCGACACGACGTCGGCGGCGGCCGGCACCGGGCTGAACGCTCCCATCCCGCCGGTGTTGGGCCCCGAGTCGCCGTCACCGACCCGCTTGAAGTCCTGGGCCGGAGCCAGAGGCCAGGCGCGGCGCCCATCGCAGAGCGCCATCAGCGAAAGCTCGGTCCCCTCGAGGAATTCCTCCACCACGACGGTGCGACCGGCGTCCCCGAACGCCGCGCCCGACAGCTTCTCGCGCACGTCGGCTTCGGCCAGGGCCCGCTCGGCGGTCACCAGCACGCCCTTGCCCGCGGCTAGACCGTCGGTCTTCACCACCCATGGGCCGGGCAGGGACCGCAGGAATTCGAGGGCGCCGCCCTCCTCGGTGAAGACCCCGTAGCGGGCGGTGGGCACACCGGCCCCCTCGAGAAGGCCTTTCATCCACGCTTTGGACCCTTCGAGCCGGGCGCCTTCGGCTCCCGGGCCGAACACCAGCCGCCCGGCGGCCCGGAGGCGGTCGGCCAGTCCTTCGACCAGCGGCGCTTCGGGCCCGATGACGAACAGATCGGCGTCGAGGTCCTCGGGTCGGCCGCTCACGCAGCGGACCCCGAGCGCGGCCATGCCCGGGTTCCCCGGGCAGACCACCACCTCGGCGGTACGGGCCAGAGCTTCGGCCAGGGCGTGCTCCCGGCCACCCGAGCCGACCACGCAGACCCTCACCGAAGAACCCTCACAGGGCGGCGAACGGAACGAACTGATCGCGCCCGGGGCCCACACCCACCCGGGTGATACGGACCCCGATCTGATCGGACAGGAACTGCACGTACTCCTTGGCGGCGGCCGGCAGATCGGACAGCTCGGTCGCCCCGGAGGTGTCCTCCTGCCAGCCGGGGAGCTGCTCGTAGACCGGCTCGGCGTCGTGCAGGTCGCTCTGGTGGTACGGGAGGTGGCGGTGCACCGTGGCCCCGACGCGGTAGGCGACGCAGACCCGCAACTCGGGGAGGGTGTCGAGGACGTCGAGCTTGGTCAGCGCCACTTCCGATAGGGAGTTGAGCCGGGCGGCATGGCGGATCATCACCGCGTCGAACCAGCCGGTGCGCCTCCGCCGCCCGGTATTGGTACCGAACTCCCCTCCCCGCTCGACGAGCAGGTCGCCGACCTCGTCGGTGAGCTCGGTCGGGAAGGGCCCCGAACCCACCCGGGTGACGTAGGCCTTGGCGATACCGAGCACCGTGTCGATGTGGCGGGGCCCGATGCCGGCCCCCACGCACGCCCCCCCGGCCACAGGGTTGGACGAGGTAACGAACGGATAGGTCCCGTGGTCGAGATCCAAGAAGGTGGCCTGAGCTCCCTCGAGGAGCACGTTGCGGTCTCCTTCGAGGGCGTCGTGCACCACCCCCACCGAGTCGCCGATCATCGGCGCCAGCCGAGGGGCGAACTCGTCGAGGTAGCGGGCCGCGATGTCGTCGGCCGACAGGGGGAGCCGGTTGTACACCTTGGCCAGGATCAGGTTCTTCTCCTTGAGCACCACGTCGAGCTTCTGGCGGAAGATCTTGGGGTCGAGGAGGTCCTGCACCCGAATACCCACCCGGGCCGCCTTGTCGGCGTAGGTCGGACCGATGCCCCGCTTGGTGGTGCCGAGCTTGTTGCGACCGAGGTGGCGCTCGGTGAGAGCATCGAGCTCCTGGTGGTAGGGCATGATGAGGTGGGCGTTGCCCGACACCACCAGGCGGGAGCAGTCGATCCCGGACCCGGCGAGGGTGTCTATCTCCGACAGGAGCACCCCGGGATCGACGACCACGCCGTTGCCGATGACCGGCGTCACGTGCTCGTAGAGGATCCCGCTCGGCAGGAGCTGCAGGGCGAAGCGTCGACCGTCCACGACGATGGTGTGGCCGGCGTTGTGGCCGCCCTGGTAGCGGACCACGACGTCCATCTCCCGGGCCAGCAGATCGGTCAGCTTGCCCTTGCCTTCGTCACCCCACTGGGTGCCGACCACGACTGTGACACTCATCGGAGGCTCTCCGGGTGACGGATCTGGCCGGCCGGGCGGTGCCGGCTCACGGGGTCGCTCACCTGGCCATCATAGTGGGGTCGAGGGTGGCTACCGCAGGACCAGGGCGTCGGTCCCTGCCCGCAGCTCGTCACCGGCCCGGTCAGCGGCCGGCCCCGTGGCCGCCACAGCGGCGGCGCCGTCCGCCTCCGGGGCGTGGACGGTGACGGTGTCCCCGTCCACGTAGCGCCCTTCGAGCAGAGCCAGGGCCAGGGGGTCACTGATCTCCCGCTGGATCAGGCGCTTCAGGGGACGGGCCCCGAAGACCGGGTCGTAGCCCTTGCGGGCCAGCCAGGCGCGCGCCGCGTCGGTGACCGACAGCGCCAGGCGGCGCTCGGCGAGCCGCTTCTCGAGGCCGAGCAGCTGGATCCGCACCACCGATTCGAGGTCCTTCTCGGTGAGCGACCGGAAGCGCACGATCTCGTCGATGCGGTTGATGAACTCCGGCTTGAACGCGCTGGCCAGGTCCCCCTGGAAGTTGGAGGTCATGATCACCACCGTGTTGGTGAAGTCCACGGTGCGGCCCTGGCCGTCGGTTAGGCGGCCGTCGTCGAGGACCTGCAACAAGATGTTGAAGACATCGGGATGGGCCTTTTCGATCTCGTCGAGCAGCAGGACGCTGTAGGGACGGCGCCTCACCGCTTCGGTCAGCTGGCCCCCCTCGTCGTAGCCGACGTAGCCGGGGGGAGCGCCGACCAGGCGGGCGACCGAGTGCTTCTCCATGTACTCGGACATGTCGATGCGGACCATGGCCCGCTCGTCGTCGAAGATGAACTCGGCGAGGGCCCTGGCCAGCTCCGTCTTGCCGACACCGGTCGGGCCGAGGAACAGGAAGCTCCCGATGGGCCGGTTGGGATCGGACAGCCCGCTACGGGACCGGCGGATGGCATTGGAGACGGCCGAGACGGCCTCCTCCTGGCCGATGACGCGCTGGTGGAGGACGTCCTCCATGCGAACCAGCTTGGACACCTCGCCTTCGAGCAGCCGGCTGACCGGGACCCCGGTCCATTTGGAGACCACCTCGGCGATGTCCTCCTCGTCGACCTCCTGCTTGAGCATCTTCTGGCCGGCCTCGTAGGAGGCCTGCTTGGCCACCGCCTCCTCATACGCCCGCTGCAGATCGGGGATGCGCCCGTACTGGATCTCCGAGGCCTTGGCCAGGTCCCCGTCGCGCTGGTAACGGGCGGCCTCCTCGCGAGCCTCGGTGAGCTGATCCTGAATCACCTTGATGGCGTCAGCCGAATACTTCTCGAGCTGCCACTGGGCGTTCAAGGCGTGTGACTGCTCGTTCAGGTTGGCGAGCTCCTCGTCCAGTTTGGCCAGGCGATCCCTGGAGGCCTCGTCGGTCTCCTTCTCGAGGGCCAACCTCTCGATCTCGAGCTGGGCCACCCGGCGGTCCACGACGTCGATCTCGGTGGGCTTGGACTCCATCTCGATGCGCAGCCGGCTGGCCGCCTCGTCGACGAGGTCGATGGCCTTGTCGGGCAGGAACCGGGAGGTGATGTAACGGTTGGAGAGCACCGCCGCGGCCACGAGCGCCGAGTCCTGGATCCGCACGCCGTGGTGCTTCTGGTAGCGCTCCTTCAGGCCGCGCAGGATGGCGATGGTGTCCTGCACGCTCGGCTCGCCGACCACGACCGGCTGGAACCGGCGTTCCAGGGCGGGGTCCTTCTCGACGTGCTTGCGGTACTCGTCGAGGGTGGTGGCGCCGATGAGGCGCAGCTCACCGCGGGCGAGCATGGGCTTGATCATGTTCCCGGCGTCCATGGACCCTTCGGCGGCACCCGCCCCCACGATGGTGTGGAGCTCGTCGATGAAGGTGATGATCTCCCCCTCGGAATCGGAGATCTCCTTGAGTACCGCCTTGAGTCGCTCCTCGAACTCACCTCTGTACTTCGACCCGGCGACCATGGAGCCGAGGTCGAGGGCGACGAGCCGCTTGCCCCTCAGGCTCTCGGGGACGTCGTCGGCCACGATGCGGTTGGCCAGCCCTTCCACGATGGCGGTCTTGCCCACGCCGGGCTCGCCGATGAGGACGGGGTTGTTCTTGGTCCGCCGGGACAGGACCTGGATCACCCGGCGGATCTCCTCGTCGCGGCCGATGACGGGGTCCAACTTCCCGCTGCGGGCATCGTCGGTCAAGTCCCGTCCGTACTTCTCCAGAGCCTGGTACTGGTCCTCGGGGTTCTGGCTGGTGACCCGGTGGCTGCCCCGGACCTGCTGGAGGGCGAAGAGGACCTGCTCGTGGGTCTTCCCCAGCTTGTCGGCCATGGCGAGGAGAAGGTGCTCGACCGACAGGTACTCGTCTCCGAGGGTGACACGGGCCTCGTCGGCTTTTTGGAACAGCTCGGCTCCGGCGCGCGACAGCCCAGGGTTGCCCCCACCGCCGAAGGAGCGGGGCAGCTTGGCCAGCGCGTCATCGGCCTGGTTGCGCAGGCTGAGCGCGCTCAGGCCGAGGCGCTCGACGACGGGCAGGGTGGCGGTGCCCTCCTGGCGCAGCAGGGCGGCCAGCAGGTGGTCGGGGGTGACCTCGGGGTTGTTGCGCGCCCGGGCCTGGTCGGCGGCGGCGCTGAACGCCTCCTGGGTCTTCTGGGTCCAACGGTTGGGGTCAAGCGCCATGGTTCCTCCTGTCAGGCGCGGTTGTGAACTTCGATCTCGGGGGCCCGCCCCCGCCGGGGGCATCGGTCGCCGGCCGGGTCCCGGCGGGACGACCGGGGTGGGCCCCCCGGCGGTCCGGGCCCGGGCTGGACCTCACGGTCGCCTCTGGGAGGCGCTGCGGTAGAGATCCGGGAGGTTGCGCACCGGGACCAGGTCCCGGCGATACTGGCGGTGGGTGCGGGCGACCTCTTCGGCCGCCTGACGCCGGCAGGCGTCGAGCTCGGCTCTCAGCCGGCTGATCTCGCCCTCCAACTCCAGGATGCGCCGCACCCCTTCGAGGTTGATACCCGCCGCGGTGAGATCCTGGATGCGGCGCAGCTGGGCGATGTCCTGCTCGCTGTAGCGACGGCTGCCGCCGTTGGTCCGGGCCGGGTCGAGGAGGCCTTTGCGCTCGTAGATCCGCAGCGTCTGCGGGTGCATGCCGGCCAGCTCGGCGGCCACTGATATGACATAGACGGCGCGGTTGCGGTCCATCACGGCTCACCCCACTGGGCGTGTCGCAGGTTCTCCCCGTCCATCAACCCGGCCAGCGAGGCCACGGCGTCCTTCTCCTCGGGGGTCAGGTGGGACGGGACTACCACATCCACGGTCACGAGCAGGTCGCCGGCCGGCCGTGAGCCACCGGCGGGCACGCCCCTACCCCGGACCCGGAAGGTCCGGCCCGATCGGGTCCCGGCTGGGACCTTGAGCTTCACCGGCTTGTCCAGGGTGGGCACGCTGATCGTGGTCCCGAGCGCCGCTTCGGGGAAGGTGACGGGCGCCGAAACGGTCAGGTCCCGCCCCCTCCGGCCGAAGACCGGATGGGCGTCCACCCGGACCACCACCAGCAGGTTGCCGGCCGGGCCCCCGTTGCGGCCGGCGCCGCCCCGGCCCTTGACCCGGATCCGCTGGCCGTCCTCGACCCCGGCGGGTATGCGCACCTTGACCTGTCGCGAGGCGTACTCGACGCCCGTCCCGTGGCAGGTGGTGCAGGGGTGCTCGATCTTGAACCCCGAGCCGCTGCACGTCTGACAGGGCTGGGAGAACGAAAAGAGGCCCTGATTGTCGTTGATGACGCCCCGACCCCCGCAGACCGGGCAGACCGTCGGCGCGGTGCCTGGAGCCGACCCGTTCCCGTGGCAGGTTCGGCAGGTAACCTCGGAGGTGACGTTGACCGTGGTGGTCAGACCGTTGACGGCGTCGAGGAACGACAGGTGCAGGCTGGTCTCCAGATCGGCGCCGCGGGCGGCCATGGATGGACCTCCCCCCGGCCGCGTCCCGGCTCCTCCGACGCCGGGCCCACCGCGTGCGGTGCGCCCGGAACGACCGAAGATGTTGCCGAGCAGGTCACCGAGATCGTCCACCTTGAAGTTGGCGCCGAAGCCCCCGGCTGCTCCGGGGCGCCCCCCGGCCATGCCGGCGAAGGGGTTCCCGGCGGCGCCCACGCGGCGCACCTCGTCGTACTCCTTGCGCTTGGCCTCGTCGCCCAGGACCTCGTAGGCGGCCGAGATCTCCTTGAAACGCTCCTCCGAACCCGGGTTGGCGTCAGGGTGATACTGCTTGGCCAGCTTGCGGTAGGCCTTGGCGATCTCCTTGTGGTCGGCATTGTCGGCCACCCCCAACACCTTGTAGTAGTCCTTCTCGAACCACTCACGCTGGGGTGCCATCGACGCTCACCCCCTCACTTTGACCATGGCCGGCCGGAGCACGCGGCCCCGCCAGCGATAGCCGGCCCTCATCACCTCGGCGACCTCCTGGCCGCCGTCACCGTCGCCCGGCTCGTGGGCGACGGCGTCGTGGTGGTTGGGATCGAACATCTCACCGGCGTTGTCAATACGCTCGAGGCCCTCCTTCTCGAGGATGGCCAGCAGAGCCGCCGACAGCTGCTTGACGTCCTCCCCTCCGCCGTGGCTGAGGGCCAGGTCGACGGTGTCGAGCACCGGCAGCAGCTTCTCCACGAGGGCCTCCGCGGCGCGCTCGCGCAGCTCCTCGGACTGCTTCGCGACCCGCTTCTTGTAATTCTCGAAGTCGGCCTGCAGCCGCTGGAGAGCCTCCCGGTAGTCGTCTCGCTCCTTGGCGGTCAGGGCCAGCGGATCGGTGGCGGCGACCGGGGGCACACCTTCCTCCTCGGCGAACACCTCGGAGGCCACGAAACCCGGGTCGGCGGGCTCGGGGCCCGATCTCCCGGCCTGCGGCCCGCCGGGTCCGGGCCAACCGGGGGATTCGGTGCCGGGCTCGCCCCCGGAAGCGAACTCGGAGGATGTCACGACTCGTGCCCCTCGTCGACGATCTCGGCGTCGACGACCTCGTCGTCGACGGCTGCTCCCGACCCGGTCGAGGCCCCCGAGGGGTTGGCTTCGCCGCTCCCGCCGCTGGCCGCCGCGGCCTGCTCGTAGAGCTGCTTTCCCAGCTCCTGAACACCCACGGCGAGCTTCTCGGTGGCCGTCTTCATGGCCTCGAGATCCGATCCACCGAGGGCCGCTTTCAAGCTGGACAGATCGGATTCGACGGTGGCCTTCTGATCGCCGCTGAAGCTGGCGGCCTGGTCCTTCAGCATCTTCTCGGTCTGGTAGACGAGGGAGTCGGCGTTGTTGCGGATCTCCGCCTCCTCGCGCCGGCGGCGATCGTCCTCGGCGTGGGCCTCGGCGTCTCTCACCATCCGGTCGATGTCATCCTTGTTGAGCGACGACTGGCCGGTGATGGTCATCGACTGCTCCTTGCCGGTGGCCCGATCCTTGGCCGACACGTGGACGATGCCGTTGGCGTCGATGTCGAAGGTGACCTCGATCTGCGGCACACCCCGCGGCGCCGGGGGTAGGTCCACGAGCTGGAACTTGCCGAGCGTCTTGTTGTACATGGCCATCTCCCGCTCACCCTGGAGCACGTGGATCTCCACCGAGGGCTGGCCGTCGTCAGCCGTGGTGAACACCTCCGACCGCTTGGTGGGGATGGTCGTGTTGCGTTCGATCAGCTTGGTCATGACGCCGCCCTTGGTCTCGATGCCGAGCGACAGGGGGGTCACGTCGAGCAGCAGGATGTCCTTGACCTCGCCCTTGAGGACGCCGGCCTGGATGGCTGCGCCGACGGCGACCACCTCATCGGGGTTGACGCCCTTGTGGGGCTCCTTGCCGGTCATGGTCTGGACCAGCTCCTGGATGGCCGGCATGCGGGTCGAGCCGCCCACCATCACCACGTGGTCGATGGCCGACTTGGTCAGGCCGGCGTCGTTGATGGCCTGCTCAAAAGGACCGCGGCAGGCCTCGACCAGATCGCTGGTCAGCTCCTGGAACTTGGCCCGGGTGAGCTTCAGGTCGAGGTGCTTGGGGCCGCTGTCGGTGGCGGTGATGAAGGGCAGGTTGATGGTGGTCTCCTGCACCGAGGAGAGCTCGATCTTGGCCTTCTCGGCCGCTTCTTTGAGCCGCTGCAACGCCATCTTGTCGTTGGCCAGGTCCACTCCCTCGGTGTCCTTGAACGTCTTGACCAACCAGTCGATGACCCGCTGGTCCCAGTCGTCACCGCCCAGGTGGGTGTTGCCGGAGGTGGACTTGACCTGGAAGATGCCCTCGGAGATCTCGAGGACCGACACGTCGAAGGTGCCCCCGCCGAGGTCGAAGACCAAGACGGTCTGCTCCTCCTCCTTGTCCAGGCCGTAGGCCAGGGCGGCGGCGGTGGGCTCGTTGATGATGCGCAGCACCTCCAGGCCGGCGATCTGCCCGGCTTCCTTGGTGGCGGTGCGCTGAGCGTCGTCGAAGTAGGCGGGCACCGTGATGACGGCCTGGTTGACGGTGTCGCCCAGGTAGCTCTCGGCGTCACGCTTCAGCTTCTGCAGGATGCGGGCGGAGATCTCCTGGGGGTTGTACTTCTTGGCGTCGATGTCGACCTTCCAAGAGTTGTCACCCATGTGACGCTTGACCGAGCGGATCGTCCGGTCCGGGTTGGTGATGGCCTGGCGCTTGGCCACCTCGCCGACGAGCACCTCGTCGGACTTGGAGAAGCCGACCACCGAGGGGGTGGTGCGGGCGCCCTCGGCGTTGGGGATGACGATGGGCTCGCCCGCTTCGAGAACGCTGACGACTGAGTTGGTGGTGCCGAGGTCGATTCCGACGGCCTTGGGCATGATTTGCCTCCAGTTGAGAGATAACCAGTGAGCTCAGTGTAGCAAAGTTGAGTCGTTCTGACTAAAGAAATCTCTTGCACTTGCCACCGTTCGCGGCCGAGTACCGTTCTTTGCGATGGCCACCCTCGTCCTGGTCCGTCACGGCCAGAGCTCCTGGAATCTCGAGAACCGGTTCACGGGCTGGTGGGACGTGCCGCTGTCCGATCAGGGCCAACGCGAGGCCCGCACCGCCGGCACGTTGCTGCGCGACGCCGGGCTGATCGTCGACCAGGCCCACACATCCCTGCTGACCAGGGCGGTCACCACCCTCAACCTGGCCCTCGAGGAGATGGGCCAGTCCTGGGTGCCGGTGCAACGCAGCTGGCGTCTCAACGAGCGGCACTACGGCAGCCTGACGGGCCTGGACAAGGCCGAGACCCGCGACACCTACGGCGAGGAGCGCTTCCTCGAGTGGCGCCGCAGCTTCGATGTGCCGCCCCCGCCCATGGGGCCCGAGCACCGGTACGACGTGCGCCGCGATCCCCGCTACCGGCACCTGCCGGCCGACGTGGTACCCGCCACCGAGTGCCTGGCCGACGTGATCCGGCGCATGCTCCCCTACTGGTACGACGCCGTTGCACCGGACCTGCTGGCCGGTCGCACCGTGCTGGTGGCGGCCCACGGAAACAGCCTGCGGGCCCTCATCAAGCACCTGGAGGGAATCTCCGACCGGGACATCGCCGGCCTGGAGATACCCACCGGGGTGCCCATGGTCTACCAGCTGGATTCCTCCCTCGGGATCACCACCAAACGGGAGCTCGGCGACCCGGATGCCATCGCCGCGGCGGCCGAGGCGGTACGCCGCCAGGGCCAGCGTTGAACCCCGCTCCCGGGGTCGCCCGAGGAGGCGGCCGGGCCGCATGAGCTCGACCGGGAGGACCAACCTGAAGACCTTGAAGTCGGCTCACCTCGATGACCGGTCCCGGCGCGGCCCGACGTGGTCCCGGGCATGGGCGGCGGAGGCCGACGAGTGGCTGCACACGCTGTTCGCCTCGGTGGCCCCCGACGCCAGGGGGCTGGCCCTCATCGGCGTCGGGGGCTACGGCCGGGCCAGCCTGGCCCCGGGCAGCGACTTCGACCTGCTGCTGCTCTACGACGGCAAGCAGAAGCGGATCAAGGACATCGCCGACGGCATCTGGTACCCCATCTGGGACGCCGGTCAGCCGCTGGACCACAGCGTGCGCACGTTGAAAGAGCTGCGCTCGGTCATGGACTCCGACATCAAGGTCGCGCTGGGTCTACTCGACGCCCGGCTCATCGCCGGCGACGCCGAACTGGCCGCCGCCGCCACGGCGAGAGTCGGAGAGATGTGGAAGACCCGCTCGGCGCGCTGGCTGGGCGAGCTCGACGCCGCCGTCCGGGCCCGGCACAACCGCTTCGGCGACCTGGCCTTCCTGCTCGAGCCCGACCTCAAGGAGGCCCGCGGTGGCCTGCGGGACATCCAGCTGCTCGAGACGCTCCACCGGGTGGTGCCGGTGCTGTCCGGCGTGACCGACCACCGGACGCTGCGGTGGGCCGAACGGATGCTGACCGATGCCCGGGTCGAGCTTCAGCGTCCCACCGGCTCGGCCACCAACGTGCTGCTCCTGCAGGACCAGGACCTCGTGGCCAAGGCTCTGGAGGTGTCCGACGCCGACGCTTTGATGGCGGCGATCGCCGACGCCGCCCGGTCCATAGCCTGGGCCTCCGATGACGGGTGGCGCCGCATCCGGTCGTGGTTGGCCGGCCCGAAGGGGCGCGGCGGAGGGGGCGACGTGGTGCTCGAGCCGGGGGTCGTCGTGCGCGACGGGGAGATCACCCTCTTGGAGCGGGCGGACCCGGCATCGGACCCTTCGCTGGCGCTGCGGGTGGCGGCCGCCTCGGCCGAGCGGGACCTCCCGATGTCCCGGGCCACCCTGGACCGGCTGGCCCTCCGGGCCCTCGCCCCCGACGGGGTGTGGCCCCCCGAGGTGCTCCACGCCCTGCTCCGGCTGCTCGGTGCGGGGCGGCCGGCCATCCCCGCCATCGAGGCCCTCGACCAGCAGGGGGTGTGGATGCGGTACCTGCCCGAGTGGTCGCCGGTGCGCAACCGGCCCCAGCGCAACGCCTACCACCGGTACACCGTCGACCGCCACCTGCTCGAGGCCACGGCCAACGCCGCGGCCCTGCAGAGCTCCGTGCACCGCCCGGACATGCTGCTGCTCGGTGCCCTGCTCCACGACATAGGCAAAGGCCAGGGAGGCGACCACACCGAGATCGGGATCGCCGTGGTGGGCTCCCTCGGGACCCGCCTGGGTCTGCCCCCCGACGATGTGGTCACCCTGGAGGCGCTGGTCCGACACCATCTGCTGCTCCCCGATGTGGCCACCCGCAGGGATCTCGACGACCCGGCCACCGCCACGGTCGTGGCCGACGCGGTCGGCGATCAGGACACGCTGGAGCTGCTCGCCGCGCTCACCCTGGCCGACAGCCAGGCCACCGGCCCGGCGGCGTGGGGTACGTGGAAGGCCGGGCTGGTCGAACGCCTCGTCGCCCAGGTCGGGGCGGCCCTGGAGGGACGGCCACCGCCCGATGCGGGGCGCGCCGAGCTCACTGACTCCGAGCGGACCATGCTCCGAAGTGGTGACCTGTCGGTGGCCTTCGAGCAGGGCGTTCTCCGGGTGGGGGCGCCGGACCAGAGCGGGCTGCTCTCGGCCGTGGCCGGGGTGCTCACCCTGTCGGGCGTCTACGTGCGCTCGGCCACCACCATGTCCGACGAGGCCAGCGGGATGGCCCTTCTGCGCTTCGAGGTGGCCGCCGCCTTCGACGAGCTGCCCGACTGGACCAAGGTGCGTGCCGACGTGGCGGCGGCCCTCGGCGGGGGGATCGAGGTGGACCGGCTGCTCGAGGAACGCGAAGCCCGCTACAGCCGCTTCCAGGCCTCGACGCAGGCCCGCCTGCCCGATGCCCGGGTCATCTTCGACCTGACCTCCTCGAAGTCCTCCACCATCGTCGAGGTTCGCGCCCCCGACCGCGGACCGGTGCTCTACCGGGTCACCCGGGCCATATCCGAATGCGGGATGACCATCACCTGTGCCCTGGTGACCACCCTCGGGGCCGAGGCCGTGGACGTCTTCTACGTACGCGACGGCGGGGGTCGGCGCATCGACGACGCCGACATCCTGGGCCGCCTCGAAGCGGCCGTCCTCGCCGCCCTCTGACCTGCCCCGCTCTGACCGGCCGACGCGGAGGAGCCCGGCCGGCCCCGAAGGTCCGGCCGGGCTTCCGATCAGGAGGCTAAGCCCCGTCCAGGTACCGGTGGTGCTGACGCCACAGCCACATGGCGGTGGCGAACCAGCCGACGGCGATGATCACCCAGAGCAGGGCCAGGGTCGAATGATGGTTACCAACCATGATGAGGGCCACTCCCAAAGCCAGGAGGGCGAGCATCACGAAACCCCGCCACACCCATCCGGAGCGAACCGAGCGGGACTGCCGGACCTCCCACTTCCCGGTGGGGGTGGGGCGGTCGGGCGACACTGGGGTGGCCCCCTTGCGGGGGGTGACCCGTCCCGTCGGTTTCCTCGTCATGGTCCTAGATTGCATCAGGACCGGTCTCTCCGGTGCGAATCCGCACGACGGTGTCCACCGGGGTGACCCATATCTTCCCGTCGCCGATCTTCTCGGTGCGGGCCGACTTGGTGATGGCGTCGATGACCCCGGCTACAGAGTCGTCGTCGACGAGGACCTCCACCTTGATCTTGGGGGTGAAGGCGACCTGGTACTCGGCGCCCCGATACACCTCGGTGTGGCCCTTCTGGCGGCCGAAGCCCTGGGCCTCGCTCACCGTCAGCCCCTTGGCCCCGGTGGCCTCGAGGGCCTCCTTGACGGCGTCGAGCTTGAAGGGCTTGATCACAGCGGTCACGAGCATCATCGGGCATCACCTGCCATATCGTCGGTGGACTTGGATACACCCGGACCGGTCAGACCGGCCTGGGCAAAAGCACCTGCGCCGGCCATATCACCGACTCGGACGTAACCCTCGTCGGAGGGGTAGGCCTCCTCGTCGTGGACCGCCGAGTCGCCAGCTTCGAGCTCCTCGTCGGACATACGCAGACCCCCGATGAGCAGACCGATCACTTTGAGCAGGATAAACGTGATCAGGCCGTCCCAGATGATGATGGTCAGCGCGGCGAGCGCCTGGATGAGCAGCTGCTTGGGGTTGGAGCCGTACAGGACCCCGGCGAAGGTGATCTTGGAGCCGCTCACGTTGTGGTAGAGCACCATGCCCGGGTCGACGAAGACACCCACCAGCAGACCGCCGGTGAGGCCGGCCAGCCCGTGGGTGAACACCACCCCCGACGCGTCGTCCACGTACTTCAAGGTGATGGGCTGGATGTATGTCCAGGCGAACCACACCACGGTGGAGGCGATGATGCCGATCCACAGGGCCGACGAACCGCTCACGTAGCCTGCGCAGGGGGTGATCCCGACCAACCCGCAGATCATCCCGTTGATCGCACCGAGGAAGGTCGGCTTCTTCTGCTTGGACAGGACCATGTCGAGCACCACCCAGGTGAGCAGGGCGGCGGCCGTAGCGGCGTTGGTGTTGATGACCGCGGCGGCGGCATCGGTGCTGGCGAAGTAGGGGTCGCCTCCGTTGAACCCGTTCCATCCGAGCCAGACGATGCCCGCCCCAACCGAGACCATGGTCAGGCTGTGGGGCACCCACTTGGCCCGGTCCCGGGCCAACCTCGGCCCGATGACCCAGGCGGCCACGAAGCCCGAAACGCCCGCGGCCAGGTGGATGACGTAGCCACCGGAGTAGTCGAGGGCGCCCTCGTGGGCCCAGTAGCCACCGCCCCAGATCAGCATGGCGTTCACGCAGTACACGAAGGTGCACCACGCCGGGACGAAGATCAGCCAGGCCAGGGGCTTGATACGACCCAGGACGCTGCCGAGGAACAGCAGCGGCGTGATGCCGGCAAAGACGAACTGGAAGTAGGCCAGCGCCGTGGTCGGCATCTGCAGCGGCACGAAGGCTCCCCCGTTGGCGTAGAGGGTGGCCTGGCCGATCTGGGCATGGGCGGCGTTTATGGACTGGGGATGGCCGACGAAGTTCTCGAAGAAGTTCTTGAAGAACCCGCCGATCCCGCCGCCGTTACCGGGGTAGGTGTTGGTCCAGGTGTGAGCCCCGCCCGAACCGATCGGGGTGCCGAAGCCCATCTTGTAGCCCCACAGCACCCACACCACGAGAACCGTGGAGAAGCCGGTGAAGGCCATGAACATGGTGTTTACGGCCCACCGCTTGGGCACCAGACCGGCGTAGAGGACGGCCAGGCCGGGGAGGCTCATGAGACCCACGAAAGTGGCTGCCGTGAGCTGCCAGGCGGTGTCACCGCTGTCGATGTAGTTGGGGTCGGAGCAGGTGTTGGCCACCGCCCCGTTCACCCCCTGCTGATAGACCGCGTTCTTGGCGCAGTCGGCTGTAGTGCTGGCGGCGTGCGCCAGCGTCAACATCAAGGACAAGGACCCCTCCTGAGGTTCGTATAAGGCGCCGGCGGCGCTGACGAGCGAAGTCGCCTTGGAGGGTAAAGACAGAGTGTTTCCCGACGTTGACCGCTGTGTTGCCCGTTTGTTAACTGCAGCCGGTAGCCGGCGCTACGCCGTTTCCACCGCTTGACAGGGAGGCCGATGCCACCAAACCCGCTGCTCTCATCCGTGAGTCACTACAGTTCGTCGCATGGCTGACAAGAAGATCGAGCACCTGAGCCAGGTCAAGATGTTCTCCTCGCTCAACAAGAAGGAGTTGGGGCTGGTCGCCAAGGCCTCCGAGGTGGTGACGGTCCCGGCCGGGACGGACATCGTCAAGGAGGGGGAGATCGGTCACGAGTTCTACCTGATCGCGTCGGGATCGGCAGCCGTGAAGCGCAACGGTCGCAAGGTGACCACCCTGGGCCCGGGCCACTATTTCGGCGAGATGGCCCTACTGGATCGGGGCCCGCGCAGCGCCACGGTCACCGCCGAGGAAGAGACCGAGTTGGTGGTGATCGGCCAACGGGAGTTCCTCGGGGTACTCGACGAGGTCCCCACGCTGTCCTACAAGCTCTTGGTGGGAATGGCGACCCGTCTGCGGGAGGCCGACAGCAAGGCCGTCTCCCACTAGCGGCACCTGGCAGCAGACCCCTTCGGGGATCCCCCCAGCGCCCGGGCCGCCGACCCCTTGTGGTCACAGAATGCCCCGCCCGGCTAGGGTTCCGACGCCCCCTTCTGGAGCCTCGTGGGGTGCATGGAGGACGCCGCTGTGACCGTAGACGTACGTATAGCCGTCGGCCTGGCCATAACGGCGCTGGGCCTGGCCTTCGTGGCCTGGCGAGCCTTGTTCCTGTTCCGGCTTGTCGCCAGCGGCCAGCCCGCCCCGGGCCGGTTCACCGATGTGGGAGCCCAGCTCAAGGCCGAGCTCATGGACGTCTTCGGGCAGCGCAAGCTCCTGAAGCGCCCGGGACCGGGTCTGGCCCACTTCTTCACCTTCTGGGGCTTCATCGTCCTGTTCCTCACCATCATCGAGGCGTACGGCGATCTCTTCTCCCCCACCTTCGGCATCACCGGCTGGCCGGGGCTGGGATTCATCGAGGACTTCTTCGCAGTCGCCGTGCTACTGGCCCTGGGCACCTTCACCACCATCCGCATCCGCCAGAACCCGGCTCGCCGGGACCGCCGCAGCCGCTTCTACGGCTCACACACGAGGGCCGCCTGGTTCACCCTGCTCATGATATTCGGGGTCATCGCCACGCTCCTCCTCTACCGGGGTGCCCAGGTCGTCACCGGGAACTTCCCCTACGGGAAGAGCTGGTGGCCTTTCGCCTCCCGCGCCCTCGGGGCGGCCCTGATGGGCTTGGGCAAGGGCGCTGCCCTCAACGTCGAAACGGCCATGATCCTGGGCCAGATCCTGGTCATCTGGGGCTTCTTCGTGTTCGTGCTCAACTCCAAGCACATGCACATCTTCGTCTCGGAACCGAATGTCTTGTTCTCGAGGCGCCCCAAGGCCCTCGGCCCTCTCGGGACCACTCCCGACCTCGACCCGGAGAAGATGACCGAGGACACGGTGTTCGGTACCGGCCTCATCGGCCACCTGACCTGGAAGCAGCGTCTCGACCTGATCAGCTGCACCGAGTGCGGACGCTGCCAGGACCAGTGCCCGGCGTGGGCCACCGACAAACCGCTGTCGCCGAAACTGGTCATCATGGACCTGCGGGAGCACCTGTTCGAGTCGGCCTCGGGGCTCCTGGCCGGCCAGCCCATGCTGCCCAAGCCCAACGAGGTGCCGGTGGCGGTGGGCGCCGCGGCCGAGGGAGCGGGCGCCTCGGGCGGAGCCAACGGCGCCGATGCGCCCGCCGGCAAATCCCTGGTGCCCAACGTCATAGCCGAGGACGTGCTGTGGTCGTGCACCACCTGCGGCGCCTGCGTGGAGCAGTGCCCGGTCGACATCGAGCACGTTGACACCATCGTCGACATGCGCCGCTACCAGGTGCTCATCGAAGCGCAGTTCCCGAGCGAAGCCAACCTGATGCTGCGCAACGTGGAGAATCGGGGCGACCCCTGGGGGCTGGGCAGCTCGCAGCGCTCGGCGTGGATGGAAGGTCTCGACTTCGATATTCCGGTGGTCGACTCCACCATCCCCGACGATGTGGAGTACCTCTTCTGGGTCGGTTGCGCCGGTGCCCTCGACGAGCGGGCTCGCCGCACCACCCAGGCCATCGCCCGGCTCCTGCACCAGGCCGGTATCAGCTTCGCCGTGCTCGGCCCCAGGGAATCGTGCACCGGCGACCCGGCTCGGCGACTCGGCAACGAATACCTGTTCCAGATGCAAGCGCAGCAGAACATCGAGACGCTGCAGTCGGCTCAGGTCAAGAAGATCGTGGCCTCCTGCCCGCACTGCTTCAACTCCATAGCGCGGGAGTACCCCGCTCTCGGCGGGAACTTCGAGGTGTACCACCACACCCAGCTGCTCGAGAAGCTGCTGGAGGCGGGAAGCCTCCGCCCCCAGGTCCGCCTGGAGCAGAAGGTCACCTACCACGACCCCTGCTACCTGGGCCGACACAACGAGGTCTACGACGAGCCCCGCGGTGTGCTCAATCATGTACCGGGGGTCCAGCTCCAGGAGATGCACCGGTGCCGCAACAAGGGGTTCTGCTGTGGAGCGGGAGGGTCGCGCATGTGGCTGGAGGAGAAGATCGGGACCCGAATCAACGTCAACCGGACCGACGAGGCCCTGGGGACGGGGGCTGATGTGATCTCGACGGCCTGCCCCTACTGCCTGATCATGCTCGACGATGCGACCAAGAGCCGCCAGGCCGAGGGCAGCGCCCCCGAGTCGGTGCGGGTGATGGACGTGGCCCAGGTGCTCGAGCAGTCGCTGGTCGCGGTCGGTCCGGGCGGGGGCGCGGCTCCCACTGCCGGAAGGTCCGGCCAGGCCGGGAGTACCGACCAGGCCGAGGGCGACAGCGGCGGTGCCGAGACGGGCGAGGTGCCCGAGACCTGAGGAGGCCTGGCTGGCGCCGGGCCTCAGGACGAGGCGTGGCGGTCGAGGAAGGAGTACACGTCGGTCAGCTCCACTCCGGGGCGGGGGCTGAACACCACGGTATCGGTGGGCAGCCCGGACACGAAATGACTGTGGTCCTTGGCCGACGGCCACGCTGACCCCTCCCACCGGGCGACGGCATCGGGGGGCGGCTGCCGGCAGCACGACGGGTCCGGGCAGGTCGAAACCGCCCGACGCGCCGTGTCGGAGCCCCGGAACCAGTGCGCCGAGGCTTCGTTGGTGCCCACCGTGATGGCCCCGCCCCGCTCCCGGTCCAGGTCCAGATGGGTCACACACCAGAAGGTGCCGGCGACGGTCTCGGTGTACTGGTAGTGCATGGCGTAGGAGTCCTCCGACTCGAACGCCTGGCGCGAGCTCCACCACCGGCACAGCCGCTGACCCTCGATGGTCCCATCGACGTCGGAAGGCAGGAGCACCCCGTCGTTCTCGTAGGCCTTCCACAGGATGCCCTCGGCGTCGGAGCGCTGGAAGTGGATGGGTATGTCGAAGTGACGGGTGATCAGGTTGGTGAGGCGGTGGGCGGCCATCTCATAGGAGATGTAGAAGGATTCGCTCAGGTCCTCGACCGAGATGTCCTCCCGGGCCCGGGCGTCGCCGATCAGCGACACCACCGCCCGCTCGGGTGACAGGAGGGCGCCGGCGAAGTAGTTGGCCTCGACCCGCTGGCGGACGTACCCCTCGAAGTCGGCCGGGTCGGAATGGCCCAGGGCGAAATGTCCGAGGGTCTGGGCGATGACCGATCGGGCCGAGCGCTGACCCCCGACGGCGTTGCGCTGGGGCACGAACACGATGCGGCGTCGCACGTCGGTGATGGAGCGGGTGGAAGGCGGGAGGTCCTGAACCCTCGAGACGGTGAAGCCGAGATGGGCGGCGGCGTCGGTCAGGTGCCGTTCCGAGACGGCCCCGGGGCCGACGTAGCCGATGGCGTCGAGGGTCGCGGTGGCGATCCGCTCGATCTCCTCGAAATAGTTGTCACGCTTGCGCATCTCGTCGCGCATGGCGGCATTGGCGGCGCGGGCCCCCGCCGACGGTCGCTCACCTTCCAACTGGGCGGCGCCGGCCGGACCCCCCGCCGGCGAACCCGCCGAACGCCACCGGGCGGCGGCGTCGCCCACACCGCCCGGAGCCGATGCCAGGCGTCGGTAGAGCGCGACGATGTGCTCGAGCGCAGCATCGTCGAGGCGGGAGCTGGGCTTGAGATAAGGCAGCTGCAGGGCCCGGTAGGCCGGCTCCTCCTGGATGTGGGCCAGGGCCACCTCGAGCTCGGCCCGCCGGTTGGGCGCAGCCGCCGACAGCAGGTCGGCCGGGGAGCAATTCAAGGCCCCCGCCAGCGCATTGACCGTGGACAGTCGGGGCTCGCGGTGCCCGTTCTCCAGCTGGGACAGGTAGGAGGCGGGGCGCCCGAGGACCTGCCCGAGCGATTCGAGGGTATGGCCGGCCTGGCGCCGGAGGTGGCGCAGACGCTGGCCGAAGACGAGGGGATCGAGAGAGCTACGCACGTCAGCCATATCTAGATCAAATTTTTACGTATTTTCACGTTTTAGTCAAGAGTTGGGAGATTTTGATTCGACAAGTCTGTACTTTTTCAGCAGACTGCTCGGCATGCCGCAATCTGATGGTGTCCGCTTCACCCCGCATCCCCGAGCCGAGACCGTGCTCAGCCCTGAAGCGGTGGACTTCCTCGTGGCCCTCCACCGGGAATTCGCGCCGCGCCGGCAGGAGATCCTCGAGGCTCGCAAGCTCCGCCAGGCCCGCTTCGACGCCGGCGAGCGCCCCGGGTTCCTCCCCGAGACGGCCTCCATACGGGCTGCGGCGTGGCAGGTGCCGGAGGCGCCCAAGGCCCTGGCCGACCGCCGGGTGGAGATCACCGGTCCGGCGGAGCGCAAGATGATGATCAACGCTCTCAACTCGGGGGCCAAGGTCTTCATGGCCGACTTCGAGGACGCCAACTCCCCGACCTGGGACAACGTGGTGGAGGGTCAGGCCAACTGCCGTGACGCGGTGCGGCGCAGCCTCGCGGTCGACTCCGGTGAGAAGTCGTACCGTCTGAGACCCGACGAGGAGCTGGCGACCCTGGTGGTCCGCCCCCGGGGCTGGCACCTCACCGAGAAGCACTTCACCGTCGACGGCGAGCGCACCCCGGCCAGCTTCTTCGACTTCGGCCTGTACGTGTTCCACAACGGCCGCGAGAGCCTGGAGAGGGGGTTCGGGCCCTACTTCTACCTGCCCAAGCTGGAGGGTCATCTCGAGGCCCGGCTGTGGAACGACGTCATGACCGCGGCCGAGGACCGCCTGCGTCTCGACCGGGGATCCATCCGGGCCACCGTGCTCATCGAAACCATCACCGCGGCGTTCGAGATGGACGAGATTCTCTACGAGCTGCGCGACCACATCACCGGGCTCAACGCCGGGCGATGGGACTACATCTTCAGCATGGCCAAGCGGTTCCACGCCGACCCGGACTTCGTCCTGCCCGACCGGTCGATGATCACCATGACCACCCCCTTCATGCGGGGCTACACCGAGTTGCTGGTGAAGACCTGCCACCAGCGGGGCGCCCACGCCATCGGCGGCATGTCGGCCTTCATCCCCAACCGTCGCAAGCCCGAGGTGACCGAGGCGGCCCTGGCCAAGGTCCGCGAGGACAAGCAGCGCGAAGCCGGAGACGGCTTCGACGGCACCTGGGTGGCCCACCCCGACCTGGTCGCCACGGCCATGGCCGAATTCGACGCGGTGCTCGGGGATCGGCCCAACCAACTGGACCGTCAGCGCCCCGAGGTCCAGGTGGGTCCCGGGCGGCTCCTCACCGTCGATCGCCCTCGCGACGGCATCACGATGGCCGGGTTGCGGACCAACATCGATGTCGGGTTGCGCTACCTCGCATCCTGGCTGTCGGGCACGGGGGCGGCGGCGATCCACGACCTCATGGAGGACGCCGCCACGGCAGAGATCAGTCGGGCCCAGGTCTGGCAGTGGGTACACCACAACATCTGCTTCAAAGAACCGCACCAATGCGTGACGGCGGACCTGGTACACGAGATCCTCGACGACGTCCAAGCCGAACTGGCCCGGACCGACACATTCCCCGCCGAGATCGTGGCCCGAGCGCGCCGCGTCTTCGAGGACGTCTCCCTCGGCGACGAGCTCGTGCCGTTCCTGACCGAGCCGGCCTACGAGCTGCTGCCCTAGCGCCGTCCCACCCCACAAGCATCGCCTCCTCGAATCCGAAAGGAACATCCCATCCCATGAGCACCTTCGAAACCGCCGTCTCACAGCTGGAGAATCAGTGGGCTTCCGACACCCGCTGGGCCGGCATCGAGCGGACCTACACGGCGAGTGACGTGGTCCGCCTCTGCGGCTCGGTCGCGGTGGAACACAGCCTGGCCCGTCGCGGCGCCGAGCGGCTGTGGAAGCTGCTGCACCAGGAGGACTATGTGAACGCCCTGGGCGCCATGACCGGCGGCCAGGCCGTCGAGATGGTCAAGGCCGGGCTGCAAGCCATCTACCTGTCGGGCTGGCAGGTCGCCGCCGATGCCAACCTGTCCGAGCAGGTCTACCCCGACCAGAGCCTCTACGCCGCCAACAGCGTCCCGGCGGTGGTGCGCCGCATCAATAACGCCCTGCGGCGGGCCGATCAGATCGAGTGGGCCGAAGCGGCGTCGGAGGGGCGGACCGAGAATCACCGGGAGTGGATGGTCCCGATCGTCGCCGATGCCGAAGCCGGCTTCGGGGGCGCCCTCAACGTCTTCGAGCTCATGAAGTCGATGATCGAAGCCGGGGCGGCCGGGGTCCACTTCGAGGATCAGCTGTCATCGGAGAAGAAGTGCGGCCACATGGGCGGGAAGGTGCTGATACCGACGTCACAGCACATCCGCACGCTGAACGCGGCTCGACTGGCGGCCGACGTGTGCGGCGTCCCCACCCTGATCGTGGCCCGCACCGACAGCCTCGGCGCCAACCTGCTGACCAGCGACGTCGACCCTCGCGACCAGGAGTTCACCACGGGTGAGCGCAGCCCTGAGGGCTTCTGCTACGTCCGCCCGGGCATGGACATCGCCACGGCGCGCGGCCTCGCCTACGCCCCCTACGCCGATCTGATCTGGTGTGAGACCTCCACCCCAGACCTGGACGAGGCCCGGACCTTCGCCGAGGCCATCAAGGACCGCTACCCGGACAAGATGCTGGCCTACAACTGCTCGCCCTCGTTCAACTGGAAGGCCAAGCTGGACGACGAGACCATCGCCCGGTTCCAGAAGGAGCTCGGTGCCATGGGATACGCCTTCCAGTTCGTCACGCTCGCCGGATGGCACGCCCTCAACGAGTCGATGTTCTCACTGGCCCACGGCTACGCCCGCAACGGCATGAGCGCCTACGTCGAGCTGCAGCAGAGGGAGTTCTCTCTCGAAGGTGACGGGTACACCGCCACCCGCCACCAGCGCGAGGTCGGAGCCGGCTACTTCGACGACGTGATGACCGCGCTTTCGGCAGGGGCATCGTCGACGCTGGCCCTGAGCGGTTCCACCGAGGAACAGCAGTTCGCCAAGTAATCACCACTGGATCGGGGGGAGGGGGACCGGCGAGACGCCGCTCCCTCTCCTCCCGCCGGTCTATGGTCGGGCGATGACCGACCCGCTCAGCGACTTCACCAAGGAGGCGTTCTCGTCGAGGAACCTCCACCACGACATCTACCGTCGGGGCAGCGGCCCGGCGGTGATCGTCTGCTCCGAGGTGCCGGGGATCACCCCGAAGGTCGCCGACTTCGCCCGGCGGGTATCGGACCGGGGTCTGACGGCGGTGATGCCTCATCTGTTCGGCACACCGGGGAGAGAGATGTCCGCCAGCTATGTCGCCCAGACGATGGCCAATCTGTGCATCTCCCGGGAATTCTCCGGTCTGGCCATGGGCCGGACCACCCCCGTCATCGACTGGCTAAGGGCTTTGGCGCGCGCCGAGCACGAGCGCTGCGGAGGACCGGGGGTCGGGGCCGTCGGTATGTGCTTCACCGGGGGCTTCGCCCTCGCCATGGCCGTCGACGACAGTGTTCTAGCACCTGTATTGTCACAACCGTCGCTTCCCTTCCCCATCTCGAAGAGTCGCCGGGCGGATATCCAGATGTCCGACGCGGACTGGGCCAAGGTCCAGAGCCGGGCCCGGGACGAGAACCTCTGCGTGATCGGGCTTCGCTTCACCAGCGACACGATGGTCCCGGCCGAGAGGTTCGCCACCTTGCGCGAGAAGCTGGGGGACAGTTTCACCGCGGTGGAACTGGATTCCTCACCGGGCAACCCCCACGGCCATCCCCGCCGGGCCCACTCGGTACTGACCGAGCACCTTCAGGACCGGGAGGGAAGCCCGACGCGCGCCGCGTTGGATTCGGTCCTGGACTTCTTCACGAGCCGGCTGCTGGCCACCTGACCTACCCGGAGCGGGGTAGCGCCGGGATCAGCCCTCCTCGGCGGCCCCGTAGGGATCGATGCCCCACACCGCCTCGAGCATGGCGCCCGGCTCCAGGACCCGAAGCCCGTCGCCATTGTTGAGCAGGTCGGCCGCGCCGGTCATGGGCTCAATGGCCACCCCCCGGCGGCGCCGGGCCGGGTCCGAGAGGCTATCGCCGGTGAACACCATCACATGGGTGTAAGTGGAGTCCATCCAAACCTCGACCGGGCCCCCCGCCGGTCCCTCCAGCACGACCCGGGCCCGCCCGTCGTGGTCACGAATCAGGTCGGTGAAGGCCACGTCGAGGCGGGCCGGTCCGATTTGCTGACCGTTCCGGAAGTCCATGTCGGTGCCGTCCACCGCAGCCTTCTCCCGGGGAATCCCCCGCTCGTCGGCCCGGTAGAAACTGGCCGCGGGCAGCCTGAGACGGCATTCGTCGACATGGGGGGCCATGGCCCGGAGGTAGGGATGCCAACCCAACCCGATCGGGCAGTCCTCGACCGAGACGTTGGTCGCCGATGTGCGCACCTCGAGGCCCCGCCCGGCCACCAGGCGGTAGGTGACCCGCAGATCGAGGGTCCAGGGCCAGCCCGGTTGGGGATGGAGCCGGTGGGTGACGGTGACGGTGTCGGGGGGCGTCTGGGGACCCCAGGGCTGGGGGGTGGCATCGGGCAGTGACCAGTTGGACCAGCGCACCAGACCGTGAATGGCGTTGCCCGCCCCGACTTCGGTGAGGGCGGTCTGCAGTACCCGGCCCCTCCATTCGAAGCAGCCACCGTCGAGACGGTTGGGCCACGGTGCGAGCAGTTGCCCTCGACCGCCGGAGCACATCTCGGACTCGTCGTAGGGATCCACGATGTCATGGCCGTCCACCTGGTAGGAACGCAGACCACCGCCGACTTCGACCACGACGATCTCCTGGCCGTAGGCGGACAGGCGCACCTGGCGCCCGGAGGGAGGGAGAGCCATCGATGCGACCGTAGCCTAAGACCCGCCCGGAGTGACACCGATGAGGCACCCGGCACCCGACCGCACCCCGGGCGCGCAGAAGGGCCCGGTGGGGGGGTACCGGGCCCTTCGCATTCGGCGCCTTCGGTCCGGTGGGGGGGGTTACCGGCCGTAGCGCTCTGAAAGACAGTATGGCGGATGCCTCGCCATCTTGCAAGGCTATTTATGAACTTCTCAGTATCTCTATTTCCGATGGCAGCGATCGTGCGAGGTCGAAGGCCAACGCTCCCATCGTGCCGCTCGCGCGATCCTGGCGGATGAGCCCCGACCCCCCTGGTGCCCCCCGGAGGTCCCGGGGGTGTTCCCTGGCGACGCCGAGCAGCGGGCTAGGCCCTGGCCGCGCAGCGGGCCGGGCGGGCATCAGGGTGAGGGCCGGGGCGCGAGCAACTCCTCACGCAGCTGCCGCTTGAGCACCTTCCCTGAACCCGTCTTCGGCAACTCGAGCACGAAGGTGACGCCCCGGGGAACCTTGTAGCCGGCGAGGTGCTCACGGGCGTAGGCCAGCACGTCCTGCTCGGTGACACCCGGACGGGCCGGCACCACCCAGGCGTGGACGGTCTCGCCCCAGTGCTCGTCGGGTACCCCGGCGACGGCCACCTCGAACAGGTCGGGAGCGGAGTCGAGAACGGCTTCGATCTCCGCCGGGTAGACGTTCATCCCCCCCGAGATGATCATGTCGTTCTTGCGGTCGGCGATGTAGTAGTACCCGTCCTCATCGAAGTAGGCGATGTCGCCGACGGTGTGGAAGTCGCCCCGCGTCGCCGCCCGGTACTTCTCCCCGGCCTTGTAGTACTCACTGAAGACGAGGGCCGAGCGGACGTAGAGCTCACCGGTCTGCATCGGCTCGGTTACCTCGTTGCCGTCCTCGTCGAAGAGCTTGATCTCGATGCCAGGCGCGGGCTGCCCGCACGACCCCGGTTTGCGCAGATGGTCCTCCGGGCGCAGCACGGTGTCGACCCCGAGCTCAGTGGAGCCGTAGACCTCCCACATGGAGTCGGGCGGGAAGTCGGCCAGGTACATCTTCTTGAGGTTCAGGGTCCAGGGGGCGGCGTTGGCGATCAACCGCCGCATGCTGCTGCGGTCGTAGCGGGCCTTGATCTCCGATGGCAGGCTGCACACCATACGGATGGGAGTCGGGGCGGTGAAGGTAGTCGTCACCCGGTAGGTCTGGACCAGACGAAGCCAGTCCTCAGGGTCGAACTTGTGCTGCACCACCACCGTGTTGCCCAGGGCGTGGGCAATGCCGGCGAAGCTGCCCGGGCCGGAGTGGTACAGCGGCCCCGTCGTCAGGTACACATCGTCGGCGGTGTAGCCGATGAGGCCGATCAGACCGGAGCTGGTCGAGGGGTCCATCCGCGTCGAGCGCACCGCCCCCTTGGGCCGACCGGTGGTGCCCGACGTGTAGATCATGCTGCGCCCGGTGGAGGTGGAGACCGACGCATCTACGCTCGGAGGATCGCTGCTCTGGGCGCCGAGAGCCGACTCGAGCCGGCCGTCACCATCAAAGAACAAGACGTGCTGCACCTTGGGGATTCGATCCGAGATGGCCGCCACCAGGGAGTCGAACGCGGCGTCCACGTACAGCACCGACGCGTCCGAGTCGTCGATCACGTAGGCCGCCTCGTCGGCCGTCAACCGGTAGTTGAGCGGCACCCCCACTGCGCCGGCCTTGCGGATGGCGTGCATGGCCGAGATGATGGGGGCCGAATTCTGTCCGCACCAGCAGATCTTGGTATCTGAGGTCACCCCGATGGAGCGGAGGTGATTGGCCAATTGGTTGGCCCGGCGTTCGAGCTCGGCGAAGCTCCACTCGCGCACCGGATGGCCGGGACGGTCGTCTATGACGGCCGTCTTGTCCGGTTGACGAGCGGCGTGGGCGGAGAGGGCATCCACGCGCTCAGGGCAGCTTTCGCTCGGCGAAACGCTGGCGCAGGTCCCGCTTGGAGAACTTGCCGACTGACGTCTTGGGAACCTCGTCGATGAACTCGATCACATCCGGCAACCACCACTTGGCGACCCGCGGCTCGAGCCATCCCCGCAGCTCCTCGGCGCTCAGGGTGGCGCCCGGTCGGCGAACCACGCATGCCATGGGGCGCTCCATCCAGCGCTCTGACGGTACGGCGATGACGGCCGCCTCGGCCACGGCGGGGTGGGCCATGATCTGGTTCTCCAGATCTACCGATGAGATCCACTCCCCGCCCGACTTGATGAGGTCCTTGGTGCGGTCGACCAGCCGTAGATAACCGTCAGGTGACATGACGCCGACGTCGCCGGTGCGCAGCCACCCACCAGCGGTGAACTGGCTGTCACCCCGCTGGTCGTTGTAGTAGCGCCGGGCGATCCACGGTCCCCGCACCTGGACCTCACCGCTGGAGTGATCGTCCCAGGGGAGTACCTCACCGGTGTCGGGATCGGCGATGCGGATCTCCACCAGGGGGGCAGCCATACCAGCGGTCGCCCGGATGTCGGCCAGTTCGTCGTCCGATCCCCCGGCCCGGTCGCTGCGGACGTTGGCCACGGTGGCCAACGGGCTGGTCTCGGTCATGCCCCAGGCCTGGGTGATGGGGAGGCCGACCTCAGTGCGGTAGGCCTCCGACAGGGCCCGGGGTACCGCCGAACCGCCGCAGACTATCTGTCGCAGCCGGTGCTCCTTGCCGGCCAGCAGGTCCTTGGCCCCCATCCAGATGGTGGGGACGCCGGCCGCGAAGGTGACCCCCTCTTCGAGGATCAGCCCGGCCAGAGCGGCCGCTGACAAATCCGCCCCGGGGAAGACCAGCTCGGCTCCGGCTAGTACCGAGGCCTGGCAGAGACCCCACGCGTTGGCGTGGAACATGGGGACGATCGGCAGGCAGACGTCGCTTTCGCGCAAACCCAGCTCGTCGCTGATGAGAACGGAGACGGAGTGCAGGACGACCGAGCGGTGGGAGTACACCACACCCTTGGGGTCCCCTGTCGTGCCGCTCGTGTAACACATCGACGCCGCGGTGTGCTCGTCGCTCACCACTCCGAAGGGGTGAGGGCTCGCCGCTCGCAGAAGCTCCTCGTAATCGAGTACCCGCGGGTCGTCGGGCAGGGGGGCCACGTCGGGGCGTCCCTCGGTGTCGTCCATGACCACGACGTGACGGACGGTGCGGCACCCGTCCAGCAGAGGCCACAGCAGGGGGAGGAGGCTGCGGTCGGCGAAGATGACCTCGTCCTCGGCGTGGTTGACGATGTAGGTGATCTGGTCGGCGAACAAGCGGATGTTCAGGGTGTGCAGCACCCGCCCGGTGCACGGGGCGGCAAAGTACAGCTCGAGGTGGCGGGCGGTGTTCCAGGCGAAGGTGGCCACCCGACCGTCGGAGCTGACACCCAGGTCGTCGAGGACACCCCCGAGGCGGCGAGTTCGCTCGGCCCAGGCACCGAGGGTGGTGCGGAGCGGCCCGGCCGGGGTCGCGGTCACGACTCGCTTGCTCGGCCACAGCTGCTCGGCTCGGTTGAACACGAAGTCGAGCGACAGCGGGACGTCCTGCATCAGACCTTTCATGCACCCTCCCATCTCGGCGGACCCGAGCATCTTTCCACGCTTCAGCGGCTAGGTTGCGGCCGGTGGGAACGTGGACCAACTGGGCGGGCAACCAGTCGGCCGAGGCGGTGCGGATGGAACAGCCCCGAGCCGCCGACGACCTCGCGGCTATCGTCGGCGCGGCCGCGGCACGCCGCCAGAGGGTGAAGGCGGTGGGCTCGGGACATTCCTTCAGCGGCGTCGCCCGGCCAGAAGAGGTGGTAGTGGACCTCTCGAACCTCGATGACCTGTTGTCGGCGGATCGTGACACGGGCGTGGTGGTGGTGGGGGCGGGAACCAGCCTGCACCGGTTGAACGACCTGCTGGCCGGCCTCGGGCTGGCCCTCACGAACCTGGGCGACATAGACGCGCAGACCATCGCCGGAGCCATATCCACCGGCACCCACGGCACCGGTGAGCGGTTCGGAGGAATCGCTACCCAGGTGGTGGGGCTGGAAATGGTCATGGCCGACTCCACCATCCTTTGGTGCTCGCCGAGTGAGCGCCGGGAGATCTGGTCGGCAGCACGGGTGGGGCTCGGGGCGCTCGGGATCATCACCAAGGTGGCTCTCCGGACCGTGCCGCTGTTCACGCTGCGGGCCGAGGAGGGCCCGATGCCTCTCGACGAGCTCCTGAACCGCTTCGAGGAGCTGGCCACCACCTTCGACCATTTCGAGGCCTTCTGGTTTCCCCACACCGGCTCCGCCCAGGTCAAGCGCAACACCCGCCTGCCTCTCGCCGAGGGGCTCGACCTCCTACCGGCTTGGAAGGAGTGGGTGGACGACGAACTGCTGGCCAACCGGGTGTTCGGCTGGACCGTGCAACTGGGCCAGAGGCGACCGTCGTGGATAAGGCCGCTCAACCGGGTCGCGGCCCGCGCGCTGGGGCCGCGGTCGTTCACGGATCTCTCCTACAAGGTGTTCACCTCCCCCCGGCGGGTCCGCTTCAAGGAGATGGAGCTGGCGGTGCCGCGCGCCGCGGCCACCGAAGCCATACGGGCCGTGGTGGGAGCGGTGGAGGCGTCAGGCCTGAACATCGCCTTCCCCGTCGAGTTGCGGGTTGCCGCCGCCGACGACGTTCCCCTCTCCACGGCATCGGGCCGCGACAGCGTCTACCTGGCGTTCCATGTTCCGGCCTCGCAGGACCACCTGCCGTACTTCCGGCTGGTGGCCCGCGTCCTCGACGACTACGGCTACCGGCCGCACTGGGGAAAGCTCCACGATCTCGACGCCGAGCTTCTGCGGACCCGCTACCCCCGCTTCGACGAGTTCGTCGGGCTCCGCCAGGCCCTCGATCCCGACGGCGTGTTCGCCAACCGTTACCTGGACCGGGTGCTCGGCCCGTGCGGTTACCCCGAGCCACCGCCCCCACCTGCCGACACCTGACACGGCCCCGGACCCCCGCCGACCGGGCCGCCCGACACGGCCACGAAGATGGTCGGCGCCCGCTTTGGCCGGTGATAGGTTCGACAGAGGCGGCGGCGTATTGCCGTGCCCGAACCGGGGAACTCGTGTGTTGAAATTTTGCGGATTCGAGTTGGAGTTGAACGTCGAAACCGTGCTCGAAAGGCAGCCCGATCGGCGAGCCGTGTTCAGCGCCACCGATACCCTCGGCGAGCACTGGCTCATCGTCGAGGAGGCCGCCGAAGGAGACAGGGTGTCCTGGCTGTGCGCCCCGGTGTCGGCTCGGATGCTCGAACTCGTCGGGTCGGGGCGGGCCGCCGCACCTGACGCCGTACGGCACAGCCGCACGGGGTGGGTCGAGGTGGTGCGGGTGATAGGCGGCCGGACGGTCCCTGACCAGCGCCTCCTCTGCTCGGAGCTGGTGACCCGGGCGGGGTCGGGCACCGGCGCTCTCGTCTGAGCGGCGCCCGGCACCAGACCCGTCTCCCGGCGCTAGGGGTAACGGCGGCTACAGCGGCGCGGCGAGCACTGCGAACTCGAGGTCGTCGCGGCGGGGGCGACCGAAACGCTCGTCCCCGTATGGGAACGGCTTGGTCTCGCCGGTTGGCCGGAATCCTCTCCGGCGATACCAGTCGATGAGGTCAAGCCGCTGGCGGATGACGAGCAGGCGCAATTCCCCGCAGCCCCAAGCAGCCGCGACCCGACCGGCCTCGGTGAGCAGGCTCGACCCGTGACCGGCACCCTGCCCCACCGGGCGGACGGCGAACAAGCCGAACCAGGCGAGCCCCGGCTCGCCCATCTCCACGTGGCAGCAGCCCACCGTTTCCGGGCCGCCGGGTGCGCCGGGCACCTCCAGAAGTAGCACTTCCGAGTAGTCGGCCGATATTGCCGCGACCACCTCGGCGGCGTCGGTGCGCTGGCCGTCGAGGAGATCGGCCTCGGTCGTCCAACCGGCCCGGCTGGCCTCCCCCCGGTAGGCCGATTCGACCAGTTCCACGACGGCACCGACATCCGCCGGCCCCGCCATGCGCACCGTGGCCACGCCGCGCCCGGCCGTGGGGACCAGCCTCCCCTCACCGCGGCCGGTGGAGCCCGCCATCGGGGCCACCCTAGCCGGTGAGCCCTCCTGATTCCGGATCCGACAGCCCGGTAAAGCCCACCTCCACGACATCCGACACACCGCAGGTGAGACCGATCCGGGCGGGGAAGTCCTGGCTCGACGCGTTACCCGATCCGCTCGTGGGCATCGATGGCCAGGGGCGCCTCGAATGGGCCAATCGTCGCGCCGCGGCGATGTTCGGGCAGCCCCGCTCGACGCCCATCGGACGCTCGGTGCTCGACCTGGTGCACCCCGAGGACCTGCACCTGGCCCTTCTCACCCTCGACAGCCTCCAATCCGATGACGTCAGCCCCCTCATCGAGGTCAGGGTCCAGGCTCCGGGGGGCTGGCGCCTGCTCGAAGCGATCGGCGCCAACTGTCTGGGCGTACCCGGCGTGGACTGCCTGATCGTCACGCTGCGGGACCTGACCCAGAGGCGACGTTGGGAAGTGGGGGGCAACGACGACGCCCGGTTCCGTGCCGTGGTCAGCAACGCGCCGAGCGCCCTGGTGCTGCTCGGGCGGGACGGGACCATCCAGGCCACGTCGGCCGCAGTGACCCGGTTGCTCGGATACCACCCCGCCGCCCTGGAAGGAACCCACCTGCTGGAGCTGGTGCAACCCTCGGACGTACAGAAGGTGAGCGACGCGCTGAGCGTCTGCATGTCCGTGCCGGCCGGCGACCAGGAACCGGTGACGGTCGAGGCCGGGCTGCTCGACACCGACGGCCGGCCCATGCCTTTCGCCCTGGCCTTGGCCGACATGACCGACGACCCGACCGTGCCCGGGATCGTGGTCTCGGCGCACAACATCACCAAGCTCAGGGCCTACCAGAACGCCCTCGCCGACCTGGCCCTCAAGGACCCTCTGACCGGCCTGGCCAACCGGGCGGCGGTGGACCGCCGTCTCCAGTCGTTGCTCGACCATCAGCGCCCAACTGCGGTCGCGTTCATCGACCTCGACGGCTTCAAGGGGCTCAACGACCGCTACGGCCATCATTTCGGTGACGAGGTGCTGCGGGCAGTGGCGCAGCGGCTGAGCGACACGGTACGGCCGTCGGACCTCGTAGGACGTTACGGGGGCGACGAGTTCGTGGTCATCGCCCCCGAAGTCGGCGACGAGGCCCGTCTCGACCGGAGGCTCATCGAGGCCATGAGCCACTCGGTCCGCGTCGGCGAGCGTGACACCGTGATCCGGGCCAGCATCGGCTTCACCTTCACCGAACCCGGTGACACCATCAGCTCGGTGCTCATCCGCGCCGACCGGGCCATGTACGGCCTGAAGGGTAACCGCCCTCTGAGGGTCGTCGGCTGAGCACTCCTGCGGCCGCCCCCCGGTAGGCCAGCGGCCGCCCCCCGGGAAGGAGAGCGGCCGCTCCGGAACCGATCAGTGACAGAAACCGGTCAGTGAGAGAAGCGGACGTGGGGGATGACTTTGGCCATCCACGCCGGCCGGTGCCACGCCCAGTGCCCACCGAGGCGGAGCACGACAGGCAGGAGCACCATGCGCACCACCAGAGCGTCAAGGGCCACCGCCACCGCCAGTATGACCCCCATCTCCTTGGGTGCCAGCGGCCCGGAGAGGGCAAAGGTCATGAACACCGCGATCATCACCACGGCCGCCGAGATGACCACCCGGCCCGAGGTACCGACCGACCCGGTCATGGCGTGCTCTGGGTCAGGATGGGTCTCGTAGCGCTCCTTGGCTGCGGAGAGCAGGAACAGGGTGTAGTCCATGGCCACCCCGAAGACCATGGCTCCGAAGAACAGGGGACCCCAGGCGTCGACGAAACCCTGGGGCGTGAAGTTCAAGATGCCCGAGAGATGACCGTCCTGGAAGATGAGCCGGGCCACCCCGAACGCTCCGGCCACCGACAGGGCGGTGACGGCGACCCCGGCGAAGGCGATCAAAGGGGCTCCCAGAGCGACCAACAGGAGGAGGAACCCCATGCCGGCCAGGATCCCGAAGACCAGCGGGGTGCGACTGGCGAGTGCGTGCTGCAGGTCGTGGTTCTCGGCCGCCGCGCCACCGACCAGACTCCCGGCCGGGAGGGCCGCCCGCAGGCGTTCGATGGTGGCTCCGGTGGCGGTCGAGGAGGGTCCGGTCGTGGGCACCACCTGATCCAGGTAGAAGCCGGCGCGGCTCGGTCCGGGCACGACCGCAGCCACCCCCCGCAGGCCGGCGAGGGTGGAAAGGGCCTCCGCTTGCCCCGCGGCGGGAACGACGACCTGGAGGGTTCCAGGAGCCCCGGGCCCGAAGGCTGAGGTCACCTGGTCGTAGCCGACCCGGGCGTTGGCCGACGCCGGGATGATGGTGATGGAGGGCATGGAGGTGCGCAGCCCGAGGGCCGGTGCGGCTGCGGCCACCAGGATGGCCAGGGCAACCGCTCCGGATATGACCGGGTGGCGCCACATCAGCCGCCCCCAGGCGTGAAGGCGCTGCTCGAGGCGGTGGCCGTGGGGGTGCTCACGGGGCGTCGCTCGCTTGAAGGAGAGACGCCCCTGGTCGATCCTCGTCCCCAGCTTGCCCAGAACTGCGGGCAGCAGGGTGAGGGTGGCGGCCAGCACGGCGATCACCGACAGCATGATTCCGAGCGCCATTGAGCGAAAGGCCGGGGAGGGCACGAGCAGGATGGCCGCCAGCGAGGCCAGCACAGTGACGGCGGAGAAGGCGACGGCCTTGCCGGCAGTGGCCATCGTCTCGGCCACCGCGGCCACCGCCGCGGCCCGGTCCCCGGGCTGCGCCCCCCGGCGATGCAGGGCCGAGCGGAAGCGCACGACGAGGAACAGGGCGTAGTCGATACCCAGCGCCAAGGCGAACATCAAGGCGAAGTTCAGCGCCCAGATGGAGATGGGAGCCAGGCGGTCGGCCAGGACCAGGGCTCCGGCGGCGACGAGCAGGCCGGCCATCGTGAGCATGAGGGGCAGACCAGCAGCGACGAGGCTCCCAAAGGCCACGGCCAGGATGGCCAGCGTGACCGGCCAGGACAGCATCTCCGAACGCATCATCGCCGAGTGATTGGCCGAGTTGAAGTTGGCCCACAGGGCGCTGTCCCCCGTGAGGGTGACGCTGACCCCGCCGTGGCCGAGCTTGGCGAGAGGTGACGCCAGCTGCTCGGCGGCTTTCACCATGGCGTTGGTGTCGGCGGCGGCCCCGGCGGTGATGACACCCGTTCGGCCATCAGCCGACAGGGACGTTCCGGGGGTGGGTGCCACGACGGTCGAGACCCGCTTATCGGCCTTCAGGAGAGCCGTGGCCCGGGCCACGATGGACTGGGCTACCGGATCAGCGGAGATCGCCGAGTTGCGATCGACGATCACGGCCTGAAGAGCGCTGGATCCGAGACCGGCGAAGTCCCTCTGGATGAGGTTGCGGGCCTGCACCGACTGGGACGTGGAGTCCTGCCACCCGGCACCGGCGAGAGACGACTGCACCTTTGGGGCGAACACCCCGAAGGCGATCAGGACCACCAGCCACGCAGCCAGGACCTGGCGTAGGTGACCGGCGGTCCAGGCCCCGAGACGGGCCATCCAACCGGAGCGGTGGTCATCGGCATGGGCGGCCGCGGGCGGGGGGGCCAGGTCCGTGGTCGTCATCTGTCCTCCTCAGGAACGGGTCGACATATACCCGGTGGGGTATCTAACGTCCAGTGTTCCGTAAGGGACAGGGGTCGTCCAATCCGAAAGGGTGATACCCCCATAGGTAGATGACCATGGCCTCCTGCGGTTCGGCGCGGGTACCCTGGGAGGTATACCCGGGACACCCGGGTATACGAACAGGAGCACTCCGTGGAACTTCCCGATGATGTGGTCGACGACCTGCGCAAGCGCCTCCGCCGTGTAGCCGGCCAGGTTCAAGGCGTCGAGCGAATGCTGGCCGAGGGCCGGGACTGCCGCGACGTGGTCACCCAACTGACCGCGGTGTCCAAGGCCGTCGACCGGGCGGCGTTCAAGTTGGTGTCCGCCGGCCTGGCCTACTGCATCTCCGATCCAGCCAAGGCTGAAGCCGAGGGGTACGTCCTGCCCGAAGTGGAGAAGATGTTCATGAACCTGGCGTGAGCAGGCGCGCCCCGGACTGCCCGCAAGGGGGCCAGATAGGGCCGGGGCCACCGGAGCCCAGGCGGCCCGAAGGCGGTCCAGATAGGGCCCAGAGCCCTGAGGCGTTGGAGGTTCAGGACGGAGCCGGCCCGGAGTGGGACATGAGTGCGACCCTGGTCTGGGCACACACCACTCTCACCTCGTCGGCGCTCACGAGCTGGCGACTGACCACAGAGGTGAGAAGGTCGGCGGCGGGGCGCGCCACCTCGGGACCGAAGGCCCGAGCCGCGTCCCAGAGGTCCAACAACCGGTTGGTCGCCAGCGACGCGGCAACCCTCGGCTGATCGCCGACGGCGACCTCCAGGGCCTCCATGGCGGCGATCACGAAGTCGCTGGGGGTCGGCTCCGGGCCACCTCGGGTGTCGCCTGACATGAACGCTTCGATCTGATCCCAGTCGGCATCGTCGAGCAGGGCCCGGGGCGGTGCCCCCGCCACGGGACCCGAGCCCTGGAGGCACCCGCCGTCGCCCCTGCGGCTACCGACGTTGGTCCGTTCGGGACACCCACCCGCCGAGGGTCTCGACGCCGTCCATCTCTTCTTCCACCAACGCATACCACAACCTTCGCCATCTCCGGCGCCCCCGAACAGGGGCCAAAGGCCCGTTCGACGGAGGTATCTGCCCTACCCGCAGATCACGCCGATCACGCCGCCCACCAACCCCGCCTCCACGCCGGGAGCGGCGCGGCGCGGCAGCAGATCAGCCCGCCGAGACCCGGTGCTCCTCGACGGGGGGCGGGTCCTGTCGCCACAACCACTCGATGGCCGGTCCATCGCCGTTCAGCGCCATCTCCTCGATATCCTCACGGTTGGAGGGGCCCGCGTCGCCCCCCGCACCGGGAGCCGCCTCTCTCGGGTTCAGATCCTCGACCGCCGCCATGAGGGAATTGTCGGCATTCCAACGGACCCACTGCAGTGACCGCCCAGGGCAGTTCCGACATTCTCTCCGAATGCGCGAATCTCGGTCTTCGACTATGTCCACAGGCGAGGATCGTCTCCAACCGAAGCCTGCGCCGTCCTGCGCCGCCTTGCGCCGCCCTCGAGCAGGCGCGGCGGCCCGGGTGGAGCGGCATCTGCAACTTTCCAGTGAAAGCGACCCGAGGTCAGATCTATTCTCCTGGCATGCGTTGGCTACTGCCAGAAGACCGAGTCCCCTCCGCCTGGTTCAACATCGCGCCCCACCTGAGCCATCCGCTGCAGCCTCCGCTTCATCCAGGTACCCGGGAGCCGATCGGGCCTGACGACCTGGCCCCACTGTTCCCGATGGCGTTGATCGGCCAAGAGGTCTCCACCGATCCCTGGATCGACATTCCTGGCGAGGTGATCGACGTCCTCCGGTCGTGGCGGCCCACGCCGCTGGTCAGGGCCGAGCGTCTGGAGGCGGCCCTCGGCACCCCCGCCCGCATCTACTTCAAGGACGAGTCGGTGTCACCGGCCGGCTCCCACAAGCCCAACACTGCGGTTCCCCAGGCCTTCTACAACAAGGTCGAGGGCATCTCCCGGCTGTCCACCGAGACCGGGGCCGGGCAATGGGGGAGCTCCCTGGCCTACGCCTGCTCGAGGTTCGACCTCGAGTGCAAGGTCTACATGGTCCGCGCCTCGTTCGAGCAGAAGCCCTACCGCCGGATGATGATGGAGGTGTGGGGCGGGTCCGTCGAACCGTCGCCGGTGGACGATCCGTCCCACCCTGGCTCTCTCGGCAGCGCCATCAGCGATGCCGTACGTGACGCCGTCAGTCGCGCCGACACCCACTACTCCCTCGGATCCGTACTCAACCATGTCCTGCTCCACCAAACCGTCATAGGGCTCGAGGCCAAGGAGCAGCTCGCCATGGCCGGCGAATCGGGGCCCAACCTCGTGGTCGCGAGCTGTGGGGGAGGATCCAACTTCGGGGGCATATCCCTGCCGTTCGTCCCTGACGCCGGTGTGGACATTCTCGCCGTCGAGCCGTCGTCGTGCCCCACGCTCACCGAGGGCCGCTTCGATTACGACTTCGGCGACACCGTCGGCCTCACCCCGCTGCTTCCCATGTACACCCTGGGTCACGAGTTCGTGCCGCCGTCGATCCACGCCGGCGGTCTGCGCTACCACGGCGACGCCCCCATCGTGTCCAACCTGGTCCAGGCCGGGAGAGTCCGAGCGGTGGCCTACCCGCAGCGAAAGGTGTTCGACGCCGCCGTGCAGTTCGCTCGCACCCAGGGCACCATCCCGGCTCCTGAGACGTCCCACGCCATCCGAGCCGTGATAGACGAGGCTCTCGCAGCCAAGGAGTCAGGGGAGGAGAAGGTCATCCTCTTCTGCTACTCGGGCCACGGGCTCCTGGACCTGGCTGCATATGACGACTATCTCCACGGACGTCTGATCGAGGTCTGATACCGGCTGCCGCCTCGACGCCGGTTTCGGACGGGTCCTCCAGTGCCCGGGAGATGGCTCGCGCCGTCTCCACGACCTCGTGGCCCACCCGAGCCGTGGCTCGCGCCGTCAGCCGGTCGACGGGGACCACTGCGGTCAACCCGGCGACCGGTGCTCCGGCCCGGGTCAGTATGGGCGCCGCGATCATGCCTAGATCGTCGAAGAACTCTCCCATGGCCACGGCGTAACCGCGACGACGAGCCCGCGCCAGGTCCGTGGCCAGATCCCGCAAGCCCTGCGGATCGTTGGCGAAGGGCGTGGTCCGCTCGAGCAACGCGCTCCGAGCATCGGACGCGAGGTGGGCCAGGATGGCCCGGCCGGCGGCGCTGCGGTGGACCGGGAGAGGCCCGAGCATCTCCTCGACGGACCTGACCGTCCGGGCCTGGTCGGGGGCCGCCAGCAGGACCATCCGGTCCCCGTCCAGCACGAACACCCCGACCGATCGGGCTCCTACGCGGTCCTGAAGCTCCGCCAGGTGGGGGTGCGAGGCTTGGCGGACCCGGACCAGGGCCGGGTCGACGTCGGTGAGCACCGAGAATCGGGCGGTGACCACCCACTGGCCGGGCTGATTGGTGTCGTAGCGCAGCCAACCGGCGCTGGCGAGGGTGGTCAACGCCCGCTGCACCGAAGCTTTCGGCACCTCCAGGGTCCTCGCCAGTTCGCTCAGACCGACCGGCTGGCGCGCCGCCACCTCTTCGAACACGCGCAGGGCGGTGCGAACGCTTTTCAAGGGAACATCTTCCCACACCTTACCGGTCCGCATCGTGGACCGACCGGGTGTTATAGTCCCCATCGTGGCGAGCCCGGGGGAGCTCACGGACTTCTTGGTCGTCGACCTGTCGGTCGGATTGCCGGGCGCGTATTGCGCCAAACTGTTCGCGGACGCCGGCGCCGAGGTCTGGCGGGTCGAGCCGCCGGATGGTGATCCGCTCCGTAGGTGGCGGTGGTCGGGCGAGCCCACCCCCGGGGACGGAGCTCTCTACCGGTTCCTCCGGGGTGGCCAGAAGTCGGTGCTGGGAGCCGGGTCGATCAGCATGGAGGCGCTGCTGCAGGCCGGCGACCTGGTGATAGTCAGCGGCGACAGCCCATCGGGTTCCCCCGCCGAGCTGGCCGAGCGCCTGCCTTCGACGGTGGTGGTGGCTATCACCCCCTACGGGCTGTCAGGGCCCTACTCGACCCGGCCGGCGAGTGAATTCACCCTACAGGCCGATAGCGGGGCCCTGGCCATCCGGGGCACCGCCGATCTCCCGCCGGTTCAGATGGGCGGCCGCATCGTCGAGTGGGTGGGGGGTGCCTACGCCGCCGTACCGGCTCTCGCCGCGGCCCGCCAAGCGCGCACCACGGGCCGGGGCGAGTTGATCGACGTGGCCCTCTGCGACGTGGCCAATCTGAGCGGAACGATCTTCTCCGACATGTTCGCCTCGCTCCAAGGGCGCCCTCCCGTCGATGCTCGCCGACCCGCCCGGTCCCTCGAGACGCCCTCGATCGAGCCCACCAAGGACGGCTGGGTGGGGTTCAACACCAACACGCGCGACCAGTTCGAGTCCTTCTGCCTCCTCATAGAGCGGCCCGACCTGCTCGCCGACGGCGAGTTCGCGTCACTCGCCGTGCGCTTGGCCCGTTGGTACGAGTGGAACTCCTTGGTCCGGGCATGGACGTCGTCCCACTCCACCGAGGAGATAGTCGACCGGGCCGCCGCCCTGCGCATCCCCGTCGCGCCCGTCACCGACGGGCGGTCGGTGCTCGAGCTCGACCATGCCCGGGCCCGAAAGGTGTTCGTGTCCGACCCCACCGGCTCGTTCCAGATGCCCCGCCGCCCGTACCGATTGGCCGGCGAAGACCCTCCGCCGCCCCGCCCGGCGCCCGCACCCGGCCGGAACGACGACGATCCCAGACCGGCGCCCCGCCGGCCCGCCCCGACGGCCGACTCGGGTGCCCTTCCCCTCGACGGGTTGACGGTGCTCGATCTGACGACCTGGTGGGCTGGCCCGTCGGCTTCGGGCCTGCTGGCCGCACTGGGCGCCCGGGTGGTGCACGTCGAGTCGACCCGACGCATGGACGGGGCGCGCACCGCCGGAGGGATGTTCATCGACCGACCCCAGTGGTGGGAGTACAGCCCCTTCTTCCTGTGCTCCAACGCCAACAAACTGGGGCTCACCCTGGACATCTCCCATCCCGACGGCCGACGCTTGGCCCTAGAGATGGTGGGCCTTTCCGACGTGGTCATAGAGAACTTCACACCTCGTGTCCTCGAGCGCGTCGACCTCGACTGGCCAGTGATCCACGCGGTCAACCCGAGAGCGGTCATGGTGAGGATGCCGGCTTTCGGCCTGGACGGCCCCTGGCGGGACCGGCCCGGGTTCGCCCAGACCATGGAGCAGGTCACGGGACTGGCCTGGATGACCGGCCACACCGAGGACCAGCCCCGAATCCAGCGCGGCCCGTGCGACCCCAACGGCGGGCTGCACGCCGCCTTCGCCACTCTGGTCGCGCTCGAAAGGCGTGACCGTACCGGCGTCGGCTGCCTGGTCGAGGCGCCGATGTTCGAAGCGGCACTGAACGTGGCGGCCGAACCCGTCGTCGAGTGGAGCGCCTATGGCGAGCTGGTGGGCCGAGAGGGGAACCGGGGGCCGTACGCCGTGCCGCAGAACCTGTACGCCACTGACCAACCCGAGCGGTGGCTGGCCCTCAGCTGCACCACTGACGAGCAGTTCCGGGCCCTCGCCGGGATCATCGGTCAACCCCACCTGGCCGACGACCCCGAGCTGTCCACCCTCGCCGGGCGACGCCGCCGTCAAGGCGCCCTCGACGCGGTCATCGCCGAGTGGGCCGCCACCGTGCTGCTCGACGAAGCCCTCGACCAACTCCTCGGAGCCGGGGTGCCGGCCGCTCCCGCCACCGACCCCCGCCAGGGCTCGCGCCATCCCCAGATGGCCGCCCGGGGATACTTCGAGATGGTCGATCACCCCGTAGTGGGGAGACACCCCACACCGGGGCAGCCCTTCCGCTTCACCGGTGTCGACCGGTGGATCCGTAGCCCCGCACCGACCCTCGGCCAGCACAACGAGGAGGTGCTGTCGGGATGGCTCGGCCTCGACCGGGAAGAGCTCGCCGCTCTGGGCGACGCGGGTGTCATCGGCACCTGGCCGCACGGAGCCTGACCGCAAGGAGAATCTGTGACCCTCACCGCCCACCCCGACGCTGACACCGATCTGTTCGACCGCTTCCGGGTCATCGACGTCGACACCCACCTCACCGAGCCGCCCGACACCTGGACGCGCAGCTTCCCGGCGTCCCTCCATGACAAGGTTCCCCACATCGAGCGACGCGACGGGCGCGACACCTGGGTCGTCAACGGCGAGTATGTAGGGGCCCCGGGCTTCTACTCGATGGCCGGCCACGACGGGGTGATGCCGGCCTCCATCCCACAGACCTATGACGACATAGCGCCAGCCATGTACGACGCCCGAGCCCGCCTGGAGTTCCTCGACCAGGAAGGAATCGACGCCCAAATCCTGTACCCCAATGTGGGCGGCTTCGGCAACGGCTACTTCCTCCGTATCGGCGACCGCGAACTCGTGGCTCAATGCGTTCGGGCCTACAACGATTTCCTGACCGACTGGTGCAGCGCCGACCCGAACAGACTCATCCCGATCACGGCTTTACCCTTCTGGGACATCGACCTGTCGCTCGCCGAGATGGACCGCGGCGCGGCCCTCGGTCACCGCGCCATCAACTTCTGCAATCAGCCGCAGGACTACGGGATGCCGCCGCTGGCCGACCGCCATTGGGATCCGATCTGGGCCCGGGCCGAGGAGGCCGGCCTGGCGGTCAACTTCCACGTCGGCGGCGGGTCGATGGGAACCCTGCTCAACGACGCCGCCGGCATGGGCTGGATGACCAACTTCGCCAAGGTGAGCTCCATGATCTTCATGGACAACATGCGCTGCGTCGCCGATCTCATCTTCGGCGGCATCTGTCACCGCTTCCCCGACCTGAAGCTCGTCTCGGTGGAGAGCGGGGCGGGTTGGATACCCGCCGCACTGGAGACCTTCGACTGGCAATGGCGCAACGGTGGGCCCCGCTTGGAGCACCCCGAATACGACCTGCTGCCGAGCGAGTACTTCGAGCGACAGATTTACGGCTGCTTCTGGTTCGAGGACCGGGTCGCCATCGACGCCATCGAGAAGTACCCGAACAACATTCTGTTCGAGACCGACTACCCCCACCCGACGTGCCAGTACCCGGGTCCGCAGACCCCGGCCCAGCGCCCCCGCGACTACGCCAGCCGGGTCCTCGCCTCTCTACCCGAGGAAGTTACGGCGAAGGTCCTGGGGGGTAACGCCGCCGGCATCTACCACCTGGCGTGACCACCTCACCGATCGCGCCGGATCTCGGCAGCCGTCACATCACCGCCGATATCCGCGGCAGGGTCTTGCATCTTCGCATCGACCGCGTCGAGCGTCGCAACGCCTTCACCCAGGACATGTACCGGGCTATCAAGAGGGCGGCGATCTGGGCCGACTCGCAGCCCGAGCTCGACGCGGTGTGTCTCACCGGGACCGGCGGGTACTTCGGCGCCGGTGGAGACATGGGGGGAGGGTCCGAGGACGCCGCCGGACTGGCCGCCGAGTGGGACGCCACGGACCAGTTCCCTTTCCGCCACATCGAGAGGTGCCGCAAGCTTTGGGTAGCCAAGGTGAACGGCCTGTGCCACGCCGGAGGACTCGATCTGGTCCTTTGCTGCGACGTGGCGGTGGCATCCGACCGGGCCCGCTTTCGGGTCCCGGAGCTCTTGCGCGGTATCCCTGACCCCTTCATGGCCGCCCGCCTGGCCGAGGCCGTCGGAGTGGCCAAGGCTCGGTACCTCTTCTTCACCGCCGCCGAGCTGAACGCCCGCGAGGCCGAGCAGGCCGGACTGGTCGGGGCAGTGGTGGACCACGACTCCCTCGACGCCCACGTCGAGTGGGTCCTCCGGCAGATATCCCTCACCGGTCCGATGGCCAGGGCCGACGTCAAGAGGGACCTCAACGGCCGGCTGCCCACCATGGACTACGGGATGTTCGCTCGTGCTATGGATCGGCCGGAGATGCGCGAGGGGATGAATTCGTTCCTCCAGAAGCGCTCCCCCGTCTGGCCCCGCGACCACGGACGGGAGTAGCCCGAGCCCGAGGGACCATTGGGAACTCCGGAACGAACCGGTATGATCCGCCCCAATGGATGTACCGGCGGAGCCCGTCCCCAACCACCGAGACTCACCGACCGACGTGGTGGCGCGCCTGTACGACGCGCTGCGAGACCGGGACATCGCGGAGATCCAGGCGGTCACCGATCCGCGGGTCGTATGCCACCCTCTGGTCCGTCCCGGCCTTACCATGTACTTCGGCCACGCGGGCATGATCGAGCTGGCCGAGGACATGCACCGGGTCCACGGCGACTACTCGGTGGAGTTACTCCACATCGACGAGGGCCATCCGGGAACCGTGATCGTGGACGCCATCATCGCCAACCCCCAGACCCCCCATCGTGAGCCACTGCGGGTCCTCACCACCTACGAGGTGTCCGGGGGCCGGATCACCAGTATCGACAGCCGGGCGGGCTAGGCGCCTCCAGCGGGGTCCACTCCTGCGGGCTTCAATGGGGGGTGAACTGCTCGGCGAGGCCGGTCACGAGGCCGGGAGTATCCCCGAACACCTCGAATATGCCCGACTCGGGGTGTTGCAGGTAGCCGGCCAGTTGGCTGACCGGCAACGCCCGGTCCAGCCCCGACGGCCCATCGGAGACGCCCACCGGAGCACCGCTCAGCAGGTGGAGGTCCTCCTCGGCGCCGGCGTCTGAGTATTGAAGATCGTTGGGCCCCCCGCAGCGGACGTCCTGAGGCACCGACCGAAGGGTGGCTGACCCGTCGACCGCCACGTCCACCCCGGTCAGGTGGACAAAGGTCCGAGCCCCGGTGGAGGCCCGACAGGAGGTCTGGTCCCCCACGGCTGGAGGACCGGCCGGTTCGGTGTGCACGGTCACGGCGCAGTCCCCCCAGTCGGCCCGCAGACCGGGCTGCACCTCGAAAGCGGCGCAACTGAACGGTGCCCCCGATCTCCCGGCGGAGATCCATGCCGAACCCGGCTCCTCCCGAAAGAAGGAGGCCGAAGGGCCGGCGGCGTCGAAGGCAGATCGCTGCGGTGCAGTGGCCAGGGGACCGGCGGCCAGCGCAGTGACCGCGTAGGAAGTGGTCCCGCACCCCCCGACGAAGGTGTATCCGGGAAGCTCGGCCGCCTCGGGGCGACCATCCGCGGCGGCCAGTGCGGCGAGCACCGCCGCTGTGACCGTCTCCGACGAACAGGAGCGCAACGGGCTGCGGGAAGCGGTCGCCGAGGCGGCCGCACTGGTCCCGACCGGGCGCGCTGGTCCCGACGCCGCAGGAGCGGTCGCCGAGGAGGAGGGGATCGTCGGCGAGGACTTCCCGACCCCGCCACCGCTCGGCGTCGGCGTCGGCGTCGGCGTCGGCGTCGAGCAAGCGACGCTCAGTGCGGTCACGACTGCGCTCATCACCCAAACCGCCGTCCTGCCTTCCCGCACTGTGAGCAGGCTAACCATCTGTCACTCTCTGATCGGGTCACCGTCACGGGTATCGCCCATAGAGGCGGCGGCGGTGGCGTGCTACCGTGAGAGGTGCTGTAACCACAACTCAAAAAGTCCACCAAGTAGGGGAAGCCGGTCAGATGCCGGCGCTGGTCCGCAACCGTAGACGGAGAGCTCTGGGAGTCCTTCGTGAGCCGGGATACCTGCTGGTTGGTCGAGTTCCCTTCTGTCGAGACACAAGGTCCGGGGCTCGGTGATCTCAGTCCCGTGCGGGCCGAGGTTCCTGGGTCGTCGGCCCGGGAAGCGAGATCCTATGTCCATATTCCGCCGCTTGGCCGCCGGAGCGTCTGTGACGGCATGCGTGGCCCTGATGCCGTTGGTGGCAGCTCAGGCGACCCCGATATCAGCTGCGATCCCCGACCAAGCGGCCGCCGGGTCGGCGGCTGGGTGGTTGGCCTCACAGGTCAACCCACAGGGATTCGTGCCGTCGGCACCAGGGGCCACTACGGCCAGCTACTCCTCGACCGCTCAGGTCGCGCTGGCGTTGGCCTCAGCGGGGGTGGACCTGGACCTGGCCCGCAGTTCGGTCGCCTACCTGGAGAACCACGTCGATGCCTACGTCCAGACAGCCGGGGTGGACGGGCCGGCCCAGCTTTCGCTGCTGATCCTCGACGCCCACGCCCTGCGCCTCGATCCGAGGAATTTCGGTGGCGCCGACCTGGTGGCCCGGCTACTGGCGACCCAGCAGACGACCGGCCCCGATGCCGGCCTTTTCGGCACCGAGACCCAGGCGGCCAACTACATCGCCGGGGGATATCAGCAGGGTCTGGCCCTGGCTGCCCTGGCGGCGGCTGGTGTTCAGGGAACTCCCCAGACCGCAGCCGGTGTCTCCTGGCTCACCTCCGAGCAGTGTCCCGACGGCGGCTGGACCACCCCGGACAACGCCAACAATCCCTGTAACGGCACCCCGGCCAACTTCCAGGGGCCTGACACCAACGCGACCTCGCTGGCCGTGCAGGGTCTGGTCGCCCAGGGCGCCTCGAGCTCTCGAGTGTCCTCGGCGGCCCTGGCCTTCCTGTCCACGGGTCAGGACGGTGACGGTGGGTGGTCGTACTATCCCAACACGACCGTAACCCCCGGCTCGACCGATCCCGACTCCACCGCACTCGTGATCCAGGCGCTGATCGCCCTCGGCCAATCACCCGCGGCCGCCACCTATACCCAAAGCGGTGGCAACCCTCTGTCAGCGCTGCTGTCGTTCCAGCTGACCTCAGGGTCGGCCAACGGTGCTTTCGATTTCACCTCGCCACCGGCCAGCGGCAACCTGCTCGCCACCTACCAGGCTGTTCCCGCCCTCGAGGGGCTGACCCTGCCCTGGGTGGCCCCGTCGAGAGGTTACTGGGAGGTTGCCAAAGACGGCGGACTGTTCGCCTTCGGAGACGCCAACTTCTACGGATCCATGGGCGGCAAACCCCTCACCCAACCCGTAGTCGGCATCGCCGCCACCCCCGACGGCCACGGCTACTGGGAAGTCGCCTCAGACGGCGGACTGTTCGCCTTCGGAGACGCCAACTTCTACGGATCCATGGGCGGCAAACCCCTCACCCAACCCGTAGTCGGCATCGCCGCCACCCCCGACGGCCACGGCTACTGGGAAGTCGCCTCA
>JAKCDU010000008.1:0-20007 GCA_021838445.1 Actinomycetes bacterium | reverse complement strand
AGACGGCGGACTGTTCGCCTTCGGAGACGCCAACTTCTACGGATCCATGGGCGGCAAACCCCTCACCCAACCCGTAGTCGGCATCGCCGCCACCCCCGACGGCCACGGCTACTGGGAAGTCGCCTCAGACGGCGGACTGTTCGCCTTCGGAGACGCCAACTTCTACGGATCCATGGGCGGCAAACCCCTCACCCAACCCGTAGTCGGCATCGCCTCGTGACAGAACGGGTCATCCGGCGAAACCGGGGGACTGCGGCCACCGCCGGCGCGGCGGCGGTGGCCGCACCCACCACGGGCCCGGATCGGGGCCCGTGGTGGCCGGCGCGCCACACCCGGGCTGTCGCCGCCCTCGGGGGCACAGCCGGCCTGATCCTGGCCGGCGGAACGGCCACGCTGGGGCCCGGCTCGACGGCCGCAGTCGCCCAGACGGCGACCGGCTGCTCGACGGGCGTGCTGGTGGCGGTTGACTTCTCGGCCTGGGCGACGGGTGGCCCGGCGCCCGGGCCGGTGGATATCGGATGCGCTCCGGCGTCGGGAACGGGCTACGACGCTATGACCGCCGCCGGGTTCATCACCGCTGGCACGCAGGAAGAAGGACCAGCTTTCGTGTGCCGTGTCGGGGTGGCCAGCGCCGGGCCCTCCAGCTTCGAGCCGACCCCGGCCCAGGACCCGTGCATCAACACCCCGCCGCTGACCGCCTACTGGTCCTACTGGCACGCCAACGCCGGCCAGAGCACCTGGAGCTACACCCAGCTGGGGGTGATGAGCTACCGGCCACCGGCGGGAAGTATCACCGCTTGGACCTTCGGAGCAAGCAATGTCAGCGGAACCACCGGCGAGCCGTCGTTCTCGCCGGATCAGGTTCGGGCCGCAGCCCAGGCGGGTGGCTCCGGTGAGTTCGTCGCGGTGTCAGCGCCTCCGACGACGGTTCCGACCCCCGCCCCCGCCGGTGGCGGTGGCGGGGCGACGACCACCACGTCGGTGGCGCCGGCCCAGGCCCAACCAGGCACCCAAGGGCAGGTAGCCGCAGGCGGGTCGTCGACGGCTTCGGCTTCCGAGCCGGCCGCCACCTCGGCGCCTCCGGCCAGCGGCGCGGCCGGATCGAGCCCGCCGGGGAGCCAGCATCCTCCCGCGGGCGCCACCACCGACGGCCCGGCGGCGTCGAGGGCCGGTTCCCCATCGAGCCCGGATCGATCGGGTCCGGCTCAGGCCGGTTCGGGCCCGGCCGGCTCGGGCCAGGCCGGTTCGGGTCAGGCGGGCCGGGGGAACGCCGGGTATCGGATAGTGGCATCGGCCGCCCGAGACCAGAGGCCGGCGTCGCCGGCGTCGGGGCCGTCGCCGGCTTTGATCGCCGGAGTCGGCGCCGCCGCGCTCCTCGCCGCGGCGGGCGCACTGGTGGCCTGGCGGCGGCGGGCGGCTGGGTGAGACCACAGGCCGTCCCGGCACAGGGATGGCCCAGAGCCACCCGGGTGCCCCGCAATCTGCACCCGGTGGCATGGTGGATCTGGGCCTTGGGTTTGGCTGCGGCCGTGAGCCGTACGACCAACCCGGTGCTCCTCGGCCTGGTCCTGGCGGTACTGGGGCTGGTCGTGGCCAACCGCCGCAGCGAGGCGCCCTGGGCCCGGGCCTTCAAGTACTACATGTTCCTGGCATTGACGGTGGTGGCCATCAGGGTGGTGTTCCGGTCGGTCTTCGGCGGTGACATATCCACCACGATGATGCACGTGTGGTTCCGGCTTCCGAGCGTGCCGCTCCCCTCTTGGGCGGCAGGCGTTCAGCTGGGAGGGCCGGTGACCGCGGAGGGCACGTTCTCGGCTCTCTACGACGGGATGATGCTGGGCTGCATGCTGGCGTGCGTAGGAGCCGCCAACGCGTTGGCCAACCCCAAACGGGCGCTGCGCGTACTGCCCGGCGCCCTGTACGAGTTGGGCGTCGCGGTGGTGGTGGCGCTGACCGTGGCCCCGCAGTTGGTCGAGAGCGTGCAGCGGGTACACCGGGCCCGGAAGCTGCGGGGCCGGAGCGGCCTCGGGTGGCACGCGCTGCGCGAGATCGCCATCCCTGTGCTCCAGGACGCCCTGGAGCGGTCGCTGCGGCTGGCCGCCGCCATGGACTCCCGCGGCTACGGACGGACAGGCGCCGCGCCCACGCCGGTGCGCCGGCTGACCGCCGGCCTCATGGTGACCGGTATGTGCGGCCTGTGCCTCGGCACCTTCGGCCTGCTCGACGCTTCCACCTCGAGGACGGTGGCCCTACCGGCGCTGGTCACCGGCACCGTCGTGTCGGTGGCCGGTTTGGCCCTGGGGGGGCGGCGGGTCCGGCGGAGCCGCTACCGGCCTGACCCCTGGTCGGGGCCGGAGTGGGGGGTGGTGCTGTCGGGCCTCGCTCCTCTCGTGGTGCTCTGGTCGGGCGTGGGCAGCTCGCTGATCGGTCTGAACCCGTCCACCTTCCCCCTGACATGGCCTTCGCTGCCCGTCGTGCCGGCGTTGGCCGTGCTGGTAGCCGCCCTGCCGGCGGTGATCTCCCCTCCCCCCTTCCGCGCCATCGACCCGTCCCGCTGCGCTGCCGTCACCGCCCGCCCCAACCGGTCGGAGGGCGCGGATACCGGTTCAGGACGGCTCGAGGTTCCCGCGTGATCCGCTTCGATCACATGACCGTGACCTACTCCGAACAGTCGTCGCCGGTGCTACGCGACGTCGATCTGCTCGTCGAGGAGGGAGAGCTGGTCCTCGTGGTAGGTCCGACCGGGGCCGGCAAATCCACCTTCCTCGGGACCGTCAACGGCCTGGTGCCCCATTTCAGCGGTGGAACACTGGCCGGTCGGGTCACGGTTGGTGGTCGCGACACCCGCGCCCACCGACCCCGCGACCTGGCCGACCTGGTCGGGGTGGTCAGCCAGGACCCCCTCGCCGGCTTCGTCACCGACACCGTCGAGGAGGAGCTGGCCTACGGCATGGAGCAGTTGGCCATCGCCCCGGACGTGATGCGCAAGCGGGTCGAGGAAACCCTCGACCTGCTCGGCGTGGCAGACCTGCGGGACCGCCCGCTGCATCAGCTCTCGGGCGGACAGCAGCAGCGGGTCGCCATCGGCGCCGTGTTGACGACCCACCCGCGTGTGCTGGTCCTGGACGAACCGACCTCGGCACTGGACCCGACCGCGGCGGAGGAGGTCCTGGCCACCATCACCCGGCTGGTCCACGACCTGGGGGTGACGGTCCTGCTGGCCGAGCACCGCCTCGAGAGAGTCGTGCAGTACGCCGACCGCATAGTCGAGATCCACCGGAACGGCCGCGTCACCTACGGCCCCCCGGCGTTGGTACTGGCCACCAGCGCCGTGGCACCCCCCGTGGTGGAGCTGGGTCGCCTCGCCGGTTGGGAGCCGCTTCCCCTATCGATCCGCGACGCCCGTCGCTCGGCCCGGCACCTGCGCCAACGGCTCCCTGCCGAGGGCCGCGAGCCGGTCCGGGGCCGGACGGGCGGCACGCCGGTGCTGCGGGCCCGCAACGTCGTGGTCCGCTACGGGCCCACCGTCGCGGTAGGCGGCGTCGAGGTGGAGTTGGACGCCGGGCGGGTAACCGCCCTGATGGGCAGGAACGGTTCGGGGAAATCCTCGCTGCTCTGGGCTCTTCAAGGTTCAGGGCCCCGCCACGCCGGCACGGTCACAGTCGACGCCCCCGGGCGGCCGGGCGGTCTGGACCCGGCCCGACTTCCAGCCGGCGAGGCCAGGCGGCTGGTCGGTCTCATCCCGCAGACCCCGACCGATCTGCTCTACCTGGACACCGTCGCCGCCGAGTGCCGCCAGGCCGATCTGGAGGCAGCCGGAGCCGGTGACGACCGCTCGAGTGGCGTGCCGGCACTGCAACTGCTCGAGGAGTTGGCACCGGGCATCGATCCGCTGGCCCACCCGCGCGACCTTTCCGAAGGTCAACGCCTGGCTCTGGTCCTCGCCATCCAGCTCACCGCCGCCCCACCGGTCCTGCTTTTGGACGAGCCGACCCGCGGACTCGACTATCGGTCCAAGGAGCACCTCGGCGCGGTCCTGGGGCGGCTCGCGGCCGGGGGCCGCAGCGTGGTCGTCGCCACCCACGACGTCGAGTTCGCGGCCAAGGTCGCCGACCGGGTGATCGTCATGGCCGCCGGTGACCTGGTGGCCGACGGCTCGGCGGTCGACATCCTGACCGCATCTCCGGCCTACGCGCCCCAGGTGGCCAAGATCCTGGCGCCGGCGCACTACCTCACCGTCGACCAGGTGGCCACGGCCCTGAGGAGCACGTCACCGTGACACAACTCCGACTGTCTCGGCGGGAAGAACCCAGACCGGTCGCCGCAGTGGTGCTCCGAGCCACTTCAGGGCCGGTGGTGATGCTGGCCGCCCTCATAGGCCTGGTCGCGTTCCTTTGGCCCTTCGCAGTGGCACCCGGGGCCTTCAGCGACACGACGCTCGCCCCATGGCTCTTCGCCGCCGTGCTGGTCGTCGTGGTGGCCGTGGTGCTCGCCGAGATGTCTCACGGCGGTATCGATTCGAAGGCCGTCGCCATGCTGGGTGTGCTGTCGGCCATAGGGGCGGCGTTGCGCCCGCTCGGCGCCGGCACGGCCGGCATCGAGACGGTCTTCTTCACCCTCATAATCGCCGGGCGGGTGTACGGGCCGGCCTTCGGTTTCATATTGGGCTGCACCACGCTGATGGCTTCGGCCCTGATCACCGGTGGGATCGGACCCTGGCTTCCCTACCAGATGTTCGCCAGCGCCTGGATCGGTCTCGTGGCGGGCCTTCTGCCGTCTGCCCGCGGCCGGGTCGAGGTGGCGCTCCTCGCCGCCTACGGGGTGGCTGCCGGCTACCTGTACGGGTTCCTGATCAATCTGTCCTCGTGGCCTTTCACCGTGGATCCAGGTAGCACCCTCTCCTTCGTGCCCGGAGCGCCGCTGACGCTCAACCTCCACCGCTACCTCCTCTATTACGGAGCCACTTCGCTCGGGTGGGACACGGGTAGAGCCATCACCAACGTCGTCTGCATCCTCCTCGTCGGCCCGGCCATGCTCGCCACATTCCGGCGGGCCGCCCGGCGGGCCGCTTTCCGCTCCGCCCCCGAGTTCAGCGCCCCGCGCCTCTGAGCTGCGCCGTCCCGGGGGTCCTGGCTCTGACCTCGTCGTTGACCCGCCGGGTGGATCGGCTCAGGGACCGGTTGCGACTGCGCTGATCGACCCTGGCGCGGCCGGTGAGAGTGGCGCGGCCGGTGAGGGCGGCCGGTCGGGCCCGAAGGAAGACCTCAACCCCCGACCCGGACCACCAGCCGCCCCATGGTTCGGCGCTGCTCCATGTCCTCCAGGGCGGTGGGGATCGCGTCGAAGGTCAGTTCACGGGTGACTGCCGGTCGGAGCCTTCCGGTGCGGACCATCTCGAGCGGCAGAGTCAGGTAACGACCCCGAATTATGTCGATGTCGTTGAAATTGAGACAGAAGGCGTCGACCGCCACCCGGATCTGGTTGGGGCCGGGGTAAGCGACGTCGACCTCCCGGCGCTCCATGACCGCAACTGGATCTCCCAAGGAGGTCGCCACCCACGCCTGGGCCTTCACGGTCGCTCCCACGGTCATCTGGTGGCCACCTCTCCCCTCCCCGTTCGGCTGCGAGAGGGTGGCTCGCCGCCCCCTACATGGCAACAGGACCATGCCGCCAGCCGGGACACCGCCAGGGCGCGGTGTTGGGTCCGTTGGTACGGCCCACGGTGATGGCGGTTCAGCCGACGACGGTTACGAGACTCCCCATCGTCAGATAGGGCCAAATCTGGGCTCCGACTGCGTACGGTATCTCGACGCACCCGAGGCTCTGGGGAAAGCCGTACTGGCTGCGGGCGATGTAGTGGATGGCATCGCCCCCGTTGAAGTAGGCCACCCAGGCGACCGGATCGGCGTAGTGGCTCCCGTCCGGGTTGGTGCCCTTCATCACCTGCGTCGCCAGGCGCTCGTAGACCGGGAAGGTCCCGTCGGCGGTGGGGGCGACGGGGATGCCCGTGTTGGCCGGAGTGGTCGAGATCACGGCACCGTCGTGCCAGACGGTCAGGGTTTCGGGGCTGGTCTTGGCGGCCAGGGCGTAGGTGTAGCCGTGCGCGTTGGTAGCCGGCGTGGTGGCGGTCGAGGCGGCCAGCAGCGCGGACCAGACGTCGTGGCCGGCGAAGCCGTCAGTGGCCAGGCCGTGGTCGGCCTCGAAGGCCATGACTGCCCCCTTGGTCATGGCTGTGTAACCCCCCGGAGCCCATTGGGCGCTGAGGGTGGCGGGCGGGTTGGCCCACGTCCAGGCGAACTGGCCGGCGGGGGGCTGATAGGCGTCCCGGTTGGGAAGTGAAGTCGCGGTCGCGGAGCTGGGGGTCCAGCGGAGGGGCAGGTAACCGAGCTGGGCGAGGATCTGCTGCAGGCGTAGCGTGGAGCCGTCGGCGGTGGTCCACGACCAGCTCTCCCCCTGGTCCAACACCCGCCCCGACGCTGAGCTCAGGCCGGCTTTCACCTCGACGGTGTAGCTGGTGGCCGGAGCAAAGGCATCGGTGGGGGTGAAGACGAGGCGTCCGGGCGTAGATGACCACTGGCCTTCGACGACGGGCGAGATCGAAGGGACCGAAGCGGCGGTGTCCACCGTCGCCGACCCGGTGGATATCACCAGCGGAGCGGTTCCGTCGACGTTCTTGGCTGACGGCGCCGGGGACTCCAAGCTGACGGTGAATGGTGCGGGGGGAGCACTGGTCGTAGATGTCGAGGCCAGCGGCGCCTTGGCGGCCACGGCTGGTTGCGACTTGCCGCCCGCGGCGGCAGCCGACGAGCTGATCAGACGTGAGGCCAGCAAACCGCCCGCGCCAGCTACCGCAACGGCGACCCCCGCTGCTACCCAGCCCCATCGTCTCCTGCCGAAATGATTAGCCATACGAAACGAGTAATCCCACCCTATCCCGGCGGAGGTCACAGCGGGCATCGGCCGCCCGTGCCATCACCTCAGGGCCACCTGCGGCCGCCCCGGGCCAAGGTGGCAGCCGTTCCAGGGCTATCGGGATCAGACGGTGCGGTGACCAGGGGGGAAGCGCTCCCGCTACTGGACGACCGGTTCCGGGCCGGTCAGGTCCACGGTGGCCAATCGGAGGCTGCGGGCCCCCTTGGGGTAGCCCACTTTACCGGGGGTCCATCCGTGGTAGGCCATGCGCAGCTGCCCGGCCGAGTCGGTGAACCACTCCTGGCCTCCCGGACCGGCGACTTGGGCGTCGGACGCGAACCAGGGCCGGGTGACGGTCACCCTCGTGTACGGACCGGCGACGGCCGGTGCCGTGGCGTAGCCGATCGCGTAACGGTCGCTGTTCCACCAGTTGGCCGAATAGAACAGATAGTAGGCGCCCCTCGACCAGACGATGGACGGAGCCTCGATGAGAGGGTCCTCCCAGGCGGCACCCAAGCGGAGCAGTTCGACCGGCGATCCCTGCAGGGTGGTGCCACCAGGACCGATCCGTTGCAGCCAGATGCTCGACGGCCGGTTCAAGGCGTTGGAGTCCGCTTTCCATACGAGGTACGCCGACCCGTCGACGTCGACGATGTAGCTCGGGTCGATGGAGCCGCCCATCTCGAGCTGGTAGACGAGCGGGCCTCTCCCAGCGTCGACGAAGGGACCGCCGGGTCGGTCGGCGATCGCTACCGAGATGGCCTGACGGCCGGCCCGGGGTTCCTTGCATGTGTAGAAGAGGACGTACTTCCCTTTCCAGTGGAGCACGCAGGGAGCCCACGTGTTCCCCGGCTCGGCCCAGAAGGGCAGCGCAGGAAGGGCGTCCAGGGAGTTGCGCCAGCGAACCAGGTCCTCGGAGAACAGCACCTGCACGTTGGAACCTCCACCGTTGGTGGCATAGGCCCAGAAGCCGGAACCAGTGTTCAATACGAAAGGGTCGGGGAAGTCGCGGCGATCTACCGGAAGGCGGCTCACCCCGCCAGCCTGTCATTCCGAGTCGGCGGCGACGCGATGCGGTCAGGGTCAACCGTCGGAGTTGCCCCGACCGCTGCGATCTCCCCCGTCTTTGGCCTTGTTCGGCGGCCCCGGAGGGGGAGCCACGGGGCGGCCCGACGGTGCAGTGGACGGCGCCTCCGGGGTCGCGGTCGAAGCGCCGGTGGTCGGCGCCGTGGTGGTGGTGGTGGTGATGATGCCGGGGACCGTGGTCGGAACGGTGGTGGCAGGGTCTCCGACGCTGGCCAGTTGCGCTTGGACGGCTGCCGCGGCTGTGAGTATGGCTGCCGCCTTGGCGGAGCTGATCTGGCCCTGCTGGCGCAACAGGGCCACCTGCAGGCGCAGCTGGTCGAGCCGGGTCACGGCCACGCTCGCCTGGTGGCTCACCGCCGCCGCCCGGACCGCTCCCACCTCGGCCTGGAGCCGGCTCGATATCCCCGGCGAGATACCGGGACTGCCGCCACAAGACGACAGCGACACGACCGCAGCCAGCCCCACCGACACCACGGCCACGCGTCTCAACGCCCCACCTCGCTCCGCAGATGCTGTAGTGACTGATCCAAGCCGGGGGGTAGGGCACCGGTGCCTGGCGGCCCGGCGACGGTGGTGGTGGGCGACGGCTGCGGGGCCGATCCCCCGGAGGTCCCGACCGTGCTCATGAGCAAGACGGCGACGAGTGCCAGTACCGCAGCGGCCGCCACGGCTGCGCCCAGGCGGCGCATCCATCCGCCACGGCCCGTACCGGCGGGCCGAAGCCGGAGCCAAGGCGGGAGCCATGATTGGCCGGGTAAAGCCGAGCGAGGCAGAAGGGCCGTCGTATCAGGACGCACCGAAGCGCCGGCGGGTGTGGCTCGGCGGCGGGCCGGAAGGGTGAGGACCGCGTCGACCATTTCGGCGGCCGTCTCGAAGCGCTGCTCGGGGTTGGGGTGCAGGCAGCGATCCACGGCTGCGGTCAGCGCCGGATCGACGTCGGGGCGCAGCACTCCGAGAGGAGTGATTTGGCCGGCCAGCTTCGCCGATGCCCACTGCTGAGGCGTGTTCCCCACGAACGGTCTCCGACCGGCCAGAGCCTCGTACAAGACCACGGCCAGGGCGTACAGGTCGGAGCGGACCGTCGCCTCGTCGCCGAAGAAACGTTCGGGAGCCAGGTAAGCGGGAGTGCCGAGCAGAAGGCCCGTGACCGTTTGATCGCCGGTTGGCAGCTCGACCGCCTTGGCAATGCCGAAGTCGCCGAGCTTCCACTCGTCATGGCTGCCGGCCAGTATGTTCCCCGGCTTGATGTCCCTGTGGATGACCGCGGCAGCGTGGGCGGCGATCAACGCCCCGAGCATCTGAGCCGTGAGCCGGAGCCCTGAGCCTCCGTCCAACACCGCGGTGGCGATCTCGTCCTGGAGGGTCCGCCCGCTCAACCGCTCCATGACGATGAACGCCGTCCCGTCGTCGTCGCCACGGTCGAGGACGGTGACCACGTTCGGGTGGGTGAGGCGAGCGGCCAGGCCCGCTTCGGTCTCGAAGCGTCGACGAACCATCGGCTGATCAGCCAACTCCGTACGCAGCAACTTCACCGCCACCGGGCGGCCCAGTCGCCGGTCGTAACCCTCGTGGACCACTGCCATGCCACCCTGGCCGAGAAGCGGTCCCAACATGTAGCGGTCACCGACCACCGCCGGGCCACTCTCCAAGCCCTGGACCAGAGCGTCAGGAGCAAAAGGATCGGAGGTCACCACGAAGGTTAGATACCCAGAAAGACGCCTCGCGACGCCTCCCCACCGGGCTCGGGCGCGCGCTCAGGGTTCCCGGTCATCGGATGCCCGGATGAACCGACCATGCGGCTTCACCCGGAGCGGTCCTCCAACTCCCACAGGTGATCGAGTACGTGCCAAGCCAAGCGGCGGACGGCGTAGCGGACCGGCCAGGCAGTTCCGGTAGGAGCTTCTCGCAGGGCGGCGAGGATCATGGTCCGCTGCTCGGGCCAGGCGGTCCGGGGCGGGACCCTTCCGCTCACCTTCGGCGCGTAGGCCCGCTCCGCCTCCCGGACATGGTCGAGCAGGGCGTCGCGGTCGCGTCCCCCGCCGCGGGGCCCCTTACGCAACTCCGGCGGGGCGGATCGGGCGACGTCGTCGAGGTGGGCCCAGGCGGCTTGGAGCAGCCCCAGCTGACGATCCAACTCGGGGGCGGGGAGAGGCTCGCTGTCCCATGGACCGATGGCGCCCGGAGCCCCGAAGTCGGCCGTCCCGCGGCGCGACCCCACCTGGCCCAGCACCACCGGATGACCGGTTCCGACCTCGACCCCCACCGCCCTCTCGTAGCGGTCGGCGTAGCCGAGCAGGGCCTCGAGGGCGGCCTCGTCGCCTTGGGCACGGCGGCACCACCCCGGCCAATCGACGGCACCCGCGAACACCCATCTGCGGCCGGTCTCCAAGTAGACCCGGAGCTCATCCATCGCTCCGTGTCTACCAGTCTCCGTCTACCAGTCTCCCTTTCCGGCGGTCGCCTCTATCTTCACCTCGGCTCGTTCAGCCCGCTGGTCCATGTTCGTCCAGCGAGAACCTCCCCGTTATCGAACACATGTTCGCAACTACCTGCTAGAGTGGGTATGTGATCCAGTCACCGGTCGTTCCAGCCGCCCGATCGATCGGGGATGCCTGAAAGTGGCGTTCGGGCAGCAGTCCGGTCCCCCTGCGTCGTCAAGGCAGCTCCAGGAGTTGCTGACGTTGATCCGGGGCGCCGGGCATAGCGATTTCAGGGACGCTCGAGGACCGATGGGGTTCACACAGCGTCAAGCGGGCGGTCGATTCACCCGCGACGAGGCCGACCACTACATCCAACGGCTCCAAAACGGTGAGTCCGACGAGGCCAGAACGGCCGGGGGTGAAAGCTGGCGGGAGGCCGCTCGCGAGCAGCTCCTAGGCCACCTACCCGCCGAGCAGCTGGCCGGAGAGCTGCGTCGTCGCGGCTGGATGGTGATCGAGCCGCTCGCTCCGTGACCGTGGAGCTCCATGGAGTTTGACTTCTACCCCCACGGGAGCCTGACCGGCTGTTCATCCACAACGACGTGTACGACTGGCGGATCGACTACGAGCAGTCCATCGCCGCCTACTACGTGGGTCGGCATGATCTGGGAAGGAACCTCCCACAGGCCCTTCTGGAGAGAACCGAACTACCGCAGTTTCTCGTGGACAGCCTCACCTCGAACCCCGGGTTCTACGATCTACGACCCGGGTAGCCGCTGACGGCCTCGGACATCAGCCCCTGGTGATGCGCCGCTGCTGCAAACGCCAACCGCTACCGCTGCGCCGAAAGGTGTCATCGTACTGGCCCATGGTCAGCAGCTCGGGGGCGGCGTCGGTGTGACCGTAATAGCGCCAATAGGCTCTCGAAGTGGCGGCATCCCCGCGGACCTCGACATCGATGGTGGAGACCACGTGCCGGGTGTTCGATCCCGGCCCCTGTATGCCCAGATCCCGCCGCTCCCGTGCGCCTTGGACGATATCGGCCACACCGGAACGGGTCTGCGGTGCGACCCCCACACCTGAATCGACCGGCAGCTCCCAGATGGCGTCCTCGGTGAAACACTCCGCGTAGTCGGTCAGCTCCCCTGTGTCGGCCAGGTGAGCGATGCGAGCAATCAGCTTCATCACGGCTAAGTCGTCTCCGATGTGTCCGATCTCTGTCATCCCACTCTCCTCTTCCCCATCGCTGATCTTCATGCTCACCGCGGGGCTCACCCTCGCTGATCTCACCCCGCACAGGCTGCTCCTCGGGTGTCTCAGGTGAAGCTAGTGCGTGCCAGGGGCCACGACGAGGCCGGGCTCGTCGTGGGCTTCCTCTGCGCACACACCGATGGTCGGCCTACGATTCCACATGTGATGCCGTCATACGACGAGCCGAGGAGTTGGCAGAATGGGTGAGGGCAACGGCTTCGTGCCACTGGTGGCCGTGGACGACCTGCCGCCTGATCTGCGGGCGCAGTGGGAAGCCACGTCCCGCCCCGGGCTGCAGGACTTCCAGCGCCTCATGGCCAACGCACCGGATTTCTTCCGTAGCTTCAGCGAGCTCAACGGCAAGCTCCGGGCCGACAACCATCTCGGTCCCCGCACCACGGAACTGGTACGGCTCGCCGTGGCCCGGACGACACGATGCCAGGTGTGCATGGCGGGACGCTCCCCCTCAGCTGTCGAGGCTGGCCTCACAGAGGAGATGGTTGCCGAGATCGGCGGGGATGCACCTAGTCACCTGACCCCCGCCGAACAGGCGGCAGTCAACTTCGCGTCGAAGCTCGCGACTGACCACCTCACCATCTCCGAGGCCGACAAGGCGGCCCTCCGCCGGCACTTCGATGCCGAGCAGGTGATCGAACTGGCACTCTTCAGCGTGCTGTGCCTGGTGGGCCGGTTCACCATGCTCGTCGGCCTCGAGGAAGGCTCCTGCCCCGTCTGAGCCGAACAGCGGGCTCGACATACCGGGCGGCAACCCATGACACAAGCCCGGAAGCACGGCGCCGTATCGTGCGGTGCATGAGTATTTCCCTGGAGCCGGTCGTGGCCAGAAAGACCTGGAGGACCGTGGAGCCGCTCCACGGAATGATCTACTTCGCCCCCGAGGCCGCTCAGCGCTACGCCGAACTCGGACTGAATGACCGGGCCGGCTATTTCGCCTCGCGCTCGGCGCCGATGGGCCCGGTCGGAGCGGAGGTGGTCATCGCCACCTTCTTCAACTTCTGCCCGGGCCTGGTGCGCAGAGCCATGGCTGGAGTCTGGTCTGTCACCACCACCGGGGAAGTTCTGCAGGCCCGCCTCGAGGCCGCCGATGCCGCCCTGCGTCGTGTCCTCGGGGACGCCGTCAGCTCGCCGGGTCTGGCGAGAGCGGCGCAGCTGGCACGGATCGCTGCCGAAGCGGCCGGTGAGCGGCCACAGGGCCGTCCCCTCTTTGCCGGCCATGCCAGCCTGTCTTGGCCCGACGAGGACCACCTGGTCCTGTGGCACGCGCAGACCCTGTTGCGGGAGTACCGCGGCGACGGTCATGTCGTTGCGCTGTGCAGCGCAGGTATCGGCCCCGCCGAGGCTCTGGTGATCCATGCCGCCAGCGGAGAGGTGCCCACGGCCGCACTGCGGGAAACGAGGGCGTGGACCGACGCCGAGTGGGACGAGGCGGTCGAGTCTGTCCGCTCCCGGGGGTGGCTGGCCGAAGATGGGACCCTGGCCCTGTCCCCCGCCGGCGTGGAACACCGCCAGTCGGTGGAGGACATGACCGACCTGCTGGCCGTGCACCCCTACGCCGTCCTGGGCGAAGCGCGCTGCGGCGAGCTACGGGAGCTGACCCGACCCCTCAGTCAGGCCGTGGTGTCGGCGGGCATGCTCGGACGAGTCCCCGGTACCTGACCGCCGCCGCTCCGCCGCAACTCGTCGCGTTCGCCCGCGGTGGAAGTATTCGCAAAGCCGCAAACGTCGGGGTCTACATGCTCATGGCGGTCTGACCGCCGTCAACGGGGATGATCGCCCCGTTGACGAAGGACGCCTCCGGTGCGGTCAGCGCCACGATCATGTAGGCGATCTCCTCGGGCGCGGCGTAGCGACCTACGGGCACGTGCCGATGGGCCCAGGTGTTGCGGTCTAGCTCGGGAATGGGCGCGGTCATGCCGGTGAGCGTCGCGCCCGGGCAGACGCAGTTGGCGGTCACACCCGTCCGGCCGAGATCGACAGCGAGCGACCGGGTGAAGCCGACGACGGCGTGCTTGGACACCGAGTAGGGGCCGAGCCCGCGCGCCGCGCCCAGCCCCTCGGTCGATGCCAGGTTTACGATTCGGCCCTGGCCGTCGCGCAAGAGATCAGCCAGACAGGCCCGCACGACGTTCATCGACCCGGTGAGGTTGATGGCGATGGCCCGCTCCCACTCGGCCAGGTAAGCCTCATCATCGAGTCGGCCGGCGGCGGACACGCCGGCGGCGTTGACGACGATGTCGATCGGTCCGAGCGCCTCGCGGATGCCGGCCACGCCGGCCTCCACCGCGATCCGGTCGGCGACGTCCACCGGCTCAGTACCGTTCCGATCGAGGACACCGACGGCCACGCCCTGGGCCACGAGGAGTTGCACCGTGGCCCGGCCGATCCCGCTGGCCCCGCCGGTGACGACCGCGACCCTTGTCATGCGCCAACTCTACGAGACCGCGCCCCGCCGAGAACTTGTAGAAGGGCCGGGCCGGTCCGGGCGGGCGGGTCAGCGGGTGGAGAGCAGGTCGACGACGAACACCAGCGTCTCGCCGCCCTTGATCACGCCGCCTGCCCCCCGGGACCCGTAGCCGAGGTGGGGCGGGATGGTGAGGCGCCGCCGGCCACCGGGTCGCATGCCGGCCACTCCCTGGTCCCAGCCGGAGATGACCTGGCCGGCGCCGAGGATGAACTCGAAGCTGTCGTTTCGGTCCCATGAGGAGTCGAACTGGCGACCGGTCGACCAGGCCACGCCGACGTAGTGGACGCTGACCTCCTGACCGGCCCGGGCTGCATCCCCTTCGCCCTCCACCAGGTCGTCGATCGCCAGGTCCTCGGGGGGCGGGCCGTCGGAGATGATCACTTCGGGCTTGGGCATCGGGGGCTCCTCAGGGTTAGGGGGACCAATACCTTAGGATCAGGCGCCCGTCTCAGCCCAGTACCGGTCCCGGAGCAGGCGTTTGTAGAGCTTGCCGGTCGGGTGGCGGGGCAACTCGGCCTCGAAATCGATCGAGCGGGGGCACTTGTAGGAGGCCAGCGACGCCTTGCAGAAGTCCATCAACTCCCGCTCCAGATCGGGCCCGGCCTCGGCCATGTCGATGGGCTGAACGACGGCCTTGACCTCCTCGCCCATCTCCTCGTTGGGCACCCCGAAGACGGCCACATCCATGACCTTGGGGTGGGTGACCAGGAGGTTCTCGGCCTCCTGGGGGTAGATGTTGACCCCGCCGGAGATGATCATGTAGGCCTTGCGGTCGGATAGGTACAGGTAGCCGTTCTCGTCGAGGTGGCCGACGTCGCCGAGGGTGGACCAGCCCTTGCCGTTACGGGACGCGGCGGTCTTGGCCGGGTCGTTGTGGTACTCGAAGGAGTTGCCGCTCTCGAAGAAGACGGTTCCCGTCTGGCCGGTCGGGACCTCCTCTCCGTCCTCGCCGACGATGTGCACCGTGCCGAGAATGGCCCGGCCCACGCTGCCCGGGTGTGCCAGCCACTCCTCCGAGTCGATGGCGGTGAAGCCGTTGCCCTCCGTACCGGCGTAGTACTCGTAGATGATCGGTCCCCACCAGTCGATCATGTGGTGCTTGACAGGCACCGGGCAGGGGGCGGCGGCGTGAATGACCACCTGCAGCGAGGAGAGGTCGAACGAGCGGCGGGTCTCCTCGTCCAGCTTCAGCATCCGGACGAACATGGTCGGCACCACCTGCGAGTGGGTGACCCGGTACTTCTCCACCAGTCGCAGGTACTCCAGCGGGTCGAAATGCTCCATGACGATGGCCGTCGCCCCGGCCCGCATCCAACTCATGGTGAAGCGCAACGGGGCGGCGTGGTAGAGCGGGGCCGGTGACAGATAGACGCTCTCGGACGTGAGACCGTACAGGCCGACCGCCAACAGGTACACCCCTGAGGGGGTGCCGATCGGGCCGTCCTCGGGCAACGGCACCTTTACGCCCTTGGGCTGGCCGGTGGTGCCGGACGAGTACAACATGTCCTGGCCCTCGGACTCGTCGGCGATGGGGCCGGTCGGCTGGGCGTCCCGGGCTTCCTCGTAGGAGTCGAAGCCGTCCACCGTCCCGAAGCACATGAGGCGGGTGTACACCGCTGGTGCGGCCGCCACGGCGGTGGCGGCCACATCGGCCCTGGCCTTGGATGCCACCAGGACGCGAGCCCCGCAGTCGTTGAGGATGTAGGCCACCTCGCCGGCGGTCAGGCGCGAGCTGATCGCCGTGTAGTACAGCCCCGCCCGCTGCGCCGCCCAGGTCACCTCGAAGAAGCGGGCGTTGTTCTCCATGAACAGCGCGACGCAGTCGCCCCGCCGCAGCCCCCGGCGGCGAAACAGGTGAGCCAGCTGGTTGGAACGGCGGTCGAGCTCGGCGTACGTGACCCTCTCGCCGGAGCCGGCCATGATGTAGGCGGCCTTGTCGGGGGTCTGCTCTGCGATGGCGCCGAGGTACATGCGGTGGAAATTAATCTCCCACACCTCGAGGTTGCCGCCGGGCTGCGTGTCGACTTCTAGGCTGGGAGCGGTGAGCACTTCAGACATCGAGATCACGGGCGGCGGGACCACCTGGCGTTTCGACCAATCGTTCCTGACCTCCAACTGGACCTGTATCTGGGGTCGCGGGTGTCTGGGGATCCTTACGGAGCCGGCGGCCGAGCTGGGCCATGGCTGTTGTTCGATGGGGGCCGACCTCGACGGGGAGGACGAGGCGCGCCTGATCAGTGCGCTGGCTGCCACGCTGGACCCTTCGCGCTTCGAGTACCACGCCGAGGCCGCCGAAGGTGGTGTCTTCGCGGATGCGACTCGGGGTAGCACTCGGGTGGTGAACGGGGCGTGCATCTTCCTCAACAGGGCAGGGTTCGCCGGTGGCGCGGGTTGCGCCCTGCACTTGGCGGCCCTTGACTGCGGCGAGTCGCCGATCGACTGGAAGCCTTCGGTGTGCTGGCAGCTGCCGATCAAGGTGGACTGGGAGCTGGTCGGGGACGGGACCGAAGCGGCGACGGTTCGGGGCTGGACGAGAGCCGATTGGGGCGCTGAGGGCGAAGCGATGGCGTGGTGTTGCACCGAGGGGACCCGGGCCTACGTGGGCGACGGGCCGGTAGTCGAGTCGATGGCGGCTGAGCTGACCGCGATTGTGGGCCCCGAGGTGTACGGGGAGCTCCGACGCCGCCTCGAACCCTGAGCGCGTCAGGCCCGCTACCGCGGCCTGGCTGTGTCATGGGTGGAAGCCGGACGGTCATTGCGCAGCGTGAGCGGTATGTCTTGGCCACTCTGCCAGCGGGCGGCGGGGTCCGGCTACGTGCGGTGGACCGTAGGCTGGCGTGATGCCTGCCGGGGTCGAGCGACCGCCGCCCACCGGCTTACCCGTCGAGGACACGATCGACGACGTGCGGGCCGCCTTAGCCATCGGCTCGGCCGTGTTGCAGGCCGAGGCAGGGGCGGGCAAGACCACCGTTGTTCCGCTCCGTCTCCTCGGCGAACCATGGGTGGGCGACGGCCGGATCGTGGTCCTCGAACCGCGGCGGGTGGCGGCCCGGGCGGCTGCTTCCCGCATGGCCGCACTGCTCGGGGAGGAGGTTGGCGGGACCGTCGGCCTCGTCACCCGCGATGACCGACGCACCGGGAAGGCCACCCGCGTCGAGGTCGTCACCGAGGGTGTCCTGACCCGCCGGCTGCAGGCCGACCCCTCGCTCCCTGGCACGGCGTTGGTCGTGTTCGACGAGTTCCACGAGCGCCACCTGCAGAGCGACCTCGGCCTGGCCTTCACCCTCGATGCCCGCGACGGGCTACGGCCGGATCTGCGGGTGCTGGTCATGTCCGCCACTCTCCACGCCGGTCCCGTGTCCGCGCTCCTCGACGGGGCGCCCGTCATCACGAGCGCCGGGCGTACCTTTCCCATCGAGGTGCGCTGGGCGCCGATGCCGGCAGGTGCCCGCCTGGCTACGGGCGTGGCGGCCGCCGTATCCCGGGCGCTGGCCGCCGACTCCGGCGATGTGCTCGTATTCCTGCCGGGAGTGGGCGAGATCCGGGCCGTTTCCGACGTCCTCGGGACCCCGACCAATTTCGATGTCGTTCCCCTCCACGGTGGGCTACCGGCGGCCGCCCAGGACAGGGCTCTGCGACCCGGGGTCCGCCGGCGGGTCGTTCTGGCCACCGACCTGGCCGAGACGAGCGTGACCGTCGAGGGCGCGGGTGTGGTGATCGACGCCGGGCTGACCCGCCGCCCGTACTACGACCCGGCCAGCGGCCTGACCCGGCTGCGCACCGCGATGGCCTCGCGGGCCGCGGCCGACCAGCGCGCTGGACGGGCCGGACGACTGGGACCCGGGGTCGCCTACCGGCTGTGGTCCCAGGCCGAGCACGACCGCCGCCGCCCGTGGCCCGACCCGGAGATGGTGTCAGCCGACCTGGCCGGCTTGGCTCTGGAGCTGGCCGTGTGGGGGGCGGCACCCGGCGATCTTCGCTGGCTGGACCCGCCGCCGCCGGCTGCCTACTCGAGAGCGGTCGAGCTTCTCGAAGAGCTCGGAGCCTTGGCCGGGGGGCGGCCCACCGACCTCGGGCAGCGGCTGGCTGGTGTCCCTCTCCACCCGCGCTTGGCGACGATGCTCGTGACCGCCCCCCGGCCGGCACGGCGCACTGCCGCCCTGCTCGCCGCTTTGCTGTCCGAGCGTGACATCCTCCACCGCAACGGCGGTCCGGCCACCGTCGACATCTCCGACCGCCTGGCCATCCTGGGCGGCGCAGGGCGGTATCGCGGCGACGTCGACCGGGCCGCGGCTGCCATCGTGGGCCGACGCGCCGACGAACTGGTCCGTCGAGCCGTCCGGCCCACCCACGACACCGGCCTTCCAGAAGCAGACGTCGCCGACTCCGGGGCCGACGCGGGACCTCTCCTCGCTGCCGCCTACCCGGATCGGATCGCCAAGTCACGCGGCGCAGGCCGCTACCGGCTGCGTCACGGCGGCGGCGCCGCCATGCCTGGCCACGACCCGATGGCCGGAGCGGAATGGCTGGTCGCCGCCGACGTCGACGGAGCCGGCCTACCGGGCGGGACCGACGGCCGCATTCGCCTCGCCGCAGTCATCGACCGGGCGGACGTCGAGCGGGCGGGCGGGCGGGACATTCGCACCGAAACCCGCCTCGAATGGGACCACAGTAGAGGCGACTTGCGGATGGTCACCGAGCGCATCCTCGGCGCCCTCGTGCTCGACACCACCCGGGGGCCGGCCCCGCTGGGGCCTGACACCACGGCGGCCCTCGTCGCCTACGCCGTGGACACGGGCCTCGACGTCCTCGGCTGGACCTCCGGCGGCCGCGCTCTACAGGCCCGCGCCACCTGGGCCCGCCGTGTCCTCGGCAACGAATGGCCTGACGTGTCCGACCAAGCGCTCGCCGCCACCGCCAGCGATTGGCTGGCCACTCGTCTGCAGCGCGCCACGGGCTTGGCCGACCTGCGACGCGCCGACCCGATCATCGCCATCCGTGCCGCGCTCGGACCGCGGGCCCACGAGCTCGACCGCCTAGCGCCCTCTACGGTGGAACTGCCAGGGGGACGAAAGGTCGCCGTCGACTACACCAGCGGACAGCCCCGCATTTCGGCGCGAGCCCAGGATCTCTTCGGGATCACGGTGCACCCCATGGTCGCCGGGGGGCGGGTCCCAGTCACCGTCGAAGTCCTCTCCCCCGCCCGACGACCAATCCAGATCACGGCCGATCTACCGGCTTTCTGGCACGGATCATGGCACAATATCCGCAAGGAAATGGCCGCCCGCTACCCAAAGCACGCCTGGCCCGCCGAGCCTATTGGCTCCCCCATCCCCAATCCCAAATCACGGCAGCGGTAAATGACCCACGCGGCACGGGCGAAGGCGAAGGTCTCGTGAACACGCCCTTGCTGGCGAGGTTCCCTCCGAAGCGTTGGCCCGTGAGGTCCTGGGTCAAACCGGAGCGGACGGGACAACGTTCAGCAACGTCGCCCGGGCGGCCGGCGGCCGGCGGCCGGCGGCCGGCAAGCTGCTAGCGCCTCACGAGCACTCGATCTGCTCACCACATAACGCGTTGTGGCCCGGGACTTGCCGCTTCGACCAAGACCTCGAAAGAAGCCAGGTATCGGGTACCGGACCCGTACCTGCGGTTCTGGCTGGCCCTCGTCGGGCCTCACCTCGCCGAGATCGAGCGTGGGCGCTCCGATTGGGTCCTGGCGCGTATTCGGACTGGTTGGACCTCATGGCGGGGCCGGGCGATCGAGCCGGTGGTTGGCGAGTCTCCAGCCCGACTCCTCCCACGCGACGGACTCACCGGCGAGGTGGTGGGAGCTACTGGACTCGAACGAACGTC
>JAKCDU010000007.1 GCA_021838445.1 Actinomycetes bacterium | reverse complement strand
CCCAGAGCTGCTCGAGTCCGCGATCGGCACTATCCGCCGGGCTGAGTGCGCCGTCAGCTACGGGTTCTCGCCATCGGCGGGAGCGGCGGCGGGGCGGTACTGGTAGCTGCGCTGGGTGCGACCCCCGGCCACGAGGTGGTGCTCGCCGGTGATCCACGACGAGGCCGGCGAGCACAGGAACACGACCATGGCGGCGATGTCATCAGGGGTCCCGGCCCGGCCCAAGGGTATGGTGCTCACCAGCTCGGCGATCTGGTCGGAGATACCGAGTATCTCGCGGTAGGCCTCGGTGACCACCGGACCGGGTGACACACAGTTGACCCGGATTCCCTGTTCGGCCAACTCCAGAGCGAGCGTCTGGGTCAGGTTTATCAAACCGGCCTTGGCGGCGGCGTACGGGCCGGTTCGCGGCGACCCGCGGGTTCCTGCTCCCGACGTTATGTTGACGATCGCCCCGCCGGCGCCCATCCGGCAAGCGGCCGCCTTGCAGCCCTGGAAGGCCGACGTGAGGTTCAACTCCAACTGTGAGCGGAATATCTCATCAGGAGTGTCGACCAGGGTGCGGACCGTCTTCTCGTCGGAGCCGCCCACATTGTTCACCCAGATGTCGAGACGACCGAACTCGGTCATCGCCCGGTCAGCCAGGTGTTCGGAGAAATCTCGGATGTCGCCATCGACGATGAGTGCCCGCCGTCCCCGCTCGGTGATCCCCCCAGCGGTCATCTCCAGATCCTGGACCCGGCGAGCATTGATGACCACGTCGGCCCCGGCGTCGGCCAAGCCCCAGGCAATGGCCCTCCCTATCCCCTGACCAGAACCGGTGACCACGGCCACCTTCCCGTCGAGGCGCAGAAGGTCGAGAATGCTCAAGCTGATTCCTCCGGAAATGGTGGGAGACTGGACGGGTCCGCCGGTCGCTCGAGGGCGACCTCGGCGGTCCCGCTGACCATGACCTCGTCTCCTCGAAGCAGGCGGACCGAGCAGCGCGCCCGCGTCTCGCCTTCGAGGACGATCACTTCGTCGACCGAACCTGAGGCCGTGACGATGTCACCGGCGACCACGTGCCCGTGGAACCTGGCCGTAAGCCGTCGGATCGATCCGTCACCGGCCCAGGCCATCAGCATGTTGGCGATGTAGGCCAGGTTGAGTGGGCCTTGGTTGACGGTACGACCCCGGTGGAGGTCGTCGCGGACCGATTCGGGGTCCCAGTGGATCGGATACGGATCCCGGAGCAGGGCCGCCATGGTCTTCATACGCTGCGGGTCCACCTGCTGAACGGTCCAGGGCTCCATCGGCGGGATGACGGTCATCTCAGGAATCTCCATCTGGTGGTGACCCGGGCGACGGTCCGGTCGGTGGGATCGAGCAGTTCGATCACGAAGCAGATGTCGTCGTGAAGGATAACCCCGCTGCTGTCGCGGCATCGGTTGGCGTCCACGATTCCTCCATCGCCGCGGTAGACGACGTCTTCGATCAACGGAGCCAGGAAGTCCCACTCGTAGCCGAGGAGAGTGACCGAACCTGCGGCGCCCCCGCCACAGATCGAGAAGATCTCACCGATGGAGGTGGACGCGGCCTGGATGGGCACGTGGAACAGGACGACGGGGTGCAGCAGACCGCCGGACATCGGCGGACGCTGCGTGCAGTCGGTCAGGAGCCAGTTCTCCCAGTGCTCCACCTTGCGCTCGCCGCCGGCGAAGCGGTGCCCGACGAGAGCGGCGATCTCTTCGTCGGTGGGCGCAGGCGTGGCGCTCGCAGTCACGAACAGGGGCCTTGGCGCGCCGATTCGTGACTGGCGTGGAGCGGATGGCTCGGTCCGGGCTGGGGTGCGACCATGGTCCGAACATACCGAACCGGCCCGTGCTGCGCTTTCGGAGAAGTACAGTCACGGCATGGATGTCGACCTTCTGGCACCGGCCACGCAGGAGGACTGGTATCCCACATATCAGTACCTGCGCGACGAATCACCCGTCTACCGGATCCCGGGTACCGACGACTACGTCGTCAGTCGGTACGACGACATCATGCACGTGTTGCGGCATCAGCGGACGTTCCCGGCCGGTTCCAGTAAACGCCGGTCCCTCGCTGCGCAAGCCGTCTACGACCGCGGGGGGTGGGAGCGGATGACTCCTCTGGGCACCAACCCCCCAGTGCACCGTCACTATCGGGCGCTCGTCGACCATTTCTTCACCGGAGCCGGGCTGGCCCGTTGGAGGCCGGTGATAGAGCGCTTCATCGACGAGCAGTTCTCGTCTTTCGAGCGGGACGGGGAGGTGGAGTGGAGCTCCCAGTACGCCGTTCCCCTTCCGGTCCGGGTGATCACCCACATGCTGGGGCTGCCCGAGGCCGACATTCCCAAGCTCAAGCAGTGGAGCGCAGCATGGATCCTGCCCTTCGTGCGCCCCTTGCAGCCCGACGAGGACGTGTGGGTGGCCGAGCAGGTGGTGGAGATGTACGGGTACCTGGCCGAGCAGATCGCGGAGAAGCGCCGTTCCCCCGGTGAGGACATCATCACGCACTTGACCGCGGCGGAGCTCACCGGGGAGGACGAGCTCCGTCCGCTGACCGACCAGGAGATCATCACCATCGTGGATCATCTCTTCGTCGGCGGTAACGAGACCACGACGTTCGCGATGACCTCGGCGTTGTGGGTCCTCCTGCGTGAGCCGGGGCTGTACGAGCGTCTGGGCGCCGACCCCTCTCTCGTGCCGCTGTTCGTCGAGGAGGTCCTTCGCCTCGAGTCGCCGACGCAGGGGCTGTGGCGGGCCGTCGCCGAGGACACTGAGATCGCCGGTACCCCCATCCCGAAAGGATCGTCGGTCCACCTTCGCTACGCCTCGGGAAATCGTGACGAGCGCATGTTCCCGGAGCCGACCGCCGTGCGTCTGGACCGGGCCAACTCCCGCCGCCACCTGGCGTTCACCCTCGGTGAGCACCAGTGCCCGGGGGCCGACCTGAGCCGATTGGAGCAGGTGCTCACCCTGCAGGAGGTCCTGAGGCGCCTTCCGGAGCTACGTCTCGACCCCGAACGCAACGACTTCACCCACGTGCCGATGTTCACGATGCGGGCGCTGAAACAGCTACACCTGCGATTCACCCCGCCGTAGATGCCGGGCACGATCGTGCCGTGCCCGCCCCGGGGGTGTAGTCACAACGGGGAGCCGAGCAGATACAGTCCCCGCCCACCAACGGGTGAGGGAGGGGACAAGATGGGCGACCAGACCGCCTGGTTCTGCGATTCCACTTTGGGGGAGAGATTCCCGGCGTGGACACGGGCCAACGCCGCAGATGTCTTTCCGGAGCCCTTCAGCCCCCTCGGCCTGAGCCTCATAATCCGCGGGGGGATGTGCCTGGGCCTCCGCGACGCGTACATCGCCATCGGGGCGCTCGACTGGGATGAGTACGAGGAGCCGGTTCGGCCGGAGCTGTGGAAGGTCTTCGGCGGCTACCTCTACAACCCGCTCACGATGACCAGGATCCTCGGGGCCCGCATGCCCGGTGCCTCTCCGGAGCTGATCGACCGGGCCTTCTTCGACGACCGCGACGAGGTGCCCCCCTACGAGCACCAGGACTGGCACGACTCTCCCGTGCACGAAGCCCGACTGGCCAGGTCCATGGAATGGGCGATGACGACCAGGGAGCTCCCGGGCCTCGATGCAGACAAGCAGTTGGCTCAGCAACTGCGTGACAGTCGACCCGACCTCGGGGCGCTCACCGACTCCGCGCTGCACGCCCGGGCGCGATCCATGGTGCCTTTCGTGCAGCAGACCTTCGAGAACGCCATGATCGTCTCGGCGCTGTCATCACTCGGAACCGGCGCTCTCGGTGCCATCTGCGAGGAACTGGGGGACCCCACTCTGGCCATCCGGTTGCTGGCGGGTATCGAAGTGGACTCAGCCGCACCCACCCACGCCATGTGGGCGCTCAGCCGCTTGGCCCGTCGATCGGCGGCGGTCACGACCGCCTTCGAGCGCGACCGGGAGGCGGTCCTGGAGATCCTGGCGAAGTCGGATGACCCCTCGGCGGCCGAGTTCCTAATTGGATTCGAGCGCTTTCTGCACGACCACGGGTCGAGGGGACCCAACGAATACGACGTCCGAGCCCCGTCGTGGGAAGCTCGGCCGGGTACGGCCCTGGTCGCGATAGACCTGATGCGACGTTCCGATGACTCTCAGGCTCCCGCAGTCCGCTCGGCGACGGCGGTCGCCGAGCGCGACCGGGTCATCGCCGATATCTGCTCCAGGCTCACCGAGGCGGGGGAGTCGACCGCGGCCTTCGAAGCCGCGCTGGCGTCTGCGCAGCTCTTCCTGGCTGGACGAGAGCGGGCCAAGACCAATGTCGTGAGAGTGATCAACGAGGCGCGCATGGCTCTCTACGAGTACGGGCGCCGGCTGGTCGAGCGCCACGTCGTGGATGACCTGGAGGCGCTCTTCATGGTCACCGACACCGAGCTCGACGAGTTGCGCGCCGATCCGCAATCCCTCCGTGGGGCCATAGATCAACGCGGGATGCAGTATCGGGCCCTGTTCGAGTGTGAGCCGGTGTTCGTCGTCAACGGTCGGGTGCCGGCGATGAGCGAGATGACCCGCAGGGAGTCCAGGTCGGTGGAAGCGGTGAGCGCCGGTACGGTCCTCACCGGAGCGGCGGGATCGGGCGGGTCAGCCACCGGCCGGGCTCGTATCGTCGTGGATCCGAGCGATCCGGCCGGGCTCGAGCCGGGGGACGTCCTGGTAGCCCCTCAGACCGACCCCGCCTGGGTCCCGCTGATGGTCGCCGCCTCAGCCGTCGTGGTGAACAACGGAGCTCAGGGTAGTCACGCCATGATCGTGTCGCGCGAGCTCGGAATTCCCTGTGTGGTCTCGGTCCCCGACGCCACCAGCATCATCGAGGACGGGGCGACGATCATCGTCGATGGTACAGCCGGGACGGTAACCATCTGCTGACCTCTCGCTCTTGCGTGCCCGGCTCGACCCGCTGAGCCACCCCGGCGCCGGTCAGGCCACTTGACCTGACTCTCGCCATCGCCCAAAATGGCTAACCGACGAGTTAGTTTTGGAGCAGGTCGGCTCGATCAGGAGCCGGGCAACGTGACAGAACCCCTCAGATGTCTTCTGCGGCACGGACCACCCGTTCCGTGGGGGTGCCTCGAGGTGACTTCCGTCAGCTGGGTCGAACGGGTCAGCCAAGTGGGGTGGTGCCTGTCGAGGTACCATCCGGTGCAGGGAGGGGGTTCGCCAAAGATGACTTCTGGTAAGAGGACGAAATCTCCGGTTGCGCCGGCGGCCACGATCGTCCGCTCCACCGCGGCAGTGGAGACCGACGCCAATCGCAAGCAGATGATCGAGATCGCCCGGGTCAACATGGCCCATGTGGAGGCGGGTATGACCCCCTCGCAGACCGAGGATGTGATGCGCCTGCCGGCCAGCGTCTACCTCGATCGGGAGCGATGGGAGCTCGAGGTCGCCATGTACCGCCGCATACCACTGATGCTCGCCTTGGGCGGAGAGCTCAGGGGCGCCGGCTCGTTCAAGTCGATGACGGTGATGGGCGTGCCCGTCTTGCTCGTGCGGGACGGGGACGGCCAGGCCCGGGCCTTCATCAACAGGTGCAGCCATCGCGGCTCCGTCGTCGTGCCCTCCGGCACGACCGGTACGGCCAGGCGCTTCGCCTGCCCCTATCACAACTGGGTTTTCGATACCTCAGGGGATCTCGTCGGCGTAACCGATCGGCAGTATTTCGGGGACGTCGACACGAGCTGCCTGGGCCTGACCCCCCTGCCGGTCGCCGAGAGGGCGGGCCTGATCTTCGTGGTCATCACCCCCGGTGCGCCGATGGACATCGACGAGCACCTCTGCGGGTACGACACCGTCCTGGACTTCTTCGGGTTCGGGGACTGGCACCTGATCAAGCGGACGGAGCTCCCCGGGCCGAACTGGAAGATCGCCTACGACGGGTACCTGGACTTCTACCACCTGCCCTTCCTCCACCGGAACAGCTTCGGCCCGGACATCTACAACAAGGCGCTCTACACCGCGTGGGGGCCTCATCAGAGGGTCACGACTCCGGATCCGGCCCTGCTGGAGCTGCGGGACATCCCAGAGGAGAAGTGGGACATGGACCTTCTCTGCGGCGGCGTGTGGACCATCTTCCCGCACATCTCCATCGCCGGCGGCAACGGCGGGGGGCAGGTAGCTCAGCTGTTCCCGGGGACGACGCCGGACAGTTCGGTCACGATTCTCAATTACTACACTGCCGCCGAACCAACCGAAGAACAGCGGTTGGAGGCCGAGAAGCGGGCCGACTTCGTGGCAGGCGTCGTCCGCGACGAGGATTACGCCACTGGCATCAACCTGCAGATGGCGCTCGCCGCTGGAGGAAAGCCCGAGGTGCTGTTCGGTCGCAACGAAGGCGGAGGTCAGCGTTTCCACCGGATGCTCGACGAGCACGTGGCAAGGCTGCGCTCGCAGGCCTGATCTCCGGCCGGTTGCGCAGCATCCCGGTGTCGCGCCCGACGCGGCGCCGGGCGGGAGTTCGGTCAACCTTGGCAAGGTCCAAGGAAACACGGGGGAGCAGGAGTCAATGGTAGAGATCGATGAGGAGATAGCCGGGCTGATCGCCATGATCCCGATCGGCACGGTGGATGCCGAAGCACTCCCGACCCTGCGAGCCACCGACTTCGGGTCGCCAGCCGAGCTCTCGGACCGGGTGGAGCGGACCGACTTGGAGATCGACGCCCAGACCGGAGTCACCATCAGGGTGCACCGGCCGGTCGGGGCCACGGGCCTGCTGCCCTGTATCTACTCGATACACGGGGGTGGCTACGTGATCGGTAGCAACACCATGGACGACGCCCGATTCGACGCGTGGTGTCAGAGCCTGCAGATCGTCGGTGTGTCGGTCGAGTACCGACTGGCTCCCGAGACGCCCTTTCCCGGGCCCTTGGAGGACTGCTACGCCGGATTGCGATGGGTCCGGGAACACCACGTCGAGATCGGCGTCGACCCGGAGCGCATAGCTGTCGCCGGAGTCAGTGCAGGCGGCGGTTTGGCCGCCGCCCTCGCCCTCCTGGCCAGGGACCGAGGGGAGATTCCACTGATGTTCCAGCTCCTCGAGTGCCCGATGCTCGATGACCGCCGGGTCACCGGCTCCAGCCAACTCGAAGGGTTGGCCATCTGGAACCGGGACTCCAACGAGTTCGGGTGGCGCTGCTATCTGGGTGACCTCTACGGAAGCCCTGAGGTGCCGGCCCATGCGGCGCCGGCTCGGGCCGACGATCTGGCAGGACTTCCGCCGGCCTACGTGTGCGTCGGAACGGCCGACGGCTTCCGCGACGAGGACATCCTCTACGCCATGCGGCTGATGGAGGCCGGTGTGGCTGCGGATCTACACGTCTACTCAGGTGCTCCTCATGGCGTCGGCGTGTTCGCCGGCACGGCGCTCGCCGATCGCTACAACGGCGATCTCGAATCGTGGGTCAAGCGGCAACTGGGCCTTCGGGAGAAGGTCTGAACGGAGCCGAACTGCCGGCGCTCCCTGATCCTAATGGTTATAATGGATAGGTTGAATCGGCTGTAGGCAGGAAATTCTGCGCATCTCGGCTGGCCGACCAACAAGTCTCGCCTCGAGGCTTGTGCCCGGTCCCCGTGCGTGGAATGATCAATCAGTCAGTTAATTGTGACGCTGGTGGAGATCTCGCCAGGTCTAAAGGGGGAGTGCAGGGGAATGTTCAATCGGTTCGGCTCCAAGGCCGCACGCACCATTTCAGCGAGTGTGGCCGCAGTCACAATCGCGGGTGCGTTGGCCTCGTGCAGTTCGTCGAAGTCACCCGCCAGTACCGCGACCACGGTTGCGCCGAGCGGTGGGGGATCGACGTCCGCGACTACTGCGGGGTCATCGGGGGCCTCGGCCGAGGTAGCTGCCGCTCAGCAGATCGTCACCGCAGCCGAGCAGGCTCCCACCAAGATCCCGCTGACCACGCCGCTGGCTTCTAAGCCACCGACGGGCAAGACCTTCGTGTTCCTGCAGTGCGAGGTGTCCCAGTGCACCGACATCGCCTCGGGCGTCAAGGCCGCCACCGACGCCATCGGCTGGAACCTCAAGACCATCCCGTTCCAGTCCGCCAACCCGGCCACCCTCATCTCGGCGCTGCAGCAGGCCCTTCAGTACAACCCTGTGGCCGTCGCGTTCTCGGGACTCCCCGAGGCGGTTTGGCAGAGCGAGATCCCGGCTTACCAGAAGGCGGGGGCGATCCTGATCCCGGCCTTCATGGGTCCGCTGACGACACCGTCGCCGGTGGTTCCGTACAACATCGCCGCTCAGTCGGGAACGGTCGAGGCAGCCAAGCAGATAGCGGCGTGGATCACGGTCGACTCCAACGGGACGGGCAAGGTGCTGCTCGTCGGGGTCCCCTCCTTCCCGTTGCTCGCGGTGTACTCGACGGCCTTCAAAGCGGCCCTGTCGCAGTCCTGCAGCGCCTGCAGCATCTCCAACATCGACGCCACCATTCCTGAGGTCGACGCCGGTCAGATCAACTCTTTGATCGTGTCGGCCCTCCAGAAGGACCCCTCGATCAAATATGTCTCGGTGGTCGACGGTGCCTTCGTTGACGGTCTTCCGTCGGCTCTGGCGGCGGCCGGGCTGAGCGGCAAGGTCAAGATCACCGGTATCGGCGCCGACGTGGCCAACGAGAGCAACATCCTCTCGGGTGGCGACCTGAAGGCCTTCACGGCCTTGGCGACCATCTACTCCGGGTGGCTGATGGTGGATGCCGCCCTGCGCAACCTCGAGAAAATGCCGGTGGTGGATATCGAAGACGGCGGCCTGCCGAGCCAGCTGCTGACCAAGCAGACGATGACGGCTGACAACATCCAGCCGGCCAACTCGTTCAACTATCCGACGGACTACGGACAACAGTTCAAGACCCTGTGGCAAGTGGGTTGACCGGTGAGGAGCACAGCGGGGAGGCCCCCCGCTGTGCTCTGTCCGTGCAGGGACTGTCCAAGACCTTTGCCGGGTCGTTGGCCTTGGACCGCGTGGACCTCGAGATCGCAGCCGGCGAGGTCCACGCCCTGCTCGGCGAGAACGGGTCCGGGAAGTCGACCCTGATCAAGATTCTCTCCGGCTACCACGTGCCGGATCCGGGGGGGCGGGTCCTGATCGACTCGCACCCGCTGGAGTTCGGCTCGCCGGAGACGTCGTACCACCTGGGTTGCCGATTCGTCCACCAGGACCTCGCTCTCATCCCGACCTCGTCGGTCCTCGACAATCTCTCGCTCAACGGGGGCTTCCCGACCCGGTGGGGGACCATAAGGTCGAGGTCGGCCAAGCAGTTGGCCAGCAGCGATCTGGCCCGGGTCGGACTCGATGTCGACCTCGCTATGCCGGTCGGCATGCTGTCGCCTGCTCAACGGACCGGTGTCGCTGTCGCTCGTGCGCTTCGTCAGTTCGGCCGGGACACCCGCGAGGTGAGGCTCCTGGTCCTGGACGAACCGACGGCCACATTGCCCGAGAACGAGGTGGACCACCTGCTGGACATCGTCGGGCGGGTGGCGGCTCGGGGGGTGGGCATCCTGTATGTGACCCACCGCCTCGACGAGGTGTTCGGTCTGGCCGACAATGCCACCGTGCTGCGCGACGGACGCAAAGTGGGGACCTTCCCCGTGTCGTCGCTCGACCGGAGGAAGCTCGTATCACTGCTCATAGGCACCGAGCTCGACGAGGTGCGGGCGGCCTCGCAAGCCCTCCACTCCGAGGGCGGTGATGCAGTGCTCCGTGTCCACAACCTCGAGGCGGGACCACTCAGGAATGTCTCGTTCGAGGTTCGGCCGGGCGACATCGTAGGGGTCGCGGGTATCACCGGGTCCGGGCGGGAGGTCATCCTCGGGGCGATCTTCGGGGCGACCGAGCGCCGGGGCGGTACCGTGCGCGTCGGAGACGTACAGGTACGGTCCTACCGCCCGAGGGAAGCGATGGACGCCGGTGTCGGCTATTTGCCGCCGGAGCGCAAGACGCAGGGCGGCCTCATGGAGTTCTCGGCCCGGGAGAACCTCACGGTTACGGATCTGGCGCCCTTCTGGCAGAGAGGCCTCCTCAGGCGGCGCGGCGAGACGGCCGAGACCAAGTCCTGGTTCGGTCGCCTGGCGGTGCGCCCGGCGGAGGGGATCGAAGCCCCCCTCATGACCTTCTCCGGGGGTAACCAGCAGAAGATCCTCTTCGGGAAGTGGCTCAGACGCAGCCCGAAGGTGTTCCTACTGGACGAGCCGACCCAAGGTGTCGACATCGGAGCCAAGGCGGCACTGCATCGCCAACTGCTCGACGCCGCCGCCAATGGTGCGGCCGTGATAATCAGCTCATCCGACGTCGACGAACTGGTCGCTCTGAGCCACCGAGTGCTCGTCATCCGAGGCGGCCGAATCGTGGCCCGCCTGCAGGGTGACGAGATCAATGTTGCAGCAATCTCACACCACGCGCTTGGTGCAGACGAGGAGGTAGCCGGAGTATGAGCGAACGGCGCAGATCCCTGAACCTGGGTTTGGAGCGGTTCAGCGGCGTGTACCTGTGGGCCCTGTTCATCCTGATCTTCGGGGTCTGGAAGCCGCATCTGTTCCTGACGAAGGCCACGCTGCACTCGGTGGCCTCGTCCCAGGCGATCGCCGCCATGCTGGCGATAGCGGTGCTGGTGCCGCTGGCTACCGGGGCCTTCGACTTGTCCATAGGTGCCACCATCAACCTGTCGACGATCGTGGTGACCTGGTTGCAGACCACTCATCACTGGAACATGTGGCCGGCGATGATCATCGCCGTGCTCGTGACCTTCGGCGTCGGCGTGGTCAACGGCTTCATCGTGGTGAAACTGCGGATCAGTTCCTTCATCGCCACGCTCGGTATGGCCACGGTGATTGCGGCGATCCAGAGCATCGTCTCCGGCCAGAGCCAGCCGCTGCCGCCCACCGCGTCGGCGTGGAACAGCCTGACCCAGCGGACCGTTGGGGGCTTCCAGATCGTGGTGCTTTACCTGATCATCCTGGCGGTGTTCTTCTGGTGGCTGCTCGACCACACCCCGGCCGGGCGATACCTGCACGCCACCGGAGGCAACCTCGAGGCCGCCCGCCTGGCCGGGGTGCGGGTCGATATGTGGACGTGGCTCTCGCTCATCATCTCGGCCACGGTCTCTGGGGTCGCGGGCGTGCTCTACGGGTCTCTTTCTGGACCATCCTTGACCTTCGGTAGCACCCTGCTCCTGCCGGCGTTCGCCGCCGCCTTCCTCGGGTCCACGCAGATCAGACCGGGCCGCTTCAACGTCTGGGGAACCATGCTCGCGGTGTACGTCCTGGCGACCGGGGTGAAGGGCCTGCAGTTGGTGACGGGCGTGCAGTGGCTGAACGACATGTTCAACGGCGTAGCCCTGATCGCTGCGGTCGGGTTCGCGGTGTGGCGGCAAAGAACCTCAGCCGCCCGGCGCAGCCTCGCCCCCCCCACCGATCACGGCGACTCCCACTCCGACGACGAGGCCGTCGAAGTGGCGGGAGTACCATCGTCGGGATGAGGTCAGTGGGCCCGTACTCGGTCGTGGGTGGGCGTCGGTGATGGGCGAACAGGTAGGCGATCGGCGTCTGTCCCCAGCTCTGGCCCGGGTGGAAGTGCGCGACCTGGTCGACGCCTATGCCGACGCCGTGAACACCCGCGATGAGGAGCGGTGGGCCGCGACGTGGCATGCGGACGCCGTCTGGGATCTGGGACGAGCACGGGTGGAGGGGCGGCCGGCCATCGTGGCCCTCTGGCGGGATGCCATGAGCGCCTACGAGCACGTGATCCAGATGGTGGCCCACGGGCGCGTAACACCGGATGGTTCGGCGGGGCGGTGGACCATCTGGGAGCTCGGGTGCAAGGACGGGGCGAACACCCTGGTGGTCGGGTGCTACCGGGACCGGTACACCCACGACGGGACACGGTGGTATTTCGCCGAGCGCAACTTCACCGTCACCTATCGGGCCGAGATGCCCCCGGCCGACTTCGGAGCATTCCCCCCCAACGGTATTCCGGGCTTCTCCTAGATCGCCGTCTCTCCTCCGTCGACGACCATGACGGTCCCCGTCACGAAACTGGCGTCGTCGGAGAGCAGGAAGCAGGCTGGCCCGGCGATCTCTTCGGGCTCGCCCACTCGCTTCTGGAGGTTGGAGGCGCCGAACAGCTCGGCCCCCTTCTCCAGGGTTCCGCCTCTCTCCAACATGATCGGCTCGGTCATACCGGTTCGGATCCGCCCCGGTGCAATTGCGTTCACCCGGATGGCAGGGGCCCAGTCGGCTGCCAGCTGGCGGGTGAAGGAGACGATCGCGCCCTTGGCCGCTCCGTAGACGGCGTTGCGGTGGGAGCCGACCAGGGCGGCCACCGATGCGACGTTGACTATCGAGCCACCGCCCTTCTCCCTCATCTGCGCGACCGCGTGCTTGCAGACGAGGAAGGTCCCCCCGGCGTGCACGTCGAGCATTCTCGACCAACGGTCGAACGACCAGTCTTCGACCATCCCGAACTCCGCATGTCCGGCGGCATTGAAGATGGAGTCGACGGGGCCGAGATGCGATCGCGCCTCCTCGAGCGCGGCCTGCACCGACGCCTCATTGGAGACGTCGGCCTGGAGGCCCACGGCCCTGTCCAGCTCGGCGGCGATGGCCCTGGCTCGATCCCCGTCGAGGTCGACGATGGCCGCCGACCCTCCTTCGGCTACGAACCTTCGAGCGGTAGCTGCGCCGAGCCCGCTGGCGCCTCCGGTCGCGAACAGTACCTTGCCGTGCAAATTCATGAGGACCCCCTATGTCCAGCGAGATCGGGTAACTGACCGAGCAGTTAGCTTAGTCCCCGGGTCGGCGTGGCCCAGCCGGCCCCGGCCGCGCTCAGGTGCCGATGGCGGGCGGGGCGGGCGGAAGCAGATCGCCCACGTGGGTGGATCCGAGGTCAGGTGCCGCGACCTGGCCGGCATAGGGGTGCGACGAGAAGCGTATCGGGGCCCCCGGGTAGGTGGCGGATGAGTGATCACGGTGGGTCACGTCCTCGAAGAACCGGCGAGCCAGGAGATGCTCGTCCAGAAGGACGTCATCGGGCGAATTGATCACGGCGATGGGCAGGCCCCGGGCTTGGCCCTCGTGGTAGGCCGAGCCGGCCTCTTGGACGAGGAAGAAAGACTCGAGCATCTGCTGGATGTGGGGGAAGTTGGCCTGGCGATGGCTGAGGGCCCCGTATTCGGGCTCGGTGAGGTCGGCCGCCAGTCCCATGCTGTCCATCCATTCGACGAGGCTCTGCCAGGGCTTGGCGTCGGCGAGGATCAGGGTGAAATAGACGTAGCGGCCGTCGAGGGTCGGGAAGATCGCCGGCTGCGTCGGGGTCGGCTGGGCATGCCGACACGTCTGCCTGTGGACCAGAGCCCTGGGATAGAACCAGTAGGGATTGGCCAGCTCGGGGCTGACGGCCACGGCGTCGTGGACCGAGAGGTCGATGATCTGGCCTGAACCGGAGCGGGTACGAGTGATCAGAGCGAGGAAGATCGAGATGAGGGCGAAACTGGCGGCCACGTGGTAGGCCTGGTTCTCGGCTGGCCTGATGGGTGGAATCGAGTGGTCGTCGTAACCGCAGCTGTTCAGGAGTCCCCCAGCCGCCAGGCTGACCAGATCGGAGGTCTCGTAGCGGGACCAGGGGCCGATACGGCCGAACGGGGTCACCGAGACGACGATCAGCCTGGGGTGCTTTCCGGCGAGAGCTTCGAGGTCGAGGCCGAGGTGCTCCTGCTGGCTCAGCGACGCGGCGACGATCAGGACGTCGGCGACCGTGAGGAGGTGGTCCAGGGACGCCGACTCGGTTGGTAGGTCCAGCACGACGCTGCGCTTACAGGTGTTGTAGTACCAATAGGTGAGGCTGGCGTTGGGGCTGGCATCACCTCCGGCGTAGGGACCTATTCGCCGGGTCGGTGACCCTTCGGGCGGCTCGACCTTGATCAGATCGGCGCCGTACTGACCAAGCAGCCGCCCGGCCATCTCGCCGGCGGGATCGGAGGCTATCTCCACCACTTTGAGCCCGGAGCAAATGGTCACGGTCAGATCACTCCGGCGTCGAGCAAGCCCGCCCGCTCCTGCTCGCTGAGGCCGAGGATCTCGCCGAAGACGTAGTCATTGTCCTCGCCGACGAGGGGTGCGGACCGCCAGTGATCAGGATGGTCCCCCGACATCAACGCCGGGAAACCCTCGAAGCGGGCTGGACCTATCACCGGATGGTCCATCTCGAAGAAGGTTCCACGCATGGAGAGCTGCGGGTCTCGTTCGTTGAGGTCCTGTGGGTTCTGCACGGCACCGGCCTTCACTCCCCGCGCCTCGAGCAGCTCCATCGCCTCTATGGGGTCGTACCGGCTCGTCCAGAGCGACAGATGCTCGTCGAGCTCATCCTGGTGGGCGTGGCGGAGGTCCTGCGAGGAGAAGATGTCGAGATCGGTCCATGCGGGATGCCCGATGGCTTCTACGAGCCGGCGCCACTCAGAGTCGTCGAAGACGGCGATGGCCACCCATCGGTCTTCACCGGCGCAGGGATAGACACCGTGGGGGGCCGCATTGGGGTGCTCGAGGCGATTACCCGTGGGATAGTCAGGGCGCCTCGTGGTGTGCCCATTGACGGTGACATCGAGGAGTATGGGCCCGAGCAGGGTGACGCCGAGCTCCACCGCGGCCACGTCGATCTCGGTGCCCAATCCGTCGCTCTGCCTCTTCCAGATGGCCATCAACAGGGCTGCCGAGTTGTAATAGGCCGCCATATTGTCCATGTAGGAGAGTCCCCACCCGGAAGGCTCCCGTCCCGGTAGACCGGCGACATAGGAAAGCCCACTGGCCGCCTGAACCACCGGACCGTAGCTGCGATAATGCTGGTGGGGCCCGGAGTGCCCGTATCCGCTCATGCGGGCGTAGATCACGTCAGGGACCAACTCGCGCAGACGCTCGTAGATGAAGCCCCAACGCTCCATCACGCCCGGGGCGAAGTTCTCGGTCACCACCGAACTGACCGAGATGAGCCTCTCGGCCAGTTCGCGGCCCTCCCGGGTCCGCAGATTTATGGTGACCCCGAGCTTGTTGCGGCTGTAGTTGTTGAACAGGCCGCCGCGGTCGGGGTCGGGATCCGACACTTCTTGGCCGAAGCTGCGAACCTGGTCCTTGTACAAGGGAAGCCGCCGGGGCATGTCGATCCGGGCGCGGTCCTCGATCTTGATCACCTCGGCCCCGAAATCGGCCAGGAGCCGGGTGGCGACGGATCCAACTCCCATCCAGCAGAAGTCGGCGATCCGAATCCCGCTGAGCGGACCTCTCCGCGGGCGGGGGCGGCGGTCGGGACCTCCGTAGAAGGGAGGTCCGGGATGGCCCGGGACTCCAGGACCTGGCTCGGTCATATCTGTGCCCAAGTAAAGGCCTCTTCCCCCACTCCCCAGGCAATGGGCCCGCTGGCCCGTCGCGTGCGAATGATTATAATCGTTCCATCGTCACCCTGTCCATGCTGGACCTACCTTGCATCGGCGTTCGTGGACTGGACACGATGTGGCGTGCGACTCAGGCGAAGTTGACGGGAGAGTGATGAGCCAAAGCGACCGACCGCATCCGAGCTTGCAAGATTTCGCAGCCGAGGCGGAGTCCTGGCTGGCTGAGCGCCGGGCGCCGCTACGCGAGGGTGCGGTCACATGGGGCGAGGGGAGCGACGACGTATCGGTGTTCCACCGACTCAGCTTCCCTGAAGAGCGAGACCTGCTCCAGCGGGCCATGGAGTGGCAGCAGGAGAAGTACGACGCCGGCTACGGGGCCATCACCTGGCCCGTGGAGCACGGCGGGATGGAGCTCACCGCCGATCACGAGCGGACGTTCAAAGCCATCGAATCGCACTTCTGTGTGCCCGCCGGACACGAGACATTCGCGGTCACAACCGGTTTGATCGCGCCGACCGTCCGGATCTTCGGCACCGAGGACCAGCGGAGTAGCTTCGTGCGGCGGTTCCTGCGAGCCGACGAGCTCTGCTGCCAACTCTTCTCGGAACCCGGTGCTGGGTCGGACCTGGCCGGACTCGCCACATCAGCGGTCCAAGACGGTGACGAATGGGTGATCAACGGGCAGAAGGTGTGGAGCTCGGGCGCCCAGTTCTCGGCGTGGGGGGAGCTGATCGCAAGGACCGATCCCGATGTCCCAAAGCACGTCGGCCTCACCGCCTTCCTCGTGCCCATGGACACGCCGGGGATCGAGGTGCGGCCGATCAAGCAGATGTCCGGGGGATCCTCGTTCAACGAGGTGTTCTTCAGCGATGTCCGCCTCCCGGATGCTCTCCGACTGGGGGCGGTAGGGGAGGGATGGAAGGTCGCGCTCACCACACTCGGCTTCGAACGGGGTGGCACGGGTGGGCGCGGCGTCGGCGGTTCGTGGGACCGCCTGCTCGGGCTGGCGCAGTGGCTCGGGCGCACCGGCGAGCCGGTGATGCGCCAGAAGCTGATCTCGGTCTACATGAATCAGAAAGTTCAGGGGTTCAACCGCTCCCGCTCGCACGCTCAGGCGGAGTCCGGCCGGCCACCCGGACCGGAGGGGTCGATAGGGAAGTTGGCGTGGGTCCGGGGGATGACCGAGATAGGTGAGGTGGCCGCCGAACTGCTGGGACCCCGGATCCTGGCTGATACCGGGGAGTGGGGGACGTTCGCCTGGACCGATCACCTTCTCGGCGCACCCGGATACCGGATCGCTGGCGGCGCAGACGAGATTCAGAGGAACATCATCGGGGAGAGGGTCTTGGGCCTGCCGGGGGAGCCTCGGGCCGACCGAGGGCCCTGGCGGGGAATTCCTCGGTGAGGGCATCCCTTCGGCGCAGCAATTGCGTTACCCCAGCCGACAAATTAACCTGCGAGTCGATTATCTGGAAGGGCTTCGCGCCAGGTCGGGTACGGGAGGGGAGTGCTGGTCCAAGGTGCGGCATATGGCGCACCGTCGGCCCGGGTGCCCCGGTGACCGCCCTCGGCTTCGGTTTCGGCCGGACCAGAAAGCGAGCTGAGACAGTCGTCCAACTTGCTCGAGCAGTATCTCGGGCGTGACCAGGGGGCCATCATGAGCGGTGCCGAAGACAGCTATGAGGATCTGACCGAGTGCGGTCTGTCCGCTGAGCTCGAGCAGGAGCTCGTCCACACCCAGCGCAACTGCGTGTTCATGTGGGTCAACTCCAAGAATGAGCCGTTCGGGGTGGTGATGTCCTACCTGCCCAAGGACGGGAAGTTCTGGTTGACCGCGGCGGAGCGGCGCAAGCGCATCCCGGCCCTGCGCCGGAATCCCCGGGCCTCCATCTGCGTATGGGGCGCTGGTAGTGACCTGGGCAGCGGCCGGACCATCACCTACAAGGGCAACTGTGTCATTCGCGACGACCGGGAGACCAAGGACTGGTTCTATCCGGAGTTTGCCCGCTACCTCCGCAGCGATCCCGATCAGGCCGAAGTGTTCCAGAAGTTCCTGGACTCGCCCGAGCGGGTGATCATCGAGTTCGTCCCCGACTACAAGCTCAGCTTCGACGGAGAGCTGATGTGGGCCCGCTCCCCCGGTGCCGTTGGCTGATCCCATCGGGGGCGAGCCGGTTGCCGGGGGGCGGGTGGAGGTGGCACCCTCAGGGATCACCTTCGAGGTGCGCCCGGGCGAGACGGTGTTCGAAGCAGCAGGCCGCCACGGTTACCATTGGCCGACCGTTTGCGGCGGTCTCGGTACGTGCCGAACATGTGTGATGACCGTCGTTGCTGGGGGGGACGCCTGTTCGGCCATAGGGCCGTGGGAGGCCGAGGGGCTCGCCGAGATAGGACTCGCCCGGGGGGCCGAGCTCGTTCGAATGGCCTGTCAGACCCGGATCGGTGGTGCGATCCTGGTACGTAAGCCAGGAGTCAGGCCCATGTGACCCACCGGCTCGGGCCGGGTCGAACGAGCGACATATCGACCGATCAGTTAGACTTTGGATCCCGAATCTGGTATCAAGGGAACGGTTGACGGGGTGGAGGAGTAGGACATGGCTGACGCTTCCATAATCGAGCATGCCGGCCGGCCGATCGCCGAAGGCTTGTTCACCTGGCCCGAGGACCCCCGCCTGCTGGGCAGTTCGTGCCAGGGCTGCGGGACCACCACCTTCCCTTCGCAGCAGTCCTGCCCGCGATGCACCGGTGGTGACATGCGCGAGGTGAGCCTGGCCCGTCGCGGCAAGTTGTGGACCTGGACCATCCAGGGATTCGAGCCCAAACACCCGTATGCCGGTGAAGGCGAGTTCCGGCCTTACGGGGTCGGGTACATCGAGTTGGCCGCCGAGGACGAAGGCGCGCAGCCCGTTCTGGTGGAATCCCGCCTGAGCGAATCCGATCCCGGGTCGTTGCGGATCGGAGACGAGATGGAGTTGGCCATCGTGCCCTTCCGTCATGCCGAGGACGGCACACCGCTCCTCACCTTCGAATTCCACCCGGTCACCCCGTCGGCCGACTAGAGCGGAGTCAAGCTATGGACGTTTCTATTGTCGGAATCGGGATGCATCCCTTTGGCCGCCACGAGGGGGTGTCGGGACTCCAGATGGGGGCGTTCGCCATCCGCCAGGCGCTCTCTGATGCGGGGATCGGATGGAATGACGTGCAGTGCGCTTTCGGTGGGAGCGCCTCGTCGGGGAATGCCGACACCTTGGTGAGCACGTTGGGCCTGACCGGCCTGCCTTTCGTCAACGTGTACAACGGTTGTGCCACTGGGGGATCGGCGCTGGCCATGGCTGATCGGGCGGTGCGCTCGGGAGACTGTGACATAGCGATAGCCGTCGGCTTCGACAAGCACGAGAGGGGCGCATTCAACGCCGATCCCGAAGCCAACGGACTCGGCAGGTGGTATGGCGAGACTGGCCTGATGTTGACCACACAGTTCTTCGGGTTGAAGATTCAGCGCTACCTCCACGACTTCGGGCTGTCGTCGGGCATCTTGGCCAAGGTCGCCGCCAAGGCATTTCGCAACGGTTCCCTGAATCCGAATGCCTGGAGGCGCAGCCCGCTCACCGAGGAGCAGATCCTCGGTGCGCCGATGCTGAGCGACCCGTTGACCCAGTTCATGTTCTGCAATCCGGGTGAGGGGGCGGTGGCCCTGGTCCTCACCCGCAGCGATCGGGCCCGCCAGTTCACCGATCGCCCGGTGCACGTGCGGGCGGTGAGCTTCAAGACCCGCAAGTTCGGGTCGTTCGAGGTGTTCAGCCCGTGGCTGTCACCGGAGCGGGTGGCGGGTCCGACGGTGGAGGCGGCCGCCGCCGCTTTCGAGATGGCCGGCATCGGTCCCGAGGACATAGACGTGGCTCAGCTGCAGGACACCGAGTCGGGCGCCGAGATCATGCACATGGCCGAGACGGGATTCTGCAAGGACGGCGATCAAGAGGCTCTGCTGCGCTCCGGGGCCACTGAGATCGGTGGTCGCCTTCCGATCAACACCGATGGGGGATGCCTGGCCAACGGTGAGCCGATCGGAGCGAGCGGGCTGCGCCAAGTCTACGAGAACGTGTTGCAGCTGCGCGGCGGCGCCGGCGATCACCAGGTGCCCGGGGAACCGAAGACGGCTTTCACCCATGTCTACGGTGCGCCGGGCTTGAGTGCCTGCACGGTGCTCAGTCGCTGATCGGTCCGACCTCCCTCCCACCCCGGGGATGTCGTCACCTGCTGCCGCAAGACCCAGGGACGAACTACGACAGGAAGGCTGAGCATTGAGCGAAGCTGCATCATCGTCGATCCAGGATCGCCTCGACGTGGCCGATGCCATCTACCGATACGCGTCGTGCATCGACCGTAGGGACATGGCCGGGCTGCGCCGGGTGCTCGCCGATGATATGTGGGCCCAGTACGGCAACAGCGAACCCATGACCGGTGGCGACGTGGTCGCCGCGTGGATCGACTCGGCGACCGCCGATGCCGTCTGGCAGCACCACCTACTCAACGTCTACCACATCGACCTGGCCGGTGACCGTGCCCGGGCGCTCGTCTACCACACCTCCTACCAGGGATTCCGGGACGATCCCGAGGTGGCCCGAGTGCTGGTGGCCCGCTACCACAACGAGCTGACCCGGTCCGCGTCGTCGGGGTGGCAGATCAGCCGCCTCGTGTTCGAGATCCTCTGGAGCGAGCGCCGGACCGACCCGACGGGAAGCCTCGCCGCCGTGGGGGGCAGAGGGCCGCTGGTGCTGCCGACCTAGAGCCCATCCGGGAAGGGCCGGCGGGACCCGAAGCGGTCGGGGACAGACGTCGGGATGCAGATGCGGGCCGGGTAGCGTTCAGGGGAGGGGAAGTGATGAGTCGAGCAAGGACCGAGGAGGTCGCCCCGTGACCGATTTTCCGGTGTTGGCCGAGGACCTCAACGGGATGCCCGGTCCCCCCGGGACGTTGTACCGAGCGCTGGATCAGTTGCGCGCCGACCACCGCTTCTTCTGGAACGACGTGGCCCAAGGTCACTGGGTTCTGACCCGTTTCGCGGATATCAGAGAGGCGTTCCAGACGCCGGAGGTCTTCTCCAACCACTCCATAGTGGCCACCGATCCGGACCCCGCCTACCGCTTCCTCCCATCGCTGACCGATCCCCCTGTCCACATGAAGTTCCGGGCTCCCCTCGCCCGCTGGTTCTCACCGCATTCCGTCGAGCAGTACAAGCCGGGTATGAGGGAGAGTTGCCGGCTGATCATCGAGAGCTTCGTCGAGGCGGGCGAGGTCGAGTTCCTATCGGGTTTTGCCGACCTGCTCCCGGCTCAGACCCTCACCCGCATCATCGACCTGCCGATCTCTGACGCGCCCTTCTTCGTGGACTGCGCCAACCGTATCCGTGGTCAGGTAGGCGCCCGCGGGGCGGTGAGCGATGCCGTGCAGGCGATGAAGGACATCAAGGGCTATTTCGTCGAGGTGCTTTCCGACAGACGGGCCCGTCCGAAGGATCCCACCACCGATTTCCTCAGCTACATGCTCGAAGCACAGGTGGACGGCCGCCCATTCGAGGAGGACGAGCTGCTCGATACGCTCATGACTCTGGCGTTCGGCTCGCTCGACACCACCAAGACGGCCATGAGCTGGTCGACCTGGCACCTCGCTCACCATCCGGATGACCGGGGGCGGATAGCCCGGGATCCGACGCTCATCCCGAGCGCGGTGGAGGAGTTCCTCCGCGCCTACCCCGTAGTGAGTATGGCCCGCAAGGTGACGAGGGACGTCGACTTCCACGGCTGTCCCATGAAGCAAGGTGACATGGTGCTGCTGTCCATCCAGGCGGCCACCCGTGATCCGGAGGTGTTCGACGAGCCGGATCGCGTCCGGCTCGACCGGACCCCCAATCGTCACATCGCTTTCGGCGCCAGCGAGCATCGCTGCCTGGGGTCCCATCTGGCCCGGGCCGAGCTGCAGATCGCCATGGAGGAGTGGCACCGGCGGATCCCCGACTACCGAATCGCCGAGGGGGCCGAGATAAAGGCCCGGGGACCTCACCTCGAGGCGCTCCCTCTCACTTGGAGATCGTAAGGAGATCAGAACATGGACTTCGCAATGCTGTTCCACATAGGGATGCGGGTGGCCGATCTCGATGCCTCTATGGCCGAGCTTGGTCGGGACACGGGCGTCAGTTGGGCCCGCCCTCAGCATCGGATGCAGGCGGTATGGCTGCCGGAAGTCGGCCAAACCGAGTTGGACCTGCGCTTCACCTACTCGGCTGAAGGTCCGGTGCGCCTCGAGTTGCTCGAGGGACCGCCCGGTTCGATCTGGGACGGAAGGCTTGATCCTGGTCCCCATCATCTCGGGGTCTGGGTCGACGACGTGGCGGCGGCCACGGAGAAGCTCATGGCCGAGGGATGGAGGCTCGAGGCGGCCAGCCGGCCGCCCGAAGAGGGGTATGGCGTCTTCACCTACGTCCGATCCCCGGCCGGGGTTCTCGTAGAGCCGGTGGCCAGCGTGGTTCGACCGGCGTTCGAGCGGTGGTGGGCCGGAGGAGACCTCTGAGTCCGTCCAGGCCACGGGCCGCCCTCCCCCCGAATCCGGCCGGAGAGGTGACGCTACATTCATCGACGAATTCGAAGAGACGGGGAGCAGAGTGCAGGAAGAGAATCGCTCGTTGGTGTTGACCAGCCGGCCCGACGGGCTGGTGGGCGACGAGAACTTCGAGCTGCGGACCGGTCCGGTACCTCGACCGGAAGAGGGCCAGATGCTCATCAGGGTCATGTGGCTCTCCTTCGATCCCACTCAACGGGGATGGCTGCTTCCGGGCGGCACGTATCGGGCGCCTTTGGATATCGGAAGCGTGATGCAGGCTTATGCCGTGGGCCAGGTGGTCGAGTCCAGGCACGGGGCCTACCGAGCCGGTCAATTGGTGCAGGGTCTCTTGAGCTGGCAGGACTGGCAGCTCAGCGACGGCGAGGATTTGACGGTGGTGCCTGAGGGCATCGAACCGCGGGCCATGCTCGGCATATACGGAACCACGGGACTGACCGCATATTTCGGGCTGACGGATATCGGTGACCCCCGCCCCGGCGAGACGGTGGTCATCTCGGGCGCGGCGGGGGCCACGGGTTCTGTGGCGGGACAGATCGCCCGGATCATGGGCTGCCGCACCATCGGGATCGCAGGCGGTCCGGAGAAGTGTGGGTGGCTGGTGGACCAGGCCCGCTTCGATTCCTCGATCGACTACAAGTCGGAGCGAGTCGGCGCCCGGCTCGACGAGCTCGCACCCGAGGGCATCGACGTGTTCTTCGACAACACCGGTGGGGACGTGCTCGACTCGGTCCTCAAGCGGATCCGTCGGCGTGCCCGGATCGTGCTCTGCGGGAGTATCTCGACGGGCTATGTGCCGAAGAAGCTGCCGCCCGGTCCATCCAACTACTTCAACCTGTGCCTGCGCAGCTCCCGCATGCAGGGCTTCCTGCTCGGCGACTATCGGGACCGGTTCGACGAGGGTCGATCCGCTCTGCGGAAGTGGGTGGATGAAGGCGAGATCGTCTACGAGGAAGACATCAAAGAGGGGCTCGAGAACGCCCCCCGGACCCTGAGGAGAATCTTCGAAGGGGCCAACCTCGGCAAGCAGCTTCTGAAGGTGGCCGAGGCGCCGCTACCGCTCGCTTAGCACGGGTCAGCGGTCAGCCACTACGACGCACTCGAAGTGGGCCAGGCCGGTCTGGCCCTCTGGACCGCTCAGTTTGACGAAGCTCTCGGCCCAGGCATGATCGAATTCGAACTGCCGACCGGTCGCATCCTCGATCAGGGTGGGATGACTCACGTCCCACACCTCCCCTTCGGTGTGGAGCTCGCCCCGGAAGACGCCCTGGCCGAGACCATCGTTGAACCCGCCGAAATAGCCGCCACCCTGGCAGTAGACCCAGCCGAGATCCTCGAAGGTGTAGGTGCGCGTCGCGCCGTCGGCGTCGTCGATCTCGAACGATCCTCGCCGTACCCGTCCGCCTCCCGGGTAGAACTCGAGATCATGGCGTACGGCCGTGACCGGTACCGACCGGTCGCTCTGGAGGATGGCGCCCCGGCCGGCCGCGGATCTACCGCTCGGGTCCTCGAAATAGAAACCACTGTGGTCGGGCATGTTGAACAGCACCCATTGCCGGACGCCAGGGTGGCGCTTCGACCCGGTCGGGGCTCCGTAGCGGGGTCCTCCCCGACCTCCCTGGTAGCCCCACGAATGGTTCCGGAAGAAGGCCGAGGACTCGGTGTCCAGCGTTGTGCGGTCGCCGTCAACCTCCACCCAGCCCTCGCAGCGTCCAGCCAGCTCGTAGGTGGCTCGCTCGCCGAGCAGGCGGCCGTCGACCCGGTTGACCTCGATGGGCCCCATGTAGGGAACCCCCACGGTGTGACAGGTCAAATCGAGGCTCATGCCGTACTCGTTGGGTTCCAGCACCATCCGCACGGTCTTCATCGGCTCGACCACCTCCATGTGCAGCGGGCCCACACCCAGGTGGTCCATGTCCGGTCGCAGACGTCGTGACAGCCGGATGTTGTGCTGACGGCCCTGATGGCGGATGCACACGAAGCCGTCGAGCACGTCGTTGTTCTGGTAGAGGCGGACGTTGGAAGCCAGGGCGACCTTTCCAGCTTCGTCGCAGGCGCAGATGTAGTGCCCGTCATTCCACTGCGGATCACTGCCGCCCACTCCTGCGAAGGTCTGAGTGATCTGGTGGTAGGGAAACTCATCCATGTCGAGCAGCACTGGGGGCCTCCTGTTCAGAGCGCCCCGACGGTGTTCAGGTGCCCATCGGCTCGCTCGGGTATGGCATACTAACCGGTCAATACTGACTGCGGTCCGGACCGGGGCGGGTGGAGATGGCACGGCGAACGCGGGCGGCACTGGCCACCGGGGCAGCCGCCGCGGATAGTAGAAGGGGCCGGTCGATGGTCGTTCTTCCAGAAAGGGCCTCGTGATGAGCGCAGTCGACGCTTCGTTCGGGGATCACGGTCGGCTGTTCGGTCTGCAGCAGGATGCCATCGCCTGCCCCTACCCGATATTCGAGAAGATGAGGCGCGACGCTCCCGTGGTTTGGGTCGCGGAGATCGAGTCGTTCGTGGTCACCCGCTACGAGGACATCGTCGAGGTTCTGCGTCAGCCCGAAGTGTTCTCATCCGCCATGGCGACCGGTCCGGTCCTGGCCCGACAGGTTGGCGAGGGTATCGCCGCCCTGGCCGCCGCAGACAAGGACGACATCGAGCGGGTACTGCGTCGCGTGGACCGGGGGCGGGCCAAGGTGTTGCTCAGCTCCGACCCCCCACTGCACCGCCGCCAACGCAACCTGGTGAGCCGGGCATTCACCCAGCGGAGGGTGCGGGAATGGGAGGGGTCCATCCGCTCCATGGCCGAGGCCCTGGTCGACGGGTTCCCGAGCGATGGGCCCGTCGAGTTCGTGAGCGCCTTCGCCGTGCCTCTCCCGCTGTCGGTCATTGCGGACCGACTGGGCGTGCCGCGCACCGATATGGCCGACTTCAAGCGCTGGTCCGACGACTTCACGGTAGCGATAGGGAGCCATCACCTCGACACCGACGAGTTGCAGGCCATGCTCTTGTCGCAGGCCGAGTTCTTCGAGTACTTCGAGGCCAAGGTCGAGGATCGGCGCCGTCACCCCGGCGACGACCTGCTCTCCCATCTGGCCAACGCCCGCCTGCCCGACGGCGAGGGGCTCACCCTTCCCGAGGTGCTCGGCATGCTCAATCAGATCCTCGTCGCGGGGAACGAGACTACGACCAAGCTTCTTGCTTTCGCAGTCTGGCGCCTGGCCCGGGATCCGGATCTGGCCGAGCGGATACGCCGAGAGCCGGAGCTGATCGAGGGTTTCGTGGAGGAGGTCGTCCGCCTCGAGGCGCCGGTCCAGGGCCTCTATCGGCAGGCAGTGAGGGAGTGCACCATCGGGGACACGACCATCCCCGCTGGCTCGGCTCTGTGGCTGGCCTATGCATCCGCCAACCGGGATAGCCGTGTGTTCACCAGCCCGGACGCGCTCATCCCCGAGCGTACTTTCGCCCAGCCTCACCTGGCCTTCGGGTTCGGGGAGCATTTCTGCCTCGGAGCGGCTCTGGCTCGGGCCGAGGCCCGGATTGGGATGAGCGTCATCCTCGAAAGGCTCGCCGACATCCAGCCCGACGCACGCAACACCTTCACCTATGAGAGCAGCTACGTGCTCCACGGGTTGCGGGAGCTGTGGCTCACCTGCCGCCCGACGGCCCGAGGCGGCTCTATTCGATCTCACCGATCGGGGTGCCAACTTCAAGCAGCTCGCCCGGATCAGCCTCGATGTGGATGACACCGCTGGCGGGCGCCTCGATCTCCGCGTCGGTCTTGTCGGTCTCGATGCGGTAGATCGGCTGTCCGGCGGCCACGGTGGCGCCGTCTTCCACCAGCCACTCGGTAATGGTGCCTTCGGTCATGGATACGGCCAAGCGGGGGATGAATAGCGTCGTCGACACGGCTACATACTAATCGATCAATTCGCAGGGCTTGCGGGCGCCGCTCGCCCTCGACTCCGGTCACAGCCATGGGAGCCGCCAGGCGGTGGCCGTCAGACGGTGGACACGAGCAGGTCGTGACCGTGCAGGTGGGTCACCTCGTTGAGCCGCAGCAACGACCTGCGGCCCGAACGGTTGGCGGCCACCCGGTTGACACTCGTGTAGTCCGGTACGAAGAACGAGTTCTTGGAGATGTCCAGGATGTGCCCGATATAGGCGTTGATCACGCCGCCGTGGCAGACGGCCGCAACGCGTTCGCCGGGGTGCGACGAGATGATCGCCTCGACCGTGGCTACGACGTTCCGCCGGAACTGTTCCATGTCCACCCCGTAGTGGCTGAAGTCATCCCGGAGCATCGCCAGGAACCTCTCGTCGCGGGTTTCGCGCATCTCTTCGAGGGTGACGTAGCTCGTGGCCAACCGGTCGAACTCGGCCAGTCCCTCGTTCACCGTGACCTGCCTCCCGGCGCGGCGTGACACCGCAGCAGCGGTGGCCAGGGCGCGGCGCATCGGCGAGGAGTAGATGGCGGTCAGACCCTGACCAGCTATGTAGTCCCCCAGAAGGGCGGCTTGGTGCTCCCCTCGGTGGCTGAGCGGAGGATCGGCCGGCCCGTCGGAGTCAACGACTCGGACCGGCTCGGCGTGCCTGACCAAGATCAACTCCACAGGGCGGCACAATATCTCATCGGCTACGGCGAGCATCCCGCTCCAGACGCTCCAGCAACCAGCACGGGGTGGCCGGTACGAGACCCGCGGCCGCCTCCGGTGCTCAGAGGGAGTAGTCCAGCTTCTCCATGTAGCGGGTCTCCTCCGATTCGACCACGCCGGGCAGCTTGGCCGCCCATTGGGCGAAGTCGGGGTCATTCCTGGCGTTGGCCAAGGCGGTGCCGATGGCTCCGGCATCCCCGCCCACGTCCCAGAGATCCCAAATCTCGTTGAACCGGCCGATCACCGTCTGGTAGCCGCCGATGAGCTTCCAGCCCTGCTTCTCCATACCAACGGTGATGTGCTTCATGATCTCGATGGCCTGCGGAATCTGGCCAGGCTTGATCTGCAGTCGCGCCAGCATGTATCCCATTGGTGGTTCCCCCTTGGCTGTAGTCCCGGGCAAATATATTAACCGGGCAGTAGGTCGTTGACTCGGCTAGGGGAGGGTGCTTATATCGGGGGGCTCGGGTGGCCGGCGGAAGCTCGCACCACGTGATCCATTTACCCTCGGAGCCCGCTCCTGTGATCAGATCTCTCGACTCAGTGTTGGACGAGAAGGCGGTGATCGATCTGACGGTCCGCTACGCCTGGGTCATCGATCACCGCCGTTTCGAGGACCTCGGCGAGGTCTTCGCCACGGACGGCACCGCCGACTATGGCCGCCTCGGTGTGTTCCAAGGGCCGGCGGCGATCGGCGAGGCCTGCGCTGGTTCACTGAGCCGGTTCGACCGCACTCAGCACATGGTGTCGAATCACCAGGTGGAGCTCCGCGGGGACCAAGCGGACGGTCGCTGCTTCTTCCAGGCTCAACACGTGCGCAAGGACCTGGCCGCAGAGCACAATTACACCGTCGCCGGCAACTATCTGGACCGCTTCGTGCGGACCGCAGAGGGGTGGCGGATCGCCCACCGGACCCTCAGGGTCACCTGGACCGAGGGGGAGCCGGGGCCTCCCGCTGGCGGTACGGCGCCCAATGACACGTCGTTCGTCATTGCCGGGTGGATAGACATAGCCTCTGACCGCATGCCGGAGCTCATGGCGGCTGCAGCGGTGATGATGGATCAGACCCGAAAGGAAGCCGGGAACCTCGACTACGCGTTCTCCAGTGACCCCGGCGTTCCCGGTCGAGTTCGGGTGTTCGAGCGCTGGCGTTCCGAGGCCGACCTGCGCGGTCACTTCGAGACCGCCCACATGGCGGCCTTCCGGGTCGCGTTGGAGCAGGCCGGGGTGAGAGGGCGCGAGCTGTCACGCTTTCATGTGAGTGGGGTCGGCCCGGTGTTCGAAGCCAGGTAGAGGAGGGGGACAGGTGGGAACGCACGAGGATGGACGCCTTGACGAGATCGACAACTATGAGGATGTGAGCCTCTACCCGCTCGACGATTCGACCGAGCAGGAGCTCCTCGACGCCCAGAACGAGCTCACCTTCATCTGGTCCAACAAGGAGGGTTGGCCGGTTGGAGTGATCATGAGCTACGTCTTCAGGGACGGCCGCTTCTGGTGCACCGCCAGCTCACAGCGCAAGCGGGTGGTGGCCGTGAAACGCGATCCCAGGGTCAGCCTGGCCATCACCAGCAAGGGCAGCAAACTCGGTGCCAACAAGGCCTTGACCTACAAGGGCACCTGTGTGATCCGGGAGGACGAGGAGACCAAGCGGTGGTTCTACCCGGCCTTGGCCCACGCCATCCACACCGACGACGCGGACCACGCCCGACGCTTCGCCCGCTTCTTGGACTCACCCCGGCGGGTCATCTTCGAGATCACCCCGCTCCAGCGCATCGCCTACGACGGGGCCAAGATGCGCGCCGCGACCGCCCAGTCCTCGGCGTTCACCGAGGACTGAACGGTCTCGTCCGGGCCTGTTCCGGCCTGGTCGTTCCCGTCGAGACGATCAGCTGCCGGCCAGCTGTGACACCAGCGGTGCTACAGCCTGTGTGGCGTCCTGCTGGAAGGCGATATAGCTGATGTCCCAGCGGTCCCTGAGCTCGACCAGGTCGTCCTTGATCTTCTCCAGCGGGCCGATCTGGAAGTAGGGGGCGGCGAGGACCACCTCGGGGGGAAGCCCGAAGTTGGGAGCGAGCTTCTCGGCCACAGCCATCGGATCGTCGGTGACGACGGTTACGAATACCTGCAGTTGCAGTTCGATCTGCTCGTAGCGATCGCCGGCCCCCTCGCGCACCCAGCTCAGCTTCTCGTCGACCACGTCGGCCGCGGCGGTGGCCATGGACCGGGGGTTGATGGTGCGACCGACGATCTTCGGATTGATCCCGACGATGTCGGCTTTCTGCGCGGCGAGAGTCAACACCTGCCGGCCGCCACCACCGACGAGGATCGGAATGTCCGAGACCGGCTTGGGATACCCGGTGACCTCGGCGATCTGATAGTGCTCGCCGCTGAAGGAGAAAGGTTCAGCGCTCCACACGCCGCGGAATATGTCGATCGCTTCACCCATGCGCTCGATGCGGGTGTGGGCGTCGTCCTGCTGGATGCCGGCGATGGCGTAGTCGCCCTTTAGCCAACCGGCGCCTATCCCGAGGATGAATCGACCATCGGACAGCAGATCGATGGTCGAGGCCTCCTTGGCCAGCACCACGGGGTTGCGGAAGTCGTTGCCGGCTACCAGCGTCCCGACCTGGAGGCGCGACGTGACCGCGGCAGCGGCCATGCAGGCCGGAATCGGCGACAGCTGCCCGCCGAAGTGGTCATCGATCTGAAGGCTGACATAGCCGAGATCCTCGGCCTGGCGGGCGAGGTCGGCCCACTCCTTTCCTGTCGCTGCCTTCGTCGCCTTGGCGCCGAACTTGAACGGCCGCTTACTTGCCATCTTGCCTTCCTCCTCAACCGGTCAGGGCCGGTTGATCCAGTAGTCGAGTTCGTGGTGGATCTGTCGGATGCGGGACTCCTGATAGGTCCCGAGGCTGACGCCCTTCTTCTTAGTTGCGCGCAGGCCCCGCTGCACCCTGGGTAGGTTGCCGACGTCCTGGTTGAACACCATGGCCAGAGCGCCGAGTTCCTCGACCTCTGTCCAGTCGTCATCGAAGCCCAGGTGGATCGGCTTGGCCGACGGGGGCTTCTCGCTTCCCTGGTAATCGCTCAGGAGCATGACGTCCATGATGCAGCTGTCAGGGTCGTTCCCGTTTGGTCGGAACCGGTAGTTGATCGGGCTCATCCCGCCCCAGGGCTGAAAGTTGGGGAAGATGTAGTAGAGGATGTTGTCGATCGCCTCGGAGTCCGACAACTTCTCACCGGGCACGCTGCGAGGCTTCGGGTCGAAGACGGCCCGGGTCGTCTCGGCCAGCACCCGTCGGGCTGTCTCGCCCTCTGGAACAGGCGGGGCTTCCACGCCGTAGGAGGCGAGCTGGGCGGCAAGGACTTCTTGGGGGGGTAGGGGACGGCCCAGATGAGGGCTCGAGACCCCGCTCAGTGTGTTCATCCGGCTCCACCCGGGTCGACCCGGCCCGGTGCCGGGGAAGACGTCGTACTGGGTGTTGGCGTCACCCAGGTAGGTGAGGATCTGGGGGTGCGTGGCTATGACGTGGTAGGACTCCATGAAGGCCTCCAGGCACGCCTTCCAATTCACCCTTATGAGCTTGGACACGTGGAGGCTCTTGTAGCGCTGGCTCAGGTCCCAGATGAAGTGCTCGGGGAAGGTGCCCAGATAATCCTCGAGCGAGCCGGCACTCTCATCGGGATTGATGAACACCCATCCGCTCCAGGAGCCGACCTTGGCCTCGGGCAGGCTGAGCTCGGCCCGGTCCAGGTGAGCGAAGTCCCATTCGCAGGGGATCGTCTTGATCGAACCGTCGAGATTCCACGTCCAGCCGTGGAACGGGCAGCGCAGCTCGGGCGTGAAGCCACTACGGCTGCGCAACTGGGTCCCACGATGCAGACAGGCGTTGTAGAAGGCCTTGATCTCCCCGGAGGGCACCCGGACCAGGACGAACGACATGTCGGCGATGTCGTACACGAGCGTGTCGCCCACCTCGGGAAGATCGTCTTCGCGGGCGGCGACCTGCCAAACCCGGCCCCACATCCGCTCCACCTCGAGGTCGTGGAACCCTTTCGATATGTACCGCTCGACCGGGATATCGGAGTTCCCCATGTCGACCTGGCTCTGGACGCGGAGGGTCGCCGGTGGTGCCACCCCGTCCCCGGCCATGATCTCCTGAGCGTTCGGACCAGCGCTGCGGGCCCCGGCGGAACCCGGACTTTCGGTGACGGTCACGTGATGGGCCTCCCTGAACTCAACTCGATTCGCCCGAACCACGGGACTCCAGGCGTAGTCGCCCCGTCTGCTTGCGGGCCTGGGGGCCGCCGACCCAGTCGATGATGTGGGGATCAGCAGCGCGCAGGTCACCCCTGATGTGTTCGCCCTGTGGGGTGAACCATCCCTGACGGCCGTCGGTCTCGGTGACTCTCACGGTGCCGTCCTCTTGGCTCTCGTAGACGGCGGATGTAAGAGGGTGAACCATTCTCATGCGGCCATCTACTCCCCGAGGCCAGGCGCGACGGCCCGAAACTTGGCCAAGGGTAACAACGCCCCACGGGACAGTCAACTATATATTGACCGCTCAGTAGGTTTTGTGAGGGGCCCTGATCCGTGCTTGAATCTTGGGGTCGCCGGGCATTCCGGCGGGCGAGCCGGGATCGATGGGCCCGGTCCCAGTGACGACGGGGGAGTGCCTTGAGTCAAGCAGCCAGCGAGCGGGTGCCGGAGCGGGACGTGCTGGAACGCATGTTCGAATTGGTCACTACGATCAACGTGGCCGACGAGCGGTTCCGGACCCTTCTGACGAGTGGGAGGGTGCGGTCGACCTACTACTCACCCAAAGGCCAGGAATGCATCTCTGCCGCCTTCGGGGCGGTGCTACGTCAGGACGACTACTGCGTCACGATGTACCGGGGCCTGCACGATCACATCAGCAAGGGGGTTCCCCTCCGGGAACTGTTCGCTGAATTCCTCGGGCGGGTGACGGGCACATGCAAGGGAAAGGGCGGCCCCATGCACGTCACCCATCCCGACTCCGGCCTGATGGTCACCACAGGAGTGGTCGGCTCGGGTCTTCCCATAGCCAATGGGCTGGCCTGGGCCAGCCAGCTCAAGGGGACCGACCAGGTCACCATCGTGAACTTCGGGGATGGTGCGTCCAACATCGGCGCCTTCCACGAGGCGCTGAACCTCGCTGCGGTGTGGGAGCTTCCCGTCATCTTCATCTGCCAGAACAACCGCTACGGCGAGCACACCCGCTACGAGTGGGCCACGAGCGCGACCCAGGTGGCGCAGCGGTCGGTGGCCTACGAGATGCCCGGTGTCACAGTCGACGGGAACGATCCCGTTGCGACCTACTGGGCGGCGTCCGAGGCCGTTGAGCGGGCCCGCTCGGGTGGCGGTCCGACTCTGGTCGAGGCCATGACCTACCGCTTCTGGGGTCACATCTTCGGTGACAACATGCGCTACATGCCTCCCGAGGAGCGCAAGGCGGCGATGGATGCCGATCCGGCGGTTGTCTACCGCAAGTGGCTGCTCGATGGTGGCCACTTCAGCGAGGCGGAACTGGCCGAGGTGGAGGCGGCGGTGGCCGCTCGCATCGACGACGCCATGCAGTTCGCTCTGGACAGTCCGCCACCCGGGCCGGAGGAGCTCTACACGGATGTCTACAAGGGAGAGGTGGTGCCGGCATGAGCGGGGACCCGACCAACCGGAAGCTGACTACCGCCCAGGCCATCCACGAAGCTCTGGATCTGGCCATGGACCGGGATCCGACGGTTCTGCTGCTCGGAGAGGATGTCGATGACCCGAGCGGCGGAGGGGTCTTCCACATCTCCGAGGGGCTCTCGACCAAGCACGGGGAGCACAGGGTGAGGTCGACGCCCATCGCCGAGCAGGCCATCGTTGGTGCTGCCATCGGTGCTGCCATCGGTGGCTTCCGCCCGGTCGCCGAGCTCATGTTCATGGACTTCTTCGCAGTGGCCATGGATCAGATCTCCAACCACGCGGCCAAGCTGCGCTACATGTCCGGTGGTCAGACCGGTGTCCCGATCACCATCAGGACCGCCGCCGGAGCCGGCATGCAGTTCGGCGCGCAGCACTCTGAAATGCTCGAGTCCTGGGTCACCCACATCCCTGGATTGAAGGTCGTGGTGGCATCCAACCCAGCTGACGCCAAGGGCCTCCTCATGTCCGCCATATTCGACGACGATCCGGTCGTTACCATCGAGCCGACTCTCAACTACTGGGTGTCTGGCCCGGTGCCAGAAGGTGAGTACACCGTGCCCATCGGCAAGGCCAACGTGGCCCGAGCGGGCTCTGACGTGACCGTCATCACCTACGGGCGGGAGGTGTCGTTCGCCCTTCAAGCCGCAGAGCAGGTGGCCGCCGAAGGGATCTCAGCCGAAGTGATCGACCTGCGATCACTGGTGCCGATGGACGAGGAGGCGATCCTAGGATCGGTGGGCCGGACCAAGCGTGCCGTCATTGCTCACCAGGCGGTACGCCGTGGTGGCCTGGGCGCCGAGATCTCCTGCCTGATCAACGAGCACTTCTTCGGCGAGCTCCAGTCGCCGGTCGTGCGGGTGGCCGGTCCCAACGTGCCGATCCCCTACGCGGCGGAGCTCGAGAGCATGTTCGTCGTGGACGCCAACGACATCGCCGAGGGCATCCGGCGGGCGGCCAAGTAGGCACGTGACCACCTTCGCGGGCGCTCTGGCCCAGGCCAGGCCCGACGAGGTCGCTCTCGACGACGGTCGGTCGGCGATCGGCTGGGCGGAGCTCGATGAGCTGATGAACCGGGTGGCCAATGGCCTGCTCGCCTGCGACCTCGGGCCCGACCGTCGGGTGGCGGTGTTCGCGGAGAACGCCAACGAGACCGCTATCGCCCACATCGGGGGCTTGATCGCAGGTGCGTCAACGGTGCCCTGCAACTTTCACCTGACGGCCTCGGAGCTGGCCTACATACTTACTGACTCTGCGGCTCGCATCCTCTTCGTCGGTCCCGAAACGGCGGACAGGGGTCTCGAGGCGGCCTCCGAGGCCGGTGTGGAGCAGGTGGTTGGTTGGCGATGTCCGCCGACGCCGGGGCTGATCGACTGGCGGCAGTGGCTGATGGCGGGTGACGCGGAGGATCCACCTTCCGATCTCGAGCCCCGCCCGCACCTGCTCTACACGAGCGGAACCACCGGCCGGCCCAAAGGTACCGATCTACCGCCGACGATGTTCGCTGGCGGCAAGACCGTGGCCGAGCACGTCGAGTTGCTGAAGGAGAACCGGTTCGCAGCCTACGGGACCCATCTCGTCGTGGGCCCGATGTACCACACCGGGCCGCTCTCCGGGGCCAGGCTGTTGGCCGCCGGTATCCCGTCGGTGATCATGGGCCGCTTCGATGCGGAGGCGACGCTCGCCGCTATAGAGCGGCACCGGATCGAGACATCGGTCATGGTCCCCACTCACTTCATCAGGCTATTGGCGTTACCTGAGGAGACGCGTAGGCGCTACGACGTCTCGTCGCTGAAGCTCATCACCCACACCGGGGCCAAGTGCCCGGTGGAGGTCAAGCGGGCCATGATCGAATGGTGGGGACCGGTCCTCCTCGAAGCGTACGGCGCCAGCGAGGTCGGGACCACCAATTCCATCACCTCCCAGGAGTGGTTGGAGCATCCCGGATCGGTGGGCCGGACCCTGCCGCCGTTCGAGGCTCTCATCCTGGGCGACGACGACGAGCCGGTGCCTCCCGGAGTCGAGGGTCGTCTCTTCTTCCGGGACAGAACCGGACGGGGGATCGTCTACCACAACGACCCCGCCAAGACGGCAGCCGCGCACATAGCTCCCGGAGTGTTCAGCCTGGGCGAGATCGCCTACATGGACGAGGAAGGGTACGTCTACATCACCGACCGGTTCTCCGACATGGTCGTCTCGGGCGGGGTCAACATCTATCCGGCTGAGAGCGAGCAGGTTCTGGTCCAGCACCCCGGAGTGGCGGATGTCGCCTGCATAGGGATTCCCAATGCCGAGATGGGTGAGGAGCTCAAGGCGTTGGTCGTGCCCCGGGACCCAGCCAATCCTCCCCTCGAATCGGAGCTCCTCGCGTTCTGCCGCGAACGCCTCACGCACTACAAGTGCCCGCGGTCGGTCGACATCGTGGACAGTGTGGGCCGCACGACCATGGCCAAGGTGAACAAGCGGGCACTGCGGGCGAAGTACTGGGAGCAGGTCCAGTAGCCGCAGTCGGCGAACCCACCTATCGGTCAGTTACATCTCGGTCGACTTTCTGCTAGACCCGTCGCGTGACTCTTGACCTGAGTGCTGACGAGGTTCTGGCTACCACCCGGGCGGTGCGCAAGCGGCTGGACTTCGATCGACCGGTGGAGCGTTCCCTGATCGAGGAGTGTCTGCAGCTGGCCATCCAGGCACCGACGGGCTCCAACCGACAGTCCTGGCAGTTCGTCGTGGTCGCCGACGCCGAGCGCCGCCGCCAGTTGGCCGAGATCTACCGTTCGTGTTTCGAGGCCTTCTACGCGTCCGGACGGTCGGTCGTGTATCCCGACGGCGACGTCAGGGCCGAGCGCAGGCCGAAGGTACAGGACTCGGCGGCCCACCTGGCCGCCAACTTCCACCGCGCCCCCTGGATCGTGGTTCCCTGCCAGGAAGGACGGCGCGATGGAGTGCCGTCTGCGGAGCAGGCGGGGTGGTGGGGATCCATAGTCCCGGCGGTGTGGAGCTTCATGCTCGCGGCCAGGAACCGGGGTCTCGGGACGGTCTGGACCACCATGCACCTGGCTCGGGAGCGGGAGGCGGCGGAGATCCTGGGAATCCCCTACGACTCCGTGGCCCAGGTCGCCATGATCCCGGTGGCCTACACCGTCGGTACCGCTTTCAGGCCCGCCTCCCGGCTCCCGCTCGAGGCGGTCGTGCGTTGGGAGCAGTGGTGATGGCGCCGATCTGGGCGTGGTGTGCGATGGGGTCCAAGAGCGAGAGAAGGGGGTAGGCCATCATGGGAAGGGTCGAGGGCAGGGTCGCGGTGATAACCGGTGGGGCCAGCGGGTTCGGTGCGGCCACGGCGCGGTTGATGGCCGCGGAGGGAGCGAAGGTGCTGGTGGCAGACGTGCAGGACGAGCTCGGGCGGGCGGTCGCAGAATCCATCGGGCCGTCGGCTGTGTTCCGTCACACCGACGTCTCCTCGGAGGACGACGTGGCCGCCGCGGTCGACGCAGCGGTGTCGCAGTTCGGCCGCCTCGATGTGATGTTCAACAACGCCGGCATAGTGGGCGCGGTCGGGCCCATAGACCAGATCCCCCTGAGTGAGTACGAATTCACCATGGGCGTGCTGCTGCGCTCGGTGTTCCTAGGGATGAAGCATGCGGCCCGGGTGATGAAGCAACAGGAGTCCGGCGTGATCCTGTCCACTTCCAGCATCGCCGGGGTCATGGGCGGCCTCGGACCCCACGTGTACACGGCGGCCAAGTCGGCCATCATCGGCCTGACCCGTAACGTGGCGGCGGAGCTCGGGCCCTGGGGGGTGAGGGTGGTTGCCATCGTCCCGGGCAACCACGCCACGGCCATGACGGCCGACGTCGCCCTCGGCGACCACACAGCGGTCGATCAGGTGGTCGAGACCTTCCGGGACCGTAAGACGCCCTTGAGGGGTAGGGCTGGACTAGCTGATGACATCGCTCATGCGGCGTTGTGGCTGTCGAGCGACCACGCCGGCTTTGTGAGCGGTACGGCGATCGTGGTCGATGGCGGCCTGACGACCGGCTCCAAAGAGGCGGCCGAGAGGGGTCAGGGGACCTTCGCCGCCCCCCGCCCCCTGATACTCCAGGGAGGACAGCGCGGGCTGCGCTGACAGCGCCGGGTCAGCGGCCGGCTAGCGATCCGGCATCCGCGGGAATGGTGCTCCCCGTGACGAAGGCCGCCAGATCGCTCGCCGCGAAGAGCACGACCCTGGCGATGTCGTCGGGTACACCGGCCCGGCCGAGCAGGTTGCCGGCCATGGTCTTCTCGATGTCCAGCCCCGCGGCCGCCAGAGGTTCCATCTGGTCCCTGACGCCGGGGGTGTCGACGACCGTAGGGGCGACACCGACGACACGGATGTTCCGACTGGCGAACTCCAGCGCCAGGCTCTTGGTCAAACCGACCACTGCGTGCTTGGAGGTCACGTAGGCACTGATACCGGGAGCGGCATGGAACCCGGTGGTGGATACCAGGTTGACGATGACGCCGCCGGCATCCATGCGCCGGGCCGCCTCTCGTGCTGCGGCGAAACTGCCTCGCACGTTGACCGTCAACATGCGGTCGATGAAGTCGTCGGTCACGTCCATGGCCGGTCCGGTAGAGGGAAAGATGCCGGCATTGTTGACCCAGATCTCGAGGCCACCCCAGTTGCTCACCACCCAGTCGGCGGCTGCGGCGAGCGTCGAGGTGTCTGCCACGTCGAGCCGACAGTGGGAGTGGCGCCCCCCAAAGGCCGCGTTCAGGCCCTCGGCCACCGATGCCGCGCCGGTCTCGTCGATGTCGCCGACGAGCACGGACGCGCCGGCTTCTGCGAGTCGGCGGGCGATGCCGGCGCCGATTCCCTTGGCCGCGCCGGTGACCACGGCTCGGCGGCCGGCCAGGGAAATGAGATCACTCAGAGGCGTGGTGCTGAAGTCAGGTATGGGCATTGGGATACTCCCGGAGGATCAGGTGGCTAGGTATCCGCCGTCAACGGCGAGGGCGTGGCCGAGTACGAACGACGAGTCGTCGCTGCACAGCCACAAAGCCGCCTGGGCGATCTCGTCGGGCCGGCCGAAGCGGTGGATCGGGCTCAACCGGTGAGCGACGTCCTCAGGGTCACGCTGGCGGGCGGCAATGGCGTGGCGCAGCATGGGGGTGTCGATGGCACCGGGGCAGATCGCATTGATCCGGATGCCGGAGTCGGCGTAGTCGACGGCGGCGCTCCGGGTGAGGCCGAGGACACCATGTTTGGCCGCGGTGTAGGCCGGTTGATTGGTCTGGGGGCGAAACGAGTTGGTGGAGGCGATGTTGACGATCTGCCCGGGTCGCCCTCCGGAGAGTATCGCCGTGATCTCGTACTTCATGCAGAGGAACATCGAGCGCAGATTGACTCGGATCATTCGGTCGAAGTCTTCGATGTCACAATCGGCGAGAGGACCGATCTCGAACTCGATAGCTGCGGCATTGACCGCACAGTCCAGACCCCCGAACCGTTCAACGGCGGTGCGCACCATGGCTTCGACATCGGCCGCCGACCCGACGTCGGTACGGACGAATTCGGCGGCGCCACCGGCAACTCTCGCCTCCTCGGCTGCCGCCTCGCCACCGTCGGAATCGATGTCGGCGATGACGAGGGACGCTCCCTGCTCGGAGAAGAGCTGGCATATGGCCCGGCCCATGCCGCCGGCGGCGCCGGTGACTATGGCGACCTTGTCGTGGAGTATTCGATCCGAAGTCATCTACTACCCTTTGCTCGGCTACGCCTGTGGGCGTCACCCTAGCTTGAGCTCACCGGTCGTTGCCGCGGTGCCGACGAGGGTCGCCACCGCCGCGGAACCGGCCCGGCAACGGCGGCAGCGCCATATATCCCAGGCGCTACCTCACCGAGTGGCTCGACGTCTCCCAGCGGGGCGCGAAGGGAAAAGGTTGCCGCGCATGGCCTGGATGGTCGCCGCGGTCGCCCGTCGATGAGCGACGGGATCGCCCAGCCTCACCGAGTACCAGGTGAGCCCGAGGGTGAGGACTCTGATGGCATCGAGGATGTCCGCTCGGCTCTCGTCGTGAATCACACCCTCCTCCACACCGGCGTCGATGAGCTGGGAGAAGAACCCCATCATCTTGTGGTCGTGCTCGAGGTAGGTGGGTAGGAGCTCAGGGTCGCGGTGGGCGTCAACCGATGCCGACGCGAGGAAGGCGGCGAGGGTCTCGTCCTCGCTGTTCATCTGGCTGGACACCTCGAGAAGTTGGGCGACCATCTCCTCGAAGCTGAGCAAGGCGTCTGACGTCACCTCCTGATAGCGGGTCAGGATGATCCGATCGGTCTCCTCGAACACGGCCAGGTAGACGTCCCGCTTCGAGGTGAAGTAGTGGTAGATCGCCCCTGTGGTGATACCGGCCTGTTCGGCGATCCTCCGGTTGGTGGTACCCACGTATCCGGAGCGAGCAAACTCCCGGCGGGCCACCTCGATGATCCTTCGGCGTCTCTCGTCTCCGTCACTGGCTACCGGACGGCCGAGTCGGCGGCTGCCCGTCCTGCGGACGCCACTGCCCTTGACCTTGGGGGATGGCGATGAGCCACGTGCCTTGGTCGTGGCTGGCAGAGCCACGATGTTCGGTTTGGGCTGGGCCGGGGTCACTGTACCTATTCTACCGAACCGGACCGGTACCCCAGTGGACCGGGGAGTCGCCCCGCGGCAGCGCCGGGACGGCGCCGGGGCTCGGTCACCGACCGGGTCCTCGTCTCGCCGAGCCGAGAGCGACTCGACCCGCTGACCTCAGCGGAGGCCGGTCGCCGCCAGCCTTTGGTTATGCTCAGCACTCCGATCGCTCGGGCTGCTTCGACCGGGTCTGGAATGGAGGGCAGGGCAGGTGGCAACGATCCTTGCGCACATCCGGGTCCACCCGGAGGGCGCCGAGCGCTTCGAGGAACTGGCACGGCAGCTGTACCGGGAAACCCATGCTGTCGAGGACCGGGTGACCCGCTACGAGTACTGGCGGGGTGAGGAACCGTTCTCGTACTACACCCTGCTGTCGTTCCCCGACTACCTGGGGTTCATCGCCCATCAGGCGAGCCCCCACCATGTGGGAGCGTCACCGGCCCTTCGGGAGCTGATCGACGTTATCCGCCTCGAGTGGGTCGACCCACTCGGTGGGGCGGCTCCCCTGGAGCCGACGAATCCCGCCGAGCTTCCCGCCGACGCCAGCGAGCTCGAGATCGACTACACCGCCAGGTTCCCGCCGAAAGTGGCGGAATGGTGGAGCTCCCTCAGGGAGCTGGGTCAGGGCCGCTGAGACCCTCGGGGTCTCCACACCGGCGTCGCCTGGCTCAGGTTCAGGCCGCTGGACGGGTGGCTTCTCACCGGCCCAAGCCCGATGTGCCAACCCTCTGAACAGGACGTTCATGGGAAAATCGGCGTGGGCGCGGAGGGATTCGAACCCTCACGCCGGTTAAGGCCGCAGGGTTTAAGCCCGCTGTGTCTGCCGTTCCACCACGCGCCCATCGGGGCAGTCTGGCATGCCGACCACCGAGTTGCTAGCTACCCTCGTTCGGTGCTGGCGGTGCTCTGCGCTCTCGGGAGCTCGCTTCTGTACGCGCTGGCTTCTGTGTTGCAGCACCGAGGGGCATCCGACCAGCCCGACGAGGAGTCGCTCAGGGTGTCGCTCCTGTTGCGCCTGCTGCGCCAACCGATATGGGTGCTCGGGCTGGCCTGCGACGCCGCCGGCTACGTCCTGCAGTTCGTCGCTCTCGGCCACGGGGCCATCGTGGTCGTCCAGCCGCTGCTGGTCTGCGGGCTGCTCTTCGCGCTTCCCCTCGGGGCGGCGTGGTCAGGTCGTCGCCTGAGCCGGGTTGACTGGGTGGGAGCGGTCCTGGTGTGCGCCGGGCTGGCCGTCTTCCTCGGGGTGGCCGCACCTGCGCCTGGACGGAGCAACACCGGATCGGTCCAGTGGGCCACGCTTCTCATCGCCGCCGGGGTGGTCGCCGCCGCGCTGACAGTGGCCGGCCGGCGGGCCGACCGGAGGGGCACCGCGGTGGCGCTCGCGGCAGCCGCGGGGGTGGTCTACGGCGCGGCGGCGGCGCTCACCAAGACCAGCTCCCACCTGCTGGATCGGGGGATCGTTCCGGTCGTGATCCACTGGCAGCCCTACGTGCTCTTGGTGTTCGGGGTGGCTGGGATGGTCCTGGCCCAGAGCGCCTTTCAGGCCGGGGCTCTCGACTTCTCCCTGCCAACGATGACCGTGGTGGACCCAATTGTGAGTATTGCCATAGGGGCGTTCGTCTTCCACGAGGCGGTGGCGGCCGAACCGATCGACATCCTGCTCGAGGTGCTCGCCCTGGCGGCCATGTCGGCAGGGGTCTGGCTATTGGCCCGCTGCGAAGCCGCCTTGCCGGAGCGGGGCCATGTCGAGGCCTAGGGGTAGCGAGGCGATAGCCTGCCGGGGGAGCAGCCATGCGAGTGTCCGATGACGATCGCCGAAGGGTGGTCGAGGAGTTGGGACGGCACTGCGGTGCGGGCCGGATAGACATCGACGAGTTCGCCCGACGGGTCGAGCGGGCGCTTGCGGCCACCCGCTTCGAGGAGCTCGATGCGGTGCGGTCCGACCTACCCATGTTGCGCATCGCCGAACCTCGTGGCCGAACTGCTGTGGATACACCATCGGCGGCATCGTTGAAAGGTCGTCCGCTCCTGGAGCGCCGCGACCGTGTCCTCCCGTCAGTGGCCCGGGTTCCATCGTCGGCGGGCGTCGTCATCACCGGAGCCGTAGCTGCGGGAGCGGTCGTGGTGGGCCTCGTCGGCGACTGGACGTGGGCTGTCCTGCTTCTCGCCGGTTGGGCCGCGGGGCTGGCCCAGGGCCGGCTGCGGAGGCGGAGGGCACCCTGAGAAACCTCCGACGGTCGGTACGAGGGACCGAGCGGCGGGCGAGCGACCGAGCGGCGGGGGACGGACCGAGCGGCGGGCGAGCGACCGAGCGGCGGGCGACGGGCGAGCACGAAGTGGCTCGGGGAGGGGACCGGATCGGGATATCGGTCCCGGCGGGCGGAGGGTCGGCCCGGGAACCGGGTCGGTCGGTTCGTTCGACCCTCAGGTATGGCTCGGTAGGAGCACTACCTTTCCGAACTTGGACCCGGAGCGGAACCGTTCGTAGGCCTCGGACGCCTGTTCGAGGGGAAAGGTGGCGCAGACCGGCACCCGGAGCCGGCCGGTGGCGAAGAGTGGGAGTACCTGGGATTCGACCAGGCGGGCGGCCATGGCCTTGCCCTCCAGGGGGCGGGCCCGCAGCGTCGAGCCGTACATCCTGGCCCGCTTGGCCATGAGCAGGCCCAGGTGGATCTCCCCCCGGTTGCCTGCGCCGGTACCGATCACCGCGATCCTGCCCTCCATGGCCAGGGCTTCGAGGTTGGTCTGTAAGTTGACCGCCCCGACGAGCTCCAGGATCACGTCGAATGGGCCTCGGCCGGCGACGTCCTCGGGGGCGACGACCTGTGGACCGAGATCGGCCACCTCGTCCCGTCGGGCCGGATGGCGTACCGAGGCCACCACCGTGCACCCCGCCGCCAGCCCCAGTTGCACGGCGGCTGTGCCCACCCCGCCGGCGGCCCCGTGAACCAGTAGTCGTTCGCCCATCTTCAAGCCGGCCTGGGTGAAGATGGCGTCGTGGGCGGTGGTGAACACCTCGGGTAGTCCGCCGGCCTCCTCCCAGGACAGATTCTCGGGGACCGGCATGGCCTCCCGCTCGTGGACCACCGCCAACTCGGCTTGAGCCCCTCCGCCAACTACGGCCATCACTCGGTCGCCGGGCCCGAAGCGGCTGACCCCGGGACCGACGCCCACTACCTCCCCGGCCAGCTCCAGACCGGGAATATCCTGCGGCCAGCCCGGAGGAGCCGGATACCCGCCTTGGACCTGGATCATGTCCGCACCGTTGAGACCGGCGGCGCGAACCCGCACGAGAATCTGACCGAGGCCCGGTTCGGGGTCGGGGTGCTCGGCTATCTCGAGGCGGCCGTCGACGATGGTCGCCGCCCTCATCGGGATGTCTCCGGCGGGGAGACCTGCGTGGCGAGCTCGGCGAGGAGCCGAAGCGTCCGAGCTTTCTCCTCGGGGGTGCCGAAGATGGGAAGACTGAGCGAGGTCGCTCCCGCAGCGGCCAGGTGATGCAACTGGGATGCCACCGTCTCCTCATCGCCCACGATGGCCACGTCGGCGGGCCCATCGGCCCCTTCCTTGTCGAGCATGGCCCGGTAGGAGGGGAGGTTGTTGTAGAAGCCGAAGGCCGCCGCCGCCTTCTCCCGGGCGGCGCCGGTATCGGCGGTGACCGAAACCGGCAGTCCCGCCACTACCTGGGGAGCCGGTCGCCCGGCCTTGGTCGCGGATGCCGTGATCCGGGGGACGATGTGCTCGGCGATGGTGCGTGGACCGACCATCCACAGCACGGTTCCGTCGGCCAGCCTTCCGGCAAGGTCGAGCATCTGAGAGCCGAGCGCGGCGACGAGCACCGGAGGTGGGGTTGCACCGGCGGGTTTCATGGGGGAGAAGGTGCGAGCCGTGAGCTCTTCACCCTGAAAGTCGACCTTTCCCTCGTTCAGCAGGGGCACGAGGATTGACAGGTACTCGCGCATGTGGCGGACCGGCTTGGAGAAATCCATGCCGTATGCGCCTTCTATCACCACCTGGTGGGAGAGGCCGATGCCCAGGCTGAGGTGACCGCCGGTAGCGGCCTGGACGGTCAGAGCCTGCATGGCCATCACCATCGGGTGGCGGGGATAGGTCGGCACCACGGCCGTCCCTATCCGCAGACCCGGTAGCTCGCGGCCCACGAGCGCGAGAGCGGTCAGGGCGTCGATGTCGCTCAGTTGGGGTACCCAGAAGTCCAGCCCGTGTTCGTGGGCCAATCGGGCCGAGTCGAGCAGGTCGTCGATGGCGTTCTCGGCGCGCCCTGTCAGCCCGCTGTGGATTCCGATGCGCATGGTCAGGATGCTACGGCAGTCCACGAGTGCCGGACGGTCTCGTCTTGACCCCTGCGTCCAGGTCTGCATACGGTCCGGGTATGACCAGCGAGCAGCAGGGGCAGTTCCGGATCGAACATGACTCCATGGGGGAAGTGCGGGTGCCCGCCACTGCCAAGTGGCAGGCCCAGACCCAACGGGCCGTCGAGAACTTCCCCATTTCGGGAACGACCGTGGAGCGGTCCCTGATCTCGGCCCTCGCCGCTATCAAAGGCGCCGCCGCAGAGGAGAATGCCCGCCTCAAGACGGTGGACAAAAAGATCGCTGACGCCATCAGTACCGTCGCTGCAGAAGTAGCCGCGGGGCAGTGGCACGACCAGTTCCCCATCGACGTCTACCAGACCGGTTCGGGAACCTCGACCAACATGAACATGAACGAGGTGCTCGCCACTCTGGCCTCGGAACGCCTCGGTGCCAAGGTCCATCCCAACGACCACGTCAACGCTTCGCAGTCGTCCAACGATGTGTTTCCCTCGGCGATCCATGTCGCCGCGGCTACCGAAATCCGCTACACGCTCGTACCCGCCCTCGAGCATTTGGCCAAAGCCCTCCGGCGCAAGGCCAAGGAGTTCAAGTCGGTGGTCAAGTCGGGCCGTACGCATCTCATGGATGCCACGCCGGTCACCCTCGGCCAGGAGTTCGGAGGTTACGCGTCTGCGGTGGAGCATGGCATCGAGCGTCTCGAAGCCAGCCTGCCGAGGATCGCCGAACTGCCCCTCGGCGGCACAGCCGTCGGCACCGGGATCAACGCTCCCAAGACCTTCGCCCCCCGGGTGATCAAGAGGCTGGCTGAGTCCCGCGACCTCCCCCTCACCGAGGCCCGGGACCATTTCGAGGCGCAAGGCGCCCGCGACGCTCTCGTCGAGGCATCCGGCGTGCTGCGTACCATCGCGGTGTCCCTCTACAAGTGCGCCACCGACCTCCGCTGGATGGGCAGCGGACCCCGTACGGGTCTGGCCGAGATCCGCATTCCGGACCTGCAGCCCGGATCGTCGATCATGCCCGGAAAGGTGAATCCCGTCCTGCCCGAGGCGGTATCTCAGGTGGTGGCCCAGGTCATCGGCAACGACGCGGCAGTGGCCTTCGGAGGGGCGGCCGGCAACCTGGAGCTGAACGTCATGCTCCCGGTGATCGCCCGCAACCTGCTCGAGTCCATCCGGCTCCTGGCTGCGGTGAGTGTGGCATTTGCCGATAAGTGCATCGTGGGCATTGAGGCCGACGTGGAGCGCTGCCGTACCTACGCGCTGTCGTCGCCCTCCATCGGGACCGCTCTCAACCCCTACATCGGCTACGAGGAGGCGGCCAAAGTGATCAAGGCCTCCGTGGCCGAGCACAAGGACCTGCGGTCGATCGTGCTGGAGCGAGGACTCCTCAGTGAGGAGGAAGTGGATAAAGCGCTTGACGTGGAGGCCATGACCAGGGGCGGCATAGTCAAGTAAGGGGCGTGAGCGGCGCCCGGACCGGGTGTCGGTCGCACGTCGCGGGCGGCCGGATCGGGTGTCGGTCAGGCGGTGGGGGCCTCCCGGATCGGGTGTCGGTCAGGCGGTGGGGGCCTCCCGGATCGGGTCTGGGGTTGTGGCCCCCACTCCAGATGGGCGGGCCAAGCGCAGTGCGGAGAGTATCTCGCTGGCTAGACGTCGCTCCTCGAAGCGAACCGCCCTCCAGTCGTAGACGAGGACCGCCAGCCCGCTCGCCCTCAAGCGGTTGCGCCTGGCATCGTCGTAGGCCTTGTCCTCCGGGCTCCAGTGGTGTGCGTATCCGTCGACTTCGACGACCACGTGAGGTGCGATGAGGAAATCGATTCGGTAGCGACCGTCCGAGCCGATCCTCACCTCCCGGTCGAGCACCGGTATGCCCCACCGGAGGAACAGACGCATGGCCATGGCTTCGAGCACCGTCGGCTCCGGCCCTCCGACGAACCCACGGGCCGAGAGCATGCGGGCCAGCCGGGTGGGGCCCCGGCGCCCCCGAGCCGATCGTCGGGCTATCTCCGCGGTCAAGCCTCCCGTAGTGACAAGGCGGTTGGCCAACGCCCGATCTGTCACCACGAGCAGTTCGGGGTCGTTCATCTCGCCGGCCAGGTCTGTAAGGGTTCGCAAGGCGTCGGTGTAGGGGATGCCCCTGCGCAGGAGAACCCGTCCGGGGTCGAGGTCTCGGCTGCGGTGGACCGTCACGCCGCGCAGGTTCGAGCGTGAGCTGTATGGGAGTGTGACCACCGGATGGGCAGGAGCCTCGTACAGGTTGAGCAGCCACGCTGCTGAACGGTGGGAAGCTACGGAGCGGGGTCCGGCTCCCAGACATGCCGCGAGGAGGTCCCGTTCGGGGGTTGGGGCGGCGCTGGGGATGGTGTAGACGCCGGGATGGATCTTCTCCCAGCGGCCGGCGTCGAGGTAGTGGCGGATCGCGGCAGGGGACAGACCCAGGGACAGGGCTTGGTGGCGAGTTATGAGGGAATGCTGGTCCCTCATGAGTCGCTCGGTCTGCCGATTAGTATTTTTCATGTAATTACAATAGTTTACGCGCTTCATTTTGTGAACGAGAATCATCGACTGTGCACCGAAACTGCGGCTATGTCGCACTTCTGGTTCACAGGTGCGACCGCCGGTTCACAGAATGACGCGGGCGCTGGGTTGAGCCGGGCGCTGGGTTGAGCCGGGCGCTGGGTTGAGCCGGGCGCAGGGTTGAGCCGGGGCGCTGGGTTGAGCCGGGGCGCAGGGTTGAGCCGGGGCGCAGGGTTGAGCCGGGGCGCAGGGCGCAGGGCGCAGGGCTGAGCCGGGCGCCGGTGGGTGGTGGACCGGTGGGTGTTGGAGGGGCCGGGCGCCGGTCGGGATGGGCGCCCGGGGGGCGGCGCGGCTACCTTCGCCGCGATGGGAACCGGCTTCAACGTCCTAGTCGTGCTGCACCTCGTATGCGTCGTCGCAGGGTTCGGGGCGTTGGCCTACAACGGGCTGTACCTGAGCCTGGCTCAGCGTCGCAGCGGTGGGGGAACGAGCGCGGTACTCGAAATCAACAAAATGGTGTCTGGTTTGGCTGAGGCGCTGGTTTACGCGGCGATCCTGTTCGGGATCGCCGCCGTGGGCTCGAGTCACAAGCAGTATGGCTTCGGACAGGCGTGGGTCTCGGCTGCCCTGGCGGTAGCCGTCGTCGATGTGGGCATCCTCCACGGCTGGATCCGGCCCAACCAGCGTCGCTACACGGCCCTGGTCCAAAAGCTCGAGAAGCCGATGGGACCCGGTGAGAGCGCTGAGACCAGGGCGCCGGACGCCATGGAACTGCAGAGAATGGAGCGGCGGGTCAACCTCGGCTGGGGTGCGTTCAACATCCTGGTGATAGGAGCGGTGTACCTGATGGTGTTCAAACCGGGTCACTAGGGCGGCTGGACGCGCTACAACGGGAGCGATGCACCCGATAGAGCACCTGCGCTACGTCGCCCGAGCGACTGGAGCCGATCCTGCGGTAGTGGCCTGCGAGGCGGCCGCGGCCCTCGTCCAGATGGCCGCATCGCAGCCCGCCGGGCTGGTCCCGGCCTGCCGACGCCTGGTTGACCGCCACGTGGAGGCCGGTCCGGTGTGGTGGCTCTCGGCGCGGATGCTCCGGGAGGAGGACCCGGCCGCTGCCGGCCGTCGGGCCGCCGAGGAGCTCGAGGAGGACCGCACCTCGGTACATCTGGCCGACGCCTTGCCCGACTCGGCGACGGTGGTGGTCATCGGCTGGCCCGACGTGGTGACCGACGCCCTACGACGTCGCGGGGACGTGGAGGTGCTGGTCGTCGACTGGCGGGGTGAGGGGGCGCACCTGGCCCGGCGCCTGGCCGAGCGCGACCACGAGGTCCAGCTCGTACCCGAGTCGGGGGCGGCCACCGCGGCGGTGGTCGCCGACCTGGTGATCGTGGAGGCGTGCGCCGCCGGGCCGGCCGGCGTCCTGGCCGTCCCCGGGTCGCTGGCGGCGGCCGCCGTGGCCTGCCATCAGCAGGTGCCGGTGTGGGCCGTGACGGCGGTCGGGCGCGTGCTCCCCGTCCAGCTGTGGGATGCCCTGGTTTCGCGACTGGACGGCTCGGGGGAGGAGCCGTGGTACCGGTCGGCCGAAGTGGTCCCCGCCGCCCTGGTGAGCCAGGTCGTCGGGCCGGGCGGCGTCGTCGAGACGGCTGAGGGGCTGGCGGCGGCGACCTGTCCGGCTGCTCCGGAGTTGTTCCGGGTGGCCGGTTGAGCCGCCGGGCTGGTCGGGTTGGGATCGGGAACGAGGACCTCGAGCGGGGAGCAGTCGGCCTATGAGCGGTGACAGCTACTTCGAGTACTTCGAACGGCGGTCCGACTGGAGCGCGGCCGACCAGATCGTCGGGCGTTACCTGCATCTGGGCCTGTCGCTCGGTCGCCATGTGGATGGTTTCGTCGACGCCTACTACGGGCCGAAGGAGCTGAGCGAGGGGGTCACGGCCGCCCCGGCGGTAGCACCGTCGGTGCTGGTGGACGACGCCCGCCGCCTGCTCGCCGACCTCGAGACCGACGGTCTGCTCGACCCCCATCGACGGGCGTGGATCACCGCCCAGGTCCGGGGGTTGCACATGAGCGCCCGGAAGCTGGCCGGAGAGGACATCGCCTATCTGGATGAGATCGAGGCCTGCTACGGGGTCAGGCCGAACTGGACCGATGAGGAGGAGCTCGCCGAGGCCCACCGCCGCCTCGACGAGGTGTTGCCCCGCACCAGTGGGTCGCTGGCTGATCGGTACAACACCTGGCGGGAGGCCCAGGTGGTGGTTCCCGAGCGCCTCGACGCCGCCATTCACTCCCTCGCCGAGGACTTCCGCGACCGCACCCGGCGGCTGTTCGGACTCCCCGAGGGCGAGCGGGTCGACTTCGTGTTGGAGCAGGACAAACCGTGGAGCGGTTTCAACTACTACCTCGGCGACCTGCGCAGCCGGGTCGCCATGAACACCGACCTGCCCATTCTGTCGCTGACGCTGGCCCACGTGGTGGCCCACGAGTCCTACCCCGGTCATCACACCGAGCACAGTCGCAAGGAGGCCGGCCTGGTCCGGCAGCGACGCCAGATGGAGGAAGCCATCTTCCTGGTGGGTACCCCTCAGTGCCTGATCGCCGAGGGCCTGGCCGATCTCGGCCTGGAGGTGATAGCCGGGGCCCGGCCGGAGCAGTTGGTCGAATCCCACCTCAAACCGCTGGGGATCCCCTACGACGCCGCGGTCGCTGCCCAGGTCGCGCTCGCCGGGGAGAAGCTGGGCCGAGTCGTCGGCAACGCTGCTATCGGAGTGCACGAGAGGGGGTGGTCCCCTGACCAGGCGTCTCTCTACCTCCAGCGCTGGGCCCTGCGGCCGGCGGCGCGGGCCGACAAGTCGGTTCAGTTTCTCACCGATCCCACCTGGCGCGCCTACCAGTTCTGTTACATCGATGGCTTCCGGCTTTGTCGCGACTTCGTCGGCGGCGATGCAGCCCGCTTCGAGCGCCTGATCAGCGAGCAGTTGATTCCTGATCAACTGGTTTCAGAGGGCGGTAGCTCGTAGCATCCGGGCCATGTCCGCCCGCTCGCGTACCCTCCCTCGCCGTTCCTGCCACGCCGTGCCTGGTTCGAGCGAGAAGTTCATGGCCAAGGCCCCCAGCCTCGGAGCCGACATGTACTTCCTCGACCTCGAGGATGCGGTCGCACCCCTGGAGAAGGAGGAGAGTAGGGCGCGGGTGGTGAAAGCCATACGCGAGCAGGACTGGGGCGACGCGGTGCTGTGCGTGAGGGTCAACGCCTGGGACACCCGCTGGACCTACGGGGACGTCATCGAGGTCGTGGGCCAGGCGGGCGAGCGACTCGACGAGATCATGCTGCCCAAGGTGCAGTCGGCGGCGCAGGTGGTGGCCATGGACCTGCTCCTGACGCAGGTGGAGATCAACCACGGGCTTCCGACCGGTCACATCGGTATCGAAGCCCAGATCGAGACGGCCCAGGGCCTGATCAACGTCGAGGAGATCTGCTCGGCATCCCCGCGCCTCGAGACGGTGATTCTCGGCCCGGTGGACATGTCGGCATCGATGGGAATGCCGTCCCTGTCAGGTGGCCTTCAGATCCCGGACTACCCCGGCGACTACTTCCACTACGTGTTCATGAAGATCCTGATGGCCGGCCGGGCGACCGGGCTTCAGGTCATAGACGGCCCGTACGTCAAGGTCCGCGATCCGGAGGGCTTCCGGGACTACGCCCGGCGCAGCCAGATACTCGGGTTCGACGGCAAGTGGAGCCTCCACCCCGATCAGATTCCGATCGTGAACGAGGTGTTCTCGCCGACCCAGGAGCAGTTTGACAAGGCGTGGGACGTGCTCGACTCCTATCGGCAAGCCACCGAGGGCGATCGCAAGGGTGCTGTCATGTTCGGAGACGAGATGATCGACGAGGCATCCCGGAAGGTGGCCGAGATGTTGGTACGCAAGGGTCAGCGGGCGGGCCGGACCCGTAGCGCTAGCTGAGGGCCAGCTGAGGGCCAGCTGAGGGCCAGCTGAGGGCCGCCCCTAGCTCGTGGCCGCCGCCTCCAGCAGGCGGCGGCCCACGACCTTGAGCGCCAGGGTCTCGTCGGCTCCTTCGAATATGGACAAGACCCGGGCGTCGACGAAGAGGCGGCTGACCGCGTATTCCTCGGCGTATCCCATACCGCCGTGGATCTGCATGGCCTCGCGCGATACCCACTCCGCGGCCCGGCACACATAGGCCTTGATCATGGAGGCCTCGAGAGCCCCCTCGCCCTTGGCCATGAGCCGGGCCACCTCGTACATGTACTGGCGGGACGCCTGGATCATGGCCGCCATGCGCCCCAGCTTCACCCGGGTCAGCTGGTATTCGGCGATGGGACGGTTGAACACGATACGGCTCTCGGCGTATGAGCGGGCCGCCTCGTAGGCCGCCTGCATGACGCCGACGGCCCGGGCCGCGGTCTGCAGCCGGCCGTTCTCGAAGCCCTCCATCTGCAGGTAGAAGCCCCGGCCGATCCCGTCGGTACCCCCGACCAGGTGGTCGTGAGCAACGACCCACCCGTCGAAGGAGAGCTCATAGGAGTGCATGCCCCGGTAGCCGATGGTGTCGATGGCGCGTCCTTCCAGACGTCCCCCACCGGGCTGGCGCAAGCTGAAGCCGTGCCCCGTGGCTCGTTCCTTCGGCACCACGAACAGAGAGAGGCCCCGGTGGGTCCTGCTGCGGTCGGGATCGGTGCGGGCCAGGACCATCAACACGTCGGCCCGGGCCGCGAAGGTCGACCAGGTCTTGGAGCCGGAGAGGGACCAGCCGTCCACCACCGGGCTGGCGGCGAAGGTGATTCCGGCCACGTCGGACCCGTAGTCGGGCTCGGTGACGGCGACCCCGGCCATTACCTCGCCGGTGGCCAGGCGGGGCAGCCAGGCCCGCTTCTGCTCTTCGGTGCCCCCCTTGAGCAGGGCCCGGGCCAGGATCTCCGGCCGGGTGATGAGCGACCCTCCGGCTCCCAGCGAAGCGCGTGACAGTTCTTCTGTCGCGATGACCATGCCCATGTAGTCGTGCTCCCCGCCGGTGGCGAAGCCGCCGTACTCCTCCGGGATGGAGAGGCCGAAAGCCCCCAGTTCGCCGAGGCCACGGATGATGTCTTCGGGGATGTCCTCGTTGTGCCGGTGTATGCCTTCGGCCACGGGGGCTATCCGCTCCTCGGCGAAGCGACGGAACGTGGACGCGACGAGATCGAAGTCCCCGTCGAGATGGGACGAACCCGGAACGTCGGCCAGTGTCGCCAGGAAGCCCGGGTGGCGGTAGCTGCGCACCACCGGCATGGCCGGATCGAGGGCGTCGGGCTCCAGACCCCAGGACTGCTCCCGGCCCAGTATCCGCCCGGCCAGGTCCCATACCGCCTCGGCGGCGAAGGCTACGGCCAGGGCCGCCTCGGTCGGTCCGTGGGAGCCGTAGTCGAGGGCGGCACGGGCGGTTTCGATGGCGGCGGCGCCGTGGGCGAGATCGTAGAGCACGGCCTGGTGGGCGTCGGCCGCGTCCCGTCCCTGGGCGGCCAGGTGGTGGGTGGCCCTCTCCACGGCGGAGCGGGCCACGGCGATGGCGTCGGCGGCTGCGGCGAGGTCTGGCTCGGCAGTGGGCATGCCCCGAGGCTATCCAGCCGGATGGTCCTAATCGAAGTCCGCGTTGCTCTCGGTGGCGTGGAAGCCCGAGGTTCGACGGGCTACCACCGTCACGAGGGGGGGCAGCAGTATGGGGACATCCCCAGGGTCGACGTCGGTCATGGCTTGCAGGTAGTCAGAAACCGGAGAGGGACCGGCCCACGCCGGGGCTTCGGCCCATGCGTCGATCAACTCGAGCCCGGCGTCTCGAACGAGGGCCGGTAGCAGCGCGCCCACATCGGGGTGACGGGCGTCAGGCATGGACAAGGGCAGGCCATCCACCCGCCCAGCCGAGGTCACCGGCTCCTGGGCGACCACCCAACCCCCGTTGCGGACGGCCCGACCCATCCGGCGGAGAACCACTGCTGGGTCGTGCACGTGCAGTAGGAGGAACCGGCAGAAGGCCAGGTCGAGGGGCTCGGGAAGGGTGAGCTCTTCCCCCGCCTGGGTCACGGCGACCACCTGTGCCTGGGCTGCTGCTGCCGCGACCTCGGCTACCTCGTCGCGACGTGCCGGGTCGGAGTCGACCGCATAGACCCTCCCGTCCCGCCCGACTATGCGGGCCAGAGCCACGGTCACGTCCCCGCCACCGGCGCCCACGTCGGCGCAGATCCACCCCTCGCGCAGGCCGAGCCGGTCGAGGGCGGTGGCCAGCGGGCGGCGGTAGACGTCGTTGCGCAGCTCCAGTTCGATCACGAGGCGCGACGTTAGAAGCTCGACGGGGCTGCGGTTGCCAGGCCAGGTGGCTGGAACCGGTAGTGAGGGCGGCACTTCGTCGCCGCGGGGACCGGCGCCTAGCGTGGCTGGCGATGACGACACATGACCGCCCCTTCGGCCGCTACTACGAGGACTTCGAGCCCGGCGACATCTACCGCCACTGGCCCGGCAAGACCATCACCGAATACGACGATCACCTGTTCTGCATGATCACGATGAACCACCACCCGCTGCACACCAATGCCTGGTTCGCTGAGCACGAAACCGTTCATGGCCGCAACGTTGTGGTCGGCAACCTGGTCTACAGCGTGGTGCTCGGCATGAGTGTTCCCGACGTCAGCGGCTCGTGTATCGCCAATCTGGAGGTCGAGCAGCTCACCCACAAGCGCCCGACCTTCCACGGGGACACCATTTATGCCGAGACGCGGGTGATCGAGAAGCAGGAGTCCCGCTCCAAGCCCGATCGGGGCGTAGTGACCGTCGAGACCAAGGGCTTCAACCAGCGCGGCGAGGAGGTCTGCTACTTCCGCCGCCGCCTGATGGTCTGGAAGCAGGAGGCGGCGCCGTCCCGACGCCGGCCCTACGGAGACGACATCTGGGAGTGAGCGGCCCCACCTGTGGTTTCGGTCACACTGCCGACGTCTCGGGTACGGCCGTAGCTAACGTCTCGTAAGCGTGGACGGGAGTGGTCACCAGTTGGAGCTGACGTTCTACGGTGTCCGGGGATCCTGTCCCTGCCCGTCGAGGGAGAACGCGCGCTACGGCGGCAACACCGCCTGTGTGGCGGTCACAGCCGCCGGTGAGGAACCGCTCGTGTTCGATCTCGGCACCGGATTGCGGGCTTTCGGCGACACCCAACCCCTGGACGGGTCCTTCTCGGCGACGGCGCTGGTGACCCACATCCACTGGGACCACGTCCAGGGTTTGCCTTTCTTCCCGCCCGCGGACCGGCCCGGCGCCCGCTTGCGCATCTACGGTCCTCAGCCCGAATCAGGCACCCTCCGCCAGCAGATCGACGACTTCATGCGGCCGCCGTACTTCCCGGTGCGGATCGGCGACCTCCGCGGCGACTACAGCTTCCACGAGGTTCTCAAGGACCAGTTCCGGGTGGGTGAGGCCGACGTGATGGTTCGCCCGGTCCCCCACACCGGGGTGACGGTGGGATACCGGGTGACCTGGCACGGCCGGGTTGTGACCTACATAAGCGACCACCAGGCGCCGCTGGATCTCGAGACCGTGGCCGAACCGGTCCTCGAGCTCGCCGAGTCGGCCGATCTGCTCATCCACGACGCTCAGTACACGTCGGCCGAGTTCGCCGAGAAGAGCCACTGGGGTCACTGCACCGTGGACTATGCCCTGCGCGTGGCTGCGCAGGCCGGCGTCCGCCGGGTGGCGCTGTTCCACCACGACCCCGCCCACGATGACGAGGAGCTCGACCGGATCGTGACCGATGCGCGGGCCGCCATGGGAGGCCGGGGACCCGAGGTGATCGCCGCCTCCGAGGGCCTGAGACTCTTCCTGTAGGGGCTCCGGCAGGGGTTTACTGCAGGGGCTCCCTCCCGTTCGGGTCCCGACCAACCGGAAAAGCCGGAAATTGGATGGAGAAGGAGGCATCGGCGGTAGGACCGGCTCTAGGTTTGGTCAACGCTGCGGCGGAAAGCGAGGGGAAGGCTCACGATGGACACGTTGACCCTGGCCAATGCGGAGGTGCTCCGCTCCGCCGATGTTTCGGACGCCCGGGAGGGCCACCGCCAGCGTCGCTTCAAGCGACTGTCGCTGCTGCTGCTGCTGGCGCTCATGGTCCTGGTCCTCCACGACGTCGGGGTGGTGGCCTGGCCCCACCTGGGCGCGCCGAGCTGGCTGGGTACCTATCTCCCGGCCATCGTGCTGCTCGCAGTCCTGCTGGTGAGCGTCCTGCTGCCCGTGATCGGCGCCGGCCGTTCGCCCCACGTCCTCTACCGTCCGGAGGAGACCGGGGTACGGCTGTCGGATGTCAAAGGTGCGGATGTCGTGGTCGAGGAGGTGGTCAAGACCCTCAACCTCTTCCTGGCCTACCGGACCTTCAACGAGCGTATGGGCGGCAACCCCCGGCGAGCGGTCCTGTTCGAGGGGCCGCCGGGGACCGGCAAGACCTTCATCGCCAAGGCTATGGCGGCCGAGGCCAACGTCCCGTTCCTCTTCGTGTCATCGACGGCGTTCCAGTCGCACTTCTACGGGATGACCGGGCGACGCATCCGGTCGTACTTCAAGGCGCTTCGGAAATACGCTCGGCGCGAGGGCGGGGCCATCGGCTTCATCGAGGAGTTCGACGCCATCGGAGGGGCCCGATCGGGGCTCGGCACGGGCAACGGCGAGGGCCTGTCCGGGGTGGTCAACGAGCTGTTGATCCAGCTCCAGTCCTTCGACGAGCCGAGTACCTCGGCGAGAGTGAAGGGCGCCTTCATCGATCTGTTGAACCGCTGGCTGCCGGCCGGACGAGTCGTCAAGAAGCCGGTGAGCCAGGCGCCCAACATCCTGGTCATCGGGGCCACCAACCGGGCCGGGGACCTCGATCCGGCGCTCATGCGTCCCGGCCGGTTCGACCGGACCATCACCGTCGACCTACCTAGCAGGGCCGGCCGGCGGGACATCATCGACTATTACCTGGAGCGCAAATCCCACAGCAGCGAGCTCGACACCGATGAGTGCCGCGAGACGCTGGCGGCGACCACCATGGGTTACTCGCCGGTGATGATCGAGCACCTGCTCGACGAGGCCCTCGTCTGGGCCCTGCGGAGAGGGTCCGACCGGCTGAGTTGGGAAGATCTCCAGCGGGCCAAGATGACCACCGAGTTGGGCTTGGCCCAGCCCACTGCCTACGCCGAGCAGGAGCGGATCACGATCGCCACCCACGAGGCCGGCCACGCGGTGACGGCCTGGCTCGTGGCCCCGGAGCGCAAGCTCGAGGTGCTGTCGATCATCAAACGCAGCGTGGCCCTGGGTCTGCTCGCCCATTCCGAGCCCGAGGAGCGCTACACCCGGACCCGCTCGGAGATCGAGGGTCTCATCCGGATCGCCATGGGGGGCTTGGCCGCCGAGGAGGTGTTCTTCGGTGACACGAGTAGCGGAGTGAGCGGTGATCTTCAGGCCGCCACCGAAGCGGCGGCCCAGATGATCGGCAGTTTCGGGATGGGGCACTCCCTGATCTCGCTCGACGCGGCTCGCGGTGGGGGAGCGGCGGTCAACATCGTGGCCAAGGTGCTGTCAGACGAGTCCAGCCGGGCCCAGATGGACGCCATCTTGGACCGGGCCCGGGATGAGGTGCGGACCCTGCTGTCAGATCACTCCTACCTCGTGGCGGCCCTGCGCGACGCCCTGCTCGAGCGGGAGGAGCTGATAGGGGTCGAGATAACCGACGTGCTCACCCAGGCCGAGATGCGCCACGCCACCCCGGTCGTGGACCTGCGTGACGGCCGGGGGGCGATCACGAAGAGCCGGTCTGGGACAGAATAAAGGCCTGGACCCGCGCCTCGTCCCTCCAGATGTCGTAGCGGCCGGATGGGCCGCCGTGTCCGGCGCCCAATTCGGTGCGCAGGAGGATCGGACGGTCCGGGCCACCTGCGCCCACTGACCTCAACCGGGCGACCCACTTGGCCGGCTCCCAGAAGCCCACCCTCGGGTCGTTCAGACCGGCCGTGGCGTAGATGGCCGGGTAGGTGGCCCGGGGGGCCACATTGTCATAGGGCGAGTAGCCGAGCATCCGGGCCAACGCTTCGGGGTCGTGGAGGGGGTCGCCCCACTCCTCCCACTCGGTGACGGTAAGGGGAAGGGTGGTATCCGACATGGTGGTGACCACGTCCACGAAGGGGACTTCAGCTACCACCGCCCGCCACAGGTCCGGGCGCAGGTTCACCACCGCTCCCATGAGCAGGCCGCCGGCGCTGCCCCCGCGGGCGGCGAGGCGGTCGCGGTGAACCCAGCCTTGGGCGATCAGCGTCTCGGCCGCGGCCACGAAGTCGGTGAAGGTGTTGACCTTGTGCTCCATACGACCCTGCTCGTACCAGCGCCGGCCCAGCTCGCCGCCGCCGCGCACGTGGGCGATGGCATATACGGTGCCGCGTTCCACCAGGTTGAGAGCAGCTACGGAGAAGGTCGGGTCCACGCTCATCTCGTAGGCCCCGTAGCCGTACAGCAGGCCCGGGGCGGTGCCGTCGCGTCGCAGGTCCCGGCGGGCGAGCACCGAGATCGGAACCTGAGCCCCATCGGGCGCGGTGGCCCACAAGCGCTGGGTCTCGTACCGGGTCGGGTCGTAGCCGGGGACCGACTGAGACCACACGACCTGGCGACTTTCGTCCGTGACCCGGTAGTCGACCGCGGTGCGGGGCGTGACGAGAGAGGTGTAGCCGAAGCGGTAGGTGTCCTGGTCCCACTCGGGGTTCTCGCCGCCGAGCAGGCTGTAGACGGACTCCGGCTGCGGCACGATGTCCTGAGAGCCGTCGCGCCCGAGTATCCGGAGCCGCTCCAGGCCGTCGGTGCAGGACCGCTCGCCGACCGCGACGAAGGAGGCGAAGGCGTCCACGTGCTCGAGTTTCACGTCGTCGCGGTGAGCCAGGATCACCCGCTGGTCGCCGCTGTCGTCGAGGCGGTGAAGCTCGAAGTTGGTGGCGGGGCGTCCGCCCGGACCGGGCTGGTTGGTCAGGATCAGCCAGCCGTCGCCGTCGTGCTCGGCCCGGTGCTCGACGCCCGGCTGTCGGGCCAGGAGGACCGTCGATTCGCCGGCGTCCACCGCGTCGGCGTCGAGCCATCGGACCTCCGACGAGGTCTTGCTGTCGGAGTCGATGACGATCCGTCGTCGAGATCGTGACAGGTACACGCTGACGAAGAATCGTTCGTCATCCTCCTGGTAGACGAGGACGTCGTGGTCCGCCTCGGTGCCGAGCAGGTGGCGCCACACCTGGTAGGGGCGCATGGCCTCGTCCGGTTTCACGTAGTAGAACACCTGGCCCCGAGCCGACCAGGCCGACCCGTAGTAGACGCCTTCGATCGTGTCGGGTAGGTCCTCGAGGGAGTCGAGGGAACGGAAGCGCAGGGTGTAGACCTCCGAGCCGTCGAGATCGGTGGCGTAGGCCAGGACCGAGTGGTCGGGGCTGATGTCGAAGACACCCAGGGCCAGGTAGTCGCCCCCGGCCAGCACGTTCTCGTCGAGGATGACCACTTCGTCGGGCGGGAGGCCGTCGCGGGCCTCAGAGGCGACCGCCGCTGCCTCCAGCCGGCGTTCGGGATCGGGCCGCCGACACATGATGGGGTACTGCTGCCCCTCCTCGGTCCGGGTGTAGTACCACCAGCCCCCGGATCGGACGGGAGCGGACGCATCGGTTTCGCGCACCCTGGCTCTGATTCCCTCGAACAGTTCCTGCTGCAGGCCGAGCGTCGGGGCCATCACGGCGTCGGTGTAGACGTTCTCCGCCTCGAGGTAGGCGATGACCTCTGGATCTTCGCGGTCTCGCAGCCAGTGCCAGTCGTCGTTGCGGGTCACCCCGTGGGAGTTGACTGCATGCGGTAGTCGGCGGGCGCGGGGAGGCTGGGGCGGGCTCATGACCTGAACAGCCTGCCAGGTGCTGCCGGACGTGGGGAACGGGGTCGGCTAGCGTCGGCGTCGTGCCCACCACAGATCCAGTGGTCGCCCGCCGAGCCTGGTCGCGTGGCCACCGCACGGTGCTCGTGGTGGGTCCGGACTCAGCCGATGGCGCCGAGCTCGGCGGTGGGGGCGAACGGGAGGGTCCCCGTGACCGAGAGCGGCCCGTCCCGCCGGTGGTGTTCGTGGCTGATCCCGCCGACCCCGGTTCCTGGGCGGCGGCGGCGGGCATGGAGGACGAGCTCGCGGGCCCGTTGGGAGAGTCTGAGGGCTAGACCTCGACGGTGATCTGCTCGCGCTCGACGCGCTCTTCCTTGGCGGCCAGGTCGTCCAGCTGACGCCGATCGGCGGCAGTCAGGTTGCGGTCGGTGAGCGACCGGGGCCACAGGTGGTCGCGACGGACCACGTTGGCTTCGACACAGTAGATGGTGATGCGGGCGTTCAGGTAGATGAGGGCCAGTAGCCCGAGGACGGCGGCGAAGCTTCCGTACATCGGATTGGCGTGGGCGAGGTGCCCGGTGAGGCTGACGCCGACCCCGGTCAGCACGGCCCACATCACGCCGGCTACCGCAGCGCCAGGTAGAAGGTCCTTCACAGCGATACCCGACGGGGTCAGGATCCAGAACGAGACGCTGAAGATGAACACGTCGAACAGCATCGACGCCAGCGTCGAGAGGATGTCCCCTCCCGCCCAGCTCAACGCCCGGCCGAGCGACGTGATGAACGTGGCGATCAGCGCACCGAAGCCGAATACGGCATACCAGCCGAAGCTTTTCAGGGTACGGGGGACGAATCCTGGTCGCTCCCGGTTGGGCACGTTCCATGCTTCTTGCATGGTGAACTGGGCGGCCTGGGCCAAGCCCTGCGAGCCCCAGATGAGCCCGAGCACCCCTACGACGAGCGCCACCGGCGATCCGTTGAGGGTGCCTTTGCTCAGGCCCGGAGCGATCTGGTCGATCACGGGGTAGCTCCTGATATGGGCCTGGAGTGATGCCGCGGCTGAGCGGTCGCCGTGCAGCACGTAGGCGATGACGGTGAAGGCGGCCAGCAGCAGCGGAAAAATGGATAGGAAGCCGTAGTAGGTGACCAGAGCGGCCAAGTAGCCACCTCGGTCGTCGCTGTACTTCTTCTGCACCCCCCACGCGAAAGAGGTCAGCTTCCACCGCCGCTGGGCAGCGTCGATCCGATCGATGAAACGATCCACAGTGGCAAAGCTACCCAGGACCGAGCCGTGTCACGCCCTTGGGGGGTGACACGGTGATCTCGGCGGCGAACGCCACCTCGGACCAGCGCAGAGGGTGGTTGCTATGGTCAACGGTATGAGGATCGCGACCGCATTGAGTTACGCCGGGGGGTTCAAGGAATCGGCCCGGCGGGTGTCGGAGATGGAGAAGGCGGGGCTCGACCTCGTTTGGGTGGCCGAGGCCTACGGCTTCGACGGTCCCAGCCTCATGGGCTATCTGGCGGCGCTGACCGAGCGGGTGGAGATCGGTTCGGGAATCCTGCCGATCTACACCCGCACACCCACTCTGCTGGCCATGACCGCAGCGGGTGTGGACGCCCTGTCCGAAGGGCGCTTCCATCTCGGACTCGGGGCATCCGGTCCTCAGGTGATCGAGGGATTCCACGGGGTTCCCTACGACGCTCCGCTCGGCAGAACCAGGGAGATAGTGTCAGTCTGCCGGCATATCTGGGCTCGACAAGCGCCCCTCGAGCACACCGGCCGCTACTACCAGATGCCCCTTCCCGAAGGTCAGGGTACCGGTCTGGGCAAACCGTTGAAGATCATCGCCCATCCGGTGCGACCCCGGATACCTATCTGGGTGGCGTCCCTGGGCGACCAGAACGTGGCCATGACCGCCGAGGTGGCCGACGGGTGGTTGCCCATCATGTTCATCCCCGAGAAGGCCGGCGAGGTCTGGGGTGACTCCTTGAAGCGCGGCGCGGCCCGCCGCAGCCCCGATCTCGATCCTCTCATGATCTCCGCGGGCGGCCTACTGGCCATCGGCGAGGGTGAGGAGGTGGCCGCAATCAGGGACCTGGCACGGCCCACCGTGGCCCTTTACGTCGGGGGGATGGGGGCCCGGGGACGGAACTACTACAACGCCCTGGCCCAGCGGTACGGATTCGAGAAGGAGGCGGAGACGATACAGGACCTGTATCTCGCTGGTCGCAAGGAGGAGGCGGCGGCCGCCGTCCCGGAGGAGATGCTCCGGCTCACGTCGTTGTGCGGGCCGGCCGGGTTCGTGGCTGAGCGGGTCGCGGCCTTCGCCGAGGCCGGGGTGACCCACCTCCAGGTGATGCCTGTGCCGACCGGTGACCAGACGCCGGCCAATCTGATCGGCCAGCTGAAGGAGATGCTTCCCTGAGGGCCGCCGCCGTTCTCGCCTGAGGGCGGCAGTGCCCCGGGTCTCGCCTGAGGGGCGGCGCGGTGGCGCCGCTGTAGGTGAAGTCCGTGGAGTGACTACTGATTGGATGGGCGTCGGATTGGGTTGGGTCGCCGGTCAGAGGCCGACGTTGACGTGCTCGCCCGTCGCGTCCTTCTTGATGATCGTCGCTCGGTAGGCGGTCCGCACCTGATGGTTGCGCCCGCGAAACACGAACGATCCCGGTCCGGGAGGACCCGAGCCGGCTGCGGCGGCCGCGTTGCGCCCCGGGTCGCCCGCCGCCCGGCGGTCGAAGAGCCGCCGCTCACGGCGCCGGGGGCCGGGATTCTTCGCCTCCACCGAGTTCAGGTAGGCCGCCAACTCGGTATAGGCCCGCAGGGCCAGGGCCTGCTGTTCGGCCGGGAAGGTGGTGGCCTCAGCCTTGGCGATCAGCGCCGCGGCCGTAGACAGGCGGCGGAGTTCTTCGGCGGTGGGCGTCGTGGCCATGATTCGCTGAATGTAATGCGTGACCGGTGGGAGGCAATAGCCCCTTTTCCGGTATATGACGGGATTTACTGGTTGGTCGAGATCAGCCCCGCCCGAGATCTTCTACCTCGTAGCTCCAGAGCTCGCTGTGGACTGCGACCGGCCGGTCACCGGCGGGCTCATTGGCGCCGCGGTGGCCGTGGGCGAAGGACGGGGAGGCCACCCAGTCATTGAAGGACTTCTCGTCCTTCCAGCGGGTCATGACCAGCCATGTGGTGCGGCCGTCGGTTGGGCGCAGGAGCTCGAATCCCTCGAAACCAGGAGCATCGTCGACGGCCCCGGCCCTGGCTGCGAAGCGGCGGGCCAACTCGTCGCCCTGGCCGTCCCCGACATCGATGGCGTTGATCCGGATGATGGACATGGCTGCATGGTAGGGCCTCGAACCCGGGGACGGCTCCCCTCGGGCGACGACAGTTGGGCTGCAGTGGAGGTGCGGGGTTATGCTTCGGAGATGAAGCTGACCATCCAGGAGAGACCGGCCGAGATGCTCTTCGCCCTTCTGATGGCCGTGTCGCCCATCGTCGGGGCCATCTGGGTCACTCCCGATGTCACCAAGTGGATCGTCCTCGGGGTGGGAGTGGTCATGACCCTGGCGACGCTGGCGGTATCGCTGCGCCCGGTCAGGCAGCCACCGGCCTGAAGCCGGGATCGGTGACGGTACGGTGACAGCCCGGACGGAGCCGACGACCAGCGGAGGTGCCGGGTCAGGCGTGCTCGGGGGAGCCGACTCGTCGCCGGCCTCGCAGGTCGACCACGACTTTCTCCGTGGCCGGTTGCTCCACCGATAGAAGCTCGCGCATGGACCGCTCGATGCCGCGGCCGAGGACCTCTATGTCAGGGGCCCCGTCGTAGTCCCCGGTGATGCCGAACGTGACGTTGCCGTCGTAGGAGAATATGGCCACGCCGATCCGCATCCGTATCCCCAGCGGCACGTAGGGGTACACCTGGAGCATGCGCCGGCCCACGGCGTAGAGGGGGACCTGGGGGCCCGGGACGTTGGTGGTGACCGTGTTGATCATGTTCTGGGGGATCTTGGTGCCGAGTCGTCCGGCGAGAGCGAGAAGCATGGGCGGGGCGAAACCCGACAGCGAGCTGAGCACCTCACCGGCGAGGGCCTGCTTGGAGTCCTTGAGGTCGGCCATCTGGGTGCGGATGGCGTTGAGACGGCCCACCGGATCATCGAGGTGCACGGGCAGATCCACGAAGGAGGCGGATATCTGGTTGGCCATCCGACCGTCGCCGACGGCCATGCCCCGGGCGTCGCGGGGGCGAACCGAAACCGGCACCAGGCTGCGCACCGGCAGGTCGGTTCGGTCGCCGCGCCCGATCAGGACGTCCCGGAAGCCACCGGCGATCACCGTCAGGACGACATCGTTGAAAGAGCCGCCCAGCCGGTTGCGCACGTGTTTCACCTCGGCCACCGTGGTGGCGGCCGATACCCAGCGACGGTGAGGCCCGAGCGGTCCGTTCAGACTCGACGTGGTGGCCTCCCGCATGGCCGACGCGGTGGCCCGGACGGCCCCGACGGTCTCCCGAGCCAGGCCCACCAGACGGCGGGGAAGGCGGGTCTGGGCCTGCACCATGCGCCCGATCTCTACCGGGCTGGAGAGCGTCCCGGCCACCGCGTCCACCATGAGCTCCCAGTCCGCAGGCGGCGGGTCCGGTGTCCAGGGCAGGGGCGGATCCGCCTCGTGGTCGGGGTCGGGGTCGAGGATGAGACCGAGCAGTTCGCTGCCCGACACCCCGTCGACCATGCAGTGGTGGACCTTGGAGATTATGGCCCAGCGGTCCGAGGGCAGGCCCTCGACCATCCACATCTCCCACAGGGGTCGGTCCCGGTCCAGCTGCTGGGCCATGACCCGACCGACCAGGTTCTGGAGCTGGGCTTCGTTGCCGGGCGAGGGCAGGGCGGTGTGGCGGATGTGGTACTCGATCTTGAAGTAGGGGTCGTCGACCCACACCGGACGCCCCAGATCGAGGGGCACCCGGCGGACCACCTGGCGGTAGCGGCGGACCATGGGCAACTTGCTGGCCACTCGGTCGCGGAAGGCCTCGTAGGGGGGAGGAGGCCCCTCCATGATGGAGACCGAACCGATGTGCATGTGGGTGACGCCATCCTCGACGTGCAGGAAACCGGCGTCGAGGGGGCTCAGTCTCTCGAACGGCACGAGCGCTCCTTTCCCCGAGTGTCCCGACCATCTTTAGCACCGTCGGGGCTCCGAGTCATGGGAGGATGATCCCTGGCCTTCCGGCCTGGGCGGGCGCCGACGCCGACTCGAAGTTTCACCGGGACAGCTCCGGTAGGTTGTTACTATCTACGTAGGAGAAATCCCCGTAGCGGAGCCCCAACGAGCCTCACCCAACATGAGCCTCACTCGACGAGAGGTTGACGACCCATGGCAACGACATCGACGAACCTGGACCTCGGCCGGTACAAGCTGGGCTGGAGTGACGTCGAGGACTTCTATGTCTTCAAGCCGAAGAAGGGGCTGTCGGAGTCCATCGTCCGCGAGATGTCTTGGATGAAGGGCGAGCCGGAGTGGATGACCAAGCGTCGTCTCAAGGCGCTGCGCCACTTCGAGAGCCGGCCGATGCCCAACTGGGGGGGCGACATGGGCGGCATCGACTTCAACGACATCTTCTACTACGTGAAGCCCATCGACCAGCAGGTGCGGGAGTGGGAGGATCTGCCTGAGTCGGTCAAGTCCACCTATGACAAGCTGGGCATACCGGAGGCCGAACGCAAGTACCTCGCAGGGGTGACCGCCCAGTACGAGAGCGAGGTCGTGTACCACCGCAACCGCGAGGACCTCGAGGCTCTGGGCGTGCTGTTCTGCGACATGGACACGGCCCTGCGCGAGTACCCCGAACTGGTGAAGCAGTACTTCGGTCGGGTCATCCCGGCCAATGACAACAAGTTTGCCGCGCTCAACACGGCGGCGTGGTCGGGCGGGAGCTTCATATACGTGCCACCGGGGGTCAAGGTGGACATGCCCCTGCAGGCCTACTTCCGGATCAACTCGGAGAACATGGGCCAGTTCGAGCGGACCTTGATCATCGCCGACGAGGGCGCCCAGGTGCACTACATCGAGGGCTGCTCAGCTCCTGTGTACAGCACCGATTCGCTGCACTCGGCGGTCGTGGAGATCATCTGCAAGCCGTCCAGCCGGGTGACCTACACCACCATCCAGAACTGGTCGAACAACGTCTACAACCTCGTTACCAAGAGAGCCTGGTGTGAAGCCGAGGCGCACATGGAGTGGATCGACGGGAACATAGGATCCCGCCTGACGATGAAGTACCCGGCCGTGTACCTGATGGGACCCAAGGCGTCCGGCGAGGTGTTGTCCGTGGCCTATGCGGGACCGGGCCAGCATCAGGACGCAGGGGCCAAGATGGTCCATCACGCCCCCGAAACGTCCTCGACGATCGTGTCCAAGTCCATCTCCAAAGATGGTGGCCGGACCTCCTACCGAGGACTGGTCAAGTTCGAGGAGGGTGCCTCGAAGTCGAAGAGCTTCGTGCGCTGCGACGCCCTGCTGCTCGACGACCTCTCCCGGAGCGACACCTACCCCTACATCGAGTTCGGCGAGCACGACGCCCAGGTCGGCCACGAAGCCACGGTGTCCAAAGTTGGCGATGACCAGCTCTTCTACCTCATGAGCCGGGGCCTGTCCGAGCAGCAGGCCATGAGCATGATCGTCAACGGTTTCATCGAACCGGTCACCCGGACGCTCCCGATGGAGTACGCCGTCGAATGGAGCCGACTCATCGAGTTGCAGATGGAAGGTTCCATCGGTTGATCACTGGGACGATCGTCCGTTCGTCGTCTGGGCCCGAGGTGGTGGGGGTCAGATGACCGCAGCCATAGCCTTGGCCGTGGTGCTGGTCATAGCTGTGGCCGGCGCGTCCATGGCCATGGAGAGCCAGAAGACGGGCCAGACCCCCACCCGACGGCCGCCCCGCCCGGCCCGTCCCGATACCGGGCCGCGTCCCGGTCCGGGCGCCGAGCAGGAGCGGACCCGCCGACCCCTCCGCAGTAGGGGTCGGCCCACGCCCGTCGACCCCACTGCAGCCGACGGGCCCCCACCGCCCCCCTCGCCCGAGCCGGAGCCCGAGCCCAAGGGGCCCGAGATTCTCCGCACCGGCCGCTCGGCCCAGGCCAAAGTGGTTTCGGTGGTGGACGAGCGGACCATCGGGCCGGTGACCCGGAGCCGCCTGGTGCTGCGCATCGAGGAGGAGGGGAGCGATCCCCTCGAGGTCACGGTCCGCCACGCCTTCGCTACACCCGAGTCGCGGGGTTCGGTCAAGGTGGGGGGCACGGTCCCCGTCCGCTACGACCCGGCGGAGCCCCGCCGGGTGGTCATCGATCTGCCCCAGGGATGACCGGGGCCCCACCGCTGGCGTTACAGCAGGGATAAAGAGGAGCAGTTCTGACTACTACCACCACCGCTTGGCTCGAAGCGGCCAGAGAGCAGGCCGTTGCGCGCCTGGCCGACATGAAGCTGCCCACCACATCGCTCGAGGAGTGGCGGTACAGCCGCGTCGACGGCCTCGACCTCGACCGCTTCAAGCCGGCCGGGCTCCGTCCGACCGCCCCCGCCGCACATCCCGAGGTCGATGCGCTGATCGCCGCCGTGGGTGCCACCTCGGCGGTGGTCGAGACGCGCAACGGGTTCGTGGTCAGCCGCGTCGTTTCCGGTCAAGGTGTACACGTACGCGATGAGGCCGACCTGAGCGGCGCCCCGGCGGCGGTGCGGGAACCCTCCGATGCGTTCGTAGTGGCCAACCGGGCCTACGCCTCGGACCCCCACGTCATCTCCGTGGGTCGCGGCGTAACCGCCGACCCGGTGATACTCGTCCACTGGGTAGACGCCGATGACGTCGCGGTCTATCCCCGGATCCGGATCGAGGCCGGTGAGGACAGCCAGCTAACCGTTATCGAGGTCGTGGCGGGGGAGGGGCGGGCGCTCGTGGTGCCCCTCACCGAGCTCGCCGTAGAGCGCGCCGCTCGCGTCGACTACCTGCACGTGCAGATGCTCGGCGAGGAGGCCTGGCAGATCGGGTCTCAGGTCAGTCAGGTGGGGGCGGACGCCACCCTTACCTCGGCGGCGGTATCTCTCGGCGGCTACTACGCGCGGATGCGTACCGACTGCGCCTTGACCGGCCAGGGAGCGTCGTCGCGCCTCATCGCGGTGTACTTCGGGGCCGGTGGCCAGATGCACGACTTCCGAACTGTCCAGGACCATCGGGTACCCAAGACGACGTCCGATCTCCTCTACAAGGGGGTCGTGGCCAACACCTCCCGCTCGGTCTACACCGGTCTCATCAGGGTCGAGAAGGGCGCCCGGGGAACCAACGCCTTCCAGACCAACCGCAATCTGGTCCTCCACGAGGGGGCCCACGCCGATTCGGTCCCCAACCTCGAGATCGAGGACCACGATGTGCGCTGTTCCCATGCTTCGGCGGTCGGCCCGGTCTCGGAGGACGAGCGCTTCTATCTCGAGAGCCGGGGCGTACCCCCCGAAGTGACCGAGCGCCTGATAGCCCTCGGGTTCCTCGGTGAAGTACTCGAACGGCTACCCGCGCCCGCTCTCGGGCCGCTACTCGGCGATGCACTCGCGACCAAGCTGAGGGCGGCCGAACAGTTGGAGCAGCAGCGATGACAGAACTGGCCCGTACCCCCCGATCCTCGGTGCCCGACGGCAAGGCCGTACGACTGGAAGGCGGACCGGACGGCATCTGCCTGGTCCGCCTGGGTGAACGCTTCTTCGCGCTGGCCGATCGGTGCAGCCACGCCGACGTGCACCTGTCCGAGGGTGAGGTCGACGCCGACGAATGTTCGGTGGAGTGCTGGAAGCACGGCAGCTCCTTCTCGCTCCTCGACGGCCTCCCTCAATCCCTTCCTGCGACGGGCCCCGTCGCGGTGCTGAGCGTGACCATCGACGGAGAAGAAGTGGTGGTGTCAGCGTGAGCACGCTGGTAATCGAAGATCTACGGGCCAGCGTCGCCGGCCGGGCCATCCTCGACGGGGTGAGCCTGACCATCGCCTCCGGTGAGGTCCATGCCGTGATGGGCCCCAACGGCTCGGGCAAGAGCACCCTGTCCCATGTCCTGCTCGGTCGACCGGGCTACCAGGTGACGGGCGGTCGGGTCACCCTCGATGGTGAGGACATGCTGGCGTTGCCCACCTGGCAGCGGGCCCAGGCCGGGTTGTTCCTCGGCATGCAATACCCCATCGAGGTGCCGGGCGTGGGTCTGGCCGAGGCGCTGGCCGAGTCGTTCCGAGCGGGCGGCCGCGACGCCGCCCCGGTGGCCGCAACGGTGGCCGACGAGGCCCGGAGGGTGGGACTCGACAGCCGCCTGCTGGAGCGTTCGCTCAACGCCGACCTGTCGGGAGGTGAGCGCAAGCGCAACGAGACTGTTCAGCTGGCCGTGCTGCGACCGAAGTTCGCCGTTCTCGACGAGATCGACTCCGGGCTCGACGTGGACGCCCTGCGCGCCGTCGCCCGTCGGGTCGAGGCAGCCACCACCGAGTTCGATCTCGGCGTTCTAGCCATCACCCACTACACCCGGCTGCTGCAGGAACTGCGCTGCGACCGCGTGCATGTCCTCTCACGGGGTCGGATCGTGCGCAGCGGGGGGCCGGAACTGGCTGATGAACTGGAGCATACGGGTTACGCCGAATGGGCCGAGGAGGACCCCGCCGTAGCGGGGGCGGAGCCGGTCGCCGATCCGTTCGCCGATCCGTTCGCCGACCCGGTCTCCCGCCCCCTGGGGTGACGAGGGACGCCGGGGAGGAGCGGGGACCGAGTTGACCCGGGAGGGCGGTTCCCGGGTCTCCCTGCTGGTGAGCGTGCTGGTGGGCCTGCTCGCCACGAACATCACCTTCACGGTCTTCAACGTGGCCCTGGTCGATATAGCCGGGAGCCTGCACACCACGTCCACGACTCTCACCTGGGCCATCACCGGCCCGCTGCTCGTGGTGGGCGTCTCGGCCCCCTTGCTCGGCCGGATCGGCGACCTGCGCGGGCACCGGCGTCTGTACCTGGTCGGCATGATGGGCGCCCTCGTGTGCGCGGTGGCCACGGCGGGCGCGTGGAACGCCCAGACCCTCATCGCGGCCCGCCTCCTGTCGGGCCTCGGCAGCGCATCGCTCACCGCGTCGTCCTGGGCCCTGCTGTTTCGCGTGTACGACCGGCCGGCCGAGCGAACCATGGTCATGGGGTGGTGGTCCCTGGTCGGCGCCGGGGGGCCCGTGATCGGCGTGGCCGTCGGGGGTCCCCTCGTACAGGCATTCGGCTGGCGGTGGATATTCATCATCCAGGCACCGCTGATCGCCCTGGCGCTCTTCTGGTGCCGGCGGACCCTGCCCGAAACCGATCTGGTCACCGACGAGGTGCTCGACCTGAAGGGAGCGGTCCTTTTGGCGGCGGCCATCGGCTCATTGCTGCTGGCGATCAACCAGAGCGGTCGGGGATGGCTGTCGCTGCCGGTTCTGGCCGCCCTGGCCGTTACCGTCCTGGCCGTGCCCCTCTTCGTCATGGTGGAGCGGACCACACCCAACCCGGTGCTGCCCCTGGAGTGGCTGGGGCGGCGGGAGATAGTGATGCCCTGCGTGGCTTCTTTCGCCATGAGCTTCGGTTACATGGGCGGTTTCTTCATCACCCCGTTGTTCCTCGAGCAGGGTTTGAAGTACAGCATCGGCGCCACCGGCTTCTTCCAGATCGCCCGCCCGCTCGTGTTCGCGGTGGCCGCCCCGCTGGCGGGGTACATGGCGGCGCGCACGGGGGAGCGCTTCTCGGCGGCTTCGGGCGCGGTCTGCCTGGTCTTGTCCATGCTCGCTTTCGTCATGACCGATCCCGGTAGCCCGGCCCTGCTCATCGTGGTTGCCCTCGGGGTGTCGGGGCTGGCCCAGGGCCTGGCTCAACCGTCCATTTCGGCGTTGATCGCCGGCGCCGTGGAGCCGGGACGTCTCGGGTCGGCCAGCGCCACCATGCAGGTGGCCAGCCAGGTCGGGGTGGTCACCGGTATCCAGGTGATGGAGACGGTCCAGGTGTCCAAGCTGCATTCACTCGGCACGGTGGGGTCCTACCACGCCTCCTACCTGGTGGGTGCGGCGGTGGCCGCCACCGCGGTGGCCACCGCTCTGGCCATGCGAGCCCGCCCAACCCCGAGGCGCTGGCGCCTGGGTCGGGCTTCGACTCTCGGCCCCGCTTCGGCAATCGAGATCGGCTGACGGGTCACCCCTATATTACGAGTTGACCTGGCATGAGGTAGAAGCTGTAATGTGCAGGGTATGGCAATGACCATGGTGCCCCCCGACGGGGCCCTTCCCGCGGTCCTCCCCACCGAGCGCCTGTCCGACTCGGGCCGTCCGGCCCCCGCCCTGCGATCCGAACTGAGGCGCATCCCCGGAGCGCGCAACGTCTTGACGGTGGTGGGTGCCTGGGTTCAGTCGTTCGGGGTGGTCGCCGCGGCGGTGGCCGTGGACCGCTGGTGGGGCTACCTCGTGGCCTTCTTCTTGCTCGGCCGGGCCTTCGCCCTGCTCAACATCTTGGGCCACGAGGCGGCCCATCGCCTGCTGTTCGAGACCAAGCGGGTCAACGATGTGGTCGGACGGTGGCTCCTGGCCTACCCGGCGTGGACCCCTTTCGACGTGTACCGCCGGTCGCACATGGCCCATCACAAGGACGAGCTCGGGCCCCAGGAGCCGGATCTGGGGCTCTACCGCGGGTATCCGATCACCAAGGCGTCGCTGACCCGCAAGCTGGTCCGCGATGCCATCGGGGTGTCGGGCTACAAGAACCTGGTCCCGCTCTTCAAGGCCGCAGCCAAGCCCACATCGCGGGGCGTGGCCCTGCGGATCATGAGCGTCCAGGTGGTGATCTGGGCCGTCATGTGGGGCTTGTCGGGGCGCTGGTGGTTGTACCCGCTGCTGTGGCTGGCTCCGTGGATGACCGTCTGGCGGGTGCTCAACCGGCTGCGGGCGATAGCCGAGCACGGCGGTATGGAGCGCTCGCCGGACCGGCGGCGCACGACCCACGTCATCCGTCAGACCCCCCTCGCCCGGTTCTGGATCGTCCCGTACCACACCGGGTGGCACCTGGCCCACCACGTCGACATGGGCATCCCGTGGCGCCGGTTGCCGGACCTGCACCGGGAGTTGGTGGCCGCCGGTTGGGTCACCCCCGAGATCGAGTACCCGAGCTACACGGCTCTGTGGAAGGCGCTGGCGTCGCGCCCGGCCTACGATTCGGGGGTGGTCGCCACTGCGGCGATGAGGGAGCCGAGCTCCAGCCGGTAGGCGTCGTAAGCCTGCCGTAGCCGCCCCCCGGGCCAGTCGTCGGGGAGCAGATCGGGGGGAAGGACGGGGTCGGCCCGGATGTGCCTGACCATGGCCGCGGCGAGGGCCAGGCGCTCGGCGGGCATCTCGCTGGTGGACAGATGATCGAGGAGTGTCTGCGCCGTGGTGGCCCACCCTTGGAGGTCCCACAGCCGGCGGGCCACCTCGGCGGCGCTGACCGCCACGGTGTCGGGGTCTGCCCGCCCGGTGTCGGGGTCTGCCCGCCCGGTGTCGGGGTCTGCCCGCCCGGTGTCGGGGTCTGCCCGCCCGGTGTCGGGACGACCGGTCCACCACAGCACCGACCCGCCCGGCTCGGCGCTGGCGTCGTCGGGACCCCTGGTGTCGGGGCGCAGATTGTCGGGTCGGGCCCACACCCCGGGACGCAACTCGGCCATGCGCCTCTCCTCGAAGAAACGCCGGTCCGGGGTCGAGGAACCGCCCGGTGGGGTCAGGGCCACGGCCAGGACCCACCGGCCCCGCCACTGCAGGGTGGGCGGCCGCAGGGCCCGGTCCTGGTCCTTCTGGCGGGTGAGGTGGCGGTCGGACAGACGGTAGTCACCCCGGCTGGTGGTGACCTCCCCCTCGGCGGCCAGCCTGGACAAGGCCACCCGCGCCGTGCCCTCGGTGATGCCGAACAGCTGGGCGGTGCGAACCAGGGTCCGCACCGGAAGCTCCGGGGGGTGGCTACCGAGGAGCACCGACAGTAGGACCGACCGGGCGGTCAGTGGCGCCGGGCGTGCCGGCGCCACCGCTCCGGTCACGCTGTGGTTCCTGTCACCCGGCGGGGGACGCCACCTCGAGCGGCGGCCGGGGACGGCGCTCGTCCCAGGCGATGGCGCACGAGGCCGAACAGAAACGCTTTACCGAACCGTCGGTGCCGAAGCGGGTCTCGAGACCCCGCAGGACCGGCAGGGTGAGCCCGCAGCAGGGGTCGGTGGTGGTCTCGTCGGCGCTGGCGATGCTCAGGGTGGCCGTCTCCACCGGACGCTCGAGGCCGCTGATGGGCCGGGCGACGAGGGGTCCGACCTCGACCCACCGCGGCGCCTGGCTGGCGACCTCACGGGTGGCGAGGGTCTCACCGGCGTCAGCCATGTCGCACAAGCGGGCGGCCACGTTGGCCGGTCGACCGATGTAGTCGTCGCCTTCGAACATGATCACCGGGCCATTGGCCAGACCGGCCCGGATGGCGAGGGGTATGACGCTCGGAATGCGGTCGGCGAGCTCCACCACCATGGCCACCACGGCTCCGCTGTCGGCCGACGACAGCATGGCGCCGTCGCCCAGCCACTTGGTCACCCGGACCCCGCGCCGGGCCGCGATCTCTCGCACCCGCCCCCTGAAGGCGGTGAGTACAGAAACGGTCTGCTCGTCCCCGAATTGTTCGGTGAAGGCCGTGAAACCGCTCAGATCGATGAACGCGAAGCAGCGCTCTACCCGCATGTACACATCCTCGCCCGCCAGGGTAGCGGGTCCCAGTGACCCGACCCGACCCGTTTCCCGGGCAGGGGGAGAGGTCAGGCGACCCGGCTGGCCAGGACGAACCCGGAGTACATCGGTATGACGTGCACCGAAGCACCGGGGTAGGGAGCCTCGATGATCATCCCCCCACCCACGTAGATGGCCACGTGGTCACCGGGGTTGGCGAAGAACACCAGGTCGCCGGGCTGGAGCTCCGACATGGGGATGTGGGTGGTGTCGGCGTACTGGGCCCCCGAGTAGTGGGGGAGAGAAATTCCGACCTGGGCGTAGGCCCACATGACCAGGCCCGAGCAGTCGAACTGGGTCGGTCCGGCGGCGGCCCACACGTAGGGGTCACCGATGCGGGTCTCGGCCGCGGCGACCGCGCCGGCCGCGCCCGAACCGGGCGGGGGCGGCGGGTTGGAGGGCGTTACCGTCGACACCGTCGAGGCCGGCTGGCTGCCGGCACTACCACCTTGGGTAGGGGCTGCTGCCGCCTGTTGCTGCGGCTGAGCGGCCAGCGGCGCCGCCGCTTGGAGCTGGGCGGCCTCGGCGGCCAGGGTCCGGGCCTGGGCCTGGGCGGCTGCTGCTGCTGCCGCCTGTTGGGCAGCGGCGGCGGCGGCTGCTGCAGCTGCTGCCGCCTGCTCCTGGGCCCTCAGCTGGGAGATCTCGTTGTTCACCTGCGACTCACTGGAGATCAGCTCGGCTTGCGAGGCGGACACGGCCTGGCGGGCCGAGGTCAGGCTGTCGAGTTGGGCCGAGACCGCTGATTCCTGCTTCTGGAGTTGGCTCTGGGCGACCTGCTCCTGCAGGGTGGCCAGGCGGTAACGGTCCACGTCCTCGCTCTGGTTGGTGGCCAGAGTGTTGACGTACTCGGCCCGCAGCAGGCTGTCGTTGGCGCTCTGCACCGACGATCCCGCAGCCGAACCGGTCGTCCCCCCGCTGACGTAGGCGGCGATGGCGTCGGACTTGAGGGCCTGGCGGGCCTGGCCGGCGGCCGCCTCGCTGGCACTCAGAGTCTTCTGGGCGCTGGCCTCCTGGCTGCGGAGTTGACCCAGCTGGTACTGGGCCTGGTCGTACTGCTCGGCCAGAGACTCCACCTGACGACCCAGGTTGGTGATCTTGGCCGTCAGCGCCGCAGCTTGGGCCTGGAGGCTGGACATCTGGTCGGCGGAAGCGCTGGGGACCAGCAACCCGGAGGTCAGCGCAGCCGCTACGGCCGCCGCAGTGATCCGGCCCGTGTGCCGACGGAAATTCCACGTGCACGTTGTCACAACGGGGGGTTACCTTAGGTGACAGACGGGTGACGGATCAAGGCTTTCGCCTGGTTGAAACGCGTTTTGGTGATAAGTCTTGTGCGATCTGATGGTCTCTCAGGCTTTTTCCCAACCGGTCGGCGGTCAGCTGAGACGCTCCACGATCATGGCCATACCCTGGCCGCCACCGACGCACATGGACTCCATACCGAAGGTCTTGTCCTCACTCTGGAGCCCGTTGATGAGGGTGGTCATGATGCGGGCGCCGGTCATCCCGAAGGGGTGGCCGAGAGCGATGGCTCCCCCGTGCACGTTGAGCCTGTCATAGCTGATCCCGAGGTGGCGGGCCGAGGGAACCACCTGGGCGGCGAAGGCCTCGTTGATCTCCACCAGGTCGATGTCGTCGATGGTCATACCAGCCCGGCCCAGGGCCTGACGGCACGCCTCGATGGGGCCGAGCCCCATGATCTCGGGGTCGAGGGCGGTGACACCGGAGGAAACCACCCGGGCGAGGGGGGTGATGCCGAGCTGCGCCGCCCGGGTGTCGCTCATGACCACCACGGCGGCTGCTCCGTCGTTGAGGGGGCAGGCGTTGCCCGCGGTTATCTCCCCGTCGGGGCGGAACACCGGCTTGAGCTCGGCCAGCTTCTCGACCGTCGTACCGGGGCGGGGACCGTCATCGCTGGTGACCACGGAACCGTCGGGAAGGGTGAGGGGGACGATCTCGCGCTCGAAGAAGCCGTTCCCCTGGGACGCCACCGCCCGCTGCTGCGACAGGGCGGCGAACTCGTCCATGTCCCGGCGCGAGACGTTCTCGAGCTCCCGGACGTTCTCCGCCGTCTGACCCATGGCGATGTAGATGTCCGGTAGCCCGGGAGAAGGAGCCCAGGTGCCGGCCCCCCCGAGGGACCGGGAGGCGCTGCGGGCCTCGGCGTCGGCGAAGAGCCCGTTGTGGGTGTCGGGCAGACCGTCGGACATGCCGTGGCCGAAGCGGCTGACGGCCTCCACGCCGGCCGCGACGAACACGTCGCCCTCGCCGGCGCGGATGGCGTGCGCGGCCATGCGGATGGTCTGCAGCGACGACGAGCAGTAGCGGTTGACCGTGGTGCCGGGGCTGCCGGGCAGACCCGACAGGAGAGCCACCACGCGACCCAGGTTGTACCCCGCCTCACCGGCCGGCTGGGCCGTACCGAGGATGAGGTCCTCGACGGTGGCGGGATCGAGCTGGGGCACCTTGGCCAGCACCGCTTTGACGACCTGGGCGGCCATGTCGTCGGGTCGAAGGCTGGTGAGCGATCCCTTGTAAGCGCGCCCGATGGGGCTGCGGGCGGTGGCGACGATTACGGCCTCGGGCATGTGGGACCCTCCTCGGGAAGACCGCCTGGGATGGCGTTTCCCCCCAGTTGTACCCGACGAGCGACCCGGTCCGCCCGTCCCGGTCGCCACCCGGGGGTGGGGGCATCGGAGTTAGCCTCCAACCATGACCGACCTGTCCGTCAGCCCGGTAACGAGCGATCCGACTCTCGACGGCGATCACGAGCGCATGGCCCACATCGTCCTGGAGGGATGGAAGCCCCAGGAGGGGGACTTCGTGTCGGCCGGCCCATCGGTGGTCGAAGGGCTGGTGAACGGCACCGCAGTGAAGGCCCTCTGCGGGAAGATATGGGTGCCGTCGCGAGACCCCAAGAAGTACCCCCTGTGTCCCACCTGCAAGGAGATAGCCGAGGGCATGGGGTGGAAGGTGCCCGCCGGCTGAGGGAGCAGCGGGGGCCGGAGCGTCAGTCGGCGGGGGGAGGGAAGGGCGCCCCTGCCTCGATCAGCGCGGACATGGCCATCACCCGGGCCGGCCGGCGGATCCCCAGAGCGGCGACCAGGCGGCCGCCGCTGCCGTAGGCCACGAGGAGGCGGTCCTCCTCGAAGCTTCCCTCCACGAATGCGGTCTCCGACGAGGGTTCGGGCCGGCCGACCATCTGCAGTTTCAGGCCGTGCTGGTCGGACCAGAAGTAGGGGACCGGACCGTAGGGGTCGGCTTCGTCGCCTTTGAGCAGGGTCATGGCCGCCGCCTCACCCGATTCGGTGGCGTTGGTCCAGTGCTCGACGCGAACCGGCTGGCCGTGGGCGGGGTGGGACCAGCGGGCCACGTCACCGGCGGCCAGCACGTCGGCGACGGGCCGGCCGCCGCAGAGGACCCGCAGCCGGGAGTCGCACAGGACGCCGTCGGCCACGTCGATCCCCGAACCCGACAGCCAGCCCGTTGCGGGGGTGACGCCGATGCCGACCACCACGGTGTCGGCCACCACCGACGACCCGTCGTCGAGCAGCACTGCTTCGGGCCGGCCGGCGCGGTCGAGGGCGAGCCCTCTCACCCCGACACCGACGCGCAGATCCAGGCCTTTGGAGCGGTGCCAGGCGGCCACCGCCTCCCCGATCCGGGGCCCGAGGGAACGCTCCAGTGGCACCGGGAGCGCTTCGAGCACCACGACCGGCACGCCCAGGTGCGCCGCGCTGCTCGCCACTTCCAGGCCGATGAAACCGGCTCCTATGACGGCCACGGCCTGGCTGCGCAGGAGGTCGGCCCGTAGGGCGACGGCATCGTCGAGGGTTCGCAGGTAGTGGACGCCGGGACCCGGGGGGGCGTCGGGCAGGATCCGGGGTGTGGCGCCGGTGGCGATCAGCAGCCGGTCGTAGGCCACCTCCTCGCCCCCGTCGAGCACCAATCGTCGCCGGTCGCGGTCGATCCCCGCCGCCGCGGTCCCGAGCAGCCACTCGAGGCGGAGATCGTCGGGGGCGGCGAGGGTGGTGGCTTCGGGAGCGACCTTGCCGGTGAGTACCTGCTTGGACAGAGGAGGTCGGTCGTAGGGGCGGTGAGGCTCGTCGCCCACCAGCACTATGGCGCCCTCGTGACCGTGCTGACGCAGGGTTTCGGCGGCCCGCAACCCGGCCAGGGACGCACCGACTATGACGATTCGATCCAGCACGGCGCGACGTTACGGCCGGCCGGCGCCGGTCGTCGAACCAGGTCCGATCGAGTACCTGTGCGACGATGGAGCGGTGAGGGTCGAGGAATGGTTCGCCGAGAACATCCCCGAGTGGTGGGGTGCCCGGGCCGTCGAGGTGCTGGTCGATCCCGAGGAGACACTGGTGATCGTGGACCTCCCGGCGCGACCGAGCGGGCGGGATGGGGCGGACCCGTCTTTCACCCGCTTTCGCGACGCCACCCGGGACGAGCGGATGGCCCTAGCCGCGACGGCCGAGGCCCGCTTCGGTACCAAGGTCTCGTGGGGGGCCCGACGGGGCCACGACGTGGTGCTGTTCACCACCGCTACGGTCCCGGTGATGACCAGGCTGCGCCTGCCCGAACGACGGGTTCTTGACACCCTCATCAACGCCGGCCTGGCCCGCACCCGCTCGGAGGCCCTGGCCTGGTGTGTGCGTCTGGTGGGCGAGCACGAGGAGGAGTGGCTCGAGGAGCTGAGGGCGGCCTTCAAGTCGGTCGAATCGGTCCGCCAGAAGGGCCCCAGGAGCCGCCGCTCCTGAGCCCCCGACGGGCTCCCGGATCTCCCGGCTCTCCCGGCTCCCCTGGGTCGCCGGTTAGCCGGGGGGCTGCTGGCTGGAGGCTCCGACCGCGTCGAGAGCCTGGGTGAGGGTGTTCCAGGCCAGGGTCGCGCACTTGATGCGCACCGGGAACTTCACCACGCCCTGCAGTGCCTCCAGGTCGCCCAGCTTGACGTTGGCCGCCTCTGCGTCCTCGTCGCCGCCGTCGCCCTCCCCGCCACCGTCGAGCCGGGACTCGTGAATGGACATCATGGACTTGAACCGGCGGATCACCGCCCGGGCCTCGTCCACCGACAGGCCTTTGACCGCGGTTGACATCATCGACGCCGAGGACTGGCTGATGGAGCAGCCCTGCCCGGTGAGCTTGACGTCGGCGAGGCGGCCGTCGTCCACCTGCACGTAGAGGGTGATCTCGTCGCCGCACAGCGGGTTGAACCCGGTCTCGGCGTGGGCCGGGGGAGTCGGCAGCTCACCGCGGTTTCGGGGGCTGCGGTAGTGATCGAGGATGATCTCGCGGTAGAGGTCTTCGAGGCCGGGCATGGATCGGGGGCTCCTTCGGGGAGTCGGGTCGTCGTGACGAGGTCAGAGGGAGAACAGGGCGTCGGCGTCGGCCAGGGCTGACACCAGGACGTCCACGTCGGCTTCATCGTTGTACACCGAGAATGAAGCTCGGGCCGTGGCCGACACCCCCAGTCGGCGCATGAGGGGCTTGGCGCAGTGATGGCCGGCCCGGACGCAGACGCCCGCCTGGTCGAGCACCTGGGACAGGTCATGGGGGTGCACGTCGCGGTACTGCAGCGAGATCACCCCGCCGCGGTCGTCGGCCGCAGGCGGTCCGTGGACGACCAGGTCGGGATGGGCGCCGCGAAGGGCATCGAGGGCGTAAGCGGTGAGCGACCTCTCGTGCTCGCGGACCTCGTCCATGCCGAGAGCTTCGAGGTACTCCACTGCGGCCGACAGGCCGACGGCTTCGGCGATGGGAGGGGTGCCGGCTTCGAACTTCCAGGGCACGTCATTGGTTGAGAAACCGTCGAGGCGGACGTCGCGGATCATCTCCCCCCCGCAGAGGAACGGGGGCATGGCTTCGAGCAGATCGGCCCTGGCCCACAGAACTCCGATGCCGGTGGGGCCGAGCATCTTGTGCCCGGTGAGCCCGAAGAAGTCGCAACCGAGAGCGCTGATGTCGAGCGGCATGTGGGGCGCATGCTGGGCCCCGTCGACGAGGATAAGGGCGCCCGCGGCATGGGCGGCCTCGGCGAGGCGGGGGATGGGGTTCATGGTGCCGAGCACGTTGGACACCGAGGTCACGCCGAGCAGCTTGGCCCCGTCGAGAGCCTCGTCGAGGCGGGTCATGTCCAAGAATCCCTGGCCGTCCACGGGGATGTAGCGGATTTCAATGCCCCGCTCGGCTTTGAGAGCCAACCAGGGAACCAGGTTGGCGTGGTGCTCCATCTCGGTGAGCACGACCACGTCGCCCGCGGCCAGGTTGGTGCGGCCCCACGAATAGGCGACCAGGTTGATGGCCTCGGTGACGTTCTTGGTGAAGACCACCTCCGCGGCGGAGCCGGCGCCCATGAAGCGGGCCACGTCGGTGCGGGCCTTCTCGTAGAGGCGGGTCGCCTCCTCGGCGATGGCGTAGACGCCCCGGTGGACGTTGGCATTGGTGGTCTCGTAGTAGGCGTCCATGGCCCGTAGGACCGACAGGGGCTTCTGGGAGGACGCCGCCGAGTCCAGGTACACCAGGCGCTTGTCGTGGACGGTGCGCTCGAGGATCGGGAAATCCTTCTTGATGGTTGCCACGTCTAGCGCCACGCCTCGTACCCTTCCTGCTCGATCTGGACGGCCAGCTCCGGGCCGCCGCTGGTGACGATGCGACCGTCGACCAGGAGATGGACCACGTCGGGAGGCAGCTGGTCGAGGATGCGGTGGTAGTGCGTGACGACCAGGACCCCGAGGTCCGGCCTGGTCTCCCGGACGGCCTGCACCCCCCGGGCCACCACGCCGAGGGCGTCGATGTCGAGCCCCGAGTCGGTCTCATCGAGGATGGCGATGTCGGGTTCGAGGATGGCCATCTGCAGCACTTCGTTGCGCTTCTTCTCGCCGCCCGAGAAACCTTCGTTGAGGTAGCGGTCGCCGAAGGCCGGGTCGATCCCCAGCCGCTTCATCCATTCCATGATCGACACCCGCAGTTCCAGCACCGACAGGTCCATGCCCCGGCGGGCCGACAGCGCCTGGCGCAGGAACTGGGCCACGGGAACGCCGGGTATCTCCTCGGGGTACTGAAAGGCCAGGAACACGCCGGCCTTACCGCGCACGTCGGCCGGCCAGTCGGTGATGTCCTCGCCCTTGAAGAGGATCCGACCGGAGGTCACCTCGTAGGCCGGGTTTCCCAGCAGGGAGTTGGCGAGGGTCGACTTACCCGAACCGTTCGGACCCATGAGGGCGTGCACCTGGCCGGCGTCGACGACCAGGTCGACGCCTTTCAGGATGGGGGTCCCCTCGACCGAGACGTGCAGATCGTCGACTTGGAACAACGGTGGAGCCACGCCGCTATTCTATTACCACTACGGCGATAGGGGAAAATGGGGCCCGGTGGGGCGGTGGTCGGGCCCCGTGCCGCCCGGGAAGTAGCGTCATGGCGATGTCGAACCCCTGGACCTCGCATGCGAGCGTCTCAATGGGGGGACCCCGGGACCGGGTCACCCTGGTCGAAGGATCCGCCTTCTTGATCTGCTCATCGGGGGGAGAGATCTCCCCCGAATTCCCCGAGGGCCTCTTCTTCAGAGACACCCGCTTCCTCTCCGGCCTCAACCTGCGAATCAATGGGGAGACCCCCGAGCCACTGGCCCGCTCGGTCCCCGACCCCTACTCCGCCACGTTCGTGGACCGGGCCCGGCCCCGTTCGGGGCGGGCCGATTCCGAGGTCATGATCGAGCGGCGCCGCTACGTCGGTCGGGGCATGCGCGAGGACCTGATGGTACGCAACTTCGGTGAGGAAGCCGCCTACTGCGCCCTCGACATCCGCTACGAATCCGACTTCGCCGATCTGTTCGCGGTCAAGGAGGGGCGGCTGTCGGGCGAGACCGTCGGGGAGGTCGAGCATTCCGAAGGGGCCCTCGTATTCCGTCAGAAGACCGGTAACCACAAGCGCAGCCTCCGCGTGTCGTTCTCCGAGGCGGCCGTGCTCGACGGCGCCGTGGCCCGATGGGAGGTGATCATCCCCTCCCGGTCGAGTTGGACCCTCTGCCAGCAGTTCTCGTGCAGTATCGACGGCTCGGAGATCGAGCCCAGGTGGGTGTGCGGGCAACCGGTGGCGCGCGCCACCCCGGCGGAGCGCATGGCGGCGTGGCGGCGCAGCGTTCCGGTCATCGACACCGACCACGAGGGGCTGCGCACCGTCGCGGCCCGCAGCGCCGAGGACCTCGGGGCGTTGCGCATATTCGACCCGGATTTCCCCGAGCGCACCGTCGTGGCCGCCGGTGCTCCCTGGTTCATGACCCTCTTCGGGCGCGACTCGCTCATCACCGCGCACATGGCCCTGCTCGTCGATCCCGAGCTCGCCCTCGGCACCCTGCAGACCCTGGCCCGCTTCCAGGGAAGCGACGTCCGACCCTCCAACGAGGAGGAGCCGGGCCGGATCCTGCACGAGATGCGCTTCGGGGAGGCCTCGTCGCTGTCGCTCGGGGGCGGCACCATCTACTACGGGACGGCCGACGCCACCCCCCTGTTCGTCATGCTCCTCGGAGAGCTGCGCCGGTGGGGACTGGCCCGTGAAGCGGTGGACGACCTGCTTCCTCACGCCGACCGGGCCCTCGACTGGATCCGCGACTTCGGCGATCGCGACGGCGACGGCTACGTGGAGTACCAGCGGACCTCCGACCGGGGTCTGCGCAACCAGGGCTGGAAGGACTCCTTCGACGCGGTGCGTTTCGCCGACGGGCGGCTGGCCGAAACCCCCATAGCCCTGGCCGAGGTCCAGGGCTACACCTACGGTGCCTACCTGGCCCGGGCCTTCTTCGCCGCGGAGGCCGGCGACGCCGCCCTGTCCTCGGAGCTGAGGGCGCGCGCCGCGGACCTCAAGGTGGCGTTCAACCGCGACTTCTGGTTGGAGGAGAAGGGTTGGCTGGCCATGGGCCTCGACCGGGACAAGAAGCCGATCGACGCCCTCGCCTCCAACATGGGGCACTGCCTCTGGACCGGGATCCTCGATGCCGAGAAGGCCGACGTGGTGGCCAAGAAGCTGACCGGTCCCGACATGTTCACCGGTTGGGGGGTGCGCACCCTGGGCGCGTCCATGGGCGGCTACAACCCGATCAGCTACCACTGCGGTTCGGTCTGGCCCCACGACAACGCCATAATCGCCGCCGGCCTCATGCGCTACGGCTACGTCCGTGAGGCCCAGCGGGTGATCATGGCCGTGGTCGACGCGGCCATGGCCCAGGGCGGCCGCCTTCCCGAGCTCTACAGCGGCCTGGAGCGGATGGAGCAGCCGCTGGTCGTCCCCTACCCGACCTCGTGCTCCCCCCAGGCGTGGGCCGCGGCCTCCCCGCTCCTGATGCTGCGCACCCTGCTCCGCCTCGACCCGTGGGTGCCACGGGGGAAGGTGTGGCTGCACCCGGCCCTGCCCGAGTCGGTGGGTCGCCTCCACGTGGGACGCATACCTCTCGCCGGCGCCCGGGTGTCGGTCACCGTCGAGGGCGACCACGTCTCGGTGGACGGCCTGCCCGCCGACCTGGAGCTGGTGGACGCTCCCCGCCACCCGCTCACCGGCTCCTAGAGCACCGGGCTCACCAGCCCCGGTCCGCCCACTCCTGCAGGTGGGGGCTCTCCGTGCCGAGGGTGGTGTCGACGCCGTGGCCGGGCATTACGATGGTCTCGGCCGGCAGCGCCGAGAAGAGGCGGTCCTCGATAGAACGGATGATGGTGGCGAAGTCGCCGCCGGGGAACTTGGTCGCCCCCGGGCCACCGGGGAAAAGGGTGTCACCGGAGAACAGGACCGGTGACCCCTCGAGCCGGAAGCACATGGAGCCCGCGGTGTGGCCCGGCGTGGCGATGGTGTGCAGGCGGAGTCGGCCCACCTCGATGACCGACTGGTCCCCGAGCACGAAGTCGTAGGAGGGGAGCATGGCGGCGTCGGCGGCGGTCACCCCGACGTCGTAGCCGGCTTCGCGCACCGCCGGCACGGCCTGGATGTGGTCCCAGTGGCCGTGGGTCTCGAGCACCTTGCGGACCCCGAGCCGGGAGCACAGCTCGAGGAGCTTCTCGTGCTCGTTGGCGGCGTCGATGAGGACCGCCTCGCCGGTCTGCTTGCAGCGCAGGACGTACACGTTGTTATCCATGGGGCCGACCACCACCCGGTGGATCTCGGCCTGGGCGTCGTCGTAGTGCATCAGGGTCAGCCTATGGGCTAGAAATGGGGGTCCGACGAGCGCCTCCCGAGGGGAACCCGAGCTGTGAATTTCGCCTTCAGTGAAGAGCAGGAAGAACTCCGCAAGGCGGTGCGCCGCTTCCTCGACGACAAGTCCCCCGAGGCGGAGGTCCGCCGCCTGATGGACACCACCGACGGCTACGACGAGGCCGTCTGGAAGCAGATGGCCGAGCAGCTGGGCCTGCAGGGCCTCATCATCCCCGAGGAGTTCGGCGGGTCGGGCTACACCTACGTGGAGCTGATCGTGGTGTTCGAGGAGATGGGCCGGGCGCTGCTCTGCGCGCCGTACTTCTCCAGCGTGGCCCTGGCCGCCAACCTGTTGATGGTGGCCGGTGACGACCGCGCCAAGGGGGATTATCTGCCGGGTATCGCCGACGGGTCCAAGATCGCCACGGTGGCGCTGGCCGAGGCATCGGGCCGTTGGGACGAGGAAGGGGTGACCCTCGAGGCATCCGGTTCGGGTGACAGCTGGACCCTGTCGGGGGAGAAGCTCTACGTGCTCGACGGGCACACCGCCGACTTGGTCCTCGTCGCCGCCCGCACCGCGGCGGGGGTGTCGATCTTCGCCGTGGAGAAGGGGGCGAGCGGTTTCACCGCGACGCCGCTGTCCACCATGGATCAGACCCGCAAGCAGGCCCGGCTCAGCTTCGAGTCGACCCCGGCGCGCCTGGTCGGTGCCGACGGGGCGGGATGGGCGGCCATCTCCAAGATGCTCGATCTGGCCGTGGTGGCTCTCGCCGCGGAGCAGGTCGGGGGTGCGCAGAAGGTCCTCGACATGGCCGTCGAGTACGCCAAGGTGCGGGTCCAGTTCGGGCGGCCCATCGGCAGCTTCCAGGCCATCAAGCACAAGTGCGCCGACATGCTGCTCGAGGTGGAATCGGCCAAGTCGGCCGCCTACTACGCCGGCTGGGCCGCCGCCGAGGACAACGATGAGCTGCCGGTCGTGGCGTCCCTCGCAAAGTCCTACTGCTCCGAGGCCTACTTCCACGCCACCGCGGAGAACATCCAGATCCACGGCGGCATCGGCTTCACCTGGGAGCACCCGGCGCACCTGTACTTCAAGCGGGCCAAGAGCTCCGAGCTGCTCTTCGGCGACCCCACCTACCACCGCGAGCTCCTGGCTCAGCGGATCGGGATCTAGTAACCGTCCCGTAAGGACCCTTGCCAGAACTACTCGAGCGGCCGCAGGCCGAAGCGAGCGGCGCGCCTGGGCTCATGGGGGGAAGCCGCTCAACTAGTTCTGGCTCGGGTCCGCAACAGCAAAATGCTTGGATTCTGCCCGGCGGTGCCGATAGCATTTCTGGCACCGAGGAAAGGAGGTGGTCCAACTGAGCAGTAGACGTTTTGGGACCTCGGAGGTGGCTGGTCGCTAGGCGGCAGCTGGGCCTTCTGGTGAATCCCCACCAGTTACCCGAGGTGTGAAGGCCAGGAACCGGTCCCACCTGGTAGCTCAAACCGAGCACCTCGACAATCCAGATAACCTCGATCGGATGGGGTCGCCACCATGGCGACCCCATCCGACTTTTCTCAACCCTTTTCGATGAAGGAGCCGGCCTTGACCCTTGGCGATGTAGCCGTCCCGGTTAACGGAGGCCCCTTCTCCATACCGCTCGAGGACCGGACCCTGGCCGCCTACCTGGCCCGGCCGGCCCCCTCGGCGGCGACGGGGTCGGGGCGCCACGGGCTGGTCCTCTGCCACGGATTCCCGGCTGACCCGGCGCCGAGGAGCGCCGGCCGCGGCTACCAGCAGTTGGCCGACCGGTTGGCTGCCGACACCGGTTGGGTCGTCCTCACATTCAGCTTCCGTGGTACGTCGGAGTCCACCGGCAACTTCTCGTTGGGGGGCTGGCTGGCCGATCTGAAGGTGGCCATCGAGGTGCTCCTGTCGAGCGGGACCGTCGACGCGGTGTGGCTGTGCGGTTTCGCGGCGGGCGGTGCGCTGGCCATCTGCGCCGCCGGCGAGGACTCACGGGTCCGGGGCGTGGCGGCCTTCTCGGCTCCCGCCGACTTCGCCGACCGGGCCAGTGATGCCCGCCGGTTCGTGTCCCAGGCGCGGGCCGTGGGCGTGATCCACGACGAGGACTTCCCGCCCGACCTCGACGCCTGGGCCAAGGAACTTCGGGAGATTCAGCCGCTGCGACTCATCGCCCGGATTCCTCCCCGACCGATCCTCTTGGTCCATGGGGCCAACGACGAGGTGGTGACGGTGCTCGACGCCCGGGCCCTCGCCGACGCAGCCGACGCCCAGGTCGAACTGCGGGTGCTCCCGGGAGCGGCCCACCGGCTGCGCCACGACCCCCGGGCCATCGCCCTGCTGATCGGCTGGCTGGACCGCCAGGGCGGCTGATCGGGAGGCCGAGCCGGACAGCGATTCAACTGGCAGTACTACTGCCGGCGCGACCCGCAGGGTCCGGGTCCGGAGTGGTCCGGTGTCCGGTGTCGGGTGGGAGGGGCCCGGTGTCAGGTGGGAGGGGCCCGGTGTCAGGCGGGAGGGGCCCGGTGTCAGGCGGGAGCGGCCCGGTGTCAGGCGGGAGGGGCCCGGTGTCAGGCGGGAGCGGCCCAGTAGGAATCGATAGCCGCTCGCAAGCGGCCGGCCGCCGCCTCGGGATCGGGGGACTCGGTGAGGTAGCGGACCACCACGAACCGGCGGGCACCGGCTTCGGCCATGGCCGGGATGGTTTCGGGGGTGGCCCCCCCGGTGACGTACCAGGGTAGGCCCCGGTCGTGGCCAGACACATATTCGAGGTAGGACAGGCCGGTGCCGGGCCGACCTGGCTTGGTGGGGGTGGGATTGACAGGGCCGGCCGAGAAGTAGTCGGCGGTATCGTCGGCGGCGTCCCACTCGCGGGGAGCGTGGGTGGACAGGCCGATCACGGCCCGCTCGCCGAGTATCCGACGAGCTAACGCCACCGGGGCGTCGTCCTGGCCGACGTGGACCCCGTCGGCTCCGCATTCGAGGGCCAGATCAGGGCGATCATTGAGCACGAAGGGCACCCCGGCCGCGGCGCACACGTTGCGGGCGACGACGGCCCGGCGCAGCAGGGGCCCGGCCTCGAGCTCCTTCTCCCGCAATTGCACCACGTCGACGCCTCCGGCGATGCAGGCGGCCAGGAACTCGGCCAGATCGGGTCGATCGGGAGTGCACAGGTACAGTCTCCGGTCCCCGAGAGGCGACCCGGACCGTTGCCCGGCCGGCGACTCAGCCACCGGCGACCGCTCGCACCAGCTCGATCACGTCGCCGTCGGCGAGGCGCCGGGCGGCCATGTCCCGGCGGGGCACAGCCTGGCCGTTGACCTCGGCCACCACCCATTTGGCGCCCACCCCGAGACGCTCGAAGAGGTCCACCAGGGCCGCCCCGTCGGCCAGGTGGACGGGCTCACCGTTGGCTACCACCCTCAACCGGCGGCCTTCTTGGCGGCGGCCTTCATTTCCTGCTTGTAGGCCCGGACCCGGCCGAGCGACTCCCGGTCGACGATATCGGCCACCGACATGAAGGTGCCGTCCTGGCCGAACCGGCCCGCCGCCTCCCGCCACCCCGGCAGGTCCACTCCGAGCTGCTTGCCGAGCAGGCCCACGAAGATACGGGCCTTCTGCTCGCCGAAGCCGGGCAGTGCCCGCACCCGCTGGAGGAGATCCTCGCCGTCTGTGGCGTCGCGCCACACCCGGTCGGCTTCGCCGTGGTACTCGTCGACGACGATGCGGCACAGCTCCTGTACCCGCTTGGCGTTGGCCGCCGGGAAGCGATGCAGAGCCGGTCGCGCCGAGAACCGGGCGGCCAGGTCGTCGGGGTCCATGGCGGCGATCTCCGCCGGGTCGAGTCGTCCGCCCAGGCGAGCTTTGAGGTCGCGTGGCGAGCTGAAGGCCCGCTCGAGCGGTATCTGCTGGTCCAGCACCATTCCGACGAGCAGAGCCAGGGGATCCGAGGAAAGCAGGTCGTCGGCGTCAGGGTCACCGGACAGATGCAGGTTCAGCACGGAGATCCAGCGTAATCGTCCCGCTCTGCCGGCGCGAAAGGCTCGGGCGGCGCCGGAGGTCCCGGCCTCGAGGTTCAGCGGCCCCGGCCCCGGCCCGGCGGCCCCGGCCCCGGCGGTCAGATGACGCGCGGGTCGGGGGCGTCGGCGTCGATGCCGTAAGTGGCGATGGCCGCCTCGACCTCCTGGGCCTTGGCATCGCCCGCTTCTCGCAGGCCGTCGAGGGTGGCCACCACCAGGTGGGCGGCGTCGGTCTCGAAGTGGCGGCGCAGGGCCTCGCGGGTGTCGGACCGACCGAAGCCATCGGTTCCGAGCGGGATGAAGGGCGCGGGCACCCAGCGGGCCACCTGATCGGGGACGGCCTTCATGAAGTCGGTGACTGCGACTATCGGGCCCTGGGCGGCGCCCAGCGCTTCGGTGATGTAGGGCCGGCGGGGCTGCAACGTCGGGTGCAGCCGGTTCCAACGTTCCACCGACAAGGCGTCCTCCCGCAGCGACTTGTAGCTGGTGGCCGACCACAGCTCGACGGCGACGTCATGGCGGTCAGCCAGCAGCTGCTGGGCTTCGAGGGCGGCCTGTGAGGCGGTACCGGAGAACATGATGGTGGCTCGACGCGACGGACCCTCGGGGGCGGGTGCGAAGCGGTACAGGCCCTTCAGTATCCCCTCGTCGACCCCTTCCGGCTTGGCCGGCATCTGGTAGTTCTCGTTGTAGAGGGTGAGGTAATAGAAGATGTCTTCGGGCTCCGGGCCGTACATGCGTCGGATCCCGTCGTTGATGATGGTCGCCACCTCGTAGGCGAAGGCTGGGTCGTAGGCGCACAGGTTGGGGAAGGTCGAGGCCAGGACCAGCGAGTGGCCGTCGCCGTGCTGGAGCCCTTCTCCGAGCAGCGTGGTGCGCCCGGCGGTGCCGCCGAGCATGAAGCCCCGGCCCCGCATGTCTCCGAAAGCCCAGGCCAGGTCACCGATCCGTTGGAAGCCGAACATGGAGTAGAAGACGAAGAAGGGGATCATGGGCTGGCCCCACGTGGCGTAGGACGTTCCGGCCGCGGTGAAGTCGGCCATGCCACCCGCTTCAGAGATCCCCTCCTCGAGGATCTGCCCGTCCTTGGCTTCCGAGTAGGTCAGCATCAGCTTGGAGTCGACCGGGTCGTAGAGCTGACCCTGAGGCGCGTAGATCTTCACCTCCTTGAACAGCCCGTCCATGCCGAAGGTGCGGGCCTCGTCGGGGATGATCGGGACCACCCGGTGGCCCACCCCCTCGTCGCGCAGCAGGTTGCGCAGCATGACGGCGAAGGCCATGGTGGTCGACACCGCCCGCTTGCCCGAACCATTGTCGAACTCGGCGAAAGCCGTCGGCGACGGGGCCGGGAGGGGCCGGGCCCGGACGATGCGCTGGGGGAGCGAGCCGTTGCGGGCCTGGCGCCGCTCCATCATGTACTGGTACTCGACCGAGTCGGGCGCCGGCCGGAAGAACGGCGGCTCGCCCTCCTCGAGGGCGGCGTCGGGAATCTCCTCCTGGAGGTACAGCCGGTCGCGCATCAGCTTGAGCTGGGCGGCGGTCATCTTCTTGATCTGGTGGGTGGAGTTGCGGGCCTCGATCTCGGGGCCGAGCGTCCAACCTTTGATGGTCTTGGCCAGGATGACCGTGGGCTGGCCGGTGGCTTCGGTGGCGGCCTTGTAGGCGGCGTAGAGCTTGCGGTAGTCGTGGCCGCCGCGCGGCAGGTTGCGCAGGTCATCGTCGGAGAGGTGGTCGACCAGGGCCCGCAAGCGGGGGTCGGGCCCGAAGAAGTGCTCCCGGATGTAGCTGCCGTCCTCGGTGGCGTACTTCTGGAACTCGCCGTCGACGGTGGTGTTCATCTTGTGGAGCAGGACCCCGTCGACGTCGCGGGCCAACAGGTCGTCCCACTTGGAACCCCACACCACTTTGATCACGTTCCAGCCCGCGCCCCGGAACGTCGCTTCGAGCTCCTGGATGATCTTGCCGTTGCCGCGTACGGGACCGTCGAGGCGCTGCAGGTTGCAGTTGACGACGAAGGTCAAGTTATCCAGTTGCTCGCGACCGGCGAGGGAGAGGGCTCCGAGGGTTTCGGGCTCGTCGCACTCACCGTCGCCGAGGAAGCACCACACCCGGCTGGCCGACGTGTCGGCGATCCGGCGGTTGTGCAGGTAGCGGTTGAAGTGGGCCTGGTAGATCGCCGAGAGGGGTCCTAGACCCATGGAGACCGTCGGGAACTCCCAGAACTCGGGCATCAGGCGGGGGTGGGGGTACGAGGACAGTCCTCCGACGCCGGCTTTGGCCCCCTGCAGCTCCATCCGGAAGAAGCCGAGCTGCTCCTCGCTCAGCCGCCCCTCCATGAAGGCCCGGGCGTAGATGCCGGGCGCGGCGTGGCCCTGGAAGTAGACCTGGTCGCCGGGCTGGCCGTTGGCCTTGCCCCCGAAGAAATGGTTGAAGCCGACCTCGTACAGCGACGCCGACGACGCGAACGTGGCCAGGTGGCCTCCGATACCCTCGGCCGCGTGGTTTGCCCTCACCACCATGATCGCGGCATTCCACCGGATGTAGGCCCGGATGCGGCGTTCGATGTGCTCGTCGCCGGGGAACCACGGCTCCTGGTCGGGCGGGATGGTGTTGACGTAGGGAGTCGAAACGGTGGCCGGGAAGCCGACCTGGTTCTCCCGGGCCCTCTCGAGCAGCTTCATGAGCAGGAAGCGGGCCCGGGTCTTGCCCCTCGAGTCGACTATGGCGTCGAAGGAGTCCACCCACTCCGACGTCTCCTCAGGGTCGATGTCGGGCAGCTGATGAGAGAATCCGTCGAAGATCACCCTCACATGCTCGCGCCTGCAAGGGCCATTGGTGGGCACCCGAGCGTATGAAGGGCCGGATCCTCGTCATCGCCGCCGTTCTCGGCCTGGCCAAGGCCGATGCCGCGGCCATCGGGGTGGTCGCTCCGTCTCTTCAGGCCCATCTGCACGTGTCGGAGGCCCAGCTGGGGTTCATGGCGTCTCTCGCCGCGGTCACCGGCGCGATCGCCGCCCTGCCCGCCGGGACCCTGACCGATCGCCGCCACCGGGTCCTGGTCGTCACCGTGGCCCTCGTGGGGTGGAGCCTGGCTCTGTCCCTCGCCGGCTTGGCCGGAGGCGTCGTGCTCCTGGCCGTGGCCCGGGTGCTGAGCGGGGGAGTTGCGACGGTGGCCCGCCCGGTCGCGGTCTCCCTGACCGGTGACGTCTTCGAACCGGCCCAGCGGGGACGGGCCCTGGCCGCCCTCGACACCGGGCAGGCCGTCGGCACCGCGGCATGTTTCGCGCTCGGCGCGCTGGCGGTGCACCTGCTCAGCTGGCGGTGGCTGTTCTTCTGGCTGGCGGCCATAGGTCTAGGCCTGGCGGTGGTGACGGCGCGCCTGGAGGAACCGGTCCGCCGGGGCCCGCCCGGGCCCGCTCTGGGCGAGATGCTGAGAGCCCTGACCCTGATCCGCACCAACCGCATCGTCCTGCTCGCCGACTCGGTGGGTAACTTCTTCTACGCCGGGGCCGCCTCTTTCGCCGTGCTGTTCGTGTCGGAGCGGTACCACCTGAGCAACGCCACCGTCGACGCCCTGGCCCCCATCCTGGCGGCGGGGGTGATCCTCGGCATCCTCGCCGGAGGGCGGATAGGGGACCGGCTGACCCGGACCCGGGGTGGCCAGGAGCGCGTCGCGGTGGCCGCGGTCTGCCAGCTGGTGGCCACCGGCCTGTTCGCCGTGGCCCTCATGAGCGGCTCGGTGGTGATGGCCGCGCTGTTCCTCTTCCTCGGCTCGACCGTGCTGGGCGGCGCCGGACCGTGCCTGGACGCGGTGCGCATCGACATCGTCCCGTCCGGTATGAGGGGTCGGGCCGAGGCGGCCAGGGGGCTCCTGCTGCTCGGCAGCGGGGCGCTCGGGCCGGCCACGTTCGGCCTGGTGGCCACCGCGTTCGGGGGCCGCGGGGCCGGGCTGGCCCTGCGCGACGCGTTCCTCGTGATGCTCGGTCCTCTGGCCGCCGGGGCGCTCATCCTGTTCGCCGCGGCGGGTTCGTACCGAGAAGACGCGGTTCGTGCCGGGGACCGGTCCCTTCCTCCAGGTCGTCCAGCGGACATTCTGGAGGCGTGACCATCGTCTATACCGACGGAGCCTGCTCCGGTAACCCTGGACCGGGAGGCTGGGCGTGGGCCGTCCCCTCCGGCCCCTTTCGCAGCGGTGCCGCCGCCCACACGACCAACCAGCGCATGGAGATCACCGCGGCGCTCGAGGCGGTGACCTCCCTCGCCGGTCCCCTCGAGGTCGTGAGCGACTCCACCTATGTCGTCAACTGCTTTCGGGATCGCTGGTGGCAGGGGTGGATGGCCCGGGGATGGACCAACAGCGCCAAGAAGCCGGTGGCCAACCGGGACCTGTGGGAGCCACTGATAGACGCCTACCGGGCCGATCCCACTCGTGTCCGCTTCCGTTGGGTCAAAGGCCACGGTGGGGACCCCATGAACGACCTGGTCGATCGGCTGGCGGTGGAGGCAGCCGCCTCGCAGACGGGGCGCTCGGGATAGTCCCGGGAACCAACGCCGCGCTGCCCACGTCGGAATCAGTGTGGCCGCCGTCGCCTTCGACCAGCACACCGAGGAGGACGCCGTAGCCGCCCCGGCCGACCAACTGGAGCCGTTGGTGGCCCGGGCCCGGGCGTCGGATCGGCGCGCCCTCGAGGAGCTCCTGGCGGCCAGCTACGACCTGGTCTACCCGGTGTGCCTGCGCATCCTGGGCAACCCCTTCGATGCCGCCGACGCCGCCCAGGAGGCCCTCATGTCGGTCGTGCGGGGCCTGCCCCGCTTCGATGGTCGCAGCCGGTACGCCACCTGGCTGTACCGCATCGCCATGAACGCGGCCATCGACGAGTTCCGCCGCCGGTCCCGTCGGCCGCTCTCCTCCTCTCCGCTCGACGAGCCGGGACCGAGAGGCGGCCGACCGGGTGGGGCCGATTCGGGGGTGATCGGCGGGGCCGACGAGGGGTTGGGCATGATGGACCTGGAAGCGGCGCTGATGAACATCCCTCTGGACTTTCGCGCCGCTGTGGTGCTGCGTGACGTGTGCGGCCTGGACTACGCCGAGATCGCCCGGGTCCTGTCGCTGCCGGGGGGCACGGTCCGGTCGCGGATCGCCCGGGGCCGGGCCCTGCTCGCCGAGCGTCTGGGGTCGGGCATGGAGTCGGGGCGGTGAGCGGACCGCCGGGTGGTGGAGAGGGACAGGTGGGCCATCTGAGCGACCAGGAGTTGTCCTCTGCCGTTGACGGGGAGGGCGATACTTCCACCGCTGATCATCTCGCGACGTGCCCGGACTGTGCCTCCCGGTGGGCCCGCTGGCAGGCCGTGTCACATCTCGTGGGCGGCCGCGAGGAGCCTCTGCCCGGGGCCAAGGCGGCGGCGGTGCAGGCGGCTCTGGACCTCTTCGACGAGGGTGTCGTGGGAGCCTCCGGTGGCCTGGCGAGCGGCGCGGCCCCCACCCGACGCCCGTGGGCCAAGAGGCCGGCCCGGGAGCCGGCCAGAGGGCCGGCAAGGGAGCCGGCAGGGAAGGGGCGGCCGTGGTCGTGGGTCCTGGCCGCGGCGGCGGTGCTGGCCGCGTCGGGTTTCGGGTTGTCCCAGATCTCGTCGGGCTCACCCGCTCCGACCGCCAGCTCGGCCAGCCAGCCGCCCTCAGGGGCGGCTCGCTCGTCGGGGACTTCGCCGGCGGAGGGCGTATCGGCCCGAAGCAGCGGCTCCCCTTGGTCTTCTTCCGGGGGTGCGGCCGCGGCCCCGGCGGCGGGTGGGGGACCGGTATCGGGGTCGGGGTCGGGGTCGGGGTCGGGGTCGGGGTCGCCGGGGTCGGGGTCGCCGGGCTCGACGGACCTGGGGGCCATCAGCGGCCCGTCCGACCTGGCGCGCCGGGTCGAGGCGGCCCTGGCCGGTGCGATGCCCTCACCGCAGGATCTGCCGGCGTCCAAGGCGGCCAGTCCGGCAGGGTCGGCGCCCACCGGGGCCGCAGCCCCGCCGACGCTGCCGTCCACACCGCCGCCGTGCTCCTCGACGGCGGCGGCGCTCGGGTCGCGTGGGGTGGGCGGCGGTACGGCCGGTGGGGCGACCCCCGGGGCGGGCGGCGGTGCGGCCGCTTCGGTGGTGCTGGTGGGCCGGGCCGCGTACCGGTCGGAGCCGGCGGTCGTCTACGCCATCGGCACCGACCGCAACCAGGAGGCGGTGGCGTTCGGGCTCGGGTCGGCCGGATGCCCGGTGCTGGCCCGGGTTCCGCTCGCGGGCGGATAGCGGACCCGCGAGCCGGGTCCCGCCGTCAGCGTCGCCGGGTCAGCCGGGCCGCCATGCCGAGGATGGGTCGCAACTCCCGGATGCCGATGAAGCGGCCGACGTACACGTACACAGCGCCGGCGATGCCCACCTGAAGGACCAGCCTCACGAGCAGCAGGGCGTCGCCTTGCACCGAGCGCAGGGGCAGCCCGACGGCGATGGCGGCGGCCGCGGCGGCGATGCTGGCGACCAGAATCCGGATGAGGGCGCGGACGGTGAACCATCCCCCCAGCGTTCCGACCCGGCGGCGGAGTAGGGCCGCCGCGTACAGCGAGGCGATGGTGTAGGGCCCGACCCACGCCAGTGCCAGACCGGGGACGCCCAGAAGCGGGGACAGCACCGGCGCCGCCACGATGGTCATGAGGTTCTCGATCAGGTAGACCCGGAACATGGTGCGGGCGTCCTGCATGGCCTGAAAGGCCCGCATGAGCAGGAAGAAGGCGCTGAACCCAGGTAGACCGGCGGCGAAGTACACGAGGGTCACCGTCACCAGGTGGGCGCCCTCCTGGCCGACGGCCCCGTGATGGATGGCCACCTGAATGAACGGCCGGGCCACCACCATGTAAACCAGCGCCACCGGTACGAGGGCGGCCAGGCTCACCCGTAGTCCGGTCACGAACTGCCGCTCGAAGGCCACCCGCTTCCGGGCGGTGTAGTGCTCCGACAGGTCGGGCATGATGGCCGAGGCGACCGAAACGGCGATCAGGGCATAGGGGAGCTGGAAGAACTGGTAGCCGAACTGGTACGCGGTCAGGCCACCGCCCTCGTTGGAGTTCCCGGCCAGGATCATGACCAGTGCCAGCGACGCCTGATTGGCGACGACCACCCCGACCAGCCAGGAGGACAGTCCGGCCACCTGACGGACCGCCGGGTGTCTCGGATTCCAGACCGGACGCAGCCGGAGCCCGAGGTGGTGCAGGGCGGGTAGCTGGGCGAGGAGTTGCACCAGGTAGCCGAGGGTGGTGCCGACGCCCAGGATCATCACCGCCCGGCTGTCGCGGCTGAACTGGGTGAGCAGGGCCGACGACCCGATGCCCCTCTGGCTGAGCACCTGGTGGGCGGCCACCTTGGTGGCTAGGAGGGCGGCGATGGCCACCACGTTGTTGAGCACCGGAGAGAAGGCGGCCGCACCGAAGCGCCGTCGGGCGTTGAGCAGGGCAGTAGTGGCGACCGTGGTGCCCAGGAAGAACACCTGGGGGGCGAAATAGCGCAGGAGGCGGGTGGCCAGAGCGCTCTCCTCGGCACCCGTGGACTTGGGGCTCAACAGCAGGTAGAAGTGGATGACCGCCGGGGCGGCCACCCAGAGCAGGGCACTGACCGCTACCAGCGCGATCGCGATCGCGGTCAGGACCGCCGAGATGGCGTGGGACGCTTCACGGGGGTCGTCGTCGCGCAGTTGGTCGACGAACACCGGTATCAGCGTGGCGGCCAGGATGCCCCCGATGAGCAGGTCGTACATGATGTTGGGGACACCGTTGGCGTAGTTGAAGGCGTCGGAGAGGACGTTGACGCCCAGCACGTAGCCGATCACGAGCACCCGCAGGAATCCGGTGATCCGCGAGGCGAAGGTCCCGAAGGCCAAGACCGCGGTGGCCCGTCCCATGGACGGCACGGATGGGGCCTGGCGGACCATCGGTTCCCGGGGGCGAGCCGGGACGGACCCCCGCGTCGGGGGTGCGGGCGCAGGTCCTGCAGGTCGGCGGGGGGCTGATGCGGGTTGGCGTGGGGCCTGCTGGGGGGGTTGCTGGGGGGGTTGCGGGGGTGAGGCCTGGCGGGGGGACAGGGGGTCCTGACGGGCGGGTTGCGGGGTTGAGGGGGCCGGCGGTGAGGGGGCCGGCGGGCGCAGCCGCGTCGGGGGGCACTCGACTTCCGGCGGGGCGGCGGAGGGCGGGGCGGCGGAGGGCGGGACGGCGGAGGGCGGGGCGGCGGTGTGGGTGGACCGCGCCGCTGGCCCGGCAGGGGGACGCGGCGGTGCGGGGTCGGGGGCCGGCAGTGCGGAGTTGGGATCTGGCAGTGCGGAGTCGGGGGCCGGCGGGTCCACCGGGACCGAAGGCCAGTAGACGGGGGCGGCGCGCGAGGAGATGCGCAGCACCGGCGTGTCCGGTCGGGCGGGGGGCGGCGCTCGGCGAGGGGTCCGCGGGGCGGTCGGGCCAGGAGGGCGGGGCACCGTCGAGCTTCGACCTCGAAGCTCGATTTCCCGCTCCCGTTGGCGGTCGAGGTCGCGTTGGCGGTCCAGCTCCCGCTGGTACTGGGCCACGATGAGAGGATCGAGGCGGGGCAGCTCCATCGACGCGTCCTGGTCGAACAGGGCTCCTCGGCTGGCGCGCAGCGCCGCACCCCAGGGTCTCTCGGCCGGTTCGCCGTCCTCGGCGTCCTGGTCGAAGAACTCCCCTCGGCGTCCCATCCGACCATGCTTGTCCAGTGCGGGGCCAGGGTCCAGTTCTGTGCTCAGGGGAGCCCCCGGCACCCGTCGACCCCAGGGGTGGGACCCGGCGGGTCGCCGGTAGTGTCTAGGCGTGAGTAACGAAGTCAGCTCCAGCCCGCTCGGCGCTCTGTCTCCGCTCGATGGCCGCTACGCCGCGTCGGCGGCGTCCTACGCCCGAGCCTTCTCGGAGGAGGCCTTTTTCCGCCAGCGGTTCCGGGTCGAGGTGGAGTGGCTCCGCTTCCTGGCCGCCGAGCCCCCGATCGAGGAGCTCGGTCCTCTGAGCCGCGAAACGGACATCATGCTCGGTGCCTGGGTGGAGTCCTTCGGGGTCGACGACGCCAGGCGCATCAAGGAGATCGAGCGGGGCATCAACCACGACGTGAAGGCGGTGGAGTACTTCTTGAAGGAGAAGCTGGCGTCCATCGGCTTCGGCGCCCAGGAATCGGAGTTCGTCCACTTCGCGTGTACGTCCGAGGACATCAACAACCTGGCCCACGCTCTGATGCTGCGCGACGGGATCGACAGTGTGTGGCTGCCGTCGGCCCGCCAGCTCATCGGCGACATCTGGGCCCTGGCTACCGACCACGCTGCCTTGGCCATGCCCAGCCATACCCATGGGCAGCCGGCTTCGCCGACGACCCTCGGGAAGGAACTGGCGGTGTTCGCGGCCCGCCTCGAGCGCCAGGCCGACGCTGTGGAAGGGGTCCGCTTGCTCGGGAAGTTCAACGGTGCGGTCGGCACGTTCGGTGCTCATGCGGCGGCCTATCCGAACATCGACTGGTTGAGCGCGTCGCAGCGGTTCGTCGAGAGCTTCGGGCTGGAGTGGAACCCGCTCACCACCCAGATCGAGAGCCACGACGCCGTGGCCGAGATGTTCCACGCCCTGATCCGCTACAACACCGTGCTCCTGGACTTCTGTCGGGACGTGTGGGAGTACATCAGCCGCTCCTACCTGCGCCAGCGGGCGGTGGAGGGGGAGGTGGGCTCGTCCACCATGCCCCACAAGGTCAACCCCATCGATTTCGAGAACGCCGAGGCCAACGCCGGTATCTCCTCGTCCCTCCTCGGCCACCTGGCGTCCAAGCTCATGGTCTCGCGCCTGCAGCGGGACCTGTCGGACTCCTCGGCCATCCGCAACATGGGGGTTGCCGTCGCCCACTCAGGGCTCGCCGTGGACGCCGCCCGCAAGGGGCTCCGGAAGGTCACGCCGGCCCCGGAGGTGATGGAGTCGGAGCTGAGCCGTCAGTGGGAGGTGCTGGCGGAACCCGTCCAGACCGTCATGCGCCGCTACGGCTTGCCGGAACCCTATGAGAGGCTGAAGGCGCTCACCCGGGGCCATACCGTGACCGCCGATGACGTCCACTCCTTCATCAAGGACCTGGGTTTGCCGCCTGATGCCACGGAGCGCCTGATGACGCTCGAACCCGCCACCTACACCGGTCTGGCCACAGACCTGGTCCGGCGGAACGCCCCGGCCCGCTGAAGCGCGTCCCGCGCACGGGCAGGCCGGGGGGCGCGCCGGTGGGGCGGGCCGTCGCTGAACCGGGGTCGGAGGGCGGCCAGCGAGCGTTCGGCCAGTACCCCCCGCCACACCCCGGCCTGGTAGGCGAGATCGTCGGCCAAGCCGAGCAGCCGATCCTCGGGGCCGCCCGGCTGGCAGCCGCCGGTTTCGGCATCGACGAGGCGGTCATCAGCCGATGCGCCAGGGGGGCGGCCGCTGGCGACGGCCACGGCGGTGACCAGCAGCGCCAGACGGGTTCGTCGCCCGCACCAGCGCCAAGTCGCGGCCCCCGCGGGGATGGCCACCGGCAGCCAGGCCCGGCGAAGCGCCCGGGCCGTGGCCGAGCCCACGCCGATGGTGCCGGTGACGGCCAACCGGCGCAGCTCGGCGGCAACGACGGGGTCTCCCTTGGCGCGTCGGGCGAGAGCCTCGGCGGTCGCCGCTGTGACGGCCGCGCCGAGGAGGGGATGGCCGGCTGCCACTAGTGCCCACGCGCCGATGCTCCAGGGTTGAGCGGCCAGAGGGGCCACGGCTCGGCCGTGGCGGCGGGCCAGCGGTCCGGCAGAGGTCCCGTACCGGAAACGTTGGAGGACCCAGGCCCGGTAGGTCCGCCGCGACGGGTGGGTGGCGGTCGCCGCTGGTTCGTAACGGACCCGCCAGCCCGCCCGGTGCAGTCGCCACACCAGGTCCACGTCCTCACCGAAGCGCATCGATTCGCGAAAGCCGCCGCATTCCTCGAGCGCGGTCCGGCGCAGCGCCAACAAGGCGGTGGGCACGTAGGCCACCGCGCTTCCGGGCCGCACCGATGCCGGGTTCGGCCCCATGTCCAGCGGGGAATGCCGCAGCTCGTAGCAGGCCAGCCGCGCCGGGGTGCCGGGATCGCGACGGCAGGCCACCCTGGGGGCGGCGGCCCCGACGGCCGGATCGGAGAAGTGGGCGAGCAGCGGCTCGAGCCATCCGACCCCAGGCACGCAACCGGCGTCGACGAACACCACGATCTCCGCGCCGTCGGCCACGGCGGCCCGCCAGCCGACGTTGCGGGCGGCGGCCGGTCCGCCCGGCTCCGGCCGCCGCCAGAGCTCGACGCCAGGATCGGCGACGGTGAGCGGCGTCGACGAGCCGTCGTCGACCACGTGGATGGGGATACCGGGGGCCCGGAGTGACAGCGCCTGCAGGGTGTCTCTGAGCCCTGCCTGGTCGTCGCGAGCCGGTATCACGACGGCGCAGCTCGGGTGGGTCCTGCGCGTCGGGGCAGGCGGGATTGGATGGGCCACCCCCGAGTCGACGAGGCGGCCGGCCAGGGCCCGCTCAGCGCGGTCGTCCCCGACGGGTCGGCCCGCCGCCCACGAGTCGATGAGGGCGGCACCGGGCGACGACAGCCGGAGGACCCGCAGCGGACTCCCGCCGATGAGGACCTCGGGGCGCGGCCGCCGGCATCGGGGATCGAAGCGGAGGCGGTAGCCGGCCGGCAGCGGTAGGGGCGCCGCAGGGCCGCCGGTCGCCGCGTTGGCGGGGCCGGGGGCGACGGCGTTGGCGGTGCCGGTGGGGTCGCCGGTGGGGTTGGCGGTGCCGGTGGGGTCGGTGGGGTCGCCGGTGGGGTTGGCGGTGCCGGTGGGGTCGGTGGGGTCGCCGGTGGGGTAGCCGGCGGTCGTCCCGGTGGCGGCCCGACCCCGGAGGGACAACGCTTCGCCTGCCCTCAGCGGGCCGTCATACCGGCGTCGACGGGAAGTACCGCGCCGGTGACGCCGCTGCTCCTGGTGCTGCACAGCCAGGCGATGAGGGCCGCCGGCTCGGCCGGGTCGAGCAGGCGGGGGAGCATGTGGTGCGCGGCGAACTCGGCTGTGTCGTCGAGGCCGTAGACCGCGGCGCTGGCTTCGAGCATGGCGCCGGTGGTGGAGCCGGGGGCGACGGCGTTGGCGGTGATCCCATAGGGAGCGAGCTCGGCGGCCAGGCTCCGTACGAGTCCCGCGACTCCGGCCTTGGCCGCGGTGTAGGCCGACAGAAGATAGAGGCCGACGGAGCTGCCGGCCGAGGCCACCGCCACGAAGCGGCCCTGGCGGGGTTCGGGCCTGTCGATGAGGGCCGGCACCGCCGCCCGGGCCAGCCGCCAGGTGCCGTCCAGGTTGATCGACATCATGGCGCTCCACGTCTCATCCGAAAGCTTCCACGTCTCCTGGCCGCCGGCGACCGCGCCGGCCACGGCGACAGCGGCGTCGAGACCGCCGAAGCGCTCCCGGGCCGCTTCTACGGCAGCGTCGAGTGCGGCCTGGTCCCGCACGTCCGCGGTCACGCCGACCGCCGACTCGTCGCCACCGCAGGCATCGACGACGGCCCGGAGATCCTCGGGGCGAGCCAGGCGGTAGGGAAGGGCCGGGTCGTCGGCGCAGCGGTCGACGAGGACCAGCTTCCAGCCGTCGGCGGCCAACGCCTTGGCTGTGGCCGCGCCGATGCCCCGCCCGGCGCCGGTGATGATGGCCACCCGGTTCACGGCCACCCCTCCAGGGCAGCCCGAAGTGCCCCCGACCAGGCAGTCAGGATCTCCTCGCCTTCTTCGGCGCTCGCTCCCGACGGGTCTCCGAGGACGCCGTTGGCGCTGACCGCCCGGACACCCGCCTCCCGCAGACGCCCCATGAGTTCGGGCAGAGGGGTGGTGCAACCCACCTCCGCCCGCTCCCCGCGGACGTACCCAGGGGCGAGCCGGAGTAGCACCGAGGTCTCGGTGCGACCGGCGTGGGCATCTCCGGGTCGGCCCGCCGGGCGGATCGTTCCCGGCGTCCAGGCCCGTACGTTGCGGGACTCCGCCGCCAGAGTGCCCACGGCGGCGCGCACCGGGGCCGTGTTGCCTCCGTGGGTGGAGACGAACAGGACCCCGGCGAAGGCGTCCGCTGACCGGCCGATCTCCACGAGCAGATGCTCGGTCACCGCCGCGCCGACCGACAGGGTGCCGGAGAAACCGGTGTGCTCCCCCGAGGATCCGTAGGCCACAGCCGGAGCCACGAGCACGTCCTCCCTGGAAGCGGCCAGGCGCTGGCACAAGGCCACTGCGATGTCGGTGTCAGTGGACAGCGGCAGATGGGGGCCGTGCTGCTCGGTCGAGCCGACAGGGACGGCGAGCAGGGAGCCGGCGGCGCGCGCCGCCACCTCTGTCCAGGGCATCCGGTCGAGACGCGCGCCGGTCCGGGAGGAGGGCAGGTCGGGCTCCGCGGGGCCGCTAGCGCCGGCGCGCCGACAAGGTGACCGGAACGGAGTGTCCCGGACCGGGCGAGGGCCGACCCGAAGCCGCCACCCCGGCCAGAGCGGCCTCGCCGTGGCCTTTCACACACTCCGGGTCGGGCCCATCCAGAGGTAGGCCGGTGAAGAATTTGGCGGCCATGCAACCACCCTGGCAGGCGTCGTAGGAGCCGCAGGATGCGCACGCTCCGGGCGAGGCGGGCTGGCGCAGGTCGACGAACAGAGGCGAGTTGCGCCACACGTCGGTGAAGCCGCCCGGGGCGCGGACGCTTCCCGCTTTGAACTCGGGGTGCAAGACGAAGGGGCATGCGTACACGTCGCCCACCGGGTCGATTAGGCACACCACCCGGCCGGCGCCGCACAGGTTCAGCCCGGGGAGGGATTCGCCGAGGGCCGAGAGGTGGAAGAACGAGTCGCCGGTGAGGACGCCGGGACGCTCGACCAACCAGCGGTACAGATCGACCTGCTGCTCGGCCGTCGGGTGCATCTCGTGCCACACGTCGGCGCCCCGTCCTGAAGGGCGCAGACGGGTCAACCTCAGCTGCGCCCCGTAGGAGGAGGCCAGTTCCTCGAAGGCGTCGAGCTGTCCGGCGTTCTGTCGGGTGACGACTACCGAGATCTTGAACGGGCCGAACCCCGCCGAGGCGAGGTGATCCATGGCCTTCCGGGCCGCGGCGAAGCTGCCCCGGCCCCGGACGGCGTCATTGGTCTCGGCGTCGGCGCCGTCGATGGATATCTGCACATCGACGTAGTCGCTGCCGGCCAACCGGGCTGCCCGTGAGGCGTTGATGGTCGACCCGTTGGTCGAGAACTTGACCCCCACACCGCGCTGCACGGAATAGTCGATGAGCTCGTAGAAGTCGGGGCGGATGGTCGGCTCCCCACCCCCGATGTTGACGTAGAACACCTGCAGGTCGTGCAGCTCGTCGATCACCGCCATCGCCTCGGCCGTGGACAGCTCGGCCGGGTCTCGTCGGCCCGACGACGACAGGCAGTGAACGCAGGCCAGGTTGCAGCCGTAGGTGATCTCCCAGGTGAGACAGATCGGGGCGTCGAGACCACCCTTCAGCTGCTCTACGAGGCGTCCGGGGCTAGCAGGCATGAATGAACTCCGAGGATGCGAGCTGCGCCAGCGCGGCGCGGTAGGAGCGGTGCTGGTCGGGAGGGACCCGGGCGTCCAGCGCGCCGTCCACCGAGTCGAAATCGGCCAGGCGGCCCACCAGGTCAGCCAGCAGCTTGGTGCGCAGGAACGTCAACCGTCGGCTCCCGTAGTGGTAGGCGAGCGCGCCGAACGGCTCGGGGCGCAGGGCGACCTTGGGGTCGAGGCTGTAGCGGACCGTGCTGTCGAAAGACACCCGTCAGCTCAGTAGACGCCGCACATGCCGTCGATCGAGATCTCCTCCACCAGGAGGTCCTCATCGACCAGCTCGTCGTCTGCGGTTTGGACAGTGTCGTCCTGTACGGGGGAAGTGGCCGGGTTGTTCATGGTGGAGATAGTAGGTCGCACGCCTCTAAACCCGCTGCCAGTCCTTCCAGACCGGCTCCAGTCCCGCGGCCCGCAGGGCGGCCGCCACCTCGGCGGGCGAGCGGGTGTCGGATATCTCGAACTGGGGCTCCGAGTCGCTGACCTCGGCGTAGCCGCCGGGCTCGGTGTGCGAACCGGCTGACATGGAGGTGATCCCGAGCGGTACCAGGCCGTCGCGCAGTTGGGCCGGCTCGCGGGTGGAGAGGGTCACGCCGACATCGGGCAGGGCGATGCGCAGGGCGCACAGGAGCTGCACGAACGAGGCGTCGTCGAGCGGGTCGCGGGGCTGGTAACCACCCGCCGCCGGTCGGAGCCGGGGGAGGGCGACCGAGACCTCGCAGCGCCACCAGCGCCTCATCAGCGCCGAAGCATGAGCGGCCACGGAGATGGCTTCGGACCGCCAGTCCGGGTGCAGTCCGAGCAGGGCACCCACGCCGAGGCGGCGCATCCCGGCTTCGGCGGCCCGGTCGGGCGCCGACAGCCGCCAGGCGTAGTTGCGCTTCTTGCCCTTCAGGTGGACCTCCGCGTAGGTCTGCTCGTCGTAGACCTCCTGGTAGATGACCACCCCGTCACAGCCCTCGGCCACCAGCCGACGGTAGGTGTCGGCGTCCCACACCTGGACCTCGACGCTCACCTGAGCGAACCGCGGAGCGACGGCGGCCACGCACTCGCCCAGATAGCTCTTGCTCACGATGCGGGCGTGCTCGCCGGCCACCAACAGGATGTGACGGAAACCCCGTTGGTGCAGTTCGGCGGCTTCACGTCGCACCTCGTCGACGGTGAGGGTGCGCCGGGCGATGTCGTTCCCGGCCGAGAATCCGCAGTAGGTGCAGGTGGAGACGCACTCGTTGGACAGGTACAGAGGCGAGAACAGGCGCACCGTGGCCCCGAAACGAGCCCGGGTGATCCGTTGGGCGGTGCGGGCCAGTTCCTCGAGGCGTACGGCGGCGGGGGCGGACAAAAGGGCCGCGAAGTCGTGCAGAGTACGGTGACCGCGCTGCAGCGCCCGGTCGACATCGGCGTCGGTGGCGGCGTCGACGAAGCGGCGCAGCTCAGCGACGGGTGTGGCCACGACGTCGGCCGCGGCGCTGCCCTCAGGCACCCGGTCGGGCCGGGACTCCAGGGCAACGGGAACGCTGGTCACGACAGGAAGCCGGTGAGCGGCGACGAGGCGGAGGCTCCCGGCCCGACTGCGGGTAGGCCGGCCAGATACCCGCCCCGCCCGGCCTCCACGGCCAGGCGGAAGGCGGCGGCCATGGCCGCCGGGTCGGCGGCGGTACCTATGGCGGTGTTCACCAGGACGGCTCCTGCGCCGAGCTCCATGGCTTCGGCGGCATGACTGGGAGCGCCGATCCCGGCGTCGACCACTACCGGTACCAGAGCCTGCTCGACGATGATCTCCAAGGCCCCCCGGGTGCGCAGGCCCTGGTTGGATCCGATCCACGACCCGAGCGGCATGACCGTGGCGCAGCCGACCTCCTCTAGACGCTTGCAGAGGATCGGATCGGCGGGACAGTAGGGGAGCACGGTGAAACCCTCAGCGACGAGCTGCTCAGCTGCAGCGAGGGTCTCGACGGGGTCGGGCAGGAGGTAGCGGGGCTCCGGGGTGATCTCCAGCTTGATCCAGTCGGGCAGGCCGGCGGCGCGGGCCAAGCGGGCCAGCCTCACGGCCTCGCCGGCGTCCATGGCTCCCGACGTGTTGGTGAGGACCAGAACGCTCTCCGGTATGGCGTCGAGGATGTCCTCGGCCGCCGAGGGATCGATCCGCCGGAGGGCCACGGTGACCATCCCGGTGCCGCTGGCGTCGATGGCGGAGCGCAGGTGCCCGTTGGACGGGAACTTGCCGGTCCCGACGAACAGGCGGGATCCGAAGTGTCGTCCAGCTATGACCAGATCGTCAGATGGCATGTGCAGCACGCTCCCTGGTTCGCGTTACCGAACCGGTAAGTGTGAGGGTCGCCGGCTGGTACCGGCCTCTCAGCCCGATGGTGCGAGCTCCCCTGCGTTGTCCCGAGCAGCCTATCCGCGACCGTGTCGCAAGGGCCTAGATTGCATCCGGATATAGGAGGTGGTTCAGACGCCGCAGGAGTTCGATGTCGTGATCATCGGGGGTGGCCCGGCCGGCTACGCGGCCGCGCTCAGAGGAGGCCTCGCCGGTTTGAGTATCGCGCTGGTCGAGAAGGAGAAGGTGGGGGGGACCTGCCTCCACCGGGGCTGTATCCCGGCCAAGGAGTTCCTGGAGACGGCCACGGTCTACCGCACCGTGGTGGGAGCCAAGGAGTTCGGCGTCTCCGTCGATGCACCGACGGTCGAGTTCGCCCAGTCGCAGGCGCGCAAGCAGAAGGTCGTGGACCAGCTCTGGAAGGGGTTGCAGGGCCTGTTGAAGAAGCGCAAGGTCACCGTCTTCGCCGGCACCGGCTCGCTCGGGGCGGGCCACGTGGTCACCGTCGACGACGGGACCGAACTGGTCGGCCGTCACGTCATCCTGGCGTCGGGTTCGGTGCCGCGCACCATTGCCGGCTTCGACGTGGACGGGCAGATCGTGATGACCTCCGACGAGGTCCTCGGCCTCGATCGCCTCCCCGCGTCGGCGGTGGTCGTCGGCGGAGGGGCCATCGGCTGCGAGTTCGCGTCGATGCTCGCCGACTTGAACTGCGAGGTCACCGTCCTCGAGGCACTCCCGAAGATCCTTCCCGGGTGTGACTCCGACGTCGCCGACGTGGTGCTGCGCTCGTTCAAGAAGCGCAACATCACCGTCCGTACCGGCGTGGCCGTTACCGGTCACACCCCCGCCGCTGACGGCCGTTCCACGACCGTGGCCTTCGGCGACGGAGAGCAGGTGACGGTGGAGGCCGTGGTGGTCTCGGTGGGTCGCCGCCCCCTCTCGGACAACCTGGGTCTGGAGGGCACCGGCGTGGTCGTGGACCAGCGGGGCTTCGTGGAGGTCGACGAGTACATGCACACCGGCGAGCCGGGGGTGTTCGCCGCCGGCGACCTGGTCAACACGCCGGCTCTGGCCCATGTCGGTTTCGCCGAGGCCGTGGTGATCATCGATCAGATACTTGGGGAGCAGGTTGTCCCGGTCGATTACTCCAAGGTGCCTTGGTGTATCTACTGCCATCCGGAGGTGGCCTTCGCCGGCCTATCCGAGCAGGCCGCCCGGGACGCCGGCTTCGAGGTGATCGCCAAGAAGGACCCCTACGGGGGCAACGGACGGGCGCTGATCGTCGGCGAGCCGGAAGGCCTGGTCAAAGTCATCTGCGAGAAGCTGCCCGACGGGCGCGCCGGACGCATCCTCGGGGTGCACATGGTCGGGCCGTGGGTCACCGAGCAGCTGGGCCAGGCCTACCTGTCGGTCAACTGGGAAGCCACCCCGGACGAGGTGGCCCATTTCATCCAGCCCCACCCCACATTGTCGGAGACCTTCGGCGAGACGGTTCTCGCCCTGACCGGAAGAGGCCTGCACGTTGGCTGAGATCACCATGCCCCAATTGGGGGAGACCGTCACCGAGGGAACCATCACCCGCTGGGCCAAGAAGGTGGGCGAGTCCATCGCTGAGGACGAAGTCCTCTTCGAGGTCAGCACCGACAAGGTCGACTCCGAGGTCCCGTCCCCGGTCTCGGGCGTCATCTCGGAGATCCTGGTCCCCGAGGGAGAGACCGTCGACGTCGGCACCAAGCTGGCCGTCATCGCTGACGGAGCCGGAGGGTCAGCCGCGCCGGTCCGCGATGGCGCCGCCGCGGCTCCAACCGCTCCGGCGGCCCCGGCCCCTGCAGCCCCCGCGGCTGCGGCGGCCTCTGCCGCTCCGACCCCAGGCGACGCCCCCGAAGCGGAGCCCGCTCCGGCGGCGCGAGCTGAGTCGGCGGCCGAATCCGCCGCCGAGTCCGCGGGGGGCGCACCGGGTGCGACCGGCCGAGCCGTGCCGGCGCCGGACCAGCCTTCACCTGCCGGTGAGGGCGAGGCGGCCCCCAGCGGGGACGGAGGACCGGCCCAGGTGCTGTCACCGGTCGTGCGCCGCCTGATCGCCGAGCACCATCTCGATCCGGCCACCATCCGGGGTACCGGGGCCGGAGGCCGGGTGACCCGCTCGGACGTGCTGGCGGTGATCGATTCCCGCAACGGTGGCGGGGCGCCGTCGGGCGCCCTCGAGGCGGTTCCGCCCGCCTCGGCCCCCCGACCGGCGCCGGCTGCGCCGGCCGGGCCTGCCGCCCCGGCCGTTGTCGCCTTCCCCCCGGCCACCGCCGGCGAGCGCGACGAGGTGGTGCCCTTCACGAACATCCGGCGCCGCACGGCCGAGCACATGATCCGCTCGAAGCACACGTCGGCGCACACCATGGTGGCCGTCGAGGTCGACTATTCCGGTGTGGACCGAGTCCGGTCCCGGGTGAAGAACTCCTTCAAGGAGGCCGAGGGCTTCTCCCTCACCTACCTGCCCTTCATCACCAGAGCGGTGGTCGACGCCATGGGGGCCTTCCCCCACGTCAACAGCTCGGTCGGTGACGACGCCCTGATCGTCCACCACGACATCAACGTCGGGGTAGCCGTCGACCTCGACTTCGAGGGCCTGCTGGTCCCGGTCATCCACGAGGCGGACGGGAAGCGCCTGAGGGTCATAGCCCGTGAGATCTCGTCGCTGGCGGCCAAGGCCCGTGCCAAGCGGTTGACCATGGACGACATCTCCGGTGGCACTTTCACCATCACCAACGCCGGCCCATTCGGGACGTTGATGACCGTGCCGCTGATCAACCAGCCCCAGGTGGCCATCCTTTCCACCGACGGGGTCAAGAAGCGCCCCGTCGTGGTCGAACTGCCCGACGGCACCGACGCCATCGCCGTACACCCAGTGGGGAACCTGGTCCTGTCGTGGGATCACAGGGCTTTTGACGGCGCCTACGCGGCCGCCTTCGTGCGGGCCGTGAAGGACATCGTCGAGACCAGGGACTGGTCCGCCGAGCTGTGAGCGATACCTGCCCGGCCTCCGATCCCGCCGCCTCCGGCGGCCCACTCCGGGTGCGCTGGCTGGGTCGGGTCCGCTATCGCGACGCGCTGGCCCTCCAGAAGGGCTTATGGGCTGACGGACGCGACGACTGGCTGTTGCTGCTCGAGCATCGCCACGTCTACACCCTTGGAGTGCGAGCCCGGAGCGAGCACATCCTCGTGGACCCCGCCGAGGTGGGGGCCGAGCTGGAGGTGAGCAACCGGGGCGGCGACGTCACCTACCACGGTCCCGGCCAGCTGGTCGGCTATCCGATCATGGGCGTCCCGACCGGCCCCGGGTCGATGCCCTGCCATGTGCATCGCATCGAGCAGCTCGTCATCGACGCCCTCGCGGAGGTCGGTCTCCCCGGGGCGGGTCGCCTGGACGGCTACCCCGGCGTGTGGGTCGACCCCGACGGTCCCAACCCCCGGAAGATATGCGCCATCGGGGTGCGGGTCTCCAAAGGTCGATCGATGCACGGCTTCGCCCTGAACGTCGACCCGGACATGGCCATGTTCGGCCACATAGTGCCGTGCGGCATCGCCGATAAGCCGGTCACGTCCCTCGCCGCGGAGGGCGTGGTCGTGAGCCTCCGCCAGGTGGTCGATGCCGTCGTCCATCGAGCCGCCGAGCTGTGGGGCTACGAGACCGTGGACCGCCAGGATATGGCGTGGAAGGTGGCGGATGCTGACCTCGCGCCCTTCACCCGGGGCGAAGGTCCGGGGGGAACCCCGGTACGGATGATGGACCGGCGTCTGGCCCAGGCCGGTGTCGAACCGGAGGCCGGGCTGGACATCCGGGAGCGCAAACCGGAATGGCTGCGGGCCCCGGCCCGCCTCGGTGCCGAGTACCGGCAGCTGGAGCACGTGGTGAAGGACCTGTCCCTGGTCACGGTGTGCCAGGAGGCGGGCTGCCCCAACATCTACGAGTGTTGGGCCGACGGCACGGCCACGTTCATGATCAACGGTGACCGCTGCACCCGGGCCTGTGGGTTCTGCCTGGTCGATACCCGAAAGCCCCTCCCCCTCGACCCCGGGGAGCCTGACCGGGTGGCCGAGGCGGTGGCGCGGCTCGGGCTCGGCCACGCCGTCATCACCTGCGTGGCCCGCGACGATCTACCCGACGGTGGGGCATCGGGCTTCGTGCGCACCGTCGAGGCGATTCGCCGGAGGTCGCCTGGAACGGCCGTCGAGCTGCTCATATCCGACTGCAAGGGCGACCCCAGCGCGCTCGAGGCCATCTTCGCCACCCGGCCCGAGATCCTCAACCACAACCTCGAGACGGTGGCCCGCCTCCAGCGAGCGGTGCGACCCTCGGCCTCGTATTCCCGGAGCCTGGCCGTGCTGGCCCGGGCCCGCCAGGCCGGGCTCACCACCAAGTCGGGTCTGGTCGTGGGCATGGGCGAGACCTTCGACGAGGTCGTGTCGGCTCTCGCCGACCTGCACGGGGTAGGGGTGAGCATCGTCACCGTCGGCCAGTACCTGAGGCCCACCATGAACCATCTGGCGGTGGCCCGGTGGTGGACCCCCGAGGAGTTCGACCGCCTGAAGGTCATAGGTGAGGAGATGGGCATCGCCCATGTCGAGTCCTCGCCACTGACCCGCTCCAGCTACCACGCCCGTCAGGCCGCCGAGTCCTCGCAGCCCCTCCTCACCCGATGACATCGGTAAGGGCCGACCGTCTGGCACGGGTGCAGTCCCGGATGGACGAGCTGGGCGTGGACGTCCTGCTCTTGTCCCTCGGGGCCGACCTGCCCTGGCTGACCGGCTACGAGGCGATGCCCCTCGAGCGGCTCACCATGCTCGTGGTCCCAAGAGGGGGATCGGCCACCTTGGTGGTGCCCCGCCTGGAGGCCCCCCGGGTCGAGGAAGACGACGACGTCTTCGGCATGCGGCCCTGGTCCGAAGGTGACGACCCCGTCCAGATCGTCGCCGCCCTGGCCGGTCTCGGCGGTGCCACCGAGGAGGTTGCCGTATCGGACCGGACCTGGGCCACCTTCGTGCTGCAGTTGCAGTCGACCATGCCGGCGGCCTACTGGCGGCCGGCCTCCCAGGTCACGGGTCCGCTGCGGGCGGTGAAGGACGCCGACGAGATCGAGGCGCTGGTCGCAGCCTCCGCCGCGGCGGACCGGGTCGCGGCTCAGTTGCTGGCCGGCGACATACCGCTGGTGGGCCGGCGGGAACGGGACGTCTCGCTGGACATCGGACGGCGACTCCTCGCTGAGGGCCATCAGAAGGTCAACTTCGCCATCGTGGGCAGCGGACCGAACTCGGCCAGCCCCCACCACGAGCCCGGAAGCCGGACCATCCAGCCCGGTGAGCCCGTGGTTTGCGACTTCGGGGGAACCATGGACCACTACTGCTCCGACATCACCCGTACCGTCTGGACCGGCGAGCCGAGCGTCGAGCAGCGCAACCTCTACCTGGTCCTCCAGGAAGCCCAGGCCGAGGGAGTGGCCGGGGCCGTGGTGGGGGCGACGTGCGAGCAGGTGGACGAGGCGGCCCGGCGGGTCATCACCGACGCCGGATTCGGCGAGTCGTTCATCCACCGGACCGGGCATGGCATAGGTATCGAGGAGCACGAGGACCCGTACATCGTCGACGGCAATCAGGTCCAGTTGGTGGCCGGCCACGCCTTCTCGGTGGAACCGGGGATCTACCTCTCCGGCCGGTTCGGGGCCCGCATCGAAGACATCGTGATCGCCGCCGCCGAGGGGCCGATGTCCCTCAACCACGTCAGCCACGAACTGACCGTCGTCGAGGCCTGACCGGCGGGACGGGCGCGGATCGGGAGACGGGGTCATCCGGAGCTCGGAAGGGGCCGCCCCGCCGCGGGCCGCTCAGGACTACTGGACGTCGATGTCCCTGCCCTGCCAGAAGGGGGCCCGGAGCTCCCGTTTCAGTATCTTCATGGCCCCTGACAGGGGCAGGGGCTCGTCTCGGAAGTCGATGCTCTTCGGAACCTTGTATCCGGCGATACGGTCCCGGGCCCACGCCTTGAGCTCCTCCTCGGTCACGGTGGCGCCCGGCTGGCGGACCACCACGGCATGCACGGCCTCACCCCACTGGTCCGATGGGATACCTATGACCGCGACCTGAGCTACCGCGGGGTGGCTGGAAATGGCGTTCTCGACCTCGGCTGAGTACACGTTCTCCCCGCCGGTGACGATCATGTCCTTGACCCGGTCCACCAGGTAGACGTAGCCGTCGGAATCCATGTACCCGGCGTCGCCGGTGTGGTACCAGCCGTCGCGGAAGGCTTCTGCGGTCTCCTCCGGCCGGTTCCAGTACTCCCTCATGTAGTTGCCGGCCCGAGCGCACACCTCGCCCGTCTCTCCCCGGGCGAGGATCCGGCCGTCCTCGTCTTTGATGCAGACCACAGTGCCGGGCATGGGCTGCCCGGCCGAGCGCAGGATGTCCCCGCCGCGCCGGTGCTCGTCCGGACCGAGGCAGGTGAGCAATCCGCAGTTCTCGGTCATCCCGTAGCCCTGGTAGAAATCGACCCCCGGCAGGGCCGCGAGTGCCCGCTCGAGCAGCACCGGCGGCATCGGCGAGGCCCCGTAGGTCAGGATGCGAAGCGAGCGCAGGCGCTCGCGGTCGAAGGCCGGATGGTCCAGCATCATGGCCACCATCGTGGGGACCATCACCGTCATGGTCACCTCGAAGCGCTCGATGGCGTCGATCGCCCCTTCGGGGCTGAACAGGGGGATCGTCGTCGAGGTTCCCCCGGCCGCCGGCACGGCCAGCACTCCGCCCAGCGAGGCGGCATGGAACATCGGGGTCTGGTGCAGGTACACGTAGTCTTCCCGCAGCACCCAACGGGTCGACACCTTGTAGACGTCGATCATCAACGCCCGCTGATCGAGAACTACGCCTTTGGGAAGTCCCGTCGTGCCACCGGTGTACATGAGGATTCCGGCCGCGTCCTCGTCGGGCTCGGGTGGCATACGCGCCTCGCCCGAGGAGAGGAGCTCCTCGTAGATGGCGTCATGGGGGACGTCACCCGCTCCGAGCAGCACGACCTGCTCCAAGCCGGCGTCGTGGCGCACCTGATCGATCGCCGCACCGAAGAACCCGTCGGCGAAGCAGAGGCGGCACCCGGAGTCCCTCAGGATGAACTCCAGCTCCTTGGGTGCCAGACGCAGATTGAGAGGGTTCATCACCGTGCCGGTGAGGAGGCTGGCGTGGTACAGCTCGAGAAACTCGTGGCCGTTCAGGGCCATCACCGCGAATCGTTCGCCGGGACCCACGCCGGCGGCGCGGATCGCGTCGCCGAGGCGGAGAACCCGGTCCAGATGCTGCTCGTAGGTGACCGAGAAGTCGCCGTCCCGCAGCGCGGTCTTGCCCGGGAGACGCTCGACCACCGGCAGCAAGAAGCGGTGGTAGACCAGTTCTTTCATCGCCGAAACCGCTCGGTCAGACGAGCAGGCGCTCGTCCGGGGCGCGCACCCCGATGACGGCCAGTGCCCGTCCCATTCCCAACCAGGCACCGCAGGACATGGTCAGATCGGCGATCTCGTCGTCGCTGTAGGCGCTCCGCAGGCGGGACCAGAAATCGTCGTCCATGCCGAGGTGGTCGGTAGCGAACATCTGGGCGAACTCGGCGGCCAGGCGCTCGCGATCGGACAGGTCCGCACTGGTGCGCCACACCGGTATCTCGGCGTAGAAGCCCTCGTCGATGTGGGCCTCGGTGGCATCCTTGGCTCGGGTCTCCCGGCAAACCTTGCAGTCGTTGATGAGAGCGATGGTGTAGCGGGCGGCTTCGCGCTCGCGCTTGCCCAGCGTGGAGGTGCCGTAGACGGCGCTCGAGAGGCCACCCATGGCCATAGCCATCTCCGGTCGGGCGAGCATCCAGTCGGCGTGCTCGCCGAGCCCCTTTTCGGGGAATGCAATTCGTGGCATGGCCGAATCCTAGGACCAGGCGGGACTCGGGGGCGGCCCGCCGCCGGCGGGAGGGGGCCGGTAGGGGCCGGCTCGCGAGGGGCTGGCTCGCGAGGGGCCGGCGGGAGGGGCTCGTGGGATCGAGAGTGAATCTACGAACGATTGTCTATTGGCGACGGGATTGGGACCGTAGATTCACAACCGTTCGTAGATTCAGAACCGTTCGTAGATTCAGAACCGTTCGCGGGCCAACCCGCGGCCGCCGGCGGCGGCCGCAACCCGCGGCCGCA